>DASYYX010000028.1:0-26849 GCA_035946795.1 Caulobacteraceae bacterium | reverse complement strand
CCACCACCAAGCTCACCCTCACTGGCGGCGCCGGCGGCAACGGCCAGACCGCCGGCGGCGCCGGTGCCATCGAATCCTTGACGAGTTCGACGCCGGCCTCGAGCACCGTTGGCAACGCTTACGCCTATCAGACGCTTACCGGCGGCGCCGGCGGCGGCGGCGCCATTGGCGGGGCGGGCGGGGCGGTGATCTCCAAGCTTCTCGCCAGCGCCACGCAGGGAAATCTGAAAGCCAACACCTACGCCTACGGCGGCGCCGGCGGGGCGGGGGGAACGCCGGGCGCCGGCGGCAAGGCCAAGGGCGCGGTCGACGCATCCACTTCGGCGACGGTGCACTCGCTGGTGCGCGCCGCAGCCGGAGCCGCCGGGGAGGACACCAACGGCTCGGGAATCGCCGGAGCGACGGCGAAAGCCAAGGGGAGTGTGTCGGGCCAGAACGCCTATCTGGCGACGCGCGCCACGGGCGGCGCCGGCGGCGCCGCCTACGGCCCCGGCTTCACCGGCGGGACCGGGGCCCTGGCGGTCGCCAAGGCCAAGGCGACGAGCACGACCTCGGGCGTCGCCTCCGCTGACGCGCGTGAGAACGGCGGCGGCGGCGGCGCGGGCCTTGCCGGCGCCAACGGCGGCGCGGGCGCCAGCATCCTGGTGGCCAACAACGCCTCCGGATCGACTGCCGGCGGGACCCTGAACCTCGGCGAGACGGCCCAGGGCGGCGCCGGCGGCTCGAGCGCCGGCGGCGCGGCCGGCGCCGGCGGCTACGGCAATGCGACGCTGACCTTCAACGACAACCTCAACGCCAACAGCAGCGCCACGGTCGGCGCTTATGTCGACGGCATTGGCGGCGCCGGCGGCAATCCCACTTCCGGCGTCGGCGGGGCCGGCGGCGCCGGGACGGCGATACTGACCCTTAGCGGCGCGGCGACGGTCGCGGCGGGCCCGGCGGCGGTGGGCGGCGCCGGCGGGACCGGCGGCGCCACGACGGGCGCCGGGGGCGCGGCCAAGGCGGTCACCTTCGCCTATGGCGTCAGCGTCACCGCATCGGCCGCGGCGTACGGGGGAACCGGTGCGACACTCGGCTCGGCCAAGGCCAAGGTTAAGGCGGTCGGAGCCTCCGGGACATTCTCCGGCGAAGCCATCCAGTTCGGCGCCGCGGGCCAACTCGTGCAGCTCAACGAGGTCAGCGTCGGCGGCTCGACGGCCGGCGTCTCCAAGGCCAAGGCTCTCGCCTTGGTCGGCGGCAATGCGCTCACCTTCGCCACCGGCGGCGCCGGCCAGGTCTGGCAGGTGGCCACGCCCACCGGCGCCAGCGTCACTGCGGTGCTCAATGCCAATCCGAACATCAAGACCGCCTTCGGGGCCTCGCCAGTGGGCTTTGCGATTGCCGAGGTCGGCGGCGCGGCCACCGCCGGTTCGACCGGCTCGCAAACCGTAACCGAGCACCTCGACCTGACCTTGGACCTCACCAAGCTTGCTTCGAAAGGCGATCTGATCGTCGGCTTCTTCGGCGGCCAGGCGGCGCTGCCCGCCAACGTCACCGGCGTCGCCTTCAGTCTCAAGGCGGATGGCATCTCTGAGGTCACCAAGAGCTTCACGACAGCCGCCGACGCCGTCGCTTTCTTCAGCGACACCGCCTTTGATCTGGGTTCGCTCGCCAGCCCGCCGCTCAGCGGCCCGACGTTGACGCTGGTCGCCACCTTCACCGTCACCACCAACGCCAAGGGGGCCGGCTTCTGGGGCCAGGTCATCATCGGCGATCCGCCGGCGGCCGGCGCCTTCGCCCAGCACATGGCGGCGCTGCGCGCCGAAGGGTCCGGCTGGTCTCGGTTGGGACCAGCCCCTCCGCCGGCCCCCGCACTCACCCTCGCCCGCCCCGCGATTGCCTGATCGGGATAATTGCCGATCCTCAATACGGCGGCCAGACTCAGGCCATCTCGTCTGACGGATAAGCATCCGGGGCGGGCATATTCGAAAGAAGGGACATGAAGACCATTCTCACGGCCTTGGCCGTCGCCGCGCTCGCCTCGGGCGCTGCGGCCGCCTCCAACCACCTGGCCTTCACCGGCGCGAGATCTCAGGCAAAGATCAGCCTGGCGCAAGCTCGCGCCGCGGCTCTCGCCGCGAGGCCGGGCAAGATCACCGACCAGGAGCTCGAAAAGGAAGGCGGCGGCAGCGGCCTGCGCTATTCGTTCGACGTCCTGAGCGCGGGCAAAGTCTGGGAGGTCGGCATCGACGCAAAGACCGGCAAAGTGCTCGAGAACGATCGCGAAAGCGCCAATCCCGACTGAGCTGCGGTGCTTGACGCCACTGCCCACTGGTTGCATTGTGCAACTTGCGGGCGGCGGCCGAAACGGTCCTCGGAGATCAGAGGAGCCATGCGGATTTCCATGGCTGAAAGCGATTCCTGAGCCGCCTTCGGCCCGCCCGACCCGGCGCCCCGAGCGCCAGAGGCTGGCGCCGGAGCGGCCGGCGCGCGCCACCGTGCCGACCCGAACATCTCTGGGCGCGCCATGGCCCTTGACGTTGGCAGCCCCTCGCCTGCTCCGCACGCGCCTATGAAACTGCTGCTGGTCGAAGACGATGCCGAGACCAACGCCTGGCTGAAGCGCGCCCTTTCGGAGGCCGGTCACACAGTCGATCTGGCCTCTGCGGGGCGCGATGGTTTGCTCTTGGCGGCCGGCGAACCTTATGACGTGATCATTCTCGATCGCATGCTGCCTCAGGTCGACGGCCTCACGATTCTGCGCACCATCCGCGCCGCCAAGGTCAAGACACCGGTGCTGTTGCTCACCGCCATGGGGGGCATTGACGATCGGGTCGAGGGCCTGGAGGCCGGCGGGGACGACTATCTCGTCAAGCCGTTCGCTTTCACCGAGCTCCTCGCCCGGGTGAACGCGCTCGCCCGGCGTCCGCCGCCGCAGGACACGCCCACCCGTCTGCAGGTGGCTGATCTCGAGATGGATCTGTTGAAACGCGCCGTCAGCCGCGGCGGCGAGAAGATCGAACTGCAGCCGCGCGAGTTCCAGCTGCTGGAGTACTTGATGCGCAACGCCGAGAGGGTGGTCACGCGCACCATGCTGCTGGAAAGCGTCTGGGACTTTCACTTCGACCCTCGGACCAACATCGTCGAGACCCACATCAGCCGGCTGCGCGCCAAGCTGGCGCGGCGGGGTGCGCCAGAGCTGATCCAAACGGTGCGCGGGGCCGGCTACTGCCTGCGCGCGTCCTGAGCGGACCGTGAGGGGACTACTGCGCTCGTCGAGCCTGCGCCTGGCGGCCCTCTATGGGGCCGCTTTCACCTTGGCGGTGGCGGCTCTGGGGGCCATCACCCTGTTGACCGCGCGCGCAGCGCTGGGGCGCGTCCTGGATCAGCGCATCGCTTCGGAGTCGGCGTCGCTCGCCCAGGAGTATCGCACCGAAGGCCTCACCGGGGTCGTTCAGGCGGTCCAGGAACGGGACAGAACTCCAGGCGCGCTCGATTACGGGCTCAGGGGCCCGAGCGGACGCCCCATGGCCGGGCGACTGGATGGAATGACCGCACCAACCGGCTGGTCGGTGTTCGCCGGCCCTGGCCGCCGCGGGGAGGACACCGAGCGCATTCGCGTGCTCACTACAACGCTGCCTGGTGGTTACCGGCTTCTCGTGGGGGACGACCTGGAGCGCATCGAGGCCCTGGACGATGCACTCTTTCGTCGTTTCGGCGCGGCCCTTCTGGCCATCGGTCTGCTCGGCGTGGCTGGCGGCTGGGCGCTCGCCCGCGGCATGAGCCGGCGCATTGGAGAGATCACCGGGACGGCCGAGGCGATCATCGACGGCGACCTTTCCCGGCGGGTGCCGCCTGCCGTCGGCGGCGATGATCTCGGGCGCCTGGCCGGCGCCTTCAACCGCATGCTCGACCGAATCCAAGCTCTTATGGAGAGCCTGCGCCAGGTCTCCAACGACATCGCCCACGATCTGCGCACGCCGCTCACGCGCCTGCGCGGGCGCCTGGAGGCTACCTTGGCCGAGCCCGTCGGGCCGGCCCAGGGAGCGGCCATCGAGGCGGCGCTCGCCGATCTGGACGCCATTCTCTCCACCTTTGCCGCCTTGCTGCGCATCGCGCAGATCGAGAGCGGCGCCCGGCGCGCCGGCTTTCGCACCGTCGATCTTGTCGACATCGCCCGCACCGTCACCGAAGCTTTCGCCCCGTCGGCCGAGGACGCCGGCCAGAGTCTGGCTTTACAGGTCGCCGAGCCGGTTCCCATCGAAGGCGACCGCGAACTTCTCATCCAGATGCTCGCCAACCTGGTCGAGAACAGTCTTCGCCACGCCGGTCAGGGCGCCCGTGTCGTCGTGTCCTGCGGCGAGGTCGAGGGACGGGCGCGCCTGTCGGTCGCCGACGACGGCCCGGGTGTGCCCTCGGCCGAACGCGCGCGCCTCTTCGACCGCTTCCACCGCCTGGAGGCCAGCCGTTCCACTCCGGGCAGCGGCCTGGGCTTGGCCCTGGTGGCGGCGGTCGCCAGGCTTCACGGGGCCGAGGCGACGCTCGAAGACGCCGCTCCAGGCCTGGAAGCGCTCGTGGTCTTCCCCCGATCGGCGAACATTGCAACATCCCAATCGATTGGTCATTCCCTGGCCAGGCTGGAGCGGCAAGAAGCGCGCCCGTGAGACGACCACCAAGCAACCTCCCTCCCCCTCGAGGGAAGGGTGGATCGGCCGCTCGCATATTGCGGGCTGCCGAAAGGCCCCAACCCACTTCGCCGCTCCCGTCATCGGGGCGGCGAATGGTGGCCGGCCTCGCCGCCATCGTCTTGGCGGGTTGCGCCCACTTCACGCCGCTGCCGCTCGCCCAGCGACCGGACCTCGCCGGCGGCGTCGGCCAGTTGTCGGCGGACGTCTCCCAGATCCGCCTCGCCCCCCTGCCCGCTCGCCCAATCGACCCGATGCGCCTGACGCCGACGGACGCCGCCATATTGGCGGTCCTCAACAGCCCGGACCTGAACGCCAAGCGCGCCGCCACCGGGGTCGCGGCCGCCCAGGCCTTCGCCGCCGGCCTGTTGCCTGATCCGCAGCTGACGCCGGTCAGCATGGATTTTCCCGAACATCCCAAGGGCCTCGTGCCTGCCTGGAACCTCACCCCCACCATCGACATCGTCGCCCTCATCACCCGCGGGGCGGCGCACGAGGCCGCCGAGCAGGCCGAGCGCCAGGCCAATCTGGACCTGCTCTGGAGCGAGTGGAGCACCGCCCAGAAGGCGCGGCAGCTGGCGCTCACGGCGCTGATGGACGAAGCCAAGGCCAAGGTGCTGGCGGCCATCGACACCGATCTCGCCGAGCGCGCCCGACAGAGCGGCCTGGCCTCCGAGCGCCATGATGTCACTGCCGCCATCGCCGGGGCGGATCTGGCGGCCAAGCTCGACGCCGATGTGCAGCTTCGCGACACCGAACGCGCGGCGGTCACCGCCCGGGCCCAGCTGAACGCCGTCATTGGCCTCGACCCCTCGGTGCGCCTTCCCCTCGTCGACGAGGCAGGGCCGCACGATCCAACAGCGTCGGCGATTTCGACCGCCCTCGCCGACTTGTCTCGCCGCCGGCCCGATCTGCTCGCCCTGCAGGCCGGCTACGCGTCCCAGAACGCCAACCTGCGCAAAGCCATCCTGGCTCAGTTTCCGGTTCTCAACCTCGGCTACAGCCGCCAGCGCGACACAGGGGCCATCCTCACCAACGGCTGGACCGCCAACATCGACATTCCGATCTTCAACGGCAACCGCGGCAATATCGCCATCGAGCGAGCAACCCGCGCAAAACTGGCACAGGAGTACCAGGCAAGGATCGACCAGACCGCCGCCGAGGTCGACCAGGCGCGGCGCGACCTCGCCGATGAACTGGCTGAGCAGCGGCGTCTCGAGACCCAGGTCCCGATTCTGGAGCAGCAGGCCCGCTCCGCCCGCCCGGCTCTGGCGCGGGGCGATCTGGATAGCGCCGCCTACCTGGCGATCGAGGAGTCGGCCCTGAAGGAAGTGGCTACCCTCTGGGACACGCGGCTCGCCCGCCGCGTTGCCGACATCGGCCTCGAGACCGTTCTCTTCACCCCGCCGCCAGAGGTCAGCGCTCGATGAACCGACTGAGGGGCTGGCCGGGCATCGCCATCGCCATAATCGCCGCCATCGTCGTTGCCCTCATCGCCTGGCGCGTGTTTCACAAGCCTGCCGCCGGGGCCGAGGCCGAGCCAAGCGCCTTCGTAACCCTGGTCGCGGCGCGCTCCGGCGCTATCGATCGCACCATGGAGGCCTATGGCGTGGTCGCCGGCTCATCAGCCGCAACGCGGACGGTTTCGGCCCCCCGCGACGTCATCGTCCAACAGGTGCTGGTCGGGCCAGGCATGAAGGTTGCCGCCGGGGCGCCGCTCGTCATCGTCGGCGACACCCCCGCCAGCGCCCTCGCCTACCGGCAGGCGTCCGACGCGGTTGTCTTTGCCGGCAAGGACCTCGCCCGCGTCCAGCGCCTCTACGCCCAGCATTTGGCCGCCAATGACCAGCTCGGCGCTGCTCAGAAAGCGCTCGCGGACGCCCGGGCGGGGCTGGCGGCGCAGTCAGCGGCCGGGGGCGGCCGGTCGCAGCAGGTGATCGCGGCCCCAGTCGCCGGCATCGTCTCACAGCTCACGGCGTCGAAGGGGGCCCAGGTGGCGGCTGGCGGCGCGCTGCTTTCGATTGTGGCCCGGGGCGGGCTCGTAGCCCAACTCGGCGTCGAGCCGAACCGCGCCGGCGCCCTGGCCGTCGGCCAGAGCGTGCGCGTTGCCTCCGCTCTGGATCCCCGCCAGGCCCTGGAGACGCGGGTCGCAATCATCGGCGCCACGATAGACCCGACGACGCGCCTGATCACCGTGACCGCGCCGGTGAGCGATGCCGGCCTGACGCTCGGCGACGCGGTCAAAGGGACGATCGTGACCGGGAGTTCCCAGGGCCTGACGGTGCCGCGCGCAGCGGTCGTTTACGACGAGAACGGCGCCCACCTTTTCGTGGACCGCGGCGGCAAGGCGTCCCTGGTTCCGGTGCAGACCGGCGCCGAAGCGGGTGACGCGGTCGCGGTCACCGGCGCCCTCAGGGCCGGCGATCCGGTCATCGTCCAGGGGGCGTACCAGGTCCAGGACGGCATGGCGGTCCGGACCCGATGACGCTCTCCGAACGGCTCGCTAACCACCGCCGCTCGCTGCTCGCCCTTCTCGCCATCGCCATCTTCGGGGGGGTCGCGTTCGGCTTTTCGCTGCCCGTGGGCCTGTTTCCGAACATCTCTTTTCCCCGGATTTTCGTCACCATCGAGGCTGGCGACCGGCCCATCGACCAGATGGACGCGGTGATCACCCGGCCGCTGGCCCAGGCGGTCCGCGCCGTTCCCGGCGTGCTGGACCTGCGCTCCGACACCAGCCGCGGCGAGGCCGAGCTGAAGGTGAGTTTCGCCTGGGGGAGCGACATGAACCTCGCCCTCCAACGCACTCAGACCGCGCTTTCCCAGGCGGCCGCCAGCCTGCCGCCGGGCGTCACCTTCACCGTGCAGCGCATGGACCCGACGGTCGACCCGGTGGCCGCCTACAGCCTCACTTCTTCGAGCATCGGCCCGGTCGCCTTGCGCCGATACGCCGACCTCACACTGACGCCGCTGCTGACCGCGATCCCCGGGATCGCCCGCGTCGATTCGCTCGGGGGCGGCATCGGCGAGTACCAGGTGGTGGTCGATCCGGCGAACCTGCGCGCCTACGGGCTGACGGTCGCCGACGTCACCCAGGCGCTGGCGGGCGCGAACGTCCTCTCCGCCGCCGGTAAGATCGAGGATCGCGGCAAGCTCTTCCTCACCCTGAACGACAGCGCCCTCAAGAGTGGCGGCGATATCGGCGAGACTGTGATCAAGAGCGCCGGCGGCAGCGTCGTGCGCCTGGCCGACGTGGCCCAGATCAGGTTCACCAGCGCCCCGGCTTTCAATCGAATCACCGCCGACGGCCGCCCCGCGGTTCTGATCAACATCTATCAGCAGCCGAACGGCGACACCGTGCGGATCGTCAAGGCGGTGAGCCGGGTGTTTGCCCGCGCCGAACGCACCGCGCCCCCCGGGCTGGTGATCCATCGCTGGTACGACCAGAGCTATCTCATCACCTCCTCCGCCCGGGAGCTCGCCATCGCCATCGCCATCGGCGCCGGCTTGGCGGGGCTCGTGCTGCTGGTCTTCCTCCGCAATCTGCGGGTCACCCTGATCGCGGTGGTTGTCGTGCCGGCGGTGCTGGCGATCACCACGCTGATGCTCAAGATCCTCGGTCAGAGCTTCAACATCATGACCCTGGGCGGCATGGCGGCGGCCATCGGCCTGATCATCGACGACGCCATCGTCATGATCGAGCACATGGAGCGGCGGCTGCACGAGAACCCGTATGATCGGCTCGCGGCTATGCGCGGCGCCGCCCACGAGTTCCTGCGCCCGCTGTCGGGCTCGTCGTCCGCGACCATCCTCATCTTCCTGCCGCTGGCCTTCCTCTCCGGCGTCACCGGCGCCTTCTTCCGGGCCCTCGCGCTCACCATGGCGGTGGCCCTCATCGCCTCGTTCCTCATCGCCTGGCTGGTGGTGCCGATCCTGGTCGAACGCCTTTACGCTGGCGGCCCGTTGCGCCAGGGGCATGGAGCGGGCGCGATCACGCCGCGCTATCGCCGCGCCCTGGAGCGCGCCACCGGACGTCCCGTCCTCGTTCTCCTCATCCTCATCCCGCTGGCGATCGGTGGCGTGCTGGCCTTCATGAAGCTGCCGAGCGGCTTCATGCCCCACGTCGACGAGGGCGGCTTCGTCCTCGACTACATCACCCCGCCCGGCACCTCGCTCGAGGAGAGCAACCGTCTGGTGAGCCAGGTCGAGGACATCGTGCGCCGCACGCCCGAGGTCGCCACCTACTCGCGCCGCACCGGCGCGCAGCTGGGCGGCGGCCTCACCGAGCCGAACACCGGCGATTTCTTCGTCCGTCTCAAGACCGGCCCGCGACGCGGAATAGATGCCATCATGGAGGACGTGCGCGACAAGGTCGCCGCGCAGGTGCCCGGCATCGACGTCGACACCGCCCAGTTGATGGAAGATCTGATCGGCGACCTCACCGCCGTGCCTCAGCCGATCGAGATCAAGCTCTATTCGGAGGACGCCTCGCTCCTGAACGCCACGGCCCAGCAGGTCGCCGATCGGATCGGGAAGGTCCGAGGCGTTACCGAGATCCGGCCCGGCGTCATCGTCGCCGGCGACTCGATCGACTTCCATTTCGACCTGGCGCGAGCCGCCATCGAAGGGGTGACGCCGGCCGAGGCCGCCGCCCAGACCACCGCCATGATCGAAGGTGACGTCGCCACCCAGGTGCAGACCGGGATCGTGCTCAACGACGTTCGCGTCTGGGTGCCGGCCGGCGCGCGCGATCGAGTCTCGACCATAGGCCAGCTTCCGATCAAGGCATCGGACGGCCACATCTTCCCGCTGTCGGAGATCGCCAACGTCGACATCCTGCACGGCCAGACGGAGATCGGACGCGAGAACTTCCGCCGCATGGTCGCCGTCACCGCCCGCGTCGAGGGCCGCGACATGGGCTCGACGGCAAAGGAGGTGCGCGCCCTCCTCTCACGGCCCGGCGTCCTGCCTGCGGGCGTGGGTTTCGAAATGGGTGGCCTGTTCGCCGAACAGCAGGCCGCCTTCCGCGGGCTGGCCATGGTGTTCGCCGCCGCCATGGCCGTCGTCATGGTGCTGCTACTCTTCATCTACGAGAACTTCCGCGTCGTCGCCGCGATCGTGGTCATGCCGCTGCTGGCGGCGGCGGCCGTGGGCCTCGGCCTTCTCGTGACCGGTGTCGAACTGAACATCATGGCCCTGATGGGTCTGACCATGATCATCGGCATCGTCACCGAAGTGGCGATCTTTTACTTCACCGAATACGACCAGCTGCTGGCCGAAGGCGAAGCGCCCGCCCAGGCCCTGATCGACGCCGGCGCCAACCGCCTTCGGCCCATCGCCATGACCACCATCGCCGCCATTCTGGCGCTTACGCCGCTGGCGCTCGGCCACTCGATGCAAAAGCCGCTCGCGATCGCCATCATCGTCGGCTTGATCGCCCAGGGCCCGCTGGTGTTGCTGGCCATGCCGGCTTTCTTCAAGCTGATCGGCGGTCTGGGGCGCCGGCCTTCTACGCCCGCTCCGCGTCCATCCTGACCTCGACAGCTAGCCTCGCGTCCGTCACCTTTACGGCGGTCGGAGGGCAATATGCGCAATCTCATTTTCGCTTTGGCGTGGGCTGGCGCGCTCTGGATGCCGCTCGCCGCAGCGGCCGCGCCTGCGGCTCCGCCGCCGGGCCCGCCTTCTCCTGCCGCCAAGGCGGGCGCGCCTTCGGCGGATAGGCTCGCTCTCGCCCATCGCTATCTCGAGGTGATGCGTCTCGACCTCCGCGCGTTGCAGCCGAAGATCGATGCGGCGATCGTTCACCGACAGTGAGCCGCGAGCGCTGGTGGACTTCTATGGTGGCCCGGTCGGCCAATCGATACTCGAGAAGTCAACCGCGATGGCGCCCAGGACAGCCGCGGCCATGGCCCAATTCCAGCCCGGGATGGTGAAGCTCATGGCCGAAGACCTGTGCAAGCGGATCAACTGCGCCGCCGCGCCAACCCAGTCGCCGCGCCCGTCCTAGGCAGCGAGCGCCCCGAAGTGCGTGCAAGCCCAGCCGCCGCCTGGACCTATGAGCGGACGCTGGCGCTCAAGGTGGCGCCGGGGCGGGCATGGGCGCTTTTCACCGATCCTGCGGAGACGCGCGCGTGGCTTCTTCCCTTCGAGGAACCGGACGACGGCCGCCAGACCGCCACGATCGAGGGCCAGCCGCCGATCACCCTTTCGGTGCTGGAGGCGACGCCGCCCGCGCTGCTGCGCACGTCACTGGAGGGCGGCAATGTCCCGGGCCGCGTCGAAACGACCGTGCGCATTTCGCCGACCGGCGAGGGCTCGACCGTAAACCTCGTCCTCGAGGGTTTCGGCGATTTCAGAGATTGGGAGCGCTTCGGCGCCAACTTCGGCCCGGGCTGGGATGAAGGCATCGCCGACTTGAAGATCTATCTACATGCTGGCGTCGTCAGCCCGCGCCACATCGATGACCGTCGCGCCAGTATCGCCGCCTGGCCGGTGCGCCGCGAGCACGGCGTGGAACTTGTCGATGTCTTTGCCGACTGCTTCGCCGATCAGGCCGGCATGAAGGCTGGCGACCTGCTGCCGCGCCTCGATCGGATGGGCATTTACGAAGTGCGCGATATCTGGTCCTTCACCCGGGCCGTGCCTGCCGGAGCCGAAGTCCGGGCTGAGTACATTCGCGACGGTGAAGTCCTGAGCGGCGCCGGCCGCCTCTCCCGGTTCGAAGATTTCGGCGAATAGCTGTCAGGTTCGCCGTCGTCGGCGCCAGAGATATGGGCGCCTTGACTCACATTGCTATTTGCAATAGATGAGATTTCTCGCGGCCACGGTCGTGAGGGCGCTTCGCGCCTGGGTCTTTGACATCGTGAATAGCTAAGCGAAGCCCGGCCGGAGTGGGATCTCCAGCCGCGACGCTGGTTGCCTCTCCTGACGCCGGCTCGCGCGGCCCCACCGTAAAATCCGGTGATCTACGGTCGTCTGCGTCTATCGCGGTCTAGCCTTCGTTTTCAATCCTGGTCCAGCAACTTAAGCTGGTAACCTCGCGGCCCGCCTGAACTCGAAGTGACTCGTTTTGACTCGTTTTGACTCGTGTCGACTCGTTTTGACCCCCTCTGACTCGTTCCGGCGCGCTTCGGCGCGTCCTCGCTCGCTCCCACTCGTCTTGGATCGACGCCTAGCCACATCGCGTGCGCCTGGGCTAGCGATCCAGCATCAGCACCACGAACGTGCCCGGTTCCGGCGTCGGCCGCTGGCCTTGCGGGATCGGCAGCTTGTAGGTGGCCGTCGGCAGCCAGACGCGACCGGTCTTGGGATCGACCGCGCCCGTGCGGGCGCCGATCTGGGTCGGCACAGTGTCGATGACCTGATTGTTCTTCGGGCCCGAAAGGGCGATCACCGTCAGCTCTCCCGCAAACGCCGAGGGAACCATCGCCAGTTGACGGTTGGGGTCGTAGATCACCGCATCCGGGAAGCGGCCGGTGTCGAAGTGGGCGATCTGCCGGCCGGAGCCTGCATCCAGGATCACGGCGCCGCCGCCGCCGCAGGCGACCACTAGGCGCGCGCCACTGACATAGGCGAGGCCCGTCGGGTGGTCGCATTCGGTAAGCGGGTATTGCGCGCTCACCTTGTTCGCCGCCAGATCGATTGCCGCGACCTTGTTGGCGTCGACCTCGTTTACCCAGGCGTGGCCATGGCCGTCGACGGCCGGAAACTCCAGCCCGGTGCCGACCGTGATCACGCCGTCCGCCTTGGCCGTCTTGGGATCGACACGCGTGATCAGGCCGGGGTCGCCGTTGACCACCAGCACGTCACCCGAGGAGGGATCGAAGACGGCGCCGTCGGCATCCTTGGCCGTCGGCACCGAGGCGATAAGATGGCCGGTGGCGGCGCTGATGATCTTGGCGCTGTCGTCGCCGCTGTTGGTGGTGACGATGAGATCGGTTCCGGGCACCGGCACGATCGCGTGCAGGTGATCCCCGGTTGCGAAGTGGGCGTCGAGCTTGCCCGTCCTGGCATCGATGGCCAGCACCGTGTCGGTGTGGGCAATGTACACCTTCTGTCGCGCCGGATCGAAGCTGGCGTAGTCCCAGCCCCCGTCGGGGCCAGGGATGCGCGCCGCCACGTGCAGTCCGGAGGGCCCGGCGAACGCGGGGGCGGCGGTTGCGAGGGAGGCGAAGGCGGCGAGGACGGCGAGACGGCGCATGCGGGGCTCCTGCTGGGAATGGCCTCGCCGTTATAGCTCGTTACCCGGACGGCGGGAGCCCTCAGGCCGCGCCGACGACGCCTTTGTCGATCAAGCTGTCCGCCTCGGCTTCGGAAATGCCGGCCTCGAGCATCACCGCGCGGCTGTCGGCGCCCAGCAGCGGTGGCCCCGAGCGCACCTTCACAGGGGTTGCCGAAAGTCCGATCGGCGCGCGGACAAACGGGCGCCCATCCGCCTGGGCGATCAGGCGGCGAGAGACGATCTGCGGGTCGGCCAGGGCCTTGTCGATGGTGTTGATCGGACCGCAGGGGACACCTTTGGCGGTCAGTCGCTCCACCCACTCGGCGGTCGAGGCGCGAGCGAGGATCGCTTCCAAACTTTCGGCCAGAACGTCGCGGTTCTGCACCCGCGCCCGCGGATCGGCGAACCTGGGGTCGGACTTCAGCTCGGACGCCTCCAGCGCCTCGCAGAAGCGAGTCCACAGACGCGGATTGTTCACGCCAACGACGATGAAGCCATCGCCGGTCCTGAGGGCCTCGTAAGGCGCGGCCAGGCGGTGGCGGGAACCCTTGGGGACAGCGACCTCGCCGGTGGTGAGATAAAGCCCCGTCTCCCAGATGGCGTACGCCAGAGCGGTTTCCAGCAGCGAGGTCTCGACCCGCTGGCCCTCGCCGGTCGCATCTCGATGTCGCAATGCGGCCAGGACGCCCACCGCCGCGAAAGTGCCCGCGTTGAGGTCGGAAAGCGGCACCCCGCACGCCACGGGCCTCATCGCGTCCGGCTCCCCGGTGAAGCTCATGATGCCGCTCATGGCCTGGGCGATCAGGTCGAAGCCGCCGCGCTCGCGATAGGGACCCGTCTGGCCGAAGCCGGAAACCGACGCATAGACGAGGCGCGGATTGGCTTGGCGCAGGTCGTCCCAACCCAGGCCCAGTCGATCCAGAGCTCCCGGACGGTAGTTCTCGACAAAGACATCCGAGGTCTTTGCAAGGCGCCGCACGATCGCTGCGCCCTCGGGGGACGAAAGGTCCACCGCCAGCGAGCGCTTGTTGCGGTTGACGAAGTCGAAGGCCTTGAACCGGGCGTCCGGATGGCCGCGGGTGTTTTCGCCGGCCAGAGGTTCGATCTTCACCACGTCGGCGCCGAGGTCGGCCAGCAGCATCGAACACCAGGCGCCCGCGAGCACGTGGGTGCAGTCCAGCACCTTCAGCCCGGCGAGAGCGGCCGTCATTGGGCCGCCTCCCAGGCGTCAGTCAGGGCCCGCCAACTCGATGGCTGCTCCTCCCACGAAGCGATGCCGGATATGAGCGCCCAGGGCTGGGCTGACGAAGTCCAGATCTGCGCCGCCGGCCTGAGCCAGGAGGTGTCGTCCAGGGTGCCGGCCCGAAGCGAGACCGTGTCGAACGCCTCGCGCCGCGTGGATATGCGCGAATAACAACTGGGGCAGATGCGCGAGAGGTTGCGCTGGCCACTGGGGAGCACGCGCACCGTCTCGATCTCCTCGCCACTGACGATCTCGAGGGCGTCGGCGGGAAAAACGAGCTGCTGGGAGAAGGCGCTGCCGGTGCGCTTCTGGCAAAGGTGGCAGTGGCAGATGTAGCCGGCGATTGGCGGGCGCGTCAGCCGGTAGCGCACCTGGCCGCAGTTGCAGCCGCCGGGAAGAGGCGGGTCGGGGATCATCACCATTTTACATTAGCAGCAGGACCGGCCCGCGGCGTAGAGCTGTGCCGCCTCTTTCCGCAGCAGTGGCGGGAAGGCATAAACGATGACCATGGTCAGTCTCGCCGCCGCCGCGCCCACCGTGGGCGCCGCCTTCCTAGCCTCGGCCGTGGAGGCGGTCGAGGCGTTCACCATCGTACTGGCGGTGAGCGTCGTGCGCGGTCCAAGGCCCGCGATCGCCGGTACGGCAGCGGCGCTGGCCCTGCTTGCGGCCGCGGTCGCCGCGCTCGGGCCGCTGATCGCCAGGACCCCGATCCACGGCTTGCAGATGGTGGTGGGGGTGCTGTTGCTGGTGTTCGGCCTTGGCTGGCTGCGCAAGGCCGTGTTGCGCGCCGGCGGCATGCTGGCGCTGCACGACGAAACCGCGGCCTTCGCCGAAGAGACACAGTCCTTGCGGTCGGCCGGCGAGTGGCTGGCGGGAGTCGCCGCCTTCAAGGCGGTGCTCCTGGAAGGAACGGAAGTCATTTTCATCGTCCTGGCTCTGGGCGCTCGCCCGGGATTGCTCGCCCCATCGGCGATCGGAGCGGCGGCCGCCTGCCTTGGGGTGGCCGCGGTCGGTGCGGTCCTGCGCGCGCCTCTGGCGAGGATCCCCGAGAACAGCCTGAAATTCCTCGTCGGCGGCGTGCTCACTGGCTTTGGCGTCTTTTGGTGCTCCGAGGCGCTCGGCGGCGGCTGGCCCGACTTCGCCATCCCCGTCCTGATCGCGCTCTACCTCGCGGCCGGAGGGTTGCTGGCCTTCGTGCTCCGGCGGCGGGAGCTGCCCGCCTGATGGATGTCCTCAAGGCCCTGGGCGCCACCGTCCTCAAGATGTTCGCCGCCGACCTGTGGCTGACGCTCAGCGCCCTGGCGGCTGTCGGGGGCTCTGGGGCGGCGGTGCGCCTGCACTGGATCGCGCCTGAGGCCCTACCCTTCCTGCTCGCGGCCGGCGTCCTGGCGGCGCTGGTCCTAGGCGTCGCCCACGGCGCGAGACGCTGATGAACGACCGCCCCTACCGGAAATGGCAGTGCGGAACCTGCGGCTTCATCTACGACGAAGCCGAGGGCCTCGCTTCGGAAGGGTTTCCGCCCGGCACGCGCTGGGCCGACATTCCCGACGATTGGATTTGCCCCGAGTGCGGCATGTCCAAGGACCAGTTCGACATGATGGAGATCGACGCATGAACGAGCGTGTGAGGGTCGACATGCAGGGCGGCGTCGCCGACGTCCGCCTCGTGCGATCTGAGAAGATGAACGCCCTCGACGACGCCATGTTCTCCGCCCTGGTGGAGACCGGCGAGGGTCTCAAGGCCGACAAGGGCGTGCGCGCCGTGGTTTTATCCGGCGAGGGCCGGGCCTTCTGCGCCGGATTGGACATGGGCAACTTCGGCCGCATGGCCGAGGGCCCGCGCCCGGCGGCGCGTCACGGCAACGGCGAGGCGCCGGCGGCGCGCACCCACGGCATCGCCAACCGCGCCCAGTACGCGGTCTGGGTGTGGCGCGACATACCGGTGCCGGTGATCGCAGCTGTGCACGGGGTCGCCTTCGGCGGTGGCTTCCAACTGGCGCTCGGGGCCGACATCCGCATCGTCGCCCCGGAGGCGAAGATGGCGGTCATGGAGATCAAATGGGGCCTCGTGCCCGATATGGCCGGCACCCAGCTCATGCGTCACCTGGCGCGCGAGGACATCGTGCGCGAGCTCACCTACACCGGCCGCGTCTTCTCCGGCGAAGAGGCTCTCGGCTACGGCTTCGCCACCCGGCTGGCCGCCGATCCTCACGGCGAAGCGCTGACGCTGGCGCGCGAGATCGCGGGTCGCAATCCGGATGCGGTACGCGCCGCCAAGCGGCTTCTCAACGCCGCCGTCGTCACCGAGCCGGGCGGCGGCCTGATGCAGGAGACGGTCGAGCAGCTGGCGCTGATCGGCAGCCCCAACCAGATAGAGGCGGTGGTGGCCAACCTGCAGAAGCGCGCTCCGGCCTTCGCCGATCCGGTCTGAGCGCGCGTGCTATAAGGTCCGCAACGGGAGGTTCGCCATGCCCTACGTCGAAGGCCGTACCGTCCATGACGCCGACTCGCATCTGATGGAGCTGCCGGACTGTCTGGACCCGTATTTCGACCGGCGGCTCAAGGCGCGCTTCGACGCCCTGCCGATCGTCCAGAAGAAGAAGTCGAATCCCAAGCCCGGCTGGGACCAGCCGTTCCGCTCGAAACACGACGATCCGGCGTTCCGCGCCGGGGCCGCCGAAAACATCCTCCTGCGCAAGAACTACGAGGCGCTGGGCGCCTTCCGTCGCGAAGATCGGCCGCGCACCCTCGACTGCCTCGGCTTCTCGAGCCAACTGGTCTTCACCACCTATTGCCTGGGCAACTTCGGCCTGGACGAGAGCGGCGATGTCGAGCTCGCCTACGCCGCGGCCACGGCCCACAACCGCATGATGACGGACTTCTGCGCCGTCGACCGGCGGCTGCTGGCCACCGCCTACGTTCCTCTCGTCGATTTCGACAGGGCGCGCGAGACCGCCGCCGAAGCGATCACGCTCGGGGCCAAGGCCCTGCTCATCCCGTCGCGGTGCCCGCCGGGCCACTCGCCCAGCCACGTCGCCTTCGACCCGGTATGGGCGCAGGCTCAGGAAGCCGGCATTCCGGTGCTCTTCCACGTCGGCGGCGAGGAGAAGCTCGAGCCGGCCTATTTCGACAACGGCCTGCCGCGGGTGAAGGACTTCCACGGCGGCGAGGAGAACTTCACCTCAGTGAGCTTCATGCCCATCCCGCACTCGGTCATGAAGACCCTGGCGGCGCTGATTATAGACGGCGCGCTCGATCGTTTCCCGCGCCTGAAGTTCGGCGCCATCGAGCTCGGCGCCTCGTGGCTTCCGGGCTGGACGCGCTTCATGGATAGCGCCCATCAGGCTTTCTTCAAGAACGAGGAGCGCCTGCACCGCCTCTCGGCCCCGCCCAGCGACATCGTGCGCCGCCAGGTGCGCGTCACCCCCTATCCGCACGAGGACGCCGGCTGGATCATCGCCAACAGCGGCCAGGAGGTGGCTCTGTTCTCCTCGGACTTCCCGCACGTCGAGGGTGGCCGCAATCCGATGAAGCGGTTTACCGATTCGCTCCTCGACCAGCCGCAGCGCGCCGTCGACCGCTTCTTCGCCGACAACTTCGTCGACCTCATGGGCGAGGGCCTGCCGGCCGACCTGCGCCGCCCGGCCCTCGCCGCCGCCTGAGGAGCGCTCTCTCTTCTTAGGCGGCCGCCTCGGCGTGCGCCTTGGCGGCCACCTCGTCCGCCAGGCGGCCGGTGAGTTCGGCCATGTGGTCGAACTCGGCCTCGAAGGCGCCCAGACCCTGGGTCAGGGAGCGAATCTCGGCGATGAGGTCGTGCCGCTCGGCCGTCGGCAGGTAGGCCTCGATCGCCTCCCAGCCGGGCCAGCCCTCGCGCGGACCGAAGCCGAGTATCTGGCCGCGGCGGGACGATAGCGCCGCGGTCACCGCGCTCATGGCGCTCGAAGGGGCGAAGACGCGCACTTTCTCGATCGGCTCCAGCAGGGTCGAGCCGCAACCCTTGAGGCCTTCGTCGATCGCGATCCGGCCGGCGGTGCGGAAAGCCATCTCGGAGGAATCGACGCTGTGGGTCTGGCCGTCGATCAGGGTGACCTCGAGGTCGATCACCGGGAAGCCGAGCGGCCCCTTGGAAAGACCGTCGCGCACGCCCTGCTCCACCGCCGGGACCCACTGCCGCGGCACCACGCCCCCGGTGATCTTGGAGTCGAATCCGAAACCGCCGCCGCGGGGTCGGGGCCGGATTTCCACGGTTACGTCGGCGAACTGGCCATGGCCGCCGGTTTGCTTCTTGTGCCGCCCGCGCTGGGTGAGCGCCTTCTTGATGGTCTCCCGATAGGGGGTCTTGGGCGGCTCGGTGGCGATGTCGACGCCGAAACGGCGCTTTAACCGCTCCAGCGCCAGGCGCACGTGGCCCTCGCCCTGGCCGGAGAGCAGCATTTGATGGGCCTCGCTGTCGTGCGTGACCGCGAGCCCCGGGTCCTCCTCGAGCAGCCGCGTCAGCGCTCCGGAGAGGCGGACGTCGTCCTTGCGGTTGGCGGCAGCCACCGCGACGGCGTAGAGGGCGCCGCGCTTGGGCGGGCGAGCCTTGGCCACGATCGGCGCGCCGGTAAAGCCGAGCGCCTCGCCGGCTACCGCCGATTCCACCTTGCCGATGGCGACGATGTCTCCGACCTGGGCCGTCGCCACCTTCTTTTGATTGGGGCCCTGAACCTGGAAGAGGCCGCCGGCGCGGGCGTGCTCGCCGCTGGGGAGGGTGAGATCGGCGCCGTCGGCGAGAGGCTTGCCGAACACGCGGGCGTAGGCAAGCTTGCCGGCCTGGCCGGCGTAGGCGGAGCGGACGACCCAGGCGGCGGGCCCCGGAAGGCCGAGCCGTTCGGCCGCTTTTTCCGGCGGCGGCGTCTCGTGCCGTAGCGCCTTCAGGAGCCGCCGCACGCCCGAACCGTTCTGGGCTGAGCCGAAGAACACCGGGCAGATCAGGCCCTCGTTCATATCCCTGACCAAGTCGGCGAAGACGAGGTCGCGGCTGGGAATCACGTCGGACAGCAATTGCTCCATCAACTCGTCGTCGAAGTCGGCCAGCTGCTCGAGCATGTGGAAGCGCGCATCAGGCTCGCCCGGGGCCAGGTCGTCGGTGAGGTCCACCACCTCCGAGCGCTGGCCCGGGCGGTAGATGAAGGCGCGCTCCAGCGCGAGGTCGACAAAGCCGGCCACGTGCTCGCCTTTGACGATCGGCAGCTGCCGGGCCACCAGCGGTGCGCGGCTCGCTGGCGCGAGCGCCTTGAGCAGTTCGTCGATCGAACCGTGGGCCTGGTCGATCTTGTTGATGAAGAGCGCCCTCGGCACCCCCAACGCCTCGAGCTGTCGCATCACCGGCTGCAGCAGCACTGCCTTGCCCGCGTCCGGCTCGGCCACCACGATCGCCATATCCACCGCCGGAAGGGCGGCGTCCGACTCGGCCGCCAGCTCCAGCGAACCAGGGCAATCCACCACGACGTAGCGATCGCCCAGGAAGTCGAAGCCGGCGAGGTTCAACTCGACCGAATGTTCGCGCGCCTTGGCTTCCGGGGAGGTGTCGCCGATCTTCTCGGAAATGCCGCCGCCGGCGCGCTCGTGCGCCGCGCCCGAAGCCAGCAGCATCGCTTCCATCAGCACCGTCTTGCCGGCCCCGGTCGGCCCGGCAAGGGCCAGGGCGCGGACGGAATCGGCGTTTTGCCTCGGCATGCGGACGATCTCCTCGGGTTCTTTCAGCGCCGTCTTCCCTAGCATCCGTGCGCCGGCCTCTGCTACGGCGGCCTCGAGCCAGACCGTTGTGGCGCTCGGCGTTTCCTGGGAGAAATGGAGCCGATGGCGCCCTCGCTCGCCCTGCTCCTCGCGGCCCTTGGCGGCTATCTGCTGGGCTCGATCCCGTTTGGCCTCATCCTCACGCGCGCTGCCGGCGCCGGCGACCTGCGAGCTATCGGTTCCGGCAACATCGGCGCGACCAATGTGCTGCGCACCGGCCGCAGGGACCTAGCGCTGGCGACATTGATCGGCGACGCCGGCAAGGGCGCTGCGGCGGTGCTTGTCGCCGGAGCCTTGGCGGGTCCGCTCGCGGCGTGTGTCGCCGGCGGAACGGCTTTCCTCGGACACCTCTTTCCGGTGTGGCTCAGATTCCGCGGCGGCAAAGGCGTGGCCACCTTCTTCGGCATCCTGATCGCGCTGGCCTGGCCGGCCGGCCTGGCCGCCGGCGCGGTCTGGATCGGCATGGCGGCGATCTTCCGCTACTCCTCGCTCGCCGCCCTCGCGGCGGCGATCAGCGCCCCGGTTTTCGTCTTCCTGCGAGAGGCCAGCTTCGACGCGGCGGTCGTCCTGGCGCTCTTCATGGGGACGCTGATCTTCGTGCGCCACGCCAGCAACATCGGCCGTCTGGTCCGGCGCGAAGAGCCCAGGATAGGCGGCCGCAAGGCGCACGTCCCGGCGGCGTAGGGCCTATGGCTGCTCGCGTGCTCTCGGCTGAAGAGCGCATCGACTGGCTGCGACTGGCGCGCTCGCCGTCGGTGGGGCCGGTCGCTTTCGCGCATCTGATCGCCCGCTACGGCGCCGCCGGCGCGGCGCTGGACGCTCTGCCCGCGCTTGCCCGGCGCGGTGGGCGCACAGGGCCGCTGGACATCCCTTCCCGCTCCGAGGCCCAAGCCGAACTGGACGCCGGCCAGAAGCTCGGAGCGCGCTTCGTCGCCGCTTGCGAGCCCGCCTTTCCACGCCCGCTGGCCGCCCTGGATGCTCCGCCGCCGCTCATCTGGGTCTTCGGCGACGCCGGCCTCCTGGAGCGCCGCGCCGTCGCGATCGTCGGCTCCCGGGAGGCTTCGGCCGCCGGCCAGCGCCTGGCCCGCACCCTGGCGGCCGACCTTGGCGAGGCCGGCTACGTGGTGGTTTCGGGCCTGGCCCGCGGCATCGACGCCGCCGCCCACCAGGGCGCGTTGCCGTTCGGAACGATCGCCGTGATGGCCGGCGGTGTCGACCATATCTACCCGCCGCAGAACGAGACCCTCTACGCAGCCATCCGCGAACGCGGCTGCATCGCCTCGGAGCGCCGCATTGGGCACATCGCCAAGGCGCAGGACTTTCCGCGCCGCAATCGCCTGATCAGCGGCCTCACGCTGGGGGTGGTCGTGGTCGAGGCGGAGCTTCGAAGCGGCTCTCTCATCACCGCCCGGCTTGCCGGCGAGCAGGGCCGCGAGGTGTTCGCCGTGCCCGGCTCACCGCTGGACCCGCGGGCGCGCGGGACCAATGGTCTGATCCGCCAGGGCGCGGCGCTGGTGGAAAGCGCCGAGGATGTCCTGCGCGAGCTCGAGTCTCTGGGCGGCGTGCAGGAGCCTGCGGCAGAACCAAGCTCGCCCCCCCTTGATCTACAAGACGACGAGATCGACGCCGTGCGCGATCGACTGCTCGGCGTGCTTTCGCCGACGCCGACGTCCATCGATGAGCTGGCCCGCGCCGCCGAAACGCCGACGCAGCTGGCTCTGGCCGCCCTGATGGAGCTGGCGCTTGCCGGACGCGCACAGCTGTTGCCGGGCGGACTGGCCGCGGTCGTCTGAGGCTGCGGTCCGAGCCCATAGGGCGTGCTGGTTGGGCGGCGCGCCGGTTGACAGCCGCCGCCGACCGCCCCCACTTTCCGCGCGCCGCCCGTGAGGCGGAGTCGCCCTCCGCCGATCGCGCCCGTTTGCCCCAATGAACGTCGTTGTTGTCGAAAGCCCGGCGAAGGCCCGGACCATCAACCGCTATCTTGGCCCGGACTACAAGGTCCTGGCCTCGTTCGGCCATGTCCGCGACCTGCCGGCGAAGGACGGATCGGTGCGTCCCGACGAAGACTTCGCCATGGATTGGGAAGTGGACGCCAAGTCCGCCAAGCGCCTGGCCGAGATCGCCAGCGCTGTCCGCGGGGCGCAGCGCCTGATCCTGGCCACCGACCCCGACCGCGAGGGCGAGGCGATCAGCTGGCACGTGCTCGAGGACCTCAAACGCCGGCGCGTCGTGAACGCGGCGGAGGTCGAGCGCGTGGTGTTCAACGCCATCACCCGCTCGGCTGTCACCGAAGCCATGCGCCGGCCGCGCGACATCGACATGGAGTTGGTGCGGGCTTACCTCGCCCGCCGCGCCCTCGATTATCTCGTCGGCTTCACCCTCTCGCCGGTGCTGTGGCGCAAGCTTCCCGGAGCGCGCTCCGCCGGCCGGGTGCAATCCGTCGCGCTACGGCTGATCGTCGACCGCGAGGCCGAGATCGAGGCCTTTCGGCCTCAGGAATATTGGACCGTCGAGGCCGAAGCGGCCGCCGGCGGCGAACCCTTCTGGACAAAACTCGTCAAGCACGAAGGCCGGCGTCTTTCCCGCCTGGACCTCGGTGACGAAGCGGTCGCCGCGGCGGCCAAACACGCCGTGGAAACGGGGGCTTTCGCCGTTTCGGCGGTGGAGAAGAAGCCGGCGAGCCGCAATCCGCCGCCGCCCTTCACCACCTCTACCCTGCAGCAGGAAGCCGCGCGCAAGCTCGGCTTTTCCGCCGACCGCACCATGCGGGCCGCACAGCGGCTCTACGAAGGCGTGGAAAGCGGCGGGGAAAGCGTCGGCCTCATCACCTACATGCGCACCGACGGCGTGCAGGTCGCCCCCGAAGCCATCGACGAAGCCCGCAAGGTGATCGCGGCCCGTTTCGGCGACGACCACCTTCCGGGCGAAGCGCGCCAGTATCGGACCAAGGCGAAGAACGCCCAGGAGGCGCACGAGGCGATCCGGCCCACGTCTCTCGCGCGCGATCCCGGTTCCTTGCGGCTGGAGCCCGACCTTTCGCGCCTCTACGACCTCGTCTGGAAACGCATGCTGGCCTCGCAGATGGCGGCGGCTCGTATCGAGCGCACCACTATCGATCTCGACAGCGCCGACGGCCGGACCGGCCTGCGCGCCGTCGGCCAGGTGGTGCTCTTCCCGGGATTCCTGGCGCTCTACGAAGAAGGTCGCGACGATGAGGAAGGCGAAGACGGCGGTCGTCTTCCGGCGGTGCGCCAGGGCGCGGACGCGCAGGTGCTACAGGCCCGCGCCGACCAGCACTCCACCGAACCCCCGCCGCGCTACAGCGAGGCGAGCCTGGTCAAGAAGATGGAAGAGCTCGGCATCGGCCGGCCCTCCACCTATGCGGCCATCCTCTCGGTGCTGCGGGAGCGCAAGTACGTGCGCATGGAAAAGGGCCGGTTTGTCCCTGAGGATTCCGGTCGCGTCGTCACCGCCTTCCTCGAACGTTTTTTCCGCCGCTACGTGGAGTACGACTTCACGGCCGATCTGGAGGAGAAGCTCGACGAGGTCTCGGCCGGGGACCTCGACTGGAAGGCGCTGCTCGCCGAGTTCTGGAAGGACTTCAAGGCGCAGGTGGGCGAGATCGACACCTTGCGCCGCGGCGAGGTGCTGGCGGCCCTCGACGAGGCGCTCGGACCGCACATCTTTCCGGCCCGGGAAGATGGAGCCGATCCCCGAGCCTGTCCGGCGTGCGGGACCGGCCGGCTAGCCCTGAGGGCAGGCCGCAACGGCCCCTTCATCGGCTGCTCGAACTATCCCGAATGCCGCTTCACCCGCCCGATCACGGCCAATGGCGAAGACGAGGCCGCTGCTAGCGACCGCAAGCTGGGCGTCGATCCGGCAACCGGCAGGCCGGTGTGGCTGAAGACCGGGCGCTTCGGCCCATACGTCGAAGCCGAGGGCGAGCCGCCGAAGCGCGCCAGCCTTCCCAAGGACTGGCCGGCGGAGGTCATGGACCTCGACAAGGCGCTGCGGCTCCTGGCGCTGCCGCGAACGGTCGGCCCGCATCCCGAGGATGGCGCACCGATCCTGGCCGGCGTCGGCCGCTACGGACCCTATGTCCAGCACGGCAAGACCTACGCCAACCTTCCCGGCGCCGAAGAGGTGTTCGACATCGGCGTCAACCGGGCCGTGGCCCTGCTCGAAGATCGGCGCTCCGGCCGAGGCGGACGCGGTGCGCCCCGCGCCCTCAAGGATCTCGGCCCACACCCCGAGACCGGAAAGCCGGTGCAGGTGCTCTCGGGGCGCTATGGTCCCTACGTCAAGCACGACAAGACCAACGCCAATCTCCCTCGCGGCGGCGATCCGTCGGCGCTCACCCTCGCGGATGCGATCGCCCTCCTGGCCGCCCGCGGGGCCCGCGCGGATTCCGGCAAAGGCAGGGCCGGCAAGCGGCCCCGACGCGCCAAAACTCGCTCGCCGGGGCAGCGCGCTGCCGCGCGAAGCTGAGGCAGGCGGTCCAGACGTGGCCGCCGGCCGCCACGACCTAGGCTAAGTCGGCCCATGGCGAGAGCGCGATCCTACCGTGGCCCGCCACGCCGGACGCCGTCCCGGCGTCACGGGCGCACCCCAGGGGCGCTGCCGCCAGTGGGCGTGGCCGAGGTGGTCGAGCGCGACGGCGACGGCGACCTCTGGGTACGCCGCGACGGCGGCCAGGAGCGGGTGCGCTTGGCGCCTGATCGCGCCGAAGTCACCGCCGGTGCGCCCGGAGTCGGCGACAAGGTCCTGGCGCGCTTCGAGCGCCTGGAGAGCGGCGAGGTCGAGGCGCGGCTCATCAAGCGCCTGGGGCAGAGCGCTCATCGCGTGCTCGGCGTGGTTCGCAAGACGCGGGGTGAGATCCGGCTCGAGCCGGTCGACCGCCGCACCCGCACCGACGTGATCCTTGCCGATGTCCGCGGCGAGCGGCTGCGCGATGGCGACCTGGCGCTGGCCCGCGTGAGCGGCTTCGCCGTGCGCCCGCACGGACCCAAGCTGGGACATTTGGTGGAGGTGGTCGGTCGCGCGGACCAACCCCGGGCCGCCTCCCTGATCGCCATCCACGCCCACGGCCTACCGATGGGATTCTCGGCGGCCGCCGAACGGGAGGCGACGACGGCGCGCCCGCCGAGCACGGCCGGCAGGACTGACCTCACGGGGCTGCCCCTGGTCACCATCGACCCGCCCGATGCGCGCGATCACGACGACGCTGTATTCGCAGAGCCGGACAAGGACTCTTCCAACCGCGGCGGCTGGATTGTCTGGGTCGCGATCGCCGACGTCGCCTCGTACGTGAAGCCGGGTTCGGCCCTCGATCGCGACGCGCGTGAGAAGGGCAACAGCATCTATTTCCCCGACCGGGTCGAGCCGATGCTGCCTGAGCAGCTTTCCAGCGGCCTCTGCTCCCTCAAAGAGGGCGAGGCGCGGGCCTGCATCGCGGTGCGCATGGTCTTTTCGGCCTCAGGGGAGCGGCGCTCGCATCGATTCCACCGGGGTCTGATGCGCTCGGCCGCCCGCCTCTCCTACGACCAGGCCCAGGCGGCCGTCGACGGCGCGCCGGACGACGCCACCGGCCCAATACTCGATTCTGTTCTTCGACCCCTTTGGGCCGCCTTTGGGTCCCTCGAGATGGGGCGTGAGCGACGCTCGCCTCTGGAGATCGCTTCGCTCGAGCGCCGCATCTCCCTCGATGCCGATGGCCGCGTTGTCTCGATCACGCCGCGCCAGACGCTTGCCGCCCATCGCCTGATCGAGGAGTTCATGATCCAGGCCAACGTCTGCGCCGCCGAAACGCTGGAGCGGCGGCGCACGCCGCTGATCTGGCGCGTGCACGAGCCGCCGAGCCGCGAAAAGCTCGTCGCCTTGGCGGATTTTCTCGCCACCCTCGACATTCCCTGGAACAAAGGCGAGCCGGCGCGCACCAGCCGCTTCAATCGGCTTCTGGACGAGACCCGCGGCGGGTCGGCCGGAGAGATCGTGAACGAAGTCGTCCTGCGCACCCAGATGCAGGCCCGCTACGACGCCGACAACCTCGGGCACTTCGGCCTCAACCTGGACCGCTACGCCCACTTCACCTCGCCTATCCGCCGCTACGCCGACCTGATCGTCCACCGCGGCCTCATCAGCGCTCTTGGATTCGGTGATGACGGCCTGTCGGCCGAGGACATCGCCCGCCTTACCGACACGGCCGAGCGCATCTCGCTGGCCGAACGGCGCGCCATGGCGGCCGAGCGCGACGCCGCGGACCGTTACGTCGCCGCCTTCCTGCAGGAGCGCGAAGGCGCCGTCTTCGAGGGACGCATCACCGGAGTGACCCGGTTCGGGCTCTTCGTACGCCTCGCCGAGACCGGCGCCGACGGTCTCGTGCCGATCGCCACACTGGGCGAATACTTCCATCACGACGAGCGCGCTCACGCGCTGGTGGGTGAGGCGAGCGGCGCGCGCTGGCGCCTTGGGAGGACTGTCCAGGTTCGCCTGGCCGAAGCTGCGCCGCTCACCGGCGGTCTGCGGCTGGAAATGTTGAGCGAACCCGAGCCGGCCGTTCCCGGCGACCGCCGCTCCCGCCGCCGACCTGGACGCCGCCGCCGCGGCTAGAGCATTTCCCGGCTAGGCGGGCGCGTAGCCGGCGTGGCGGAAGTAGTTGGCGCAGTCCTGTGGGGTGAAGGCGTCGAGCAGCTGGCCGATGCGGTCCCACAGGTCAGGGACGGTTCTCTCGGCGGCTGTGCGCAGCAGGGTCTTGAGTTTGGAGAAGGCCATTTCGATGGGGTTGAGGTCGGGCGAGTAGGGCGGCGGCAGGAGCAGCTGTGCGCCCCTGGCCTGGATCAGTTCGCGGACCTTCTCGCCCTTGTGGGCGGGCAGGTTGTCCATGACCACGATGTCGTCTGTCGACAGGGTGGGCGCCAGGATGTGCTCGACGTAGACCTCGAAGGCGT
>DASYYX010000027.1:0-52251 GCA_035946795.1 Caulobacteraceae bacterium | reverse complement strand
GGAATTCCTGCGGCGGCGCCGATCGTCATCGCCCAGCCTATCGCGCCACCATGGGTTGCGCGGGCGCTGTCAAAGCAAATTCTATACTTGCGCTTGAAACGCCGCAGCGCAGCTCCCCACTTTGTTTTTCCTTGTGAACCGCGTGACTGGTTCGGCGCCATTTGGCGCCGAGACGCCCTATACTCTTGTGCTTTGACAGTGCCGTTAGGCGGGGCGCCCGTCGTTCAGGGGTGGACGATCGAGACGGCGACGCCAGGATGGGCGGCGTCTCGCCGTTCGGCTAAGAAGCCGGGAAAATCGAGGACAAGTACATTTGGTCTGACAACACCGCCGTGGGTGCTCCGTCCGGGTCGAAACCCATAGGCCCGATGATATCGAGCGCGCCGGCGACCGCTGCATGAGCTCCGTCGGCCGGTCTAATCCGGTTTTCGAGACCAAACGCTGACGAGACCGACGCAGGCGCCAAACGAATTTGTTGCGACCCGTTCGGCTTCGAGCCTCGATCGGAGGGTGTAGAGGTCGCCGATTTCGGCGCCGTCCAGTTCGTCCCGCCGCATGCGCGGAAGCAAAGCGGCGAACAGATCGTAGAGCCATCCCGCGATGTTCGGGTCGCCGCCGGCAGGAACCTCGATGCGGATGTTCGGTGCTGGCAGACCCGCTTGCTGGAGCGCCCGGAAGAGAACCAGCTCCATGTCCATGTGCACGCCCGAGCGCTCGAACGTTCGCGACATGAGCTCGGCGCATTTCGCGCGCAGCGGCAGGTGGGCATTCAGGAGGAGCAGCGAGTTCGGCCAGACGTCCTGAAACGCCATCGTGCCGCCCGGACGGACCAGCGCGGCGAGGGAAGTCACGACGGCGCCCGGATCGGGCACGTACTGTAGAATGAGCCGCCCCACCACCGCGTCGTAGGGTTCGCTGCTCGGAACATGGGCGACGTCGGCCTCGACGAAGCGCACGTTGGATATGCCCGCCTTTGCGACCCGAGCTCGCGCGGCCGAGAGCGTGGCCGCTTCACGTTCGACGCCGACGACGGCGCCCGAGGGACCGACGAGCCTGGCCGCCATCATGGCCACGTCGCCGGCGCCTGAGCCAATGTCCAGGACCCGCAGCCCCGGCCCGACCCCCGCATCGCGGAGCAGGCGCTCGGTAAAGGGTTCGAGAATCAACGCTTGCCGGATGAGCCTGTCGTGCTCGTGGCTTGTGTCGCCCAGCACATAGGATGAATCGGGATTCGACGGCATCGTGGGATTCCCTCGTTCCGGCGGTGCGGCATCAAATCCTGCGGACAGCACTCGCGGTCCCGTCGCGACTTGCGCTGGAATTTGCCAGCGCGTCTTCGGGTGGCGTCAGGCTATCCGGTGATGCGGCGAGGTCAATGATCTGATCGGAAGGGCCTTGTCAGCGCAAATGCACCGCTTGTTAGGAGGCGGCGCCTAGGGGGCGGCCATGGCCCGCCCTCGCAAGCCTCCAAGCCCGTTCCGCTACTTCAACTCCTCGCCGGAGATCATTCGGCTGGTGGGGATGATGTACGTGAAGTTTCCGCTGTCGCTGCGGAACGTGGAGGACCTGCTGGCCGAACGCGGCATCGACCTCTGCCATGAGGCGGTGCGCTTCTGGTGGAACCGCTTTGGGCCGATGTTCGCCGCCGGGATCCGCAAGAAGCGCGTCGAGGGGATGAGGGCCTACACCCACTGGCGCTGGCGCCTGGACGAGGTGTTCGTGAAGATCAACGGCCAGACCCACTACCTGTGGCGGGCGGTCGATCAGGAGGGGGAGGTGCTGGAGTCCTATGTCACCAAGACCAGGGACAAGGCTGCGGCGCTGAAGTTCATCAAGAAGGCGATGAAGCGACATGGCCCAGCCAAGGCCATCACCACCGATGGTCTGGCCTCGTACAAAGCAGCCATGAAGGAGTTAGGGATCGCCAAAAAGCAGGAGGTGGGCCGCTGGGCCAACAACCGGGTGGAGAACTCCCACCTGCCCTTCCGACGACGAGAGCGGGCGATGAACCGCTTCCGCAGGATGAAGAGCCTGCAGAAGTTCAGCGCCGTCCACGACGCCCTCCACAATCGCTTCAACAAGGATCGCCACCTCACCCGCCGAGACAGCTTCAAGGACCAACGCTCAGCCGCCCTGGCCGAGTGGAAGTCCCTCATGGCCTAGGGCCGGCTCGTCCCTGCCCCGCCGTTACGACCGGAGACAAGTAGCAGTTAGACTGACAGCACCAGCGTGCAGACGAAGTACTGGATGATCACGAAGCCCAGGACGCCGGCGATGAAGCCGAGCGAGAGAACCTGTTTGTGGGCGAAGTCCCACAGGCTCAGCCAGTTCACCAGCAGGATCACCAGCGTATCCAGCATCCACAGGGCGTGCGGCCAGGAAAAGACGATCCGGCGGCGGTAACGGATCATCCGGGCGGCGGCGTGGAGCAGGTGGTTCAGCGCCAGGGTGTAGATGATCGAGAGGAAGAGGATGATGAATTCGAACGGCTGCAACGCCCGCGCCCTCCGGCTTCGCAGCTCGACCGTAGCGGAAGTGTCGGCGCGCCCGCAAACGTTGGCCGGGGAGTTCAGATCCCGCTCGCCAGCGCCCACCCGCACCGATCCGGTGGCGAGCGCGACGACGGGCGGGATGAAGCCCCGCGCCAGGAGTCCATCCGTCGCCTTTGCGCCAGGAGCGGACATCGGTACGCTCCCCGAAAGCAGACGTTCCTCAGCGTGGCGCGGCGGGGCAGATTTGCCTCAAGTTCGGCCGGTGATCGGCGCGACCGGGCGCGCTTGCAGGGCGTCGATCACGAGGTTGAGCAACCTGCCGGCCCGCGCCTCGCCCTCACGGCCGGGCTCGACGCGCCACAGGAAGCCCATCAGCAACAGCAGGTCCTCTGCGTCGATCCCTGACCGCACGGCTTCGGCCGCCTCGCAGGCTCTCAGCAGCTGGTCGATCGCGCCGACCATCGGCCTGTAGGTCTCCATGTAGACGCTGTCGGTCATCGCCGCATGCAGCACGTCCGCAAGCCCGTGCTTGATGCGTCCATAGTGGGCGAGCCGGTCTAACCAGGCTCGCAGCGCGATCAGGGGCGGATGCGCGGCGAGCAGAGCCGGGGCTAGGTCGACCAGCTGCTGGATCTCCTGGCGATAGACTTCCAGGACCAGCGCATCTCGATTGGGAAAGTGGCGATAGAGGGTCCCCGGTCCGACTCGAGCGGCCTTGGCGATCGAGTTGAGCGAAGCGTCCGGCGCGGCGGCCAGCGCCACGCGCGCGGCCTCGACGATGCGCGCGCGGTTCTGCTGGGCGTCCGCCCGCAACCGCTCGGCGTCCTGAGCCACCGGAATCCTGAGCTGCGCCATCAGCCCTCTTGACTAAGCGGAGAGCTCTCCGGTACGTAGCGGAGACATCTCCGTTTCTAGAGACTCTTAGGAAGCCCGCATGCGATACGTCAAGCTCGGCAATACGGGACTCGAGGTCTCCCCGATCGCCATCGGCGCGATGACCTACGGCGAGCCCTCGCGCGGACATCCGGTATGGTCGCTGGATGAAGCGGCGAGCCGGCCGCTGATCAGGCATGCGCTGGAAGCCGGCATCAACTTCTTCGACACGGCCAACATGTACTCGCAGGGATCGAGCGAGGAGATCCTGGGGCGGGCGCTGAAAGACTTCGGCCACCGAGACGACCTCGTCATCGCCACCAAGCTGCGCCACCCAATGCGCGCCGGTCCGAACGGCGCGGGGCTCTCCCGCAAGGCGATATTCGCCGAGATCGGCCACAGTCTTCGGCGCCTGGGCGTCGACTACGTCGACCTCTATCAGATCCACCGACTCGACAAGACGACGCCCCTCGAAGAGACGCTCGAGGCGCTGCATGACGTCGTCAAGGCGGGCAAAGCGCGCTACCTCGGGGCGTCGTCGATGCGCGCCTGGGAGTTCAGCGAGGCGCTCCACATTCAGCGGGCGCACGGCTGGACGCGGTTCGTGTCGATGCAAGACCACTACAACCTCCTGGCGCGGGAGGAAGAGCGCGAGATGCTGCCCCTATGCGCGCACCAGGGGGTCGGCACGATCGTCTGGAGCCCGCTCGCTCGTGGTCGCCTGGCGCGGCCATGGGACGAGACAACGCCGCGCTCGGAGGCGGACACCTTCGCCAACATGCTCTATGTCGACGCCGACAGCGACAGGGCGATCGCTGAGGCTCTCGGCGCGGTGGCGGCGGCGCGTGGTGTAAGCCGGGCGCAGGTGGGGCTGGCCTGGCTGCGGAGGAGCCCCGTCGTGGTCGCGCCGATCATCGGCGCCAGCAAGACCACTCACATCGACGACGCGGTGGCCTCGCTCGCCATAGATCTGTCCGACGACGAGGCCGCTCAGCTCGAAGCGCACTACACGCCCCGGCACGACTTTCAAGGAATCTCGGATGCGGCGGACCTGGCTCGGATAGCGGCGCGCGTCGGCATCAAAGTCGCCGCATGATCAACGGATTGCGGAGGCGGGGATCAGCCGTCAGCAGAACATCGCGATCGCGCAACGGCTTCTCGAAGGAATCGGCGGCGGCCAGGAACCGTCTGAGATCGCGGCCATGTTCGACGCCGCCCTCGTGTTCGAGATCCAGGGCCATGACGGCGCGCTCCCCTGGATCGGACGCAAGACCGGTCGCCAGGCGGTCGCCGACTTCATCCGCGATATGCGCGCCTTGACCGAGCCGGTGCGCTTCGAGGTGGAGGACATCTTGGCCAGCGACAGCCGCGCTGCAATTGTCGGTGCACTCGAGACCAGGATCAAAACGACCGGCAAGACCACCACGACACAGTTTGCGATCATTCTGACGGTCAGGGGCGATCTTGTGACGCGGTTCCAGATGCTGGAGGACAGCTTCGATGTCTCGAAAGCGGCCCGCGGCTAACGCCGGGCAATTCACCTGGAAGGCTTAGACGTGAGCAGCCCCACTTCAGCGGAAACCGGCGGCTCGATCCTCATCGTCGGCGCCTCGCGCGGCCTGGGCCAGGCAATGGCCGCCGAGTTCGCGAACCGCGGGTGGCGCGTACTCGGCACAGTGCGGGGCGCTGGGACTCCGCTACACGATCTCGCGGCCGAGAGGCCCGGTGGGATCGAGATCGAGACGCTCGACATGACTGACCACGACCAGACGCGGGCCTTGCGCGATCGTCTGAGCGGCCGACAGTTCGACGTCGTCTTCGTCAACGCCGGCATCGCGAACCGCGCGCCTGGGAACACGATGGCGGAGGTTTCCACGGACGAGTTCGTACACGTCATGCTCACCAACGTGCTTGGCGCGATGCGCGCGGTGGAAGAGTTCGGCGTCCTCGCCCGACCGGGCGGCGTCATCGGCGTAATGTCCTCGGGCCAAGGCAGCGTCGCCAACAACGCCAACGGGACGAACGACGTCTATCGCGCCAGCAAAGCGGCCCTGAATCAGGCGATGGCCAGCTACGCCGGTCGGCACGCTGATCGCGCGGTAGTCCTCATGGCGCCAGGCTGGATTCGCACGGAGCTGGGCGGCGCCAACGCGCCGTTCGGCGTCGAGGAAGCCATGCCTCAGATCGTCGACGTCCTCATTGCGCAACGAGGTTCGCCCGGCCTGCGCTACCTCGACCGCCACGGGAAGACGGTTCCCTGGTAACGCGAGGCGCATCGGTCCCGCGGGGGGCCAGGATGCGCCAACTGCAGACGTTGGCTTCGACGCCCAAAGCCGACGTTCACTGCGGCAGCCCAAAGCCAGTGTACGGCCCTAGTCCCGACTACTCTCCGACATCGAGCGCCTTGAGATGATCGCGAACGGACTTCAGGAACGCGTCTGATCGCGCGCGATCAGTGACCACCCTGGAGAGCGCAAGCGCGCCGACCATGGCGCTGACAGCGACGATGGCGCCCGCCTCGTCCCCACCGAGCGCCTCGGTCACCGATGCGATGAAGGTCTCGATGTGGTCGCTCATCACTTCGCGCGAAGACGTTTCGGCTCGTCCGACATCAGAAACGAGAGCCGCGATGGCGCAGCCGCTATCACGGGCATCGCGATGGGTGCGGCTGAGGTAGCTACGAACGATGTGGGCGAAGCTCGGCGGTCGGTCCGAACCCTGAACCTTCGCATTCGCTTCGCCATCCAGGAGCGCGCGTTCTAGCGCCTCGGCGAGAAGCGCAGACCGGCTTTCGAAGTGTCCGTAGAAGCCGCCGTGGGTGAGGCCCACACTCTTCATGAGCGTCCCGACGCTCACCGATTCCAGCCCATCGCGACGCACTTGGCGCGACGCCTCGGCCAGGATGCGTTCGCGGTTCTCCGCCTTTTCGACCTGCGAATGTCCCATTCACGCGACTCCCCTGTTGACGCGCAGCATTATAACCATCATTGTCCTGGATGACGAATATAATCCAGATTGATCTGAGGCCGAGCGTGCCGACGGTGGAGGAGAGCATGAACCAGGGAGCCGTCGTGGAGGGTCGAGTTCGAGGTGAGCGACACGGCCACATCCTGAAGATCGTGATCGACAATCCGGCAAAGAAGAACGCCTTCGTGCCGCAAATGATGGCGCAGCTTTCCGCGGCCATGACCGAACTCGATCGAGATCCAGACCTTTGGGTCGGGGTGCTCTGCGCAGAGGGTGACAACTTCACCGCCGGCCTCGACATGCCGAAGTTCTTCGGGCCGACGGCGGCCCCGTCGCAGATCCCAGACGATCACATCGACCCGTTCGGCATGCGCAATCAATGCCGAAAGCCGATCGTCACGGCGGTCCAGGGCATCTGCTTCACGGTCGGCGTCGAGATGGCGCTTGCCGGTGACATCGTCGTGGCCGCCGAGGGCAGCCGCTTCTGCCAGATGGAAGCCAAACGAGGCATCGCGCCGCTGGGCGGCGCGCACTTTCGCTTCATCACCCGCACCGGCTGGGGCAACGCGATGTACCACCTGATGCTCTGCGACGAGTTCGGGGCTGAGGAGGCCTACCGCATCGGGCTGGTGCAGGAGGTCACGCCCGCCGGCCAGCAGGTCGAGCGCGCCATGGAGATCGCCCGCATCATCGCTGCCAATGCCCCGCTCGGCATCCAGGTCACCAAGGAGGCCGGACGCAAGTTCATCGAGGCCGGCGAGCGCGCGGCTATCGACGTCGTCCCGACCATCCGCCAGCGCGTGATGGGCACGGCCGATGCGGCCGAGGGCATCGCCTCCTTCGTCGAGCGGCGCGCCGCCGTCTTCCAGGGCCGGTAGGCCGGCCCACAGCACAGGAGCCCGGCCATGGCCGCTCTCGACTTCTACTTCGACTACCGCAGTCCCTATGCCTACCTGGCCCAGACCCAGGTGCGAAAACTAGGGGTAGATATCGCCTGGCGGCCGTTCGAGATCCTTCAGCTGATGGATCAGGTCGGCAACGTGCCCACCAGCATCACCTGCAAGCCCAAGGGCAAGTACCTGGGCGTGGACCTCATGCGGTGGGTCGCCAGATACAAGGTCCCGTTCCAGCGCCATCCGCAGTCCGGGAGCATCGACGCCCGCCGGCTGCTGCGCGCCACCCTGGCTGCGGCGGAACTCGGACAGGTGGACGCCGCGGTCGGGGCCATCTTCGGCGCCTATTGGGGATCCGGCTCGCCGCTCGCCACCCCCGAAGACCTGGTCGCAGTCCTGCGCGGCGTCGATGTCAGCGCGCCCGATCTCGTCGCGCGCATCGACGCTCCGGAGCTCGACGCGGCGCTCGACGCCGCGACCGATGAAGCGGCGGCCCGCGGCGTCTTCGGCGCTCCCACGATGTACGTCGGCGACGAAATGTTCTTCGGCAACGACCGGTTCGACTTCATACGCGCCAGCCTGGGGGTCGCCGCATGAAGCCGCTCGCGATCATCACCGGCGTCGGACCTGGAACCGGCGCCTCCCTCGTTCGGCGCTTCCACGAAGGCGGCTATCAGGTGGCGATGCTGGCCCGCGACGCCGCGCGGCTGGACGGCCTCGCGGGCGAGCTGACCGACGCCTTCGCCTTGCCGTGCGACGTCTCCGATCCCGCCGCTTTCCAGTCAGCCCTGGAGCGCATCGAGGCCCGCGCCGGCACGCCGAAGGTCGCCGTCCACAATGCCGTCGGCGGCGCCTTCGCCAACTTCCTGGACGTCGATCCGGCGGTGCTGGAGCGGAACTTCCAGGTGAACGTCATGGCCCTGATGCACCTCGGGCGCTGGGCGGCGCCGCGCATGGAAAAAGCCGGCGGCGGCGCTCTGATCGTCACGGGGAACACCTCCGCGGAGCGTGGTCGGGCCAACTTCGCCGGGTTTGCTCCGACGAAGGCAGCGCAGCGCATCCTCGCCGAGTCGATGGCCCGAACGATGGGGCCCCGGGGCGTGCATGTGGCCTACCTGGTCATCGACGCCGCCATCGACCTTGAGTGGCAGCGGAAGAACAGCCCGGACAAGCCGGATGATTACTTCTGCCACCCCAACGACATCGCCGACGAGGTCTGGCACATCGCCCACCAGCCCAAGTCCGCATGGTCTTTCCGTTCGGAGATTCGACCGTACGGAGAAGTCTGGTGACAACGACGGCGACTGACACCGAGGCCGCGCCCGACGGCTTCCAGCAACTGGGTGCGATGCTGGCCGGCAAGCTGAAAGCGCCGATGGGCGAAAAAGCTTGGCTTTACCCTGGTCGAGCTTGAGCGTGGCCGTGTGGTCTTTGAAGGGACGCCTGACCGCAGCGACTATAATCCGCTCGGGTCTGTGCACGGCGGCTACGCGGCGACACTGCTCGACAGCGCCTGCGGTATCGCCGTCCATTCGCAGCTCCAACCCAACCGCGGCCACACCACGCTGGAGCTCAAGGTGTCGTACCTGCGCGGGCTCAGCGACCGGAGTGGGACGGTCCGCTCGACCGGCCGCGTCCTCTCAATGGGGCGTCGCGTGGCCTTCGCGGAAGCGACACTGCACGATGGCGACGGACGCTTGTGCGCCACGGCGACGTCGACGCTCCTGCTGTTCGACGTCGAACCCGGTCGGTCCTGACCTCATCTCCGGAAGGGATCGATGGCGACAATCATGCAGTCCGATTGGGATCTCGCGCCCAACTCCAGCCAGCGGCTGACTGCGGGCCGACTGGTGCTGCTGGCGAGCCTGGCCGCCCTCGGCAGTCTAGCGACCAACATCATGCTGCCGGCGTTTCCTGCCATTGCGCGCGAGTTCGGCGTAGCGCCGCGTGAACTGGCCTGGACCCTGAGCAGCTTCTTCGTCGTCTTCGCGGTAGGCCAGCTGTTCGTTGGACCGCTTGCAGACGCCGTGGGGCGGACGCCTTTGGTCGTGGCCGGGCTGGCCATATTCATGACGGGCAGCGTTGTCTGCACGCTCGCGCCGTCGTTGCCCGCGCTGATCTTGGGGCGTGCGATCCAGGCGTTGGGGGCCTGCGCGGCCTCGGTGCTGGCCAGGGCTATCGCGCGTGACCTTTATCATGGTCCGGAGCTGACTCGCACCCTGGCGCTGGTGATGATCGCGACGGCCGCGGCGCCTGGATTCTCGCCGGCGCTTGGCGCCGGCATGGCGCTCGCGCTCGGTTGGCGCAGCGCCTTTGTGCTCGTCGCCGTCGCGGCCGCCGGGGTCGCTCTGCATTTCCGGCTGAGTCTGGGCGAGACGCTGCCGCCGGGCCGCCGTCGCCCGTCGCGGTCGCGTGCGATCGCCCGAACCTATGTCGAGCTGACCCTGGACCCCCGCTTCATATTCCCGGCGCTCACGGTGAGCCTCGTCATCGGCTGTCTCTTCAGCTTCTTCGGCGCAGCGCCGACGATCCTGATGAACGACATGGGCCTGAGCGGGACCAGCCTCAGCATCTTCTTCGCTGCGACCGTCTTTGTGGTGTTCGGCAGCGGGCTTGTTACCTCGCGGCTATCCCGACGGTGGGGCGCGCCGCGGGTCGGCATGGCCGGCGTCATGATCGCGCTCGCGGGCGGGCTGTGGCTGCTTATCCAAGCCGGGGGGGCGCCGGCGTTGGCTCCATTCATGGCTGCCGTCACGATGTTCCTGGGTGGCATGGGATTGATCAATCCGATCGGCACGGCGATCACGCTAGAACCGTTCGGCGATCGCGCGGGCGTAGCGTCCGCGCTGCTTGGGTTCCTGCAGATGACGTGCGCCGCGGTTGGAACAGCGATTATCGGCGCGCTGCCGGTAGGCGCTGCGACAGCCTTCGCTGCGGTCGTCTTCGGCGGGACCGCGCTGGCGGCGGCTGCCTTCCTTCCTGTGTTGCGGACCGGTGCTGTCGGATCGGTGGACAGCGCCGTTGACCGGCGAGCCCCGCAGCCGGCGTTCCCCCCAACCGATTGCGGAGAACGAGAATGACTCAGTCCGACGACCGTGGTGCGCAATCTCCCGTTCCCGACGTCGCACTGATCGTCGGCGGTGGCCCGGGCATCAGTTCAAGCTGCGCAAGGCTGTTCGCCGAGAGTGGCATGCGTGTCGCCGTCGCAGCCAGGCATCCGGACAAGCCGGCGCTGCAGGCCCTTGAGAAAGCGCATGGCGCGCGCAGGTACGCCTGCGATGCCAGCGATCCCGCCGACGTGGAGGAGCTATTCCAAGCGGTTGTTCGAGATCTCGGGGCGCCGAGGCTTGTCATCCACAACATTGACGGGCGCGTCGCGGGGATCTTTCGGAAGGGAGTCACCGACGCCGACCCGGGCATGGTGCTCGACACCCTTCGGAACTCAGCGTTTAGCGCCTTTCTGGTGGGGCAGCAGGCGGCCCGCCATATGCGAGAGAACGCACCGAACGCCAACGGCGCGAGAGGCACGATCATCTTCACAAACGCGAGCGCCGCGCTCAAAGGCTTCCCGACTAGCGGCGCTTTCGCGATGGCATGTCAGGCCAAGTCTGGACTCGCGCAAAGCATGGCGCGGGAACTGATGCCGCAAGGCATCCACGTCGCAAACGTCCCGATCGACGCCGCGATCGGCTGGCGTCAGGAAGACGGAAGCCGTGCACACCGCCTCGCCGGAACGACGATCGACGACAACATGGCCGACCCGGACCGCATCGCTGAGACCTATCTGCAACTGCATCGACAGCATCGATCGACCTGGGCGTTCGAAATCGTGCTGCGCCCGTGGGTGGAGAAATGGTGACGAATGTTGGGTTGCGGTCGCGCGCTTTGGGTCAACCCCGTCTGTGCGTTCGCCGCCTGAAGCGGACGCTCCCGATGTCCGCTAAGAGCCACAACCGGGCATCCGCACCTAACGGGCCTTATTCGCAATCGCGTCGCGCCGTCCTCCGCGCGACGGCAGCCTCCCCAGCTCGCCCGCCTACGCGCGTTGGAGCCTAGCGGCGGTTTCTTCGATCGCCAGCAGGGTCCGCTCGACGGCCGGCGGCTCCAGTTGCGGGGGACTCATCAGGCCAACGCGAAACGACCGCCCCTTCCAGTCGCCTACGTTGCCGATGACGAACAGTCCGTGCCCCTCGGCGAGGCGCTGTCGGAACCGTTCGTCATCGATCCCTTCCCCGTAGGCCACGGCCAGCACCGTATTGGAGTAGGCGGCCTCCGCCGGTGCGCGCGCATCATGTCGCGGACAGCGCCGATGTCGTTATACGGTAGGACGACGAGCTCCTCGGACACTCCGCGCTGGATACCGGCGGAGGCTGGGTAGGGCGTCGGGATCTCCGTCGGCGACCATTCCATTGACCAGGCGGCGAGGTCGTGGTGGCCGTGCCACGCGCCATCGAACTTGATGATGCCCTGCCGACCCGTCACAGCGCGGGCCAGACGCAGGGCGTGGAAAGTAGCTTCCGACCCCGTACCCATGAAGCGAACCATCTCTGCCGATGGCGCGATCTCGACGATGCGCCTGGCCACACGGACGGCCAGCTCGGAAATCCCGAAATAATGCGTCCCGCGTGCAGCTTGGGCAGCCACCGCCGCCACCAGACGCGGATGGCCATGCCCAAGCACAAGTGGCCCGGCGCCCAGCATGAAGTCGAGATACCGCCGGCCGTCCACATCGAATACATGCACGCCCTCGCCGCGCTCGATGACGAACTCCAACCCTTCGGGCTGGGCAGCCGCATTGGCTGAGTGGAAATCCTCCATAGCCTAGCGCTCGCCCCTCCCCTGCCCCCTGCGACCCCTGGAGACAGGTAGCAGTTAGACTGACAGCACCCCTCGAGGCTTGAGGGACGGCCTCAGCATTGTCCGGGCGCAGGCGCGGTCGCTTGGGAACTCAGACTGGCCTCAACTCCGGCGGAGATCCACGGGAACTGACAACAACCCAGCGACCCAGCCGACCGGAAATGTCGGCGCGCCCGCAAACGCTGGCCGAGCCTGACGGGACATCGGCCGCGTCCTGGCCCAACCCAGACCAGGCTCTTGACATACGTTGCGTATTGCAATAGATGGCGTCATCTGCGACTACGGTCGTGGGGGCGCTCGGCGCCTGGGTCTTTGACATCGTGAATAGAACCAAGCGAACACCGGCGGAGGCGGCGCCTCCGGCCGCGCCGTCCCTTGCGGGGCTCGTATCCCCGGTGGTGGCGTAGCTCGACCGTGGCGCAGCTGAGCGTGTGAGCCGCCGATCTGAGCATTTCTGAGCTTTTTCGAAGCCGGTCTGAGCCGATCTGAGCCGATCTGAGCCGATCTGAGCCGATCTGAGCCTGCTGCTCATGGGCGTCGATCGCTGTAACGACCTATAAATGCTGTGATATTCGACCTCCAAGCCGTCGGTGCTGTTGCCGGGTGGGGAGCGGTTTTGACAACGGGTCCGTTGTCTAAATCCAGCCAGCCGTCGTGACTTTACGCGCCGAAACGCGCCGGAACGGGTCCGAACGAGTCAGAGCGGGTCCGAACGAGTCAGGGCGAGTTAAAACGAGTCAAAACGAGTCAAAACGAGTCGAAACGGGTCACTTCGGGTTCACATCGAGCAAGAACGCGCCGGCCTAATGCTTTGCAAATGCTGAGAATCGCAGGGGCGGGCGCTCTTGCGTCCGCTCTGGGTCTCAGTCGCCCTTGAAGGCCCCCTTCCGCTTCTCGAAGAAGGCGCGGACGCCCTCGCGGAAGTCGGCGCTGCGGCTGGTGAGAAGGTACTGGTCGCGGTCCGCGAAGCTGGAGGCGTAATGGGCCATGCCGGCCTGGGCGTTCACCGCCTCCTTGGTCATGCGCACCGGCGCCGGCGGCAGGGCGCAGACCTTCGCGGCCCACTCGCGGGCGACGCCGCGCGCCCTCCCCTTCTCCACCGCCTCGTCGGCCATGCCCCAGGCCACGCACGTCTGCGCATCCACAGCCTCGCCGAAGATGACGAAGCGCTTGGCGCGCGAGGGCCCGGCGAGCGTCGTGATCCGGGGGACGCTGCGCCAGCTCATGTTGATCCCGAGGGGGACCTCGGGCAGGCGCAGGCTGGCGCCCGCGCCCATGATGCGGAAGTCGCAGGCCAGCGCCAGGGCGCAGGCGCCGCCCAGGCAATAGCCTTCGATGGCGGCGATGGTGATCGCCTCGATCTGCTCCCATGCCTCGCACAGGTCCGGGCCGGCCATGATCACCTCCCGGCTCTCGAGCAGGGTGGGCGCGGTGATCCGCGCCGGCAGGGCCGCAAGGTCGGCGCCGGCCGAGAAGTGCTGCTCGCCGCCGGCGAGGATCACGGCCAGTACGTCGGCGCGGCGGCGCAGCAGCCGGGCGATTTCGGTGAGCTCGGCCATGATCTCGGCGTCGAGCGCGTTGCGGGCGTCCGGTCGGTGGAGCTCGACCTCGACGGTCGGCCCTTCGCGCGTGACCCGTATCTTGGCCCACTTCCGTTGGGTGAAGTCCTCCTGGCTCACGGGGTCCGCGCTCCTTTTCGTTCGCCTGAGGCGAGCCGAACTTCCGCAGGGGCGCCGTTGTCAAGCGCGCCGCGAGGTATAGGGTTCTTCCCGCAAAGGAGCGCCCATGTCCGAAGCTCAGACCGAACCGGCCAAGCCGCTGCCGGTCGTTCCCTTCCTCAAGATCCCCGACGACGGCGAGCCCTACCTCGAGGGCCACAAGTGCTCGGCCTGCGGCGAGGTCTTCCTGGGCGCCCACCCGGCCTGCGCCGCCTGCGGGGCGCGCGGGACGCTGAAGCCCCTGCGCCTGGCCAACAAGGGCAAGCTCTACAACTTCACCGTGGTGCACCGGAACTTCCCCGGGGTCGAGGTGCCGTTCATTTCGGCCATCGTCGACCTCGAAGGCGGCGGCTCGCTCAAGGGCAACCTCGTCGACATCGTCCCCAGTCCCGAGGCGCTGAAGTTCGACATGCCGGTCGAGGTCGTCTTCCGCGACGCCGGCCGCAAGGACAAGCAGGGCCGCTCCTACCTCTCCTACTTCTTCACCCCGGCCCGCTAACGGGCCTGATCCACTCGCAAAGGCGAACGCCATGACCGAAGTCTACGTGGTCGGAACCGACATGATCCGCTTCGGCCGGTTCCCCGACCGGACCGTCCCCCAGCTCGGCGCGGAGGCGGCGCTCATGGCGCTCGACGACGCCGGCCTCACCATCAAGGACATGCAGGCCCTCTATTGCGGCAACCTCTACGAGGCCTCCGCCATGGTCGGCCAGCGGGTGCTGCGCGAGATCGGCCAGACCGGGATCCCGGTGGTCAACGTCGCCAACGCCTGCGCCACCGGCGCCACCGCTTTCCGGGAGGCCTTCCACGCCATCAAGGCGGGGATCTACGATGTCGTGCTCGCCGTGGGCGTCGAACAGATGGGCAAGGGCCTTCTGGGCGGCGGCGGCGGGGGCGAGGGCATCCCGACCGAAGGGCTGCTGGGCTCGGGCACCATGCCCTCGGTGTTCGCCCATGTGGGCATGGAGCACTCCCGCAAGTACGGCACCACCTTCGAGCAGTTCGCCAAGGTGTCGGTGAAGAACCACCACCATTCGACCCTGAACCCGAAGGCCATGTACCAGGTCGAAACCCCGCTCCAGGAGGTGATGGGGGCGGAGATGATCTCCTATCCCAACACCAAGCTGATGTGCTCGGTGAACGTCGACGGCTCGGCCGCCGCCGTGCTCGCCTCCGAGTCCGCCGCCAAGCGGCTGGGGCTGATGAAGCGGGCGGTGCGGGTGCGCGCCTCGGCCATGGCCAGCGATCCCTACACGCCGCGCAACCTCGTCATGCCGGACTTCAACGCCGTCACCCGATTGGCCGCCAAGGACGCCTACGAGCAGGCCGGCGTCGGTCCCGAGGACCTGAACCTCGTCGAGCTGCACGACTGCTTCGCCACCGCCGAGATCGTCCATTACGAGAACCTGGGCCTGTGCGCCGATGGCGAAGCCGGGCGCATGATCGATACCGGCGAAACCGCCCTCGGCGGCAAGATCCCGGTCAACGTTTCCGGCGGCCTGCTCTCGAAGGGCCATCCGCTCGGGGCCACCGGGATCGCCAACATCTACGAGGTGACCACGCACCTGCGCGGCGAGGCCGGCAAGCGCCAGGTCGAGGGCGCCCGCATCGGCCTCACCCACGTCGTCGGCATGGGCTCGGCCTGCGCCATCCACGTGCTGGAAAAGCCGAACGGCGGCTAAGCCGCCGATCCCCCTCCACCGCTTCGGGGTCCCCCTCCCCCTGCGGGGGAGGAGAGAACTGAACCTCTCTCCCCCCTCTGGGGGGAGAGCTGGCGAAGCCGGGAGGGGGGCCGTACCTAGCCCCAGACCCCCCGCAGCTTCGCCGCCAGCGCCTTGCCCTGGGCCATGCCGGCGCGGGCAGCGCCCGGCCGGCGGCGGAAGTCCATGAGGTTGGGACCAAAGGCCTCGATGGAATCCGCGTCCGGGACGATCAGCTCCACCCGCGTTCCGCCCGCCTTGAGGCCGTCCAGCTCGGCGTTCACCCGCTCTCTCAGGCGCTGGGTGCGGGGATCGTCGTCGCGGCCGCGCACCGCCACCACCACCGCCAGGTCGGCCCCGGCGGCGAGGTCGGCGCTGGTGGAGGAGCGCATGCCGCCGTCGATGTAGCGGCGGCCCTTGATGGTGATCGCCGGATAGATCCCGGGCACGCTGCAACTGGAGGTGACGGCGCGCACCACCCCCACGCCCGAGCTCTTGTCCCAGACCACGAACTCACCGGTCTGCGCATCGACCGCTGTGCAGGCGAAGTCGCGCTCGGGCCAGGCGTCCTCGGGCAGGCCGGCGAAGTTGTGTCCGAACATGGCGACGAAGGCCGCCTCGTCCATGGTGTCCGCGGCCAGCGCAAAGGCCCCGATCTCCCGCCGCACCTCCTTGGGGTCTCGTTCGCCCGACGCGGCCTCCTGCATCTTCTGAAAGAGGAAGGTCAGGTCCGGCGGCCGGGAAGCAGAGCCGCCCGGCGCCGGCGGCGGCGGGTGATCGGCCTCGTGCAGGATGGCGGCGGCGATGTCGGCGGCCCTGTGTCCGAGCGCCAGGCGCGCGCCGACGAACGAGCCGGCCGAGGTGCCGATGATGCGCTCGGCCGCCGCCAGGTCCACACCCTCCTGCGCCAGCCCGGCGATGAGCCCCGCCTCCCAGGCGATCCCCACCGGTCCGCCGCCGCCCAGAACCAATACGCGCCGCATATCTGCGCTCCTTGCGCTTCGCCTTGGGCAAGACTAGCGGGATGAGGGTTCACGCAACACCGCAAACACGTGGAACCCGTCGCCGATTGAAGGCCTTTCGCCAGCCTCCGCCACATCATCGGAGGCCGAGCCCGCCCGTGACCTCGATCTATCTCATCCGCCACGCCACCCACGACCGTCTCGGGCGGGTGTTGTGCGGACGCATGGCCGACGTCGGCCTGAGCGAGGAGGGCCTGCGGCAGGCCGAGGCCCTGGCTCGCTGTATCGAGGGCGAACCGAAGGTGACGGCGCTCTACTCCAGCCCGCTGGAGCGCACGCTGCAAACGGCCGAACCCATCGCGCGCTCCCTGGGCCTTGCCCCGCGCATCACCGAGGCGCTCAACGAGGTCGATGTCGGCCGATGGACCGGGGCGAGTTTCGCGGCTCTGCGCGGCGATCCGGCTTGGCGGTCGTGGAAGAGGGCGCCCGTCAAATCGCGCCCCCCTGGCGGTGAGAGCCTGGCCGATGTCGCCGCCCGCGTCGGCGGCTGGATCGACGAGATGCGCCGCGCGCACCCGGACGAAACCATCGTCGCCGTAAGCCACGGCGATGTCATCAAGACAGCGATCGCCCTGGCGTTGGGGCTCGGCCTGGATCGTCTCCATCGGTTCGAGATCAGCCCGGCGTCCCTCAGCCTGCTGCTGGTGGGCGGGCGGGACCAGAAGGTCTGCTGGCTGAACCGGCCGGGAGCATCCACCGATCCCTGAGGCGGGAAGGCGCGCTCAGCGCCGGCCGAGGCTGACGTACTCGAAGCCGCGCTCCCGCACCTCGGCCGGGCGGTAGATGTTCCTCAGGTCGATGATGAGCCGGCGGCGCACCAGCATGGCGACGCGGTCGAGATCGAGGGCGCGGAACTGGTCCCACTCGGTAAGGATGACCACCGCGTCCGCTCCGCTGACCGCTTCGTAGGGCCCTTCGGTGAACTCGACATCGGTGAGGAGCGAGCGGGCCTCGCGGGCCTCCGGATCGTAGACCTGGAGGCGCGCCCCGAGGCTCTTCAGAGCCGGCGCAATTTCCAGCGACGGAGCCGCCCGCATGTCGTCGGTGTTCGGCTTGAATGTCAGCCCCAGGATGGCGACGGTCTTGCCCGAGACGTCGCCCCCCAGCGCCTCGACGATCCGCCCGGCCATGCTCCTCTTGCGCGCCTCGTTCACCGCGGCCGTCGCTTCCACCAGGCGCAGGGGAGCGCCGGCGTCACAGCCGGTGCGGATGAGCGCCAGGGTGTCCTTGGGAAAGCAGGAGCCGCCGAAGCCCGGGCCGGCGTGCAGGAATTTCGACCCGATACGCTTGTCGAGACCGACGCCGCGGGCGAGTTGCTGGACATCGGCGCCGACGTTTTCGCAAAGATCGGCCATCTCGTTGATGAAAGTGATCTTCATCGCCAGGAAGGCGTTGGAGGCGTACTTGATGAGCTCCGAAGTGCGCCGGTCGGTGAACATCATCGGCGTCTCGTTCAGGCTCAGCGGCCGGTAGAGCTCGCTCATCACCGGTCTGGCGCGATCGTCCTCGAGGCCGACGATCACGCGGTCGGGCCGCTTGAAATCGTCGATCGCCGAGCCCTCGCGCAGAAATTCCGGGTTGGAGACGACGGCGACATCCGCTTGCGGAGCGGTCCGGCGAATAAGCTCTTCGATCTCGTCGCCGGTCCCCACCGGGACGGTCGACTTGGTCACCACGACGGTGAAATCGCGGAGTAGCGGCGCGATCTGCTGGGCGGCGGCGCGCACATAGCTCAGGTCCGCATAACCGTCGCCGCGCCGCGAAGGGGTGCCGACGGCGATGAACACCGCCTGGGCCCCTTTGACGGCTGCGGCCAGATCTTCGGTGAAGGCGAGCCGCCCCTGGCGCACGTTGCGCGCCAGCAGGGCCGGAAGGCCCGGCTCGTAGATCGGCGGTTCGCCGCGATCGAGCGCCTCGATCTTGTCCGCATCGCTGTCGACGCAGGTGACCGTATGGCCGAAATCGGCAAAGCAGGCTCCGGAGACGAGGCCGACGTAGCCGGTTCCGACCATGGCGACGCGCATGGATCAGCGCCTTTGCAGTTTGCGTCGGGGGAGCGCCAACTCAGATCTCCTGGTTATAGGCCCCGACCTGCGGATGGCGGGCCAGTCGCAACTTCACCTCGTCGCGGAAGAGCGAGCGCATGTCGTCGGCCGAGCGCAGGCTCTCCACCACGACCACCAGTTCGGGCTTGTTCGAAGAGGCGCGCACGAGCAGCCAGGAACCGTCGTCGAGCACGACGCGCGCTCCGTTCACCGTGATCACTTCACGGATCTTGCGTCCGAGAATGGCGGCCCCTTTTGCGGCCAGGGCTTCGTATTCGGAGACGACCTCGGCGACGACGTCGTACTTCACCTCGTCGGCGCAATGCGGGCTCATGGTCAGCGATGTGAACGCCGGCGGCAGCTCGGCGCGCAGCTGGCTCAGCCGCTTGCCGCCCGCCCGGTCCAGCACCGACAGGATCGCCGCCGCAGCGGTAAGGGCGCAGTCGTAACCGCGGCCGAGCGGCGCATTGAAGAAGAAGTGTCCGGATTTCTCGAACCCGGCGACCGCCCCGATCTCGGCGGTCTTGCGTTTGATGTAACTGTGCCCGGTCTTCCAGTAGACGGTGGCGGCGCCGGCCTTCGCCAGCACCGGATCGGTGGCGAACAGACCGGTCGATTTGACGTCGACCACGAAACGCGCGCCCGGATGGCGCGGGGCCAGATCGCGGGCGATGATCAGGCCCATCTTGTCGGCGAAGATCTCCTCGCCGGTGTCGTCCACCACCCCGCAGCGGTCGCCGTCGCCGTCGAAGCCCAGAGCGAGCTCGGCGCGCTGGGCCAGAACGGCCCGGCTCATGGCGCCCAGCATCGCCTTGTCTTCCGGATTGGGATTGTAGTTCGGGAAGGTCCAATCGAGATCGCAGTCCACCTCGATGACCTCCGCGCCCATGGCTCGGAGCGCCTCGGGCGCGAAGGCCCCGGCGGTGCCGTTGCCGCAGGCGCAGACCACCCGGATCGGCCGCGACAGCGAACAGCGTGAGGCGACATCGGCCAGATAGCGCTCGGCCAGGCCGGCGACCTCGCTGATCGATCCGCCCATCTTCTCCGCGAACTCGGCGCCGAGCACGATGCGCTTGAGCTCGCCGATCTCTTCGGGACCAAAGGTCAGCGGCGGCGACGCGCCCATCTTCACGCCCGTCCAGCCGTTTTCGTTGTGGCTCGCGGTGACCATGGCCACACACGGCGCATCGAGGTCGAACTGGGCGAAATAGGCCATCGGCGTGAGGCACAGGCCAATGTCCAGGACCTCGCAGCCCGCGCGCAGCAGGCCCAGGCTCAGAGCCTGCTTCACCGACAGCGAGTAGGAGCGGAAATCGTGACCGACGACGATCCGCCGGTGGCCGAGGCGCTGAACATAGGCGCCTAGCCCAAGGCCGAGGGCCTCGATCCCCAGGCCGTTGATCTCTTCTCCGAGCAGCCAGCGCGCATCGTACTCGCGAAAGCCCGTCGGCTTGACCAGGGCCTCCACCTCGTAGGACCGGCTGTTGGCGCTGAGCTCTGTCCGAACCGGGAACGGCATGGCGGCGCTCTTTGGCACGCTTTGCGCGGCCGGTTCAAACCCGGCGCCGGCTAGCGTGTCGCCGGCGCGGCCGGGGCGCCGAACGGCGGCGGCGAAGGCGCGCCTTCACCCTGCGGCCAGACCAGCGCCAGGCCGATCATGGCGAGGGCCGCCAACAACATGAACGCCAGAAAGAGGCGGTCTCGCATGTCTGCTAAAGCTATATCGGCGTGTCGCCGCTTGGGCCAGGAGAGGCGGCCGCCCAGGCAGATGTTGACCGGTCCGCCGTGGGCCGGGCAAATCCGCCCCTGCAAATGCCCGAGCTCGTCCTCCTGCGCCATGGCCAAAGCCAGTGGAACCTCGAGAACCGTTTCACCGGCTGGGTGGATGTCGATCTCAGCGACAACGGCGTGGCCGAAGCCGAGCGAGCCGGGGCCCTGATCGCCGGGCACGGCCTCTCGTTCGACATCGGCTTCACCTCGGTGCTCAAGCGCGCCATCCGCACCAGCGACATCGCCCTGGCCCGCGCCGACCAGCTGTGGATCCCGGTGGAGAAATCGTGGCGCCTGAACGAGCGCCACTACGGCGGCCTGACCGGTCTCGACAAGGCCGAGACCGCTCGACGTCATGGCGAGGCGCAGGTGCGCCTGTGGCGGCGCTCCTTCGACACCGCCCCGCCGCCGTTGCCGGCCGACAATCCGTGGCGCTTCGATCGCGACCGGCGCTATGCCGGCATGACGCCGCCGGCGAGCGAAAGCCTCAAGGACACCCTCACCCGGGTGACGCCCTACTGGGATGGGACGATCGTTCCGCGTCTGCGGGAGGGCCTGACCCCACTGGTCTCGGCGCACGGCAATTCCCTGCGCGCCATCATGAAACTTCTCTTCGCCATCAGCGATGGCGACATCGTCAGCCTCGAGATGCCCACCGGAAATCCGCTGCTGATCGAGCTCGACCGCGAGCTGCGCCCGACCCGGGCCGCCTACCTCGACAGCGCCCGCGCCGAGCCCTTGCCGGCGGCGCCGGCGTAACGAAAGAGGGGCCGCGCTGCGAGCGCCGCCCCTCGTCGTGTTTACGAAGCTTCGGGTCTCAGGCCGCTTTGCCGGCTTCGACCTTCTCGCCTTCGATCAGGGCATCGTGGCCGTTGCCGCCGGCGCTGATCTCGATGCGCCGGGGCTTCAGCGCCTCGGGCAGCTCGCGCTTGAGCGACAGCGTCAGCAGGCCGTCGGCCAGCTGGGCGTCGGTGACCACCACGTAGTCAGCCAGCTGGAAGCGGCGCTCGAAGGCGCGCTCCGCCAAGCCGCGGTGGAGATATTTCTTGTTTTCGTCGACGTCGGTCTTGCGGCCCTGAACGGTCAGCAGGTTTTCCTTGACCTCGATGTTCAGGTCCTTGGGCCTGAAGCCCGCGACGGCGATCTCGATACGATAGGCGTTCTCGTCCGTCCGCTCGATGTTGTAGGGCGGATAACCAGTGGCGGTCTCGTGCGTGGCCGCATCCAGAAGATCAGCCAGGCGGTCGAAGCCGACGACGGAACGATACAGGGGGGAGAAGTCCAGAGTGCGCATGAAAGCATCCTCCTCGTGTTAAGCAAGGTTGCGATGATGAGCGGACGCGTTTGGACCCAATGCAGGTCTCGCACGCGCCGGAAGGCCCGGTAACCCAGCGCCTTCACGGACAATCTAGTAACGAGCCTCGCCGTTTCAAGTGCCGCGCGCAACGCGGACCCGGCCTTGCCCGCTCGACGCCTTCCGGACTAAGGCGACGCTTCTGGTCGTTCCCCGCAGCCCCCAAAGGAGCACGCATGGCCACCCTCGAAGAGCTGACCGACCGCATGCGGAGCGCCGTCGGCGCCGATTCCGGCCTCGGCAAGACGTTGAAGTTCAACCTCAAGCAGGACGGCGCGATCTTCATCGACAAGGACAGCGTCTCGAACGAGGACAAGCCGGCGGACCTGACCCTGACCCTCTCCAAAGACGACCTCGAGGCGCTCGGGCAAGGAAAGCTCGACCCGACCACCGCGGTCATGACCGGGCGCCTGCAGCTTTCGGACATGGGCCTGGCCATGAGCCTGCAGGGCAAGATGCAGGCGCTGTTCTCGAAACTCTCCTGAGCGCGTCGGTCGCCGCCTCCGGCGCCGCCGCCCCTCTGCTCGGCCAGCCTCCAGCGGGCGCCAGAGCAGAGTGGTTCTCGGGCGCGCGGGGGGCGCGGTTGCGCGCGGCTCTCTTTGCGGCGCCGGACCCGGCGCGCGGATCGGTGGTCGTCAGTCCCGGCCGCACCGAGCCGATCGAAAAATACTTCGAGACTGCGGCGGACCTGAACGGCCGCGGCTGGACGGTCGTGGCGCACGACTGGCGCGGCCAAGGGCTGTCGGCGCGGCTGTTGCCGGATCCTACGCCCGGGCACGCCATCGGCTACAGGGACTTCCTGACTGACTACCGGGCTCTTCTCGATGCCTTCGCAGCCCGCCTGCCACAGCCCTGGATCGGACTTGGCCATTCCATGGGCGGATGCCTCACGCTGCTGGCGCTGGCCGAGGGGGAAAGGCGGCTGGCGGCGGCGATTCTGTCCGCGCCCATGCTGGGACTGTCGACGGGGCGCGTCCCCCTCTGGGCGGCGCGCATCATGGCCAGGGGCCAGCGCTTGGCGGGCCGTGGCGCGCGCCTCGCGGCCGCCGCGGAGGCCGAGCCGCAGAGCTTCGCCGCCAACATCCTCACCCACGATGCGGAGCGTTTCGCCCGCAACGAGGCCCTCCTTGCCGCCGCGCCGCAACTGGGCCTCGGGGCGCCCACCTGGGGCTGGGTCGATTTCGCCTTCGACGCCATCAGCCGGCTGCAGCGCGGGCCAGCGGTCCGCCGGATCGGCGTCCCGGTGACCTTCGTCCTCGCCGGCGAGGAGAAGCTGGTGGACAATGGCGGGGCGCGGATGGTGGCCGCTCGTCTGCCTAACGCGCGCCTGGTCGAGATCCCGGGCGCCTACCACGAGCTCCTTCAGGAGACGGACCCTGTCCGCGCCGCCTTCTTCGCCGAGTTCGATCGCCTGGCGGCGGGGCTCGCCTGAGTTCAGGCCTCCGACAGCACCGCGAGTGTTTCGTCCAGCAGAGCCTCGTCCCCGGCGATCACCACCTCGCCGGCGCCAGGTCCGATCGGCGCTCCCGCCCAATCGCGGACCAGCCCGCCGGCGCCTTCCACCACCGGAATGGCCGCTTCTATGTCCCAGGACTTGAGATTCGGCTCCAGGACGACGTCGATCCCGCCCGCCGCCACCATGGCGTAGGCATAGGCGTCGCAGCCCAGCCGGGCCAGCCTGGCGGCGGCGCGCAGGCGGTTCCACGCCGGACGCTGATCCGTTTTGAAGCAGTCGCGCGGATCGGTGGTGGCGATGATGGCGTCCTTCAGTCGCACCCCGGCGCGGGTGCGCAGGGGCTCCTCGCTCCCGCGCGCCATCAGGCGTGATCCCCCCGGGCCGCCGATGAATACTTCCCCCAGATAGGGCTGGCCGATCGAACCCAGCACCGGCCGCCCCTGGAAGCGCAGTCCGATCAGCGTTGTCCACACCGGCAGGCCGGCGATGAAGGCGCGGGTGCCGTCGATGGGGTCGAGAACCCACACGAACTCCGCCTCCGGGCGATCCTCGCCATATTCCTCGCCGATGACCCCATGGCTGGGATGGCGCTCGGCGATGAGACGCCGGATCGCCGCCTCGCCGCCGCGGTCGGCGGCCGTGACCGGGTCGAAGACGCCTTCGGCGCCCTTGTCCTCGAGCCCGTGCTCGGCGCGGAAAAACGGCAGGATCGTCGCCGCCGAGACGCGATTCAGCTCGACGAGGAAAGATTCGAGGGGCGCGAGGAGGTCAACCGGCATGGTCCGGAACGACTAGACCGCCGAACCGCAGGGCGCAAAGCGCCTTGGTCTCAGGCGTCGTCGCTGGTCAGCGCCCGGGCGAGGTCGAGGATGCGGCGACGGCGGTGCTCGCCGAGCTGGTCGTAAGCGCGCAGCAGATCGAGGGCTTCGCGCGGGGGCGCATTCAAGGATGTCTTCGCCCCCTCGGGGCCGCCCTCGAACCCCTCGAAGAAGTAGTCGACCGCGACGTCGAGCACCTTGGCGATCTGCCAGAGCCGCGTGGCGGAGATGCGGTTGGCGCCGCATTCATATTTCTGGATCTGCTGGAACCGGACCCCACAGGCGTCGGCGATCTGCTGCTGCGTCAGCCCGAGCATGCGCCGACGTCGGCGCAGGCGCCGCCCCAGATGGGAGTCGATTTCGTTGCCCTTGTCGGCCATCAGCGGTTGAAGACCTCGGTCGCGTCCCGAATCCGAACGCCGCGCCTCGTGGACCGCAAACCCCATGCCGCACCCCGCTGATCCAGCACCCGAGCTGCCCTTAGAGGGCCAACGTATCAGCTACGTGACTCGTAGCCGTTTTGCGCCGAAGCGCCAACTCTTGTTAACCTTTGCCGTAGCCGGAAGTTTCGCCGCCACGCCGGCGCCCAGGAAATAAACATGGCCGCGCGCCTTCCGCCGGTTTTCCGATCAGCGCTCTGGCGGCTCGAAGCGCTCGCCTATGACGCGTTCAGCGCCTTGGTTCGGCTGCTGCCGACGGACCTGGCCTCCTGGTCGGGTGGGGCGCTCTTCCGCGCCTTGGGCCCTTTGAGCGGCGCTCACAGAACGGCCCGGCGCAACCTCGTGCTCGCCTTCCCCGACATGGGCGAGGCCGATCGGCGGCGGATACTGTCGGCGCAGTGGGAAAACTTCGGCCGCTACGTCGCCGAATTCCCGTTGGTGGCGCGGCTCACGCCGGCCAGCGGTCGGGTCGAGGTGGTCGGGGGCGAGCGCCTGGCGGCCGTGGCCGCCGCCGGCCGGCCGGTGGTGCTGGTATCCGGCCATTTCTCGAATCTCGAAGTGATGGCGGCGGTGATCGTCGCCGCCGGGGTGGAGTGCGACATCACCTACCGCGCCGCCAACAATCCGCTCATCGACCGCCGGATCCGTGAAGGACGGCTCGCCTACGGGGTGCGCCTGCTGGCCGCCAAGGGCGAGGAAGGGGCCCGGGAGCTGCTGGCGGCGCTCAAGGCCGGGCAGTCGGTGGCGATGATGAACGACCAGAAATACGAGCCCGGGATCGATGCGCCCTTCTTCGGCCGGCCGGTGAAGACTTTGCCTGCGGCGGTGCGGTTGGCGCAGCGCTTCGGCACCTACATTCTGCCGATGTCGATCCAGCGCCGCCGGGGCGCACGCTTCACCTGCTACGTCCACGAACCGATCGAGGTCCCCGAGTCGGGCGATCGGGCCGCCGACATCGAGGCCGGGGTCGCCGCCATCAACGCCTTCATCGAGGCGCGGGTGCGCGAGCGCCCCGGCGAGTGGTGGTGGATGCACCGGCGTTGGCCGCCGGACGCGTACGCCGAACTGGCCGCCCGCGGCCTCTGAGGAACGGGCTTCAGCGGCCCTCCCGCAGGGAGCGCCAGCGGGCCACGGCTTCGGCAGGCCCGGCGTAGGCTTCCTGCAACTTGGGGTTCCAGTAGCGCAGCGCTTCCAAGGGGATCGGCTTGCCGGAAACGGCGCAGATGACATAGCGCCCCGGCCGGATGACGGTGAACTCGCCATCGCCATAGTGCAGCTTGGCCAGATCGTCGGCGTGGGGGAAATCGCGCTCGTGGGCGTTCATCGCCGCACATGTAGCGCCCTGGCGCAGCCGGCGCCAAACCGGCGCCGGCTAGAAGAGATCGCCCTGGTCGGGCGTCACCGGCTTGCCGCGGGTCGAAACGCCGTCGATGCGGGCGCCGCGGTCGCCGTCGGCGAACTTCAGCCGCACCGCTTCGCCCGAGCGCAGTTCGGCGGCAGTGCGCGCCAACCTGCCATCGGAGCGCAGCACCCGCGCGAAGCCCCGGCTCAGAGGCGCGTCGATATCGAGCGAACGCCAGAGCGCCTCCGCCGTCGCGAGGCGCTGGCGCGCGGTCTCCATCCGCCGGTCCATGCACGGCCGCAGCCGCCCGCCGATGGCGGCGAGCTGCTCGCCTTTGACCCGCAGCACGCGCCGCAGCGCCTCGGGCCGGACGAGCGCCGCGACCCCAGCCAGCCGCCGGTCGTGGGCATCGACATTGCGCTGCAGGGACGCCGGGAGCCGTTCGGCGAGGTTCGCGTACGTCTGCCGGGCCAGCTCGAACTGGTGCCGCGCGCGCGGCAGGACCGCGGCGGCGGCCGCCAGCCGGTCCCGCCGATCCTTGACGACGCGCTCGCCGCGGCGCGCCAGGCGGCCCGCAACCGCGGCGACGTCGGCGAGCAGGTCGTCCAGAACGGGGGTGACGATCTCGGCGGCGGCGCTGGGCGTCGGGGCGCGGCGGTCGGCGACCCAATCGATGAGGGTCCAGTCCGTCTCGTGCCCGACCGCGGAGACCAGCGGGATCGGCGAGGCGGCGGCAGCCCGCGCCAGGGCCTCGTCGTTGAAAGGCCACAGGTCCTCCACCGAGCCGCCGCCGCGGGCGACGATCAGCACGTCGGGCCTGGGCAGGACGCCCCGCGCCGACAGCGCCGCGAAGCCCTGGATCGCCGCGCGCGCCTGGGCGGCGGCGGTCTCGCCTTGGACGACCACGGGCCAGACTACGACCCGGCACGGCCAGCGCTCGGCGACGCGGTGCAGGATGTCGCGGATGACCGCCCCGGTGGGGCTGGTGATCACTCCGATCACCTGCGGCATCGCCGGCAGCGGCCTTTTGCGCTCTGGGGCGAACAGGCCCTCGCCGGCGAGCTTGGCCTTGAGCTTCTCCAGCTGGGCCAGCAGCGCGCCCACTCCCGCCGGCGCCAGGGTGTCGACGATGATCTGATACTGGGAACGGCCTGGATAGGTGGTGATGCGGCCGCTGACGATCACCTCCATTCCCGTCTGCGGCCGGATCTGGAGCTTGGCGGCTTCGCGCCGGAAGATCACGCCCGAGATGCAGGCCTTGTCGTCCTTGATGTCCAGGTAGACATGGCCGCTGGCGTGGAAGGTGATCTTCGACACCTCACCCCGCAGACGCACGAACGAGAAGGCGTCCTCGAGGGTGCGCTTGAGCGCGGTCGAGAGTTCGCTGACGCTCCAGGTGGGAGCGTTGGAAGCCTCGGAATTGGGCTCGGGCGCGAGAGCCTGGTCGTCCATGCCCTTTCGAGCTTACGGCGCCGGGCGCGCCCTGGGCAGGGCTTTAGATGTAGCGCCGTAACGACCGGGCCAGCTCGGAGGCGCTCGGGCGGCGCTTTCCGGCCTGCGGCGGCTGGTAGGCCAGGCGCGCGTGCTCGACGCAGTAGGGCCCTTCGTCCCCAGCGCGGCGGCCGCAGAAGGTGAAGTCCTCGGACGACGGATCGCCGATCGGCCATTTGCACATGTGCGCGCCCAGGGTCAGCACCGTGGCCGTACCCGGCTGCTCGACATAGGGCTCCGGCCGCGGCGGCCTGACGACGGCCGGACGCTCGGCGCGCGGGCGATGATGATGGACATGGCCGCCCGGCGACGGCCGCGGGGGCCTAGGGGTGCGGAAGACGGCGCGCGTCGGCTGCGAGGGGGTGGCGCGTCCCGACAGGCCCAGGCGGTGGACCTTGCCGATGACGGCGTTGCGCGTAACTCCGCCCAGCGCCTTGGCGATCTGGCTGGCGGAGAGTCCGTCCAGCCATAGCTTCTTCAGGTTCTCGACCCGCTCGTCGGTCCAACCCATGCCGCTCGTCCTCCAACCCGGCCGCCGACCCCGGCTCGACGACCCCACATCTTGTGTCCCGCGAGCGCTTTCTTCCTGCTCGCCTACAACATATCGTAGCGACACAGGATCGAGGCGCAATAGGCGCCGTCGATCCGTCCACAGCTTACTAGATATTGATCTCCAAGACGGCAAAGCTTGCGGCGCGCGCCGGGCGAGCGCACATGCCTGCGGCGATGCGGGACACGCCCGATTCTGTAGCGCTGAAGCCGCCCCTGGCGCGGGAGTACCCAGGGCCCAACTGGGTGGGGCTGCGGACGCTCTACCTGCGCGAGGTCAAACGTTTCTGGAAAGTCGGGACCCAGACCCTGGCGGCGCCGGTGGTGACGGCCCTGCTTTACATGCTGGTCTTCGTGGTCGCTCGCGGCTCGCCCGCCCCGGTCGAGGGGGTGCGGTTCGCCAGCTTCATCGCCCCGGGCCTGATCATGATGCAGGTGCTCTCCAACGCTTTCGCCAACTCCTCCTCGAGCCTGCTGCAGGCGAAGATGAACGGCCTCATCGGTGACTTCCTCACACCGCCGCTGTCACCGGCCGAACAGGCCGCCGGCTTTGCTTTGGGGGCGGTGACAAGGGGGATTTTCGTGGGGACGATCGCCGCCCTGGCGGTGCTGCCGTTCGCCAGCCTCCGGGTCTCGCACCTGTGGGCGGTCGCCTATTTCGGCGCCGGCGCGGCGCTGATCATGGCCTTCCTCGGCATCATGGCCGCCATCTGGTCCGTCAAGTTCGACCACATCGCCGCCATCGGCAACTTCGTGATCATGCCGATGACCTTCCTTTCCGGCACCTTCTACCTCGTCGAGCGCCTGCCCGAGCCGTTCCGCACCCTCAGCCACTACAACCCGTTCTTCTATCTGATCGACGGCTTCCGCTACGGCTTCATCGGCGCCGCCGACGGCTCGCTCGCGATCGGCGCGGCGCTCACCGGCTTCATGGTCCTGGCGCTCGCCTGCGTCTGCTACTGGATGTTCGCCACCGGCTATCGCCTGAAGACCTGAACGGGAGCGGTCCGGCCCGAACAGGCGCGGGCCGCCGCGTGCCCCTGGGTTGCAGCTTCCGGGCGCGAACCCAAGGATCGATCAGCGTGGCGATACCCACCGCTCGCTATTGCGGCAGAGGCTTGGCCGCGTAGCTCCAGAGCCCCGCGAAGCCGGCCCGGTAGCGCCAGGCAAGCAAGGCCCAATCCAGCGCCCAGCCGCCGCCCCAGGCGACGTTGCCGGTCAGCCTGAGGTGGAACAGGAAGATCACGACGACCGGCGGCGCCAGCACCGCCAGGCCCAGAGGCGCGGTGCGGCGAAACAGCAGCGCCCCGCCGCCCAAGGCGTAGTCGACCATCAGCAGGGGGTTGAAAAAGCCGGTGGCGTTCATGGCGTCGGTGAAGGCCTTCGATGCGGCGGTCGGTTCATGCATTCCGGGAGCGCCGAACCACAGCATGCGGACCACCATCGCGGCGACGAAAAGGAAGTAGCCGCCGTAGAGCCATCGCGCCGCCCGCCACAGCCAATCGGCAGGGGTCACGCCTGCCAGGCGCCGCCCGGCGCCGGCGAGCAGTGGCGATTGCAGGAGCATGCCGAGCGCGGCAACGGCGAGGATAAGATAAGGCAGCAGCGCCATGAGGTCCCCTCCCGAAGCCGCCGGGCGGGCTGCCCGACCGCGGGGAAGCTTAGCCGCTGCGCGCCGTCGAAAGCAAAACGCCTGTGGCCGGAGTCCCCGGTCCCCCCTGCCTCATCGGCGTCCGCGTTCCGGCGGTTGGGCATTGCGAACCTGACAACCCGTGTTGACACGCCGGACCGCGGCGTGGAGAAGGCGACGCTTCCTTAGATCACCCCCGATCGCTCGCGGTTTGCCGCGAAGGAGGCTTCCCATTTCCGCCCAAGAGGCCGCCGCCGCGGCGCCGATCACCCTTCCCGCGGACCACATCCTGCCGGTCTACAAGCGCGCCCCGCTCAGTTTCGAGCGCGGCGAGGGCGCCTGGCTCTACACCGCCGAGGGGGAGGCCTATCTCGATTGCGTCGCCGGCATCGCCACCACCGGTCTCGGCCACGCCCATCCGAAACTGGTCGCGGCGCTGAAAAGCCAAGCCGAGAAGCTCTGGCACGTCTCCAACATCTTCCGCATCCCCGGCCAGGAGGCGCTCGCCAAGCGCCTGTGCGAGGCGAGCTTCGCCGACGTCGTCTTCTTCACCAATTCCGGGACCGAGGCGATCGAGTGCGCCCTGAAGATCGCCCGGCGCTACCACTGGGCGCGCGGCGCGCCGGAGCGGATCGAGATCATCGGCTTCGAAGGCGCCTTCCATGGCCGCAGCTACGCCGCCGTCTTCGCCGCCGGCAACCCGGCCTACGTCGAGGGCTTCGGCCCGGCCCTGCCCGGCTATCGCCACCTGCCGTTCGGCGACATGGAAGCGCTGGAAGCGGCCGTCGGCGAAACCACCGCAGCGGTGCTGATCGAGCCGGTGCAGGGCGAAGGGGGCGCCCGGGCCCTGCCCGAAGCCGATCTTTCGCGCCTGGCCGCAATCTGCCGCGAGCGCGGCGCCCTGCTCATCTACGATGAGATCCAGTGCGGCCTTTCGCGCACCGGCAAGCTCTTCGCCTACGAGTGGGCGAGCGACGCCACCCCGGACATCATGTGCGTCGCCAAGGCGCTCGGCGACGGCTTTCCGGTCGGAGCGTGCCTGGCCACCGTTGAGGCCGCTTCGGGGATGACGGCGGGGACGCACGGCTCGACCTACGGCGGCAATCCGCTGGCCATGGCCGTGGGCCTGGCGGCGTTCGAGGAGCTCTCCCGCCCCGAGACCCTGGCGCGCGTGCGCCAGGTCGCCGGCTATTTCACCCAGGCGCTCAAGGGCCTGCAGGACCGCTTCGGCGACGTCATCGAGGAGATCCGCGGCAAGGGCCTGCTCATCGGCGTCAAGCTGCGGGCCGAGATCGACAACCGCGATTTCATGGGTCTGGCCCGGGCCGAGCGCCTGCTGATCGCCGGCGGTGGCGACAACTGCGTGCGCCTGCTCCCCTCCCTGCTCATCAGCGACGAGGAGGCGCGCGAAGCGATCGAGCGGCTGGAGCGCGTCTGCGAAACCGCCCGGGCGAAGGCGAAACAGGCGCCGGCGAGCGCCGCATGACCCGGCACTTCCTCGACCTCTGGGAGGTCCCTGCCCCCGACCTGCGCGCCATCCTCGAGGATGCCAAGGCGCGCAAGGCGGCCCGGCGGGGCTGGGCGAAGGGTCGGCCGGACGCCGACGCGCCCCTCGCCGGCCGCACCCTGGCGATGATCTTTCAGAAGAACTCGACGCGGACGCGGTTTTCCTTCGACGCCGCCATCCGCCAGCTCGGCGGCTCGAGCATCATCGCCACTTCCTCCGACATGCAGCTCGGCCGCGGCGAGACGGTGGAGGACACCGCCCGGGTGCTGGCGCGCATGGTCGATGCGGTGATGATCCGCGCCGTCAGCCATGACGACATCGCCGCCTTCGCGGCCACTTCCGCCGCGCCGGTGATCAATGGCCTCACCGACCGCAGCCACCCCTGCCAGATCATGGCCGACATCATGGCCTTCGAGGAGCATCGGGGCGCCGTGGCCGGCAAGACCATCGCCTGGGTGGGCGACGGCAACAACGTCTGCGCCAGCTTCATCCACGCCGCCGAGAAGTTCGACTTTCGCCTGGCGATCGCGTGCCCCGACAAGTACCGGCCGAGCGCGGCCGACCTCGCCCGCGCGGCGCGCGAGCGCATCGTCATCACCGCCGACATGGCCGCCGCCTGCGCCGGCGCCAACGCCGTCGTCGCCGACGGCTGGGTGTCGATGGGCGATGCCGACTACGCCGAGCGCGTGGCGGCCTTCGCGCCCTACCAGGTCGATCAGCGCCTGATGGATCTCGCCGCCCCCGACGCGGTCTTCCTGCACTGCCTGCCGGCCCACCGCGGCGAGGAAGTGACGGCGGAGGTCATCGACGGCCCGCGCTCGATCGTCTGGGACGAGGCCGAGAACCGCATCCACGCCCAGAAATCCATCCTGTTGTGGTGCTTCGGCCTCGTCGGCCAGGCATCGGCTTAAATCCGCAAGCGCGCGCGCCCATATCGGCGCGGTGACCAGCGCTTCGACGACGCTTCTTGCCGACGACTACGTCGCCCCGTTCCAGATCGAGGGCCAGAGCGTCCGCGGCCGCATCGTGCGCCTGGGCGCGGCCATCGACGAGGTGCTGACCCGGCACGACTATCCGCAGCCGGTCGCCAATCTTCTGGGCGAAGCCTGCGTGCTGGCGGCGCTGGTGGGCGCCAGCCTCAAGGCCGACGGGCGCCTGATCGTCCAGGCGCAGGGCGACGGCCCGGTGAAGTACGTCGTCGCCGACTACGACACCGACGGCGCCCTGCGCGGCTACTGTCGCTATGACGCCGACCGGATCGAGACTCTTGCCGAGCATGACGCCCATCCGGGCGCGCGCGCCCTCATCGGCGAAGGCGCCTTCACCATGACCCTGGACCCGGGCCAGGGCGGCCAGATGTACCAGGGGATCACGCCGGTGGAGGGCGACACCCTGGCGGCCTGCGCCGAGGCCTATTTCGACAAGTCCGAGCAGCTGCCCACGCGCATCCGCCTGGCCGTCGGGGCCGCCGACGAGGGCGCCGGCCCGGCTTGGCGCGCCGGCGGCCTGCTCATCCAGAACATCGCCGCCGACGAGGCCCGCGGCGCCACCGTCGACGACTGGGAAAAGGCCGAGGCGCTGTTCTCGACCACCGCCGAGGACGAGCTCATCGACCCCACCGTCTCCAGCCAGCGCCTGCTCTGGCGGCTATTCCACGAGGACGGCGTGCGCCTGTTCGCCTCGCGGCCGCTGCGCGCCTTCTGCCGCTGCTCGGAAGAGCGGATCATCGCCATGCTGCGCGCCTTCGACGCCGACGAGCGCGCCGGCATGGTCGAGGCGGACGGCTGCATCCGCGTCACCTGCGAATATTGCTCGCGCGAATACCGGTTTCAGCCGGAAAGGGTCTGAACCCGGCGCCACTCGAGGAACGCGGGTCCTGCCAGAGCACATTCCAGCTGGGCCCCCGACACCGTAACCCCTCACCTTCCCATTGCTGCGCAATGGGCCCCTTCCTCTCCCTTCGGGAGCGGAGAAGAACACGTCTCCCGGAGGGAGAGGGAGGGGGCCCGCGGCGCAAAGGCGACGCGGGAGGGTGAGGGGTTACGGCACAGATTCAACCTGGGCCGATGACGTTCTAGTTCAGGCGCTGCTTGGCCTGAGGCAGGTGCAGCGAGAACTCGGGGATGTCGATCTCGAACGTCTCCCCGGCGCTGCTCACCATCTGATAGCTCCCGCGCATCGCTCCCGACGAGGTCTCCAGAGGGCAACCTGAGGTGTAGCGGAAGGCCTCGCCGGGCTTGAGGATCGGTTGTTCGCCGACCACACCTGGCCCGCGCACCTCCTCGACGTGGTTACGGGCGTCGGTGATGATCCAGTGTCGCGACAACAGCTGCGCCGTTTCGGCCCCGTGGTTTTCCACCTCGATGGTGTAGGCCCAGGCCCAGCGTGACTGTTCCGGGTCCGACCGGTCGGGGAGGAACTCGGGCTTCACCCGCACGACGAAGCCGCGCGTGGCGGCCTCATAGATCTCTTCGCCTGTCATGGCCGCCATCATACCGTCTCCAGGGCTCGGGCCAGGTCGCGCGCGAGGTCGGCGGGGGTCTCCAGCCCGGCCGACAGCCGCACCCAGCCGGGCGTGAGGCCGATCTGGACCCGTTCGGCTTCGGGCACGGCGCGGTGGGTCGTGGTCCACGGGTGGGTGGCCATGGACTTGGCGTCTCCGAGGTTGTTGGAAAGATCGATCAGCTGCAGCGCGTCCAGGAAGCGGAACGCCGCGGCCTGGTCGCCGAGATCGAAGGCGACGAGCGAGCCGCCGCCGCTCATCTGCCGCCGCGCCAAGTCGTGCTGCGGATGGTCGGCGCGGAACGGATAGCGGCAGTCCCTCACCTTCGGATGATCGGCAAGGAGGTCGGCGAGGCCGGCGGCGGTCTCGGTCTGGCGCTTCACCCGAAGCTCCAGCGTCTCCAGGCCCTTGAGGAGCACCCAGGCGTTGAACGGCGACAGCGATGGGCCGGTGTGGCGGATGAAGTCGCGGTAGGAACGCTCGATGAGCTCGGCCTCGCCCAGCACCGCGCCGCCGAGCACCCGGCCCTGGCCGTCGATGTGCTTGGTCGCCGAATAGACGACGATATCGGCGCCGAGCTTCAGCGGCGACTGGAAGATGGGCGTGGCGAAGACGTTGTCGACGACGACCCGGACCTCCGCGCCAGCCTGGCGCGCGATGGCGCAGACTCCGGCGATGTCGGTGAGCTCGAGCAGCGGGTTGGCCGGGCTCTCCAGGAACAGAACGCGGGTGTTGGGGCGGACGGCGGCGCGCCACTGAGCCAGGTCCGGACCGTCCACGAACGTGGTCTCGATCCCGAAGCGCGGCGCCCACGCCGCCAGCAGCCAGCGGCAGGAGCCGAAGAGGGCCCTGCCGGCGACGACGTGGTCGCCGGCTTTCAGCAGGCCCTCGAGGGCCAGGCGCACCGCCGCCATGCCGGTGGCCGCGGACCGGCACGCCTGCGCGCCCTCCAGCAGCGCCAGGCGATCCTCGAACATCTTCACGGTCGGATTGCCGTAGCGCGAATAGATGTAGCCGGGATCGGTTCCAGCGAACCGGGCGTCGGCGGCTTCCGCGGTGTCGTAGACGTAGGACTGGGTGAGGAAGAGGGCCTCCGAGGTTTCGCCCAAGGGCGTACGCTCGAGGCCCCCGCGCACCAGGCGCGTCGCCAGCCCCCACTGCCGTGGGTCCTCGCCGCGATCGGCCATGCTCTCCTGCCCTAGAAGGTCCAGCTCTCCGGCGTGGGATAGGGCTGCCGTTTCATCAGCCGGTCGATGCCGAGCGCCAAGCGGACGATGTACCAGACGACCACCAGCGGCACGAGGATGAAGCCGATCAGCAGCACGCAGAGGATGGCCGCAACGACGATGTAGAGCAGTCCAATCCAGAAGGTGCGGATCTGGAGGGTGTAGTGGCTCTTCAGCCAGTCGGGGGCGTCGGTCCGGTTCACGTACGCCAGCACCAGGCCGACAATGTGCGTGACCGGGATGATGATCGGGATGAGCAGCAGGATGTAGCCGATAAGCGCGATCTGCCGGTCGTCGGCGAGCGCCGGGATCGGCGGCGGGCCGCTTGGCGGCGGCGCGGCGGGCGCGGGCGGCGGCGCAGGCGGCGGAGGTGGCGTTTCGGCCGCGGGCGGCTCTGTGGGCGGAACGTCGGTCATCGGGCCCTCCTCATCGTCCCCGCGCCGCGGGGCCAAGGCGGCGCTTTAGCCCTTCGAAGCCACGATCTCCACCCCGGCGCCGGCGGCGTCCGGCCGCAGCGCCCGGGGCTTTTCCACCCGCACCCGCGCTTCGATGACTCGGGGCTCGGCCAGGCAGGCGTCGGCGAGGCGGCGCGCATACGATTCCACCAGGCCGGTGTGGCCAGCCGCGGCGATGGCGCGGGCGCTCTGGGCGATGGTCTCGTAGTCGACCGTATCGGTCAGATGCCGCCAGCCGCCGGTCTCGATGGTCAGCTCGATGTCGACCACCAGCGGCTGGCGGCGGCGCTTTTCGACAGGATGGATGCCGATCAGGGCCTTGACCACAAGGCCGCGGACGAAGACGCGCGTCGTCACCTGCGCGGGGACCTCAGGGCTCGAGGACATCGGGCGTGCGCCAGGAAAGGTGCTGGCCGCCATCGACGCAGATCAGCTCGCCGGTCACGGCGTGCGCGTCGATCAGGTAGGCGAGGGCGGCGGCGATGTCGTCGGGGCTGGGCCCGCGGCCGAGCGGCACGGCAGCGGCCTCGGTGGCGAGGCCCGCTTCGCCCTGCGCGAGCGAGGGCAGCGTAGGCCCTGGCCCGATGCCGTTCACGCGGATGCGCGGCGCCAGCGCCTGGGCGAGCGTCTGGGTGGCCGCCCACAGCGCCGCCTTGGAAAGGGTGTAGCTGAAGAACTGCGGGGTCAGGCGCAGCACCCGTTGGTCGAGGATGTTGACGATCAGACCCCCGCGGCCTGCCGGCAGGGCGGCGGCGAAAGCACTCGCCAGCAGCAGCGGCGCGCGCAGATTCACCGCCATCTGCCGGTCCCAATGCGCCGCTTCGAGCGTCTCGATGCGGTCATCCTCGAAGATCGAGGCGTTGTTGACGAGCAGGGTCACGGCTTCGCCGGCAAGCTCGACGAAGATGCGCGCCGGCGTCGTCGGATCGGCGAGCTCGCCCCGGACGATGCGTGTCCGCCGGCCGAGCGCTTCGATCCGGGCCATCGTTTTGGCCGCAGTCGCCGGATCGGCGCGCACGTGCAGGACGATGTCGAAGCCGGCCCTGGAGGCGGCGATAGCGAGCGCCGCGCCGATGCGGCGAGCCCCGCCAGTGACCAGGGCCCAGCCGCGCCCGCTCTCCTCGGCGCTCAATCGATGCGGCCGAACTCGAACAAGTTGAGGGCCGCCAAGCCGATCAGGAAAATCACGATGACGATGATGGCGTCCATGGCGGCGGGTCTAACGGCCCGGACGGGGACGGGCAAGCCGCTCCGCGGCAAGGGCCAAGCGACGCCGCTTCAAGCCCTGGACGCGTGACCCAGGGCCAAGTCGAATGCCATAGCGCGCAAGCTGGGTGCGTCGGCTCTGGCGCCCAGGCCGCGGCTATCACCCAATGCCGCCATGGCGCCGACGAAGTGCTGGGCCGCCGGCGGATCACCGACGATGATCTGGGCATAGAAGCCCTGGCCCGCGGCGGCGGTGGTGATGGAGAAGCTGGCCACCAGCGTGAGCGTGTTGCCGCCAAGAGCGCCAGTGCTCAGCGAGCCCAGACTTTCGGCGTGATCGGTGAAGAAGGCGTCAGCGGCCGCCAGGGAGGTGAAGGTCTGATTGACCAGTGTGGTCCCATCGCCGGTGAGCGTGAACTTGAGGCTGGTGAAGCCCGCGCCGAGCCCCCGCGCATCGTAGAAGCCGACGACGAGATTCTGCCGCGAGGCGAGTTTGGTGAGATCCACCGTGAGGTCGACAGTCTCTGTGGTCGTCTGTGAGCCGACGCCGCCGCTCGCCGCATAGCCGCCGCCCAGTTCGGCGAGGGTGAAGAAGCTCGGCGTGGCGCCGAAGGCGGTCTTGATGTTGGGGTTGGCTGCGAGCACGGCGGCCGTGCTGGCGGAAGTCGGAGCGCCGCCCTCGAAGGCCACCGCCTGGCCCTGGGTGACGAAGGGCGCGGCGGCGGCGCCGATGGTGACCTTGGTGGTGGCCTTCTGGGCGCCGCTCACCGAACCGCCGGCCTTGGCGACGGCGGCGGTGACCAGCTGGCCTGCCGCCAGCGAGGTGGCGGACTTGTCGCTGAAGGCGCCGCTGGTTCCGCTGGTCTTGGACTTGGCCGAAGCCTGGGCGGCGACCGCGACGCCGGCGCCGCTGGCGCCGCCGACGGCCTTGGCCTTGACGGTGACCCCGGCGCCGGACGTCGCCGTGACCACGGTCTTGGCGGCCCCTCCGGTCCGGCCGCCGCCCGCTCCGGCGGCCCCGCCGGCCGCCTTGGTCTTGGCTGTGACAGCTTGCGCCCCGGTCAGGGTCAGGAAGGCGTGCGCCGCTCCGCCGGCGCCGCCGCTGGAGCCGCCGGCGCCGGCGCCCCCCTGGCCTCCGGTGGCGAGGATCTTCCCCAGCACGGACGAGGCATGGTGGGGGTTGGCGGTGAGGTCGTCGAAGGTCAGGCTCGATGAAGCCGCGCCGCCGGCGCCGGCCGTGGCGCCGTTGCTGTAGCCCCCAGCGCCGCCTGTGGCGAACTGGTAGATCCCCAGGGACCCGCCGTTGCTTCTGGCCGAACCGGCATTGGTCAGAGTGCTGGCCGCGCCCGCGCCGCCGCCTGCGCCGGAGTTTCCCCGCCCGCCGGCGCCCCCGGTCTGAGAGACCGTAACGCCGGCATTAAAGCCCGAGACGCTGACCTTCGCTCCGCCGACGAGGCCGCCGGCCCCGCCGATCGAGCCCTTCCCGGTCCCGCTGCCGCCCGCGCCGCCTTGCTCCTCGACATAGGCGTAGCTGCCACCGGCCGTTTCGGCGGTCCCGCTCGCCGTCGCGCTCGCCAGAGTCGCCGTTCCGCCGGCGCCGCCGCTGCCGGAGGCTTGATTGTCGCCACCCGCGCCGCCCTGGCTGAATTCGCCAGCCCGGATGATGGTTCGGGCGCCCGTGGTCGTGGCCGTGATCGAACCGCTCGCCGCACCGCCGACCCCGCCCGTGCCGCCGCCTGCGGCCGTGCCGCCCTGGCCGCCGACGGCCCGGGTGACCACGCCCGCCGCCGGCGACCCGCCAGAGAACACCGCATTCATGAAGTCTGACCCGGTGACCGCAAGGCTCGCCGAAGCCGCGGCGCCGGCCGCTCCGCTGCCGCCGCCGCCGGTTCCTCCGCCGACTCCGCCGAAGGCGTACGAATGGGCGTGCAAGATGTAGGATTGCGACGTTGGGTTGGTGGTGACGTCGTCGAAGGTGAGGTTTGACGTCGCCGCTCCGGCCGCGCCTCCCGGGCCGGAGTCGCTGTAGCCGCCGGCGCCGCCGGTCGCGTGCTGGTCGAGGCGAAGGACACCGAAATTGGAGTAGCCGGTCACGGCGTTGGTCAGGGTGCTGGCGGCGCCGGCGCCGCCGCGCCCAAAGCCGCCGCCCGCGCCGGCGCCGCCGGTCTGCGAAACATAGGCGTAGGCCTTTTGGCCGCGGCCGGGGGCGAAGGCGGTCGCGGTGGTGTCGCTGGCGACGCCGCCGGCGCCGCCGGCGCCGCGCCCCTGGCCGCGCGCCCCGTAGCCGCCTGACCCGCCGATGGAAAACGCCTTGGCTTCGGCACCGTCGGCGCCGGTGTTCTTCACCGTGGCGCTCGCCGTCGCCGTTCCGCCGGCGCCGCCGTACCCGCCGGCGCCCACGGAGGCGTAGCCATAGTTGCCTGGAAACCCGGCCTCGCCGCCCGAGCCGCCTTGGGCGCCGGCCGAGCCGATCAAAAGATTGCCGCCGCTGACGATGGTGAAGGTGGTCTTGGCCGTGGCGCCGCCGCCACCCGCGCCATCGCCGGCGGTCCCGCCGGTGCCGGAGCCGCCCGCGCCGCTGCCGCCGTTGCCGCCGTTGCCGCCGTTGCCGCCGTAGGCCAGGGCGTAGTTGGTGACATCGACGCCGTTGCCGTTGTTGGTGGCCACGCCCGCGCCGCCCGGCGTGCCAGGACCGCCGGCGGACCCGGCGCCTGACCCGTCGCTCCCCATGATTCCTGGGGTCCCGTAATTCTTGACGATGGACATGGCCGTGCTCGCTGAAACGACGTCGGAGGCGGGAGAACTCCGTTAACTCGCACGAGACGCCGGCGCTGGCGAGGACGAACGCGACCGTCGGCGCGCCGCCTCGGCGGCGAGAATCGCGCGCGCGCCTCTTTCGCGCCGCAGTATCGATCATTAAGATTATGCGCGAAGGCCCCCACGGCGAAGCCGCAGCGCGGGTCGTTTCCCGTACCGGCGCCCTCGGAGGAGATCACGGTGATGCGCGAATACCTGAAGTTCTACATCGATGGCCAATGGGTCGACCCGGTGACGCCGAAGACCATGGACGTCATCAACCCGGCGACCGAGGAGGTGGCCGGCAAGATTTCCGCCGGTTCGGCCGCCGACGTCGACAAGGCCGTGAAGGCGGCGCGCAAGGCCTTCGAGACCTTCTCCAAAACGAGCCGCGAGGAGCGCATCGACCTGCTGCAGCGGATCCTGGCCGAGTACCAGAAGCGCTTCGGCGACATCGCCAAGGCGATCACCGAGGAAATGGGGGCGCCGGCCAGCCTCGCCCAGCGCGCCCAGGCGCCGATCGGCATGGCGCACCTGCAGACCGGGATCGAAGTCCTCAAGAGCTTCGCGTTCGAAGAGCAACGCGGCGCCACCCGGATCGTGAAGGAGCCGATCGGCGTGGTGGGCATGATCACGCCCTGGAACTGGCCGATCAACCAGATCGCCTGCAAGGTCGTGCCGGCGCTGGCCACCGGCTGCACCATGGTGCTCAAGCCCTCCGAAGAGGCGCCGTTCAGCGCCTACCTCTGGACAGAGGTCATGCAAGCGGCGGGCGTGCCGGCGGGCGTCTTCAACATGATCAACGGCACCGGGCCGGAAGTGGGCGCCGCCATCGCCTCCCATCCGGGCATCGACATGGTGTCGTTCACCGGCTCGACCCGGGCCGGGGTCGAAGTCGCCAAGGCGGCCGCCCCCAGCGTCAAGCGCGTCGCCCAGGAACTGGGCGGCAAGAGCCCGAACATCATCCTCGAGGACGCGGATCTGAAGACGGCGGTGGGTGGCGGCGTCAAGCACGTGATGCAGAACTCCGGACAGTCCTGCAACGCGCCAACGCGCATGCTCGTCCCCCAGACGAAGATGGACGAGGTCATCGTCATCGCCAAGGAAGCGGCGGAGTCGACCACGGTCGGCGACCCGAACGGCAACGCCGATATCGGTCCTGTCGTCAACAAGACCCAGTGGGAGAAGATCCAGCGCCTGATCAAGGCCGGCATCGATGAGGGCGCCACCCTCGTCACCGGCGGTCCGGGGCGTCCGGAGGGCCTGGACAAGGGCTACTACGTCAAGCCCACGGTGTTCGCCAACGTGAAGAACGACATGACCATCGCCCGCGAGGAGATCTTCGGCCCGGTGGTCTCGATCCTTGGCTACAAAGATGTCGACGACGCCATCCAGATCGGCAACGACACCGAGTACGGTCTTGCGGCCTACGTCTCCGGGACCGACCTCGACAAGGTCCGCCAGGTCGCTTCGCGCCTGCGCGCCGGCCAAGTGGCCCTGAACGGCGGCGACTTCGATATGACCGCGCCCTTCGGCGGCTACAAGAAGAGCGGCAACGGGCGCGAGTGGGGCGACTACGGCTTCGGCGAGTATCTCGAGACCAAGGCCGTGCTCGGCTACGCTCCCAAACAGGCGGCCGAGTAGCCAGGACGCGGACTTCCCTCGCGCGGACCCGCGCGGGGGAGGCCGTTCACGGCCGTGCTTTGAGGATTTCGTCTAGCCAGCGGCGCGCGCCCGGGGCAGGGTCCAGGCGCGGGTATTTCGGGCCGCCGTGGTAGTCGACGGCGACGGTGCGGTAGCGATTGTCCTGCTTCACCAGGAGCTGGATCGGCGCAGCTGAGCTCTTCGCGCCGGCGATCGCCTCCTCGAGCGCATCGGCGTCGTAGGCGTCGCCGTTCACCGCCACCAGCGTCGTTCCGGCTCGGAGGCCCGCCGCGAAGGCCGGGCTGTCCCAAAGCACCGTCTGCAGCTCGTTGCTCTTGCCGACGTCGAACCCCAGCGAGAACAGGAAGTCGGTGTAGTCGTTGTCCGCCTCGTCGTTCTTCTCGAACGGCGTTTCGGTCTCGCCATAGGCGAGGCGATAGCCGCCGCGCCCCAGACCATCGAGCGGCGCTCCAGGCCCGTAGCCCTTCAGGCGGGAGGCGAAGAACCCCGCCCAGTCGTAGGGCTCGACCGCGTTCAGCGCCGCCTCGAGATCCGCCACGGTGTAGGTCCGCGTCACCGGCCCGGACGCCGGCGCGCCGAAAAAGGCGCGGGCGAAATCGTCCAGCGACCGCGCGCCCGCCGAGCGCTGGCGGATCAGGGTGTCGACGTCGAGCCACAGCAGCAGCCCTTCGCTGTAGTAGTCCTCGCCGCGCTGCCAGTTGATCCACGGCTGGGGTCGCCGCATGGCGATGATCGGCGCATTGGTGGTGTCCTCGAGGTCGCGCCACGTGCGCCCCGGACGATGGGCCTGGCTGGCGGCGGTGAGTGCAATCGCGGCCAGCGCGTCATCTCGCGTCCACAAGCCGGCGCGGGCGGCCAGGACATAGCCCCAGTACTGCGTCAGGCCCTCGTAGACCCACAGCAGCGAGTCGCGCATCGGGACGTTGAAGTTCGGGGTCCAGAGATCGGCTGGGCGACGATACTTGCCGTTCCAGGAATGGGCGTACTCGTGCGGCAAGAGATCACGCTCCGGCGCCAGCTTGTCCCAGTCGGTGAAATACTTGGGCTTGGTCCCGTCCTGGCTGGACTGATGATGCTCCAGGCCCTCCTCGGCCGTGCGGTCGGATAGCCAGAGCAGGAAGTCGTAATGGTCGAAGTGGCGGGCGCCGAAGAGCCGATCGGCCTGGGTGACCAGGGCGCGGTGAGCGGCGATCTCAGCCTGCGTGGCCGCCAGCTCCTCGGGGCGGTCGGCGAACACGTCCAGGCGCGCAGGTTTCGCGCCGCCGTCGAGATCGATGCGCCGGAAGTAACGGCCCGCGACCAGCGGCGAGTCGACCAGGAGGTTGAGCGAGGCCGGTGCGAAGCTGGCGACGCCCCCGCTCACTGACGATCGCTCGAGCGCCGTGGCGAAGGCAAAGCCGGCGGGCAGCTTGACGCTTGGCCTCATCTCGATGCGGCGGGCGAAATAACCGGCCGGGTAGAGGACGACCGTGCTCCAGTCGAGGTTGAGCATGTCGGGCGACATCGCAACGTCGCCCTCGTTGGCGGCGACCGGCGAAAGGTACTGAAAAACGATGTCGAGGCTCGAGGCCCCCGGCGGGACCCTCAGGTGAAAGGCGTACATGTCCACCGGATCGCGCCGCCACGGGAGCGGCTCGCCGCCAGCGCGGACGGTCAGGTCCGCGAGCCTGTCGATCGCACCCTCGGGAGCATGGTGGCCGGGAATCCACTTCGGATAGAGCAGGGTCAGCGGGCCTGGGCGCGCCGGCATGCGCTCGCGCACGGAAAAGACGCCGTGGTCGAGATCGGTGGCGTCGACGGCGATCTCGATGACGCCCGGAAACGGAACATCGCGCGGCGCGGCGATGGCCGGGGCGCGGCGCGCCGGCTGCGGCGCCGCGGCCGCCGCCTGCGCCTCCGGAGCCCAGAGGAGAGCAACCAGGAAGGCAAGGCTGGATGCAGAGGCGAGGGACCGGGGCGACGGACGCTGCTGTGTCCCTGCGATCCGTCTCATTCGCGGCTGCTCTTCATCAGGGCAGCATCGGTCGATTCTGGTCCCGGCCGCGTGTAACTTTCACCTTATGTCCGCTCTCGCTACGCCAGCCTGCGTCGCCGATATCGCCCGCATCCAGGCGCGGGGCCGGCCCGATCAGGCGGCCATCGACTTCCAAGGCCGGGTGACGAGCTTCGCCGATTTCGACGCGCTCTCGTCGCGCTGCGCCAACGCCCTGATCGCCGCCGGCGTGCAGGCCGGCGACCGCATCGCCGTGCTCGCCAAGGGCTGCGACGACTTCTTCATCCTCTGGTTCGGGGCGCTGAAGGCGCGCGCCTGCCTCGCGCCGGTGAACTGGCGCCTGGCGCCGCCCGAGATCGCCTTCATCGTCCAGGACGCCGGCGCCAAGCTCTGGTTCTTCGGCGAGACTTATCGGGAGGTCACCGAGGCCCTCGCCGCCCAATGCCCCTCGATCGAGCGGACCATCGGTTTCGACGGCCCCTCGGGCGCCCTGCCCGCCTTCCGCGACTGGATCGCCGAGTTCCCGGATATCGATCCGGCGCTCGCCTCCGACCCGCAAGACGACGTCATCCAGCTCTACACCTCGGGCACGACCGGCCTTCCCAAGGGCGTGCAGCTGACCGAAGCCAACTACGCCGCCGCCTTCGCCTCGGCGACGCAGGGTTGGGGCAGGTTCGACGCCGGCGACGCGGTGCTCGTGGCCATGCCGCTCTTCCATGTGGCCGGGACGAATATGGGCCTGCTGTCGCTGCTGCAGGGCGCAACCGCGATCGTGCTCGCCGAAGCCGCCCCGGCGGCCATCCTCGACGCCGTAGAGCGCCATCGCATCCGCCAAGCCTTCCTGGTGCCGGCTCTGATCAACATGGTCCTGCAGCACCCGGCGATGCGCGAAGAGCGGCTCGAGAGTCTGGAGAAGGTCTACTACGGCGCTTCGCCAATATCAGAGGAGGTGCTGAAGACCGCCCAACGGCGTTTCGGCGCCAGCTTCACCCAACTCTATGGTCTCACCGAGACCAACGGCATCGGCACGTGGCTGTCGCCGCAGGCCCATGCCGAAGGGCGGCTGCGCGCTTGCGGGGTGGCCTCGCCGGGTGCGGAGGTGCGCGTCCGCGCGGGCGGTCGCGACGCCGCGCCGCTGGAGGTGGGCGAGATCGAGATCCGCGCCGGCACGGTGATGAAGGGCTACTGGGGCCGGGCGGAGGCCACCGCTCAGGCGATCGACGCCGAGGGCTGGTTCCGGACCGGCGACGCCGGCTACTTCGACGCCGAAGGCTATCTGCACATCCACGACCGGGTGAAGGACATGATCGTCTCGGGCGGCGAGAACGTCTATCCGGCCGAGGTCGAGAACGCCCTCTTCAGCCACCCGCACGTGGCCGACGCGGCGGTCATTGGCGTCCCCGACGAGCGCTGGGGCGAGGCGGTCAAGGCGATCGTGGTGCTCAGAGAGGGTGCGCGTCCCGACCCGGCCGGGATCATCGCCCATTGCCGCGAGCGCATCGCCGGCTACAAGACCCCCAAGTCGGTGGACTTCGCCGAGGCTCTGCCGCGCAATCCCTCCGGCAAGGTGCTCCGGCGGCAGCTGCGCGAGCCGTATTGGGCCGGACGCGAGCGCCGGGTCGGGTGAGCCGGACGGGAGACGAATGATGGCAATTCCACCGGGCATGGACGAAGGCTTCGGCGCCATGCTGGCGGCGGAAGCGGCGGCGCAGGCCGCCCTGCCGCCCCTGGACCAGATCCCGCCCGACATGCTGCGGGCCGGCTATCGCGCCCAGCGCACGGCCCAGAACGCCGCCACCTCTCCGGCGAGCGTGGAGGCGCGCGACCTGAAGCTCGCCGGCGCCGCCGGCGATGTCGCCGCCAGGCTCTATGCGCCCAAGGGCGCGGCGACGCCGGGACCGCTGCTCGTCTACTTCCATGGCGGCGGCTTCGTCATCGGCGACCTGGAGACCCACGACGCCCATTGCCGGCGCCTCGCCGACTTCTCGGGCGCCCGCGTACTCGCGGTCGACTACCGGCTCGCCCCCGAGCATCCGTTCCCCGCCAGCCACGACGATGCGCTCGCCGCCACGCGCTGGGCCTTCGACCACGCCGCCGAACTCGGCGCCGACCCGCGGCGCATCGGCGTCGGCGGCGACTCGGCAGGCGGCAACCTCGCCGCCTCGGTGGCGCTCGACCTGCGCGGCGATCCACAGCGCCGCCTCAAATTCCAGTTGCTGCTCTATCCGGCCACCTGGCCCAAGGAGGAGACGGCCTCGCGGCGGGACCGTGACGGGCCGGTGCTGAGCAAGGAAGCGATCGCCTATTTCGAAAGACACCTGGCGGCCTTCACCCACCCCCAGGGCCATCGCGCCGCGCCGGGACAGGCCGCCGACCTTTCCGGCCTGCCCCCGGCCTTCATCGCCACCGCCGGCCACGATCCCTTGGAGCATGAGGGCCGCGACTACGCCCTCGCCTTGGAGAAGGCCGGGGTCCCGGCCAAGTGGGTCAACTATCCAACCCTGGTGCACGACTTCTACATCATGGGCGATGTCTCGCCGGCGGTGATCGCCGCCGCCAAGAAGGCCGGCGCGGCCATCGCCGCTGCTCTTCAGGAGAGCTGATCGTCCAAGGGCGGGCGACGGGCCCGGGCCAGGCGCAAGGTCAGGGCGCCGGCGACAAGCGCCAGGGCCGAGGCGGCCAGCGCCGCCAGCCTCCAGCCGCCGTACGATTCGCCCACCGGGATCAGATAAAAGCTCGCGGTCATGCCTGCGGCCCCCAGAAGGGCTGCGCCGAGGAGATCCAGCCACGCCGTCCCGGCCGGCCGGCGAGCGAGTCGAAGGAGCACGGCGCCGGCCGCAAGGGCGAACACCCCCAGCGGCTTGCCGAGGATGAGGGCCAGGAACAGCGGCGCCGCCCCGTGGCCGACGCCGGATAACCGGGCGCTGGCGAACGGCGCGCCCGCTGAGGCGAGGGCGAAGAGCGGCAGGACGGCGAAACCGACATAGGGCGCGAGGCTGTCGATGAAGAACCGCAGCACGCTTTCCTGACCGGGCCGTCGCGTTCCGGCCGGCACGGCCAGCGCGCAGGCGACCCCGGCGAGCGCCGGGTCCAGACCGGCCCTCGAGGCGAAGCCCCAGACGATGGCGATGAGCGCGGCGTAGAAGAGAAAGGGCGCGCCGCGCCAACGCGACACCGCCAGCAGCAGCGCCAGGGCCGCGAGCGCGCCGACGAGGGCATGCTCGCTGACCGGAGCCGGCCCCAGGATCGCTTTCAGAACGAGGCCGGCGAGGTCGTCGACCAAGGCGATGGTCAGCACCAGCACCCGCAAGCCTGCGGGCGAGCGCCGCGCCGCCAGGGCCAGAGCCGCAAGGACGAGGGAAGGATCGGTGGCGCTCGCCGCCGGCCAAGCCGCCAGCGCTTCCGAAGGCGCCAGCGCCAGCAGGGCCAGCAGTGGGCCGATCACACCGCCGGCCGCCGCGATCATCGGCAGAGCGGCGCGCCGCCAACTGGAAAGATCCCCCCGCGAGAGCTCGAACTTCAGCTGCATGGTAATGAGCAGGAAGAAGAGCGGCATCAGGCCGGCGCGGGCCCAGCCGGAAAGGCTCAGGGTCTCGGCGAAGCCGCCCACGCGGATGGTGAAGGCCTGCCCGGTCAGGGCCGTCCAGCGCCCGGTCTCCGGCGAGTTGGCCAGCGCCAGCGCTGCGGCCGCGGCGATCGCCGTGAGCGCGCCCGACGCGGCCAGCGCGCGCGCAAATCCCAGCCTCGGCCCCGGCGCCATCGCGTCAGAGCGCTACCATGGCTGTCGGCACGCGCCCAGGCTCGCCTGGCGGTTCGATTGCGCTTGCCGAGCGCCGCCGCGGGCCCCCATGTGGGCGTGATGCCGCCCGCGCCTACCTACCGTCCCGAGCCGGTGTTTCAGGACTGGGGCGACGAATTCGCCGATGCGGTGCGGCCGGCGGCCTTCCCGACCGCGATCCTGCGCTTCCGCAACCAGCGCGCGGCCGAAAGCGTCGGCCTGGGCGATCTGACCGACGCCGCCTGGACCGCCCACTTCGCCCGTTTCGAGCCCCTGCCAGGCAATCAGGCCCGGCCGCTCGCCATGCGTTATCACGGCCATCAGTTCCGTGTGTACAACCCGGACCTGGGGGACGGCCGCGGCTTCTTGTTCGCCCAGCTGCGCGAGAGGGCCAGCGGCCGTTTGCTCGACCTGGCCACCAAGGGGTCGGGCCAGACCCCTTATTCGCGCGCCGGCGACGGCCGGCTCACGCTCAAGGGCGGGGTGCGCGAAGTCCTGGCCGCCGAGATGCTCGAAGCGCTGGGCGTCCCGACTTCGCGCGCCTTTTCGCTGATCGAGACCGGCGAGGCCCTGGAGCGCAACGACGAGCCCAGCCCGACGCGGGCGGCGGTGCTCACCCGGCTTTCCTTCAGCCACATCCGCTTCGGCTCGTTCCAGCGCCACGCCTTCCTGGAGCGCCCCGACCTCGTCGCCGCGCTCGCGGACCGCACGCTGGAAACCTATTTCCCCTCCCTCCACAACGCCGACAACCGCGCCGCCGCCCTTCTCGGGGCCGCCTGCGAAGCCTCGGCGATCCTGGTGGCCCGCTGGATGGCGGCCGGCTTCGTCCACGGCGTCCTCAACACCGACAACATGGTGGTGACCGGCGAGAGCTTCGACTACGGCCCGTACCGCTTCCTTCCCAGGAACGACCCGAACTTCACCGCCGCCTATTTCGACCACACCGGCCTCTACGCCTTCGGCCGGCAGCCCGAGACGGTGTTCTGGAACCTGCGCCAGTTCGCCGGCGCCCTTACCGCCATCAGCCCGCCCGAGCCGCTGGTCGAGGTCCTGAACCGCTTCGGCGACCTCTACAGGGACGCGCTGCGCGCCGCCATGCTGGCGCGCCTGGGCCTTCGGGCGCGCGCCGCCGAAGACGACATCGAGCTCGTCAACGCCGCCTTCCGGGCGCTCGCCGCCGGCGGTGAAACATTGCGCTGGGAACCGTTCTTCTTCGACTGGTTCTGCGGTCTGGCCTCGGAGGCGCGAGCCCTCGCCGGGCCGCGCGCAGCTCTCTATCAGGACGAGGCCTTTGCCGATTTCCGCGCTCGGCTGAAGGCCTTCGCGCCCGACCGGCCCGAGCGCCTCGCCGACCCCTATTTCGCCGCCGCCGAGCCCGAAGAACTCCTTTACGACGAGATCGAAGGCCTCTGGGCCGCGATCGCCCAGCGCGACGACTGGGCCCCGTTCTACGCCAAGATCGCCCGCATCGAAACGGCGCGTCGCGCCTGGGGATTGAGCGAGAGCGCTCAGCCGGCGCCGTCCTTCGGCGCCTGACAATCGCTATGGCTTCGCTGGCGGCCCCGATGGGAATGGCGTCTCGGGAACGGCGTTGGTGTTCTGGAAGGCGTCGATGAACCAACGCCCGCCCTGCTTCACCAGCACCTGGGTCTGAATCCCCTGCTGGGGGACGGGGAGGGCCGCGCCGGGCGCGCGGGCGCCGGTGAGGGTCCAGCGGACGTGAGCGATGGCGATGCCATCCCCGAGCTTGCGGCTGTCGACGCTGTCGATGGCAAGGCGGCTGTTCGCGAATACGAAGGCAAAGGCGGCGCGGAGCTTGGCCTCGATCTGATCGCGGCCCTTCCACCACCAGCCGACCACGTTCACCACGTCCCCGTCCGGCGTGAACAGGGCCGCGTAGGCGGGGGCGTCGTGCGCGTTCCAGGCGGCCGCCTGACGCGCCTCCAATCTCCGGATCTGGGCCGCGTCGCTTCCCGGACGCGCGGCATGCGCCGTGCCCACGCCCCCCAGGAGGCAGAGCGCCAGAGTGAGTACGCGCAGTCTCATCATGCCCTCCCCTCACCGTCCCTGATCAAGCGCCCGCGCGCAGGCTGTCTCAACGCGCGAACAGCCGCCAGGTCAGCCAAACGTAGGCGATCACCGTCGGCAGCAAGGTGACCACCATGCCAAAGGCGCGCGCCATCGGATGGATCAGGTAACCGCCCCAGAAAGTCAGGCGGCCGACCACAAACGCCACTGAAAGCGTGGGCAGCAGGAAGAGTTTCGGCGCCGGCAGGGCCACGGCCAAGCCGGCCCAGGCGATCGCGGCCAGCAGCGTCTGCTCCAGCGTGTTCTGGATGTAGCGAAGGGTGATCTCCAATGCTCGCTGCGACGGCGTCCGCGTCCCCTCAATGGCCTCGGCGCTGAAAAAGCGCAGGTTTCCGGCCGTCGCCACGCCGGCCAGCAGCGCCAGTCCCGGACCGATGAGGCAACGCGCCACCAGCGCCAGGCGCTCCGATTCACTGGCGCCGTTCGCCAGGCCGCTGAACACGCGCCCGCCGAGCCAGAAGATCGCCGCCAGAGCGACGAGTGCGGCCGCCCAGCCCGCGGCGACCATCGCCTGCTTGGCGGCAAGGGGCTTCAATAGATGACCGAAGGCAGGAAGGCGCCGGCGGGCTCGTTGTAGAGGCCCATGCTCATCAGCGTCATCGGCTGGGTGATCTTCAAGCCCTTGCCTAGGCACCAGCGCATCAGCTCGCCGTTGCGCGTCGGCACGAGAAAGCCGGGGCCGCCGAAAGCCTCGGCGGCGCCGATCAGGGCCATGAGGTCATCGTTCGTCTCGGCCACTGAATGGGCGAAGAAGGCGATCGCGGTCGTGTAGCCGGTTACCCGGCCCGCCCGCTCCACCAGGCGCGCGGTCCCGGCCGCGATTGCCGAGCGCAGTTCCCCCTTGCGATCGGCGCCGTGGATGCGCGCGCAGAGGGCATCGCAGGCGGCGGCGTCTTCGGCCGTCACCGCCCGCACGGCGTACCCCGCCAGAGTTTCGCCGATCGCCGGCCCTTGGAAGCAGGACAGCGGCTCGCGCGTCGAAAAGCCGAGCTTGGTGTAGAGCGACAGCGAGCGGCAGTGATAGGCGGCCTGGACGAGGCGGCAGCCGGCAAAGCCCTTCTGGGCCGAGCGCTCCAGCGCCGCCGCCATCAGCGCCGTGCCGACGCCGGCGTTCTGCGCCTGCGGATCGACGGTGATCGGCCCGATCCCCGAAATGGCGTCCGCCTCGTGCAGGAAGCTGCTCCCCAGCAGCTTGCCGTGCTGATCCTGGGCGACGATCCCGAAGACGTTCTGGCTGGCGATCAGGCCCGGCATGACCACGCCGGCCACGAACTCCGGGCTGGGCATGTCCGGCGGGAAGTTGTGCGCCGTGGCGATAGCGGTGAACGCCTCGTAGCAGATGCGGCCGCACTCGGCCGCATCGTCCGCCTCGATCCGCCGGATGGAAACCGCCATCGCCCGTCCCTCGCCCCTCAAGCCGTGCTGGCACGGCGTTTGCATCATTCGGGCGACCAATTCCAGGCGTCGGCCGTGAGGCCAGCGACGCCGGATTGCGCATGGGCGGAGATCATCGTGAATTTCCGTCCCGTTTCGGGGCCTTCTTTGGCCCGCATATCCGCGGTTTGTCGCGCATCAAGTGCGACATTCCGCCGCATGTCTGCTCACTCGCCTCACGGTTGAACCGCCGCCTCACGCCCCTAACAGCTGTTAACGCCCTCCGTTAGCGGACCCCGTCCGCCCCACCGCTATGGTCGCCATCGCCATCAGGGCGAGATCAGGCGAGGGACACCATGGCGACGGTTCCAGGCGGCGGCGACGGCGACGGTGACGGCCACGGCCGCGGCCACGGCAAGGGCGACGGCGACGGCGGCGGCCACGGGCACGGGCGCGGCCACGGCGACGGCGGAGGCGGCGGTGGCGGCGACGGTGGCGGCCGCGACCACGGCCACGGCCACGGCGACGACGACAACAAGAGCCAAGGCGGCGGCGGCGGCTCGCACGGCGACGATCACGGCCGGGACAGCGCCAGCTCCGGCGGCTCGAACGGCGGCCAGCATGGCAACGACACCGTCAGCTTCGGCTCCGGATCGGACACCTTTGCAGCGGCCGGGACTTCGACGGTCCTGGCCGGCCACGGCGCGCACAACGGAAACGGCTCTTCGTCCATCACCGCCGGCAGCGGCGGTTCGACGCTGATCGGCGGCTCATCCGGAACTTCCGGACACAATGGGCAACAGGTCCTCGCCGGCGGGGCGGGCCACGACACCCTGGTAGGCACGAACGCCGCGACCCTCTTCACCTTCTCGAGCACGCTCAGCGGCGGCACTCACGTCGTCGACAACTTCCACGCCGGCGACAAGATCGCCCTGCAGGGCTACGACACGGCTTCGGCGCTCGCCAACGCCAAGGTCGTCGGCGGCAACACCGTGATCAGCCTGGACCACGGCCACACCACGATCACGCTCGAGGGCTTCACACACCTCCAGGCCGCGGACTTCACCCACTAGCCCACGCGTAGGTATCGGGCTTTCCCAAGCCGGGGCCTTCTCCTTCACCGGAGGAGGCCCTGGCGCCTTTTGGGCGCCCCTGATTGTCCCGCGTTTGACATTCGTCGGCGACTGCGCCGAGAGGCAGCCGATGAGCGATCCCTACGCCCGCTATCGGCGCCTCGCCTTCGACCGGCCCAGCGATGGGGTGCTGCGCATCACCCTGAACAACCCCGAGCGGCTGAACGCCGCCGATGCGGCCATGCACGCCGAGCTGGCGGACATCTGGGCGGACATCGGCCGCGATGACAGCGTCCTCGCCGCCATCATCACCGGCGCCGGGCGCGCCTTCTCGGCCGGCGGCGACTTCGACATGATCGAGGCCATCATGGACGACTTCGCCACCCGCGTGCGCGTCTGGAGCGAGGCGCGGGCGATCGTCCACAACCTCATCGATTGCCCCAAGCCCGTGGTCTCGGCGATGCGCGGCCCGGCGGTGGGCGCGGGCCTCGTCTGCGGCCTGCTGGCCGACATCTCCATCGCCACCCCCGAGGCCCGCATCATCGACGGCCACACCCGCCTGGGGGTCGCGGCGGGCGACCACGCCGCCATCGTCTGGCCGCTGCTGTGCGGCATGGCCAAGGCCAAGTACTACCTGCTGCTGTGCGAGACGCTTTCCGGCGCCGAGGCCGAGCGCATCGGCCTCATCTCCCTGACCGCCCCGGACGCCGAGCTCGACGCCAAGGCTGTGGAGATCGCCGCGCGCCTGGCCGACGGCGCGCCGCAGGCCATCCGCTGGACCAAGCACGCGCTCAACAATTGGCTGAGGAGCGCCGGGCCGGCCTTCGACGCCTCTCTGGCCCTGGAGTTCATGGGCTTTTCCGGCCCCGAGGCGCGCGAGGGCCTGGCCTCGCATCGCCAGAAGCGCAAGCCGCGGTTCGCGCCGTAACTCGCCCTTCCACCACTCCGGCCGCGCCGTCGTGGCCCCCCCCCCGCTGAAGCGTGGTGGAGGAGCAAGAAGAATACATCGTAACCCCTCACCCGCCCATCGCTGCGCACCCCCCTCACATGGGGTTTTGCGGGTCAAGGGGGGTGGCGTGTCGGGTCCATGATTGTTTCCAGCTGCTGTGATCGATCCAGTCTGAGCCGGGTTGGAGAGCGGACGCCTGGTCCGCACAACCTCACATGCGG
>DASYYX010000026.1:0-2527 GCA_035946795.1 Caulobacteraceae bacterium | reverse complement strand
TCCCGATCCTTGGTGACGAAGGATTCCAACACCTCGCCCTCGTGGTCGACCGCCCGCCACAGGTAGCGCATCTGGCCGCCCACCTTCACGTAGACCTCGTCCAGATGCCACTTCCAGTGGGTGTAGGCGCGCATGTGCTGGACCCGCTTCCTGCGGATCTCGCCGGCGAACATCGGCCCGAACCGGTTCCACCACAGGCGCACCGTCTCATGGCAGATATCGATGCCGCGCTCGAACAGCAGATCCTCGACGTTGCGCAGGGAGAGCGGGTAGCGCACGTACATCATCACCACGAGGCGGATTACCTCGGGCGAGGGATCGAACCAGCGGAACGGGTTGGCCGGCGCCTTCGGCGGCCTGAGCTCGGGCTTCATCTGGCCGCGCCTAATCGGCGTCGGTTAGGCCGGCGTGAATTTGGTCTGACAACCCCGATGGTCCGCATCCGGTACAGTTCGGGCCGATCTGCTTATGACACCCGACCGGCGACGCCCGGTCGAGCTTTTCGGCCCCCTTCCACCCTTTGCTCCCACGGGGGGGCGGCATCTCAGCCGCCGGTCGAAGATCAGCAAGCTTGAGAGGTGTCAGCTAGCTCATAACCACCTCCCGCGCTGTCACGGCGCACTCATCACCACCAGGCGGATGATCTCGGGCGAGGAGTTGAAGTAGCGGAACGGGCTTGGAGGCTTGCGCGGACGGGCCATGGCCGCCCCCTAGGCGCCGCCGCCTAACAAGCGGTGCATTTGCTCTGACAAGGCCGCCAGACGATCCGGCCGCACATCAGGCCCTCGCACTCGAAGATCTGCACGGCGACGCGTCCCTCCATCAGCCACACCCCCTGCGGAACGGCGGGCGTAGGGGGGAGCGCCGCGACGGTGGGCTGGGAAAAGGCGGGCGGCGCGGCGGGAAGGGCGAGGGCTGCGACGACAACGGCGATGCGGCCCAGACGTCTCAGCCGACCGCGCTGGCGCGGACGCCATCCTCCCGCCGGGCCCGAAACGAACGCGGTCATCCTGACTCACTTCGTATTTCGCCGAGAGCGCGCGGTCACGTCAAACGTTCCAGGCCAGCGGCCGACGACACCCTAGGTCCGTCTGGCTGACATCAACCGCGTCTGAGTGTCGAACTTCGGGCGGGGGCTCGCGATCGACGTGGAAGCCATCGGCCACCGGCTTCTCATAGCCGAACCGACCCAGCTCCGGCCCCTCCCTGGGTAATCTTACGCCCGACCGCCGCCGGAGACGTGGGAACCAATTCAGTGGCGCCGCGTTGAGACGCATGCCTGATTTGTAAAATTTTCAATCAATAATAACCCAAGGGTCGATCAGGCACTCACGGCAGGGGATTGTCACGACCTCGGCCCGCCTTGGCTTACAATATATTTAAATTGCAAGTCGCTGGTCTTACCGGCGGGTTCGACAAATCGGTGGAAGGAACTTCATGCGCTATCTCGCTTCGACGACAGCTTCCCTGGCCCTGCTTCTCGGCCTCGGCCTGGCGATCGGGAGCGCGCCCGCCGTCGCACGCGCACAGATCAGCATCGGCATCACGGTCGGCTTCGCGCCGCCGGAACTGCCGATCTATGACCAACCGCCGATGCCTGAGTACGGCTACATCTGGACGCCAGGCTACTGGGCGTGGGACGACGATTTCGGCGACTACTACTGGGTCCCGGGGTCTTGGGTCCAACCGCCCGCCGTCGGACTGTTGTGGACGCCTGGGTATTGGGGCTGGCGCGATGGCGACTACGTGTTCAACCAGGGCTACTGGGCGCCGACCGTCGGCTTCTACGGCGGCATCGACTACGGCTATGGCTACGGTGGCCAAGGTTACGAGGGCGGATACTGGCAACATGGCAATCTGTATTACAATAGCACTGTTAACAACTTAACTAACGTCAGAATAACCAACGTATACAACCGCTCCGTCAGCCACGTCACCACCGTCAACGGCGTCAGCTTCAATGGCGGGTCCGGCGGGGTCTCGGCTCGGCCCACTCAGGCGCAGTTAGCGCTCGCCCACGGTCGGCGCGTCGTCGCGCCGACAGCGCTTCAGCTTCGCCAGAGGACGCTGGCGGCCACCATCCCGGGCAACCGCGCTTCGATCAATCATGGCAAGCCAGCGATCGCCGCCACCAGCCGGCCTGCGGTGTTGAAAGGCCCGGGCGTGGTCCAGGCCAAGGCCGCCCCGGCCGTTTATCGGGCGCCGCCGCCGGCGTTGGTCGCCAAGACCGTGGCGGCGCACAAGGCCGCCGGCCCGACCGCTCCAGTCGTGGCCGCAACATCAGTCTCATCGGGCGCGACGCCAGCGCCGCGGGCGCGGTCCAGGCCGCCCACCGCGGCGAGTGGCTCGCCGCCGACCGCCCGGACGCATCAGCCTGCGCCGGCGGTTGTCGGTGCGACGCCGGCCCATCGTGCGCCCCCGGCCCAGTCGAGCGCTCCGCCGACAGCCCGCGTCGGCCCCGAGCAGCCGTCGACAAGGCAGGCGGCCCCGCCGCCGCCGACGCGCGTCACCCCCGCGCCGCGCCCCG
>DASYYX010000025.1:5000-33002 GCA_035946795.1 Caulobacteraceae bacterium | reverse complement strand
TCCCGATCCTTGGTGACGAAGGATTCCAACACCTCGCCCTCGTGGTCGACCGCCCGCCACAGGTAGCGCATCTGGCCGCCCACCTTCACGTAGACCTCGTCCAGATGCCACTTCCAGTGGGTGTAGGCGCGCATGTGCTGGCCCCGCTTCCTGCGGATATCGCCGGCGAACATCGGCCCGAACCGGTTCCACCACAGGCGCACCGTCTCATGGCAGATGTCGATGCCGCGCTCGAACAGCAGATCCTCGACGTTGCGCAGGGAGAGCGGGTAGCGCACGTACATCATGACCACGAGGCGGATTACCTCGGGCGAGGAATCGAACCAGCGGAACGGGTTGGCCGGCGCCTTCGGCGGCCTGAGCTCGGGCTTCATCTGGCCGCGCCTAATCGGCGTCGGCCAGGCCGGCGTGAATTTGGTCTGACAACCCCCGGCGGCGCTCTTGCGGCGCATCCCGAGCGCGGTGCCGCAGCGCGCGTTTCGATCAGGCTACGGCAACCCGGGACATGGCCAGCATCGGCTCAGCGTTCGAGAACCCGGCGCTCACCGGCGCCGCCAAGCCTCCTGAGCGGCCACGCATGCCGGCCATCTGCTGGGCGAAACGGCTGGCCATGGCGGGGGGATCGCCCAGGATCGTCTGGAAGTAGAAACCCGAGCCGGCGGCATCGGTGGTGAGGGTCAGGGTCGTCACTACCGTAAGGGTGGTCGAAGTGGCTTCCCAGGTGGAGAGCGGGCCGAGATCGAAGGGGTGATCGGTGAAGAAGGTCTTGGCGGCGCTGACGGTGGTGAAGGTCTGGTTGACCTTGCTGACGCCGTCGACGGTCATGGTGAAGGTGAGACCGGTGAAGCCTGAGCCGACGACGGTCGGACTGAAGAAGCCCACCTCGAGGTCTTGGAGCGAGGCGAGTTTGGTCAGGTCTACCTCTAGGTTCAGGCTGCTGGTGATGGTCTCAGAAGTGGTTCCATTCTTCGCATAGGCCCCGCCCAATTCGCCGATGGAGAAGAAGGTCGGCGATGCGCCGAAAGCGGCGGCGATGTTGCTGTTGGCCGCCAGCACGGCGCTGGTGCTGGCCGCGTCCGGACTGGCGGTTTGCAGCGCCACGGCCGCGCCCGTCGATCGGAACGGCATAGCGGCGCCGGAGATGATCACGCTGGTGACCGCCTTGCTCGTCCCGTCGACGGCGCCGCTCCCGTACGCCGAGGCCAGCTTGATCAGGTGGGCCGCGGGATGGACGTCCTGCGCGTGGGCCTTGAAGACTCCGCTCGTCCCGGTGACCTTGGTCTTGGCCGTGGCGCGGCCGGCGATGCCGCCGGCGCCGCCATAGGCGTACGAAATGGCGTAGACGAAGCCGCCGTTGGCCGTTGTGACCGCCTTGGCCGCGCCACCCATGCCGCCGGCGCCCCCGAGCCCGCCGCCGCCGCCGCGGGCCACCGTGCCCGCATAGACCGATCCGGCCGCGGTGACGCTCACGCTGGTGTTGGCCGCGCCGCCATCGGCGCCCGAGGATCCGGAATAGCCGGTCCCGCCGGCCCCGCCGGCTGCTTCGGCCGCAGCGCTGACGAGCTTGCTGCCGGTCGGGTTGAGCAGGTCGTTGAAGTAGAGGCTGGACGCCGCCGCCCCGCCGATCCCCGCAATCCCGCCGCTGCTCGTCCCGCCTTTGCCGCCGTAGGCCTTCTGGGCGAGATAGAGCTTGCCGCCGTTGGTGGCGCCAGTGACGGCATTGGTCATGGCGCTCGCCGCACCGGCGCCGCCGTTGGCGCTGTTGTCGCCGGCGCCGCCGGCCCCCCCCTTCTGGCTCACCTCGGCGTAGGTGTTGCCAGCGCCCGACCCGGTCGCCTTGGCGCTGATCGCCCCGGCCCCGCCGGCGCCGCCAACCCGGCCGGCGCCGCTGCCCGCGCCGCCGGCGCCGCCGCTCGCCGTACCCCCCGCCGACGCCGAGCTCCCGCTAGCCGTCGCCTGGGCCGTGCCGGCGCTACCGGCCGCGCCGTCGCCGTCCGTGGAGCCGCCGCCGGCGCCGCCATGAGCCGACACCGTGATCGTGGCCGCCCCTGAACTGGTGAGCGAGCCGGCGGCGTCCGCGGCGCCGGCGGTCCCGCCCTCGGCGCCGGAGCTTTCGCCGCCCGCCCCGCCGGTGGCCGCGATCCCCGCAGTAACGGCGCCGCCGTAGCCGCCGGCCGAGAACGCAGATTGGGCGTAGCCGCCGGCGCCGCCATCGGCGCCCGCGCCGCCGGCCCCGCCGGTCGCCTTCTGTGTCAGCGTCACGGTCCCTTTCGCGGTCGACCCCGCGACGTTGTCGGACGCGATCGCGGCCCCGCCGGCGCCGCCGGTCCCGCTGCTCGCCCCGCCGGCGCCGCCGACGAGGTGCAAGGCGGCCTTGGCCCCGCCGGACTCGTAAACGAGAGCCCTCGCCGCCCCGGTTGCCGCGCCGCCGGTCCCGCCGACGCTGGCGCCGCCGGCGTTGTTGGCGCCTCCGGCGCCGCCGATGACCGTCGAGGTCGCCGTGGCGCTGCCGCTCTGGGCGTAGGCGAACGAGTTACCATAAGCCGCGCCGCCGGCCGCGCCCGCGCCGCCGGCGCCGCCGGTGGCGGTCACCACGCTCTTGCCGAGCGGAGCGCCGAAGGCGGATCCGTTCGCCTGCGCCGCGCCGCCGGCGGCGTTGGCGCCGGCGCCGCCGGTCGCGTTGGTGTAGGTGGTGTTGGCGGCGCTGTCGCCGACGATGCTGCTGTAGGTGGTGGCGGCGCCCCCGACCGCGGCGCCCGGCCCGGCGCCGGCGTCGCCGCCATAGGCGGCGATGACGGCGGTGATGGTGTTGCTCTTGCCGAGCGCCCCCACGTCGCTGAAATAGAGGTGAGAGGTGGCGGCCCCGCCCTTTCCAGGGGCGTCGTAGTGGCTTCCCCCGCCCCCGCCCCCGGTGGCGTATTGCTTGAGGACCAGGGAGCCGGCGTTGGTATAGCCCGATACGGCGTTGGTCAGCGTGACATCGCCGCCGGCCCCGCCAGCGGCCGAAGCCGTGTGATAGGTCGACGAGCCGTAGCCGCCAAGGCCGCCGCGCGCCTGGGCCAGGGCTTCGGCGACTGCGCCGGCCTTGGTGGTCGCCGCATAGGCAAGCGCGGTGGCGCTCCCGCCCGCCCCGCCGGCGGTCGAGCCGAAGGAGTTTCCGCCAACGCCGCCTCTGCTCGCGGCGCCAGCGTAGGCCTTGCCGGCGGTGTTGCGGTCATGGGCCGACGCCGAGCCTTTGCCGCCGGCGCCGCCATCGCCGCCGACACCGTAGGGGGCGCCGGGCCCGCCGAAGCCGCCATTGCCGCCGGCCCCGCCGTAGCCGCCCGCAAGGCACCGTGTACCCAGAGCGTTGCTGTCGGTGTTGCGGCATGTGGCCTGGGCCAGAGCGCCGTCACCGCCCGCGCCGCCGCTGCCGCCAGCGCTGGTGTAGCGTCCGGCCGGGCCCATGCCGAAGCCACCATTGCCGCCGTCGCCGCCGTTGCCGCCGTAGTCCTTCAGCCCGACGTATTGGACGGTGGTCGGCTTGTAGGTGCTGCTGCTGTTGGGGGCGGAGGTCCCGGCGCCTCCGGCCCCGCCCGGATATGACCCGGGTGCGCCATCCGCGCCGGACTTCCCATTGACGACCTGATAGCCCATTGGCTCGCTCCCCGGCCCGAGGAGCCGAAGGCGACGCGGCGCGTCGTGACCGATGGCGTCGCCCAGCCCGCGATTTCCGCGTCGGCGTCGGCTGGCGACGAAGGCTTAGGCCGTTGGCGGCGCCTGGTCAACGCCGCTCGCCGGGCGGGCGTGTTCCGCGTCCTCGCCTCGCAGGATCGTGTCCCAACGCGTGGTGTAACAGCGGCGCTGTGACCAGCGCGATCTCCGGCATGGCCGGATCGGTCAGGCTGCCAAGTCAGGCAGGCTGACGATGGGATCATCGCTCATGGCGGCCATGGTTTCCAGGGTCATGTAGCGAGCCCGCTGGACGGCCCACTCGTCGTTCTGCTCGAGCAGGATGGCCCCGACGAGCCGCACGATGGCATCGTCGTTTGGGAAGATGCCGACGACGTCGGTGCGGCGCTTGATCTCGGCGTTGAGGCGCTCGAGGGAGTTGGTGGAGTGGATCTTGGTCCAGTGGTCCCTGGGGAAGCCCATGTAGGCCAGGACATCGGTCTCGGCCTCGTCCATGAAGGCGGCGAGCTTGGGCATCTTCAGCCGCAGCTGATCGGCCACCTTGCGCCACTGGGCCTTGGCGGTGTGCTGGTCCTCCTGGGCGAAGGCGGTGGCGATCAGCGCCGAGACGACGCGGCCGCCCGACTTGCCGGCGTGGGCCAGCAGGTTGCGCATGAAGTGGATCCGACAGCGCTGCCAGGCGGTCGACATCACCTTGGTGACCGCGGTCTTGATCCCCTCGTGGGCGTCGCTGATCACCAGCTTGACGCCCTTGAGGCCGCGCCGGACGAGCGCGCGCAGGAACTCGGTCCAGAAGGCTTCGTGTTCCGAGGCGCCGATGTGCATCCCCAGGACTTCGCGGCGGCCATCGGCGTTGACGCCGACCGCCACGATGACGGCCGCCGACACGACCCGGCCGGGCCTTCGGACTTTCACATACGTCGCGTCGACCCACAGGTACGGCCACTCACCTTCCAACGACCGCTCCAGGAAGGTTCTCACCCGCTCGTCGATCTCGCCGCACAGCCGGCTCACCTCGCTCTTGGAGATCCCGGTCATGCCAAGCGCCTTGACGAGATCATCGACCGAACGGGTCGAGATCCCCTGGACGTAGGCCTCCTGAACCACCGCCGTCAGCGCTTTCTCGACCAGGCGCCGCGGCTCCAGGAAAGAGGGAAAGTAGCTGCCAGTCCGGGTCCGTGGGATGCGCAGCTCCACGAGACCTGCCCGCGTCTCCCAGTCCCGCTCGCGATAGCCGTTTCGCTGCGCCAGCCGATCGGAGCTCCTCTCCCCGTAGGGGGCCCCGGTCCTGGCGGCGATCTCCAGCTCCATGATCCGCTTCGCCGCAAAGCCGATCATCTCACGCAGAACATCCGCGTCCGGCTCCTTCTCCAAGAGCCCACGCAGGTCCATCATGTTCTCGGTCATCTTCGGTTCCTTGGTCAGAGTTGACGTCGCAACCCGACCCTACCGAAGAATCGCGGATGACCACCTGCGCGCCGCTCGCGAAGCGCGCCTTTCACATGGCGCCGTAGCGAGCGAGCGGCCCGCTACCGCCGAGCTACACCACCACCTGGGACACGACCCCTCGCAGCGGCGGAGGCGCCGCTCTGCGGCGGGCCGACACGTTCCTTAACGGGGAGGAATCCATGCGGGCGCTGGCGCTACTTCGGGGCCACTGCTCTTCTGTGAGACGCGAATGAGGGTGTTGCCAGACTAAATCGACCGGGAGGAGCCTTCGCCCGCCGCCGTCCCAACCGTCGGGCAGCGGGCACCGCTCTTCCGTGAGACACGAAGGAGGACGCGGGCGCTGGGCGGCTTCAACCTGCGATGTTGCGACTAACGAACTATGAAGTTCGAAGCTGGGTGCATTGGGTCTGAGAACACCGACCCGGCCGCCGGACGTCCTCAAGATCTCGCCGTTCGGCTAAGAAGCGGTGAAAATCGAGGACAAGTACATTTGGTCTGACAACACCTTGGCGGTCACGGCGCCGGCCGGCCGTTGGTCGGCTGGCGTCGCTCGATTTAGGGCTTGAGTCTGTAGCTGCCACGGGCTGTAGCGTCCGTCGACTCCAATGCCCAGGAGGCTGATTCATGACCGCCCCTCCATCACCTGGCCCAACGCGCAAGCGCCTGTTTCCCGGCGCAGGACTCCTGACGCTCGGTGGTCTCGCAGCGGCCCTCGGTCTGGCATCCTGCTGCGCCCTGCCTCTGCTCTTCGGCGCCCTCGGGCTGAGCACGACGTGGCTCGGCGCCCTGGCCCTCCTGGCGACGCCACATCGCGGCCTGCTCATGGCGGCCGGCGCCGTCTGCCTGCTCGGCGGCGCGGCGCTCCTCTGGCGCGAGCAGCGGACGGCGGCGGCTTGCGAGCCGGGCCAGCCCTGCGCGCCGCCTTGGGTTCGCGCGCTCACGCTAGTCGGCCTCCTGGCCGGCGCGGGCCTGCTCTGGGCGGGGTACGCCTATGCCTGAGGCGGCCATCACCCTCCGCTCGACGATCACCTGTCCACGCTGCGGCCACCAAGCGACGGAGACCATGCTTACGGACGCCTGTCAGTACTTCTACGACCGTCAGGGCTGCGGGGCGCTCCTCGAGCCCAAGGCGGGCGACTGCTGCGTCTACTGCTCCTACGGCGACAAGCCCTGCCCGCCGATCCAGGAAAACGGCGTCAAGGCGTGCCGCGGTGCTGTCAGTCCAACGGCGACTTATCTCCGCTTGGGCGCAGGAAGCCCAAACCCGACCGTGTCCTAGGCCATGACTGAGCGCCACTCGGCCAGGGCGGCCGAGCGTCTGTCTCGATAGGTCTGGCGGTCGACGAGGTGGCGCTCCTGAGCAAAGTGGTTGTGGACGCAGGCATGGACCGAGGTGAACTTCTGCAAGGTGACCATGCGGCGGAAGCGGGCCATGGCCCGCTCCCTTCGTCGAAACGGCAGATGGCTGTTCTCAGCCCGGTTGTTGAGCCAGCGGCCGGTCTGCTGGCGATCGCCAACGCCGAGCTCGGTCAGGGCCGCCTTGTAGGAGCGCAGGCCATCGGTGACGATCGCCCTGGGGCGACCGTGACGCTTCATCGCCTTTTTGATGAACTTCAGCGCTGCGGCCTTGTCCCGCTCCTTGGTGACAAAGGATTCCAGCACCTCGCCTTCGTGGTCGATAGCCCGCCACAGGTAACGCATCTCGCCGTTGATGCGGACGTACATCTCATCCAGATGCCAGCGCCAATGGGTGAACTGGCGCATGTGCTGGACCCGCTTGCTGCGGATCTCGCCGGCGAACATCGGACCAAACCGGTTCCACCACTTGCGCACCGTCTCGTGGCAGGTCGATGCCGCGCTCGAACAGCAGGTCCTCAACGTTGCGCAGGGACAGCGGGTACTTGACGTACATCATCACCACGAGGCGGATTACCTCGCGCGAGGAATCGAACCAGCGGAACGAGCTGGGCGGCGCCTTCGGCGCCGTGGGCTTCGGCTTCATCCAGCCGCCCTACCCAGCATCGGTTAGGCCGGCGTGAATTTGCGCTGACAATCCCCTGACCTCGCATAGTGGACTCGGCCGGTGGTTCATCCGGGGGTTGCCCGCACACCATCACAATTAGATAAATAAAATCAATATGGATTGGCGGTGAGAGAGGGATTCGAACCCTCGATAGAGTTTCCCCTATACACGCTTTCCAAGCGTGCGCCTTCGACCGCTCGGCCACCTCACCAGCACGTCTCGGGCGATCTTTCGAGGGTCGCCCGAGCGAAGGGCGGGGACTATAACATGGCGTCAGCCCGCTCAACCGGAGGACCAGCTTCGCATGGTGTCGCTCGGATCGCGGCGAAGGTCGCGCCGGCGCTGGTCCAAGCCCTGCGCGAAGTCGTAGCGCGCCGCTCAGCTCGATAGCCCCGAGTTGGAGGAGAACATCGAATGTCCGATCTGGTGCTGCGCGAGGACCGCGGCGGCTGGACCCTCCTGACCCTGAACCGGCCGGAGAAGCTCAATGCGCTCACCGTCGCCATGTTTCGAGAGCTGCGCGCCCACGTCGCCGAGCTTCGGCGGGACGACGCCATCGCCTGTGTGGTGCTCCGCGGCGCCGGCAAGTGCTTCTCCGCTGGTCATGACCTCGCCGATATCGCCGCCGGCGAGGAAGTCCCCTCGCGCGGCTGGCACAGCGAGACCTTGCGCCTGCTCGAGAAGCTCCCCAAGCCGGTCATCGCCGCGGTCCACAGCCATTGCTACACCGGCGCGCTGGAGGTGGCGCTGGCGGCCGACTTCATCATCGCCGCCGACAACGCCCGCTTCGGCGACACCCACGCCAAGTGGGCGCTCACCCCGGTCTGGGGCATGAGCCAGCGCCTGCCCCGTCGCATCGGCGCCGCTGCGGCCAAGCGGCTGATGTTCACCGCCGACATGATCGACGCCGCCGAGGCGGTGCGCATCGGCCTTGCCGAATACGCCGTGCCGCTGGCGGGCTTCGAGGCCGAGATCGAGGCCCTTGCCAGCCGCATCATCGCCAACTCCCTCTTCTCGCACGCCGCCAACAAGCGGCTCCTCGAAGCGACCGAGGGCGGCCCCCTCGACGCCGGCCTGCAATGGGAGGTGATGGAGACGGCTGGCGTGGGCCCGGACATGCGCGCGCGCATCGCCGCCTTCACCCGCAAGGGCGGCTGAGCGGCCCCCCTCCAGGCCGATGGCGCGAGCTGGCAAAACGCCTATCTTGCGCCCGAAGACAGCGAAGGAGCGCCGCCGCCATGTCCCTCTTCGGCAAGACCCTCGAGGTTACCGCGCCGCAAAGCGCCCTGCTTGGCCGCGTCGAGCCCATCCCCACGGCCGAGCGATCGTTCGTCAACGATCGGCCGCTGAAGGGTCCCTATCCGGAGGGCAGCGAGGTCGCCTACTTCGCCATGGGCTGCTTCTGGGGGGTGGAGCGCAAGTTCTGGGAGGCGCCGGGCGTCTGGGTCACGGCCGTCGGCTATCAGGGCGGGGCGACGCCCAATCCCACCTACCGCGAGGTGTGCAGCGGCATGACCGGCCAGGCCGAGGCGGTGAAAGTGGTCTTCGATCCCGGCAAGATCAGCTACGCGCAGCTGCTCAAGCTCTTCTGGGAGGGGCACGACCCGACGCAGGGCATGCGCCAGGGCAACGATGTCGGCACGCAGTACCGCTCGGCCATCTACTTCACCGGCCCCGAGCAGGAGAAGGCGGCGCGCGCCTCGGCCGAGGCCTACCAGAAGGCGCTCACGGCCGCCGGGCGCGGCAGGATCACCACCGATATCGCCCCGGCCGGCCCGTTCTACTTCGCCGAGGACTACCACCAGCAATACCTGGCCAAGAACCCGGGCGGCTACTGCGGCGTGGGCGGCACCGGCGTTTCCTGCCCGATCGGCGTGGGCGTCGAGGCGTGATGCTGCGGCGCGACCGGTTCATCTGACCATGACCTTTCGCTGGCATCGGTGGAAGGCGCCGAGGCAAGCGGCCACCCAAAATCTGTCCGCTCATCCGGTGCGACCCCGGCCGTCGGGCCGGGGGAGACACGGGACCCAGGAAAAAGCCTGAATCGAGCGGTGGCCCGGCAAGTCTTGCCTCAGCCCGGGCCGCCGGGGTGAGCGGGCAAGCAGTTGGCCCGCGCCGCGTTGGCAACCCTGATCATCCGTGGAATCAGTGTCATCCGTGGTTAGAGGCTCTTCCGTGACTTCCGTGTCTTCCGTGGCCGGCTGCTTGGTCGCGCATGACGGCTGAGGAATTCGAGGCCGCCTGCCTGGCCCTTCCCGGCGCCACCCGCGACAATCCCTGGGGCCACGAGGACGTCTTCAAGGTCGGCGGCCGCATGTTCGCCATGCCCGACGGCCAGGGCGGGTGCATGTTCAAGGCGACCGACATCGCCTACGAGGCGCTGATCGAGACCGGCCGCGCCCAGCCAGCGCCCTACATGGCTCGGGCCAAGTGGGTGCGCCTGGCCGATCTCGCCGGCGTGGATGCAGACGAGGTGCGCGACTGGCTGAAGACGGCGCACGCGATCGTCGCCGCCAAGCTCACCCGCGCCCAACGCCGAGATCTGGGCTTGGAGCGATGACTCCGGAGGCGTTCGGCGCCGCCTGCCGCGCCCTCCCGGGCGTGACCATGGTCGTCCAGTGGGGCGACAGCCAGGTCTACAAGGTCGGCGGCCGGGTGTTCGCCCTGCTCGGCCGTGACGGCTCTTGCATCTTCAGGGCCACCGACATCGCCTACGCGGCCCTCCTCGAGACCGGCCGAGCGCGTCGCGCGCCCTACTTCTCCGCCGGCTGGCCGCGTTTCGAGGATGTTCGGGAGCTGGACGGCGCCGAACTCGCCGACTGGCTGAAAACCGCGCACGGACTCATCGCCGCCAAGCTCACCCGCGCCCAGCGCCGCGACCTGGGCATCTAACAGAAAACCGCAGAGCGCGCGGAGGAGGCGCGGAGTAACGCAGAGGCGGTCGCGCGGCCAGCGCGATCCCGGCGGACCGGGCGGCCCAGGGAATTCTTGCGCGCGGAGCGCGCGATCGATCTTCTTTACCAGTCATGAAGCCGGAAGACGCCGGCCAGCTCTGCGATCTCTGCGCCTTCTCTGCGCGCTCCGCGGTTAGACCCGCTCAGAGGACCGACAGCATCTCCGCCACCAGCGGATGGCGCACGATATCGGCCTCGGTGAGGCGCACCACCGCCACGTTCGGCAGCACTTCCAGGCGCGAGGCCGCGCGCTCCAGGCCGCTGATCTCGGGGAGCAGGTCCGACTGCCCCGGATCGCCGGTCACCACCATCGTCGATGACCAGCCCAGGCGTGTCAGCAGCATCTTCAGCTGGCCGTAGGTGCAGTTCTGGCCCTCGTCGATGACGATGAAGGCGTTGTTGAGGGTGCGTCCGCGCATGAATCCAACCGGGGCGATCTCGATGGCGCCCTCGGCGATCAGGGAGCGCAGCCGCTTCACCGACAGGCGGTCGGCCAGGGCGTCGTAGAGCGGGCGGAGGTAAGGCGCGAGCTTGTCTTCCACCTCGCCCGGCAGGAAACCGATGGATTCCCCCGCCTCCACCGCCGGGCGCGACAGGACGATGCGCGCCACCTTGCCGGCGTCGAAGGCGGCGACCGCCTTGGCGATGGCAAGGTAGGTCTTGCCGGTGCCCGCCGGCCCGAGCGCCAGGACGAGGCTCTTGCGGTCCATCGCCGCCAGCAGCGCCTCCTGCCCGACCGAACGCGGTTTGAGGGTTTTCAGGTAGGCCTGGTCGCGGTCGTCGTCGGAAAGCGGGGGGGCCCAGCCGCGGCCTACCGGCAGGCGCCGGATCTTGCCCCCGTCCTCGAAGCCGCGCTGCTCGAACTCGCGCTCCAAGGGAGCGGCTTCGCGCGCGAGGCGCTTGAGGGCGCGTTTGGGCATGCGGGGCCTCCGGTGATGCGGGGATGAAAAAGGGCGGCCCTCGGCATCGAGAGACCGCCCGGCAAGACCTGAGCGACAAGCGTGGAGAGAGCCAATCGGACTCCGCTCGTTACCTCGGCATCGAAGCTGCCCTTTGGCGGCCCCGAATCGCGCGACTACAATGATTGAACGGGGTTTCTGAGCGGTTAATCAAGTCCCAGATCTTCAGAATAGGGGGCATGCGGATGAGTGTCTATCGTTTCCAAGGGCAAGAACCTCTCACCCCGCCAGGGGATGAATATTGGATAGCGCCGAATGCGATCGTGCTCGGCAGAGTAATACTGAAGAAGAACGCCAGTGTCTGGTTCGGCGCGGTGCTGCGCGGCGACAACGAACCCATCGTCATCGGCGAGAACTCCAATGTTCAGGACAACGCTGTCATGCACACCGACCTCGGCGTTCCGCTCGAGATCGGGGCCGATGTGACCATCGGCCACATGGCGATGCTACACAGCTGCAGGGTTGGCGACGGCTCGCTCATCGGCATCGGCGCGGTGGTGCTCACTGGGGCGGTGATCGGCAGGAACTGCATCATCGGCGCGCGCGCCCTGATCACCGAGGGCAAGGAAATCCCGGACCACTCGGTGGTGATGGGCGCGCCGGGCAAGGTCGTGCGCCAGGTGGGCGAGGCCGATCTCGCCGCGATGCGGGCAGGCTCGGCGAACTACGTGCACAACTGGAAGCGTTTCAAGGCCGGCCTGGCGACGATCTGAGCTCGACCCCAACGAACACCGAGCGGTGGGTGCGCCGTCCTGGCGCCGGAGGCGCCTTCCCGCGGTCGCCGCCCTGCCTGAAGGTGAGGGCGCGTTCGAGCGCCCCTTTGTGTCCTTGGCGGTCTTTGTGGTGAATAGGACAGCGCAGGGAGAACACCACATGGCCTACCAATTCATCGAAGTGGCGCGCGACGGACCGGTGACCACGATCACTCTGAACCGCCCCGAAGTCATGAACGCCGTCCACTCGCCGATGCACTTCGAGATGGACGAGGCCCTGAACGCCTTCGCCGCGGACCCGCAGCAGTGGGTCGGCATTCTCACCGGCGCCGGCGAACGCGCCTTTTCGGCCGGCAACGACCTCAAGTGGCAGGCGGCCGGCGGCGAGCGCCGGGCGCCGCCCTCAGGCTTCGCCGGCCTCACCAGCCGCTTCGACCTGGAAAAGCCGCTGATCGCGGCGGTGAACGGGGTCGCCATGGGCGGCGGCTTCGAGATCGCGCTCGCCTGCGACATCATTGTCGCCTCCAAGGCGGCGGTCTTCGCCCTGCCCGAACCACGGGTCGGCCTTGCGGCCCTGGCCGGCGGCCTGCACCGGCTGCCGCGCGCCATCGGGCTCAAGCGCGCCATGGGCATGATCCTCACTGCCCGGAGGGTCTCGGCCGAGGAGGGCAGGGAGTTGGGCTTCGTCAACGAGGTCGTCGAGCCGGCCGAGCTGATGGCGGCGGCGCGCCGCTGGGCGGCGCAGATCTGCGAGCTCAGCCCGATGAGCGTGCGCGCCTCCAAGCAGGCGGTGCTGAAGGGCCTGGACGAGCCGACGCTGGAGGCGGCGATGCGCGGCCAGAACCGCTATCCGGCGGTCGCAGCGCTCTATTCCTCGGCGGATTTCGTCGAAGGCCCGCGCGCCTTCGCCGAAAAGCGCCCGCCCCAGTGGCAGGGGCGGTGAGGAAGAAACCGCAGAGGACACGGAGCAGGCGCAGAGATCGCAGGGCGCGCTGCTGAGGAGCGCTCGGCTTTCCAGCGAGACGGTGCTTGCGCCGGCCTCTCTGCGCGCTCCGCGCCTCCTCTGCGATCTCAGCGGTTGATCCTTGAATCCACACCTCCGTGCGTTCCGCGCCTTCCGAGGTTGATCTTTTTATCGCCTCCGAAGCACCCTAAGCCGCCGCCATGGATGCGCCGGTGAGCGATCCGACAGCGCCGAGCCCTCCGGCCAGGAGCGCCGAGCCCTCCACCCGGCGCGCCGCCGGGATCGTGGGCGTGGCGGTGATCGTCTCGCGCCTGCTCGGTCTCATCCGCGAGCAGGTCTTCGCCGCCATGTTCGGCGCCGGCAAGCTGCTGGACGTCTACCTGGCCGCCTTCCAGATCCCGAACCTGCTGCGCGACCTCTTCGCCGAAGGGGCCCTTTCGGTCGCCTTCACCACGCTGTTCACCAAGAGTTGGGAGGAGGACGGCGAGGCCAGCGCCTGGGAGTTCGCCCAGCTCATCCTCACCGCCATGATCATCCTCATGGGGCTGGTCAGCGTGGCCGGCGTCGTCGGCTCGCCGCTGCTCGTCGAGGTGACGAACTTCGGCTTCCACCACGTGCCGGGGAAATTCGAGCTGGCCGTCAGGATGACGCGGATTCTCTTCCCCTTCATCCTCTTCGTGTCGCTGGCCGCGGCGGTGATGGGGATGTTGAACGCCCGCGGCCGCTTCGCCGTCCCGGCCTCCGCCTCTAGCGTCTTCAACCTCGTCTCGGTCATCGCCGGCGTGGGGCTGGCCTTCGCCTTCGACGCCGGCGCCCGCGCCCACCCCTTGCATCCCCACTTCACCGTGAATGCCCTCTACGGCGTCACCATGGGGGTGTTGCTCGGCGGCGTGGCGCAGCTCGGCATGCAGTTGCCGAGCCTGTGGCGTCTCGGCTTCACCTTCCGCTGGCGCCCGGCGCTTTCGGATCCGCGCCTGAAGGCGCTGTGGGCGCTGATGTGGCCCTCTGTCGTCGCCGGCGCGGCGGTGCAGGTAAACGTGCTCGTCAACGGCATGTTCGCCTCGGGGATCAACGGCGGGCGCTCCTGGCTCGCCTGCGCCTTCCGCTTGATGCAGCTGCCTATCGGCCTTTTCGGCGTGTCACTGGCGACCGTCACCCTGCCGTCGGTGGCGCGCGCCTTCTCGCGCGGCGACACCGCCGCCTTCGGGGCCACCGCCAAGGACTCGCTGCGCCTGGCCTTCTTCCTCACCCTGCCGGCGGCGGCGGGCCTGGCGGCGCTCGCTCACCCCATCATCGAGGTCATCTACCAGCACGGCGCCTTCTCGGCCCGCGACACCTCGATGACCGCTTTCGCCCTGCAGGCCTATGCGCTGGGCCTGGCTGGCTACGCCGCCATCAAGGTCCTGGTCCCCTGCTTCTACGCCCTGGGTCTTCCCAAGACGCCGTTGCGCATCAGCCTCATCGGCATCGGCATCAACCTCGCCCTCAACCTCTTCAACTACGACGTGCTGCACCTGGGCCACGTGGGCCTGGCGGTGACCACCTCGGCCGTGGCCCTGATCAACTTCGCCCAGCTGCTGTTCGCGCTCAAAAGGCGCATCGACTTGGGGACGACCGCCCAGTGGGCCGGCTATCTGGGCCGCTGCATCCTGGCGGCGGCGATCTGCGGCGGCGCCGCCTTCGCCCTGTGGTCGGCGCTCGATCCGCGCGCCCATGGACTGGGGCTGAGAATGGGGGCGCTGGGCCTGGCGGTGGCCGCCGGCGCCCTGGCCTATTTCGCCGCGGCCCGCCTCGTCGGCCTGCAGGAAGGCCACGAGGCATGGGAACTGTTCCGCCACCGGCTCCTGGGCGCCCTGCGCCCGGCTTAGTCATTGTGGATCCTCCCCCGCAATGCGGGGGAGGGGACCGCCGGAGGCGGTGGAGGGGGCAAGTGAAGGCCCGCCGGCGCCGTCTTTAGAAACCGCAGATGATCGCAGGACTCCACTTGCGGCGGCCCCGATCCGCGCGGAAGAAAGCTGAGACCGCGGGGCTCACGCCACCTTGCGGGCGGCCTGGGCGCTCGGCGGCGGATCGACGGTCACCCGGCGCATGTGCCGGCGCTGGCCCGGATAGTCGTTCAGCGCGAAGTGCCAGACCGAGCGGTTGTCCCAGAAGGCCACCGAGCCCGGCCGCCAGGAGAACCGGCAGGTGAAAGCCTCGTAGCGCGAATGCTCGAACAGGAACTCGAGCAGCGCCTTGGACTCGCGCCGTGACCAGCCCTCGATGCGCATGGTGAAGGCCGGATTGACGTAGAGCGCCTTGCGGCCGGTCTCCGGATGCGCCTTGACCACAGGGTGGACGGCCTCTCCGGAGACGCCCTCGGCTTCGGCCACGCTCATGGACTTGCGCTTCTGCGCCGAGTGCCCGCGGGACGAGTATTCGCGGTCCGCCGAGTGCACCGCATTCAGCGTCTCGAGCATCGCCCTGAGCCCGGGCGACAACGCCTCGTAGGCCGCCGCCTGGCTGGCGAACAGGGTGTCGCCGCCCCATTCCGGGGCCGCCACCGCGTAGAGGATCGAGCCGATGCTCGGGTTGGCGAGAAAGCTCATGTCCGAATGCCAGCCGCCGCCGAAGTTCACCTCGTCTTCCGGCTCCTTGATGATCTCCATCACTTCGGGATGTCCGGCCATGCCGGCGACGTATGGGTGGATGTTCAGCGGCCCGAAGCGCCGGCCAAAGGCGACCTGCTGGGCAGGCGTCAGCGACTGATCGCGGAAGAAGATGACCTGGTGCTCGATCAGGGCGCGCCGGATCTCGGCCACCAGGTCGTCGGAGAGATCGGCCGCCAGGTCCGGCCCGCAGATCTCGGCCCCCAGCGCGCCGCCCAAGCGGCGGATCTCTAGCTTGACGGTCATGCGCCCTCTCGCTGCCGCGGCGAGCATAGGCGCCGGCGCTCCGTCTGGCCACCTTGCAAGCCCCCTGCGCAGCGGACCGGCCAGATCCCTGACAGATGTTCGGGGACATGGCGGACACCTGGAGCGCAGCGCGGCTGTCAGACAATTCCGCGGATGACGCAGGTGGCTGCAGAGGAGTCCTGCTGCGCGCGCCCTCCGCGCGCCGGAAGACCCGCGCGTCAGATCGCGTTCAGCAACAGCGTATCTGGGTCAATCCGCGGACAGACTCTCAGGCGACGCGGCGGCCGTTGAGCACGGCCAGACGCAGCGGCGGCCGGGGCTCCTCGCCGGCGCGGCCGACGGCGCGCAAGGCGAGCAGGCGTGGGCCGGGCCGGCTGGTGGTGAAGACGCGCAGCGGCTGGCAATGGCCGATCAGCCGGTCGGCGGTGCCGTCGCTGCCGGCCAGAGGCGCCAGGACGATCTCGATGGCCGCGCCCTCGACGCCGACTACCTCGGCGCCGATGACGAGCGCCTCGGCCCCGGCCAGGGCCACCCGCAGTAGCGCCCGCAGTTCGCTGCGCGCCTCGGGAACGAAAACTTCGTCGATGCAAACGCCCTTGAGCCGTCGGCCCAGAAGATCGCAGGCCGCTTCCCCGGCCAGGGCGAAGGCGAAGCGCTCGCCCGCCACAGGCGCCAGCAGCAGCATCCGCGGCAGCAGCGCCCCCAACTCCGCCGGATCGATGTCGCGGCGGCGCGGGATTGCCGGGCCGCGGCGGCGACCCGCCCAATAGTTCAACAGCTGCGCCGTGCTGGAATGAGACATCGGCGGCGCCCCCTTTTCGAGACGACTGTTCCCGAGCGAGGACCTCCAAGCGAAAACCGGGCCGAACGCACGAAATTTTGCATATTGACACAATGAGCGAATGTATGTTGCATGACGCAAACACTGAGCAGCTGTCAGGAGGAAACGTCATGTCCGACCAATCCGCCGAGCGCCCCGACATCCCGCGCTCGATCGTCGACCTGCCCAGCGCCCCGGCGGGGCCGAGAGATTCCGAGACTTTTCGAGACTCTTCGAGAGTTTCTGAGACTCCGGGAGACTTTCTGAGACTCTCTGAGACTCCTGGAGACTTTTCGAGACGTCTTGAGACGACGAACGGGAGCCCATCAGGAGGTGACAACAGATTGATTATACGAGAGAAGTGTTCGGCGGTAGACGTCCAGGACAAGGCCGGGAAAGGCCCGGATCGGAGACTTTTCGCCGATCCCTTGCGGCTGTCGCGGCGCGAGGCTTTCGCGCAAGCCATGGCGCGCGGCGAGACCGTGTTGGAAGCCGCCAAGTCCGCCGGCTTTCGCTGGCCAGGATACGGTCGCCGCATCGCCGACGATCCGGACATCGTCGGTCGGGTCGAGTTTCTCAGACGGCGCCTTGGCGGCGCCGGCTCACGCGACTGCGCTTACATTATCGATAAGTTGATGGATCAGGCCCACGCCGCCGCCAGCATCGGGTCGGCGCAGGGGTTTCAGGCGGCGCGCGCATTATACGAACTCGCCGCGAAGCTGAAGGCGGGCCTTCCCGCCGATCCGGCCGAGGTCCCGTCGGCGCCCGTATTTCCCCTGGACGAGCGGCTCACTGACGAGGAGTGGATGGCCCGCTACGGCCCGGACCCGCCCGGTGGCAAATGCAGTGATTGGAAGCCGTCCGAGCCTTAGGACGCCGTTGTCAGGGTCAGGCCGGACTGGGCGGAGTCGTGGCGGCCGCGACGGCCGCCGCCGGCTCGATCTTCAGCCGCCAGGCGGCGTCGGGCCGAAGGTAGCGCCGGGCGGCGGCGCGAACGTCGGCGCCGGTGACGCGCTGAAGGCCGCTCACCTCGGTGCGGATCATCGCCAGGCGCCTTGGGTCGGTCTGGGCGCCGGAGAGCGCCTCGAGCCAGTAGCCGTTCGATTCCTCCGCGCGCGCCACCGCGTCGATCTTCGGCTTCTTGGCGCGCTCCAATTCGTCGGCCGAGACCCCGTGGGCCGCAAGGTCGGTGGTGATCTCGCTGATGTCGTCCATCACCTTGACCAGCGCCGCGGGCGGAGCCTCGACGGTGGCGCTGATGTAACCCCAGTGCGGCCACACCAGCGAGGAGTCGTAGCTCACCTGCGGCGCGTAGGTAAGGCTTTCGGATTTGCGCAGCTTGTCGATGAGACGCAGCTCCAGGACTTCGCCGAGGATGGCGAGGTCTCGCGCCTGCTGCGGATGGACGAAAAAGCCCTGGGCCGGCCAGGCTTCCACCGCGATCGCCTGATCCGGCAGGCCCTCGTGCGTGAGCACGACCGCCTGCTTCGAGGCCGCGGGAAAGGCCGGCGCGGCTTTGGGCGCCGGGGCCGCTCCGGACCGAGGCGGCAGGGCCCCGAAGGTGCGCTCGACCGCAGCGATCGCGCCGTCCACATCCACGTCGCCGACGATGACTACCTCCAGCGGCGCCTGGCGCAGCGGCGCGAGCTGGCGTTCGAGCGCCGGCAGCGAGGCATCGGCGATCTCGCTGTGGTCGGGAAAGGCCCAGCGAGCGTCGCCGCCGTGCAGCAACTCGGGCAGCTCGCGTCCCAGCACCCCGAAGTCGGTGTGGTCGTACTCGTCGGCGACGCCGGCCACGAAGTCACGCATGCGGGTGAACGCCGCCGGCCGCCAACCCGGATCGGAGACGTAGGCCGCCAGCACCTGCAACTGGGTTTCCAGGTCCTGACGAGTGGTCACACCAGAGAGGGCGAGGGCGTCGTCCTCGAGATCGAAGCGCGCCCCATAGACCTTGGCCGCAAGCGCCCGCTCGGCGTCATCGGCGCTGAGCTTGCCAAAGCCGCCGTCGGTGAACGCTTCGCCGGCCCACGCCAGGTTCGCCTCGCCGCGCGGCAAGGCAGCCAGACCCCCGGCGGCGCGCACCTTCACCTCGGCCTCGTCACGGGCGAACTTGGTCGGTTTGATCGTCAACCGCATGCCGTTGGCGAAGCGCACGAAGGTCACGCCCAGATCGGCGACTTCGCGCCGCTCGACCACCTTCGAGGGCTGGCCGAAGCTGGTGTAGGGCCAGGCGACTTCTATCGGGGCCGCCGGCGCTGCGACCGGCCGCGCCGCCGCCGCTTCGAAGGCGGCTTTCACCACCGCCCCGCCGCCCGCGATCGGTTCGGGCGAGGAGACGAAGACGAGCGGGCCGGCTCCGGTGAACATCCGCCGCAGCGCCTGCGAGGCTTCCTCGGCCGTGATCGTCGGCGCCTGACGCTCGAAAAAGGCGAGGTCCTGGGCTGGGCTCGTCTCCACCGCGTCCTGGGCCACCGCGCCTTCGATCTCGTCGGCGATGCTGGGGTTGGAGCGCGTGGCGGCGCTGTCGGCCGCCTCCTGCAGGGCCGCCCGCGTCTCGGTAATCTCGCGGGCCAGCTCCTCGGGCTGGACGCCGAAGCGGGCCGCCGTCTGCTCGGCTGCTTCGGCCGCGCCCAGCGCCGATCGCCAGTCATCCCCCCGGGCCGTGACCGTAAGGCTGGAGATCTCGGCTGCATGCAGCATGTCTCCGTGCATGGCGCCGGCGGCGATGTACGGCGCGTCCGCCGTACGCGCCTTCGCCTCCAGGCGACGATTGAGCACCGCCAACGCCAAGGCGTCGACGAGATCCTGGCGGCGCTTGGCAAGGCTGTCGCCGTTTTCGGGCGCGGCGACGAAGGCCAGCTGCAACGAGGTCGGCGCGCCGGGCTCGACGCCCAGGCGGATGTCCAGACCCCGTGGGCGGACCGCGCCGAGGTCGGGATCGCCACCGTCGGCGCCATTTCCCCGCCAATCACCAAAGGCGGCGCGGATCTTCGCTTCCATCTCGGCCGGATCGACGTCGCCCACGACGATCAGGGTGGCGCGCTCGGGACGGTAGTAACGCCGGTAGAGGTCGAGCAGCTGGGCGCGACTGGCGTTCTCGATCACCTCCGTCTTGCCGATCGGCTCGCGCAGCGGCGGCCGCTGCCCGGCCATCAGGAAGTCGAGACGGTCGGCAAACACCCGATAGCTGGGGGTGTCCCGCAAACGCTTCTCGGCCAGGATGACGCCGCGCTCCTTGTCGATGGCGGACTGGGCGAGCGTCAGGTTGGAGGCCGCCTCGCGCAGCAGCATAAGGGCGTCGTCGATGCTGACGGCATCGGCGCGGGGCAGATCGAGCTTGTAGGAGGTGGCGTCGAAGCCGGTCGAAGCGTTGGTGTCGGCGCCGAACGAAAGTCCATGGCGCTCCAGGATCTTCACCATCTCGCCGCTGGGCACGCGCTTGGAGCCGTCGAAGGCCATGTGCTCGAGGAAGTGCGCCAGGCCCCGTTCGTCTTCGTGTTCCATCAGCGAGCCGGCGGCGATGCGCAGCCGCAGCGAGGCCGCGCCGGCTGGTGTGGTGTTGCGCAGGATGGCGAAGCGCATGCCGTTGGGAAGGGCGCCGAAGCGGATCGCCGGATCGGGGGCGATGTCGGATCGCGCCTGCGGCCAGGTTCCCGCCGGCAGGCGCGCCTGCGCGCCGGCAGCGAGCCCAAGCGCCAGCGCAAGGCCGGCCAGCAGCCGCAAAGGTCGGATCATGCTGGACTTTCTTCGAGAGTCGTTCGCCCGGCCCAAGCATGGCGGCAGGCGGAACCGCTATCAAGGCGACGGCCCGCCGCACCTGGGTCGCTGACCTCTTTGGCTTCTATCAAGGGCGAATCGGCGCAGGCGCGCGAGGCCTCGCGCCATGGCCGTCGAAGCCTTCGTCCAGGAGCAGCGCCTTCCTCGCCGTCGGCAGCGCGGACGGAGAACCCGCTCCTGGCCGCTCGCCTGGAGGACTATGCGGACCTGCTCGAGGCCGAGGGGGCCGACACCTTCCGCGTGCGCGCTTTTCGCCGCGCCGCCGCGGTCATAGAGCGTCTGCCGACGCCAGTGCGCGACATTCTGGCGCGCGAGGGCCGCACTGGGCTCGAGGCCCTTCCCGGGGTTGGCCCGCGGATCGCCGCGGCGCTTGCCGAGATGTGCCTCACCGGACGCTGGTCGCAATTGGATCGGATGCGTGGCGAAGCCGACCCGGCGACGCTCTTCCGGACCATTCCCGGCATCGGAAGGGAGCTGTCGCAGGGGCTGGTCGAAAATCTGCACCTTGCGTCGCTGGAGGGGCTCGAAGCGGCCGCCCATGATGGCCGGCTGGCGGTCGCCCCCGGCTGGGGTCCGCGCCGGGCGCGCATGGTCCAGAGCGCCCTGGCCGAACGCCTCGGACGGTTTCCGTCGCGTCGGACCTCCAGCGGGGCCGGCGCCGGCCGAGCGTGGCGCTACTGCTCGCCGTCGACCGCGAATATCGCGACGGCGAGGCCGCCGGCCGGCTGACGAAGATCGCGCCCAGGCGCTTCAATCCGAGTGGCGAGGTTTGGCTGCCGATCCTCCACACCGAGCGCGGCGGTTGGCGGTTCACCGCGCTTCATTCGAACACCGCCCGCGCCCACGAACTCGGCCGCACCCGCGACTGGGTGGTCATCTATTACGAGACCGACGCCGAACCAGAAGGCCAATGCACCGTGGTCACCGAGACCGTTGGCCGGCGACGCGGTGAGCGAGTGGCCCGTGGACGGGAGGACGAGCGCGTCTGAGCGCGCAGCCCCGAAGCTCAGAGCCCGAATGGATAGGTTTCGTCCTCGTGGCCGGTGACGCGGGCGGGCAGGGGCTCGACCGCGGCGCTGGTGTCGAACCAGACGAAGCCGTCGTACTGATCCGGCAGGGCGGAGAGCGAGTAGTGGCTCTGAAGCTCGGTGGCGGGCCGATAGATGACGCCGATGTAGCGCTCCAGCATCGGCTCGCGCAGGTCTTGGCGAACCGCGTCGTGGCGGTCCGGCCGCAGGTCCAGGAGGAAGCGCGGCTGTTCGGTGTGATGGAACAGTGCTTCGTAGCTGTCCCGGCGCGAGGGCCGCACCTGCATCACGCGCCCGGGCTCGTCCCATTCGTCGGCGGCCATGACGGTCCCTGCGTGGGTGCCGAATCCGATCAGCGCCGCCTGGCGATCGAAACGCTCGCGGCAGAGTTGGCCGATGTTCAATTCGCCGCGGGCCGCGCCCATGTCGGTCGCGCGGGCATCGCCAATGTGGGAGTTATGAGCCCATACGACCGCCTTCGCCTGGGGGCCCTTCACGGCCAGGATGTGCTCGAGCGTCTCGAACATATGAGTGTCGCGCAGATTCCAGGATTCGTGCGAGCCGAAGTACATCACCCGGTAATAGCGTTCGGCGTCGGCGACCACGCGGGCGTTCTGGGCGGCGTCGAAGAAGCTCTCGCCGTCCTCGGCGGCATACTCGAGGCTGCGGCGGACCATGTCCGTGAGCGTCGAGAGCACCGGCTGCTCGCACAGGGCGTAGCCTCGCCTGAGGGCGGCCATGCCGTAGGCGGAAGGCTCCGCCGCCCACGGCTCGAGGCAGCCGTAGCGTCGACGCGCCGCCGCCGCGGCTTTCGGATCGACTTCGTCGAGGTAGTCCAGCACCGCCGACATCGAAGCACGCATGCTGTAGAGGTCGAGGCCATAGAAGCCGGCCCGCGCGCTCCGCGGCCGGCCACGGTTGTGGTCGCGCAGCCATCGGGCGAAGGTCTCGACCTCGACGTTTCGCCACATCCAGGTCGGGAAGCGGGTGAATGGCGCCGTTTCGGTCGTCCGGTGCGGAAGATGGCGCACGTAGCGGTCGACGGCGGCGGCGTCGGGCCAGTCGGCCTCGGCCGCGACAATCGAAAACCCGTGGCGCTCGATCAGGCGGCGAGTGATCGCCGCCCGCGCCCGATAGAACTCCGCCGTGCCGTGACTGGCCTCTCCGAGGAGTACGACACGCGCCTCGGCATAGCGGTCGAAAGCGTCGGCGAAGGTCTCATTTCCGATCCCGGGCAGAGGCTCGACGGCGGCCCGGAGCCTGGCAGCGGCGGTGCTGGCCCTGGGCGATGTGGCCGCCGCAGGCGCCGGCGCGGGCGCCGCCTTCAGCCAGCGTTCGAACCAGGCGCCAGCCAGCCGCATCACCTCCTCCAGCGTCCCGGGCTCTTCGAAGAGATGGCCAGCGCGCGGAACCAGGCGCAGCTCTTTGTCGCAGCCAAGGCGCGCCAGGGCGGCGCGGTTGAGATCGATGACCTGGCCGTCCTCTTGACCCACGATGAGCAGGGTGGGGGCGACAGCCCGGGCCAGCGCCTCGCCGGCCAGGTCCGGACGGCCGCCGCGCGAGACCACGGCGCCGACGCGAGGGCCCAGGCGTGCGGCCGCGGCCAGGGCTGCGGCGGCGCCGGTGCTGGCGCCGAAGAGGCCGATCGGCTGCCCCGTGAGGCTCGCATGCAGCTCGACCCACTCGACGGCCTGCAGGACCCGCTCGGCCAGAAGATCGATGTCGAAGACGTTGCGGCGATCGGCGGCCTCGCGGTCGGTGAGCAGGTCCAACAGCAAGGTGGCGAAGCCGCGACGGTTGAGGTCCTCGGCCACGGCGCGATTGCGCGGGCTCAGCCGGCTCGAGCCGCTGCCATGGGCGAAGACGATGACGCCGCGCGCATCCCTCGGAACCCGAAGGTCGCCCGCCAGCTCGAGCGCCCCGACGCGCGCCGCCTGACACGCGGCGCCTTCGTGGTGGCCCCGGTCCCAGATCCGGCGCAGCGCCTGCAGCGTTTCGGCGTCGCTGAGTTGGTGGAAATCGCCGTAGAAACCGCCGACGCCCCAGAAGCGCTCGGCCGGCTCGAGGCAGATTACCTCGTCGGCGTAGCGGCGCATCTTGCCCACCGTTTCCACCGGCGCCACCGGTACCGCGAGGACCACCTTGGCCGCGCCTTGAGCGCGCAGCGCCTTCAGCGCCGCCTTGGCGGTGGCGCCGGTCGCCAGGCCATCGTCGACGACGATCGCCGTGCGGCCGGCGGGGCTGACGCGCGGCCGCTTTCCGAGCCAGGCGGCGCGGCGACGCTCGATCTCTTCGAGCTCGCGGGCCCTGGCGCGTTCGAGATAGGCGGCGTCGGCCCCCGTGAGCCGCGCCACGTCCTCGTTGACGACCGTCTGGGCGGCCTGGCCATCGACTACAGCGGCCAGCGCCAGCTCTGGCGACCCCGGAGCGCCGATCTTGCGAACCAGCACCAGGTCTAAGGGCGCCTCGAGAGCCTCGGCGATCTCCACCGCGACAGGCACTCCGCCGCGCGGCAAGGCATAGATGACCGGGTCGGAAAGGCGCAGGCCCGACAGGCTCTGGGCGAGCCGGCGTCCGGCGTCGGCGCGATCGGCAAACAGCGGCGGGTAACCAGGCACGCGCGCAGCCTGTTGCAGCGTACCGCCGCACTACGCATTGATCGGCCGCAAAGTTCCCCTGGGCGCGGCGAGAGGAGGGCCGGCGCCGGGGCGCCGGTGTTTCAGCCTAGGCCAGCTTGCGCCTGCGCCGAGAGCGCAGGCTGCCGCCGGCAAGCGCCACGCCCATGGTCATCAGCGCCCAGGCGGCGGGCTCGGGAACCGAGGCCGCTACGAAGGCGGCGTTCTTCACCTTCATGAAGCCGTTCGGCGTCGACACCTGGACCCACTTGATCGGGCCGTTGCCGACGATGCCGAGCCTCGGCGTGGCCCCGGCATTGCTGGGCGCCGTGAACGACAGCGTTTGCGGCTTCTGATCGTCGGCCTTGACGGTGACGAAGATGGTCTGGTTGGGCTGGACGTCGCGGGCGCGGAACGAGAAGCCGAAGAAATGCGCTCCGGCCGCCGGCGTGTAAGTGACGCTGTCGAGCATATCGCCGTTGAACGGCTTCACCTTGGACTTGACCAGCCGAAAGTCGGCCGTGTTCGAAGCGGTGACGGTGACGTCGCCAGCGCGGATCACCTGCCCCTTCTCAGTGGTGACGCCGTTGGCGTTCGTCAGCGCCAGGGACAGGCCGGCGGGCGGCTGCTGGCTGATGCGGAAGAAGATGGCCGCTTGCGAAGCGGATGCGGCCGTTAGAGCAAATGCCGCGGCAGCGCCCGCGGCGAGCATTACACGAGGTGACATGGTCTCCCCTCCAAAGCGGGTCCGGCGCGTCAACCGTCTGTGGATCAGCAAGGTTCCCAAAGATTGCCGCGCGCCGATACGATTCCTGTGAGAGGCGAAAGTCCGGGGCCAAACTCGCGTCCGACGAGAGATCGGGCGCCAACCATCTGCGCCGCGGGTTGGACCTGCATCGGCGTGATCCTGGCCGGCGCGGCCCTCTGCCTCGCCTTCAATCTGCCGGGGCATTTGTCCGACGACTCGGTGGTCCAGCTCGCCCAGGGTCGCTCGGGCCTTTACAATCGCTGGCACCCTCCGGTCATGGCTTGGCTGCTCGGGGTGATGGACGGATGGCGGCGCGGGACGGGGCTGTTCGTCTGCTTCGATACCGCGCTCATCGCGTCCGCCTTCGTCCTGCTGGTCTCGATTCCGGCCAAGGCGTCTTGGCTCGCCGCGCCGCTGGCGGCGGCGTTCTGGGCAAGCCCGCAGCTCATCATCTACCCGACCATCGTATGGAAGGACGTGCTGTTTGCGGCCGCCGCCGTGGCCGGGTTCACCCTGCTGGCCGCCGCAGCGGCGGCGCGGCGCCCGAACTTGGCCTTGGGGCTGTCGTTCGCCGCCATTCCCCTCTTCGTCTTGGCTGCCTTGACGCGCCAGAACGGCGCGCTCGTCCTGCCGTTCGCCGCGGCGGCCGCCGGGTGGCTGGCGGCCGGGAGGGCGCGCGCCGCGCCTGCCGTCCATGGCCTCGCCGCAGGGCTGGGCGGCCTGGCCGTTTGTGCGGCGTTGGCGCTTGCTGCGACCGCAGCTCTGGACGCCCTAAGCGACCACGAGCCTTCGTCGACTTTCCAGTGGGAGGAGCTGCAGGTCTACGACCTCGCCGGCGCCATGCGGCTCGATCCATCGCTAGCGCTGCCGGTCCTGGAGGCGCGCGCTCCAAAACTCGCGAGGGTGCTGAGGACCGCAGGCGCCGCCGCCTATACGCCGACCCGGGTCGATCCGTTGCGCGATCTGCCCCCGATCCATGAAGGCCGCGCCGTCAACGCCGCCGCCGTGGCCGCCCAATGGCGCGCCCTGATCGTCGGCCACCCGCTTCTCTATCTCAGGACCCGGTCGATCGCCTTCGCCTGGGTGCTGCTTACGCCCAGGCTCGATGAATGCCTGCCCATCTACGTCGGCGTAGACGGTCCGGCGCCGCAGATGGCCTGGCTGGGCCTGTCGAGCCGCTATGACCAGCGCGACGGCGCTCTCGAGGCCTGGGCCGACCGGTTCGCCGAGAGCCCGATCTACCAGCACGGCGCCTGGGCCCTTGCCGCCCTGGCGCTGCTCGTCGGTTTTCTCAAGCGGCGGCGGCCTGCCGACATCGCCCTGGCGGCGATGCTCGCCAGCGCCCTCGCCTTCGCCGCCAGCTTCTTCGTGATCTCGGTCGCCTGCGACTACCGCTACTTGTACTTCCTCGACCTGGCGACCATGGCCGCCGCCCTTTACGCCGTCGCCAGCGCAACCGGCGGCGACGCCGCCGGGAGCCGCGGCTCGGCTATGCCTCAGTAGCGGTCGTTGGGATCGGCCAGATCAGGATCGCGCTGGTCGTTCCAGCGATCCGGGTCCGCCCGCGTCGCGCCATTATTGGTTCTGAGGGTGTTGTATGCGGGGACGTAGGCCCCGGTGGGACCCGTGGTCACCGGCTCGCTCGGGCTTCCGTACCGTTCGCAGACCTCCGGTCCGGGCATGCCGTAAAGGTTCGCCGCCATCTCCACCGCTGCGCGCTCGATCAGTGAGCGCACCGCCGCCTGAACCGGCTCCTGGGCCGCGCCGCTGACCACAATCTGTTGCTGATAAGAGATGACATCCACGACCTGGAGGGTCTGGGTGTTCACCAGCCGCAGATCGAGGCCGACGTTCATGATCGGCGCGCGGCCGTCCGCGATCCTCGGGTTCAGCTCGGTTATCCCACCGACAACAAAGAAGTCCGAACCGGCTAGCTGCCCCGGGACGATCCGGCGCGATGGCGCCGGCGCGGTCGCACCTGGGCGGGGCCTATCAGAGATCAGCCTATCCCGGGCGTACCTCAACTCGAGCTCGGCGATGGCGGTGTCGTAGCGCTCGACCAGCGGCATCCCGGCTTTGGCGAAAGCGCTCATGGCCATCAACGACGCGCCCTGGGTGATCCGGGGGCCGGTGTCGGACCCGGCTCGGCCGGTGTCGTCGGCGATACGGCCGATCGCGAGTCTGGGCGCGGCGACATGCCGGGCTCGCGCCCAGCCCGCCTCGCAGACGAGGGCGGCCGAATAGGGTGTGGGATTGGCGGTTACCGGCGCCGCGGATTGCGGCTCGGCGTAGAGGCCGTCGGGGCCGGCGGCCGTGCTGGAGCACCCAGCGCTCGCCGCCGCGAGCATAGCGGCCGTCGCGATGCCCAGAGCGGTTGAAATGCGTTGGCGAGGCGATCTCATCGGCGCTCGAGCGGCGATCCGCCCTCTTCAAAAGCCGGCCAGACTCGGCCAAGACGCGTCCCGCTTGTGAAAGCAAGGGCCGCGCCAGCATCGCCAGGGCGCGGCCTGCCGCTTGGCGGGAGGACGAACCATCTTGGCTTGGCTCTGTCCGGGGGTGGCGTGACCGATCCGTGGGCGCCTGACGCGCGCGCCGGCGCCTGGGGGGGCGAGCGCGAGCCGTTCCTGAAGGTCGCCCCGATCGTGGCCGTGCTGGTGATAGTGATGCTGGCGGCGCACGCGGCGCGCGTGGCCTTGCACCTGTCGGGAGCGCCCTTCGCCTTCACCCCCGCCGACCTTCGCCTTGGCCGGAGCTGGACGCTGCTGTCATATCAGTTTGTCCACGGCAGCTGGGCGCATGTGCTGATGAACTCGGCCTTCACACTTGCCTTCGGGGCGCCGGTGGCGCGCTACCTGGGCGGGCGCGCCTGGCCGGCCGCGGTCTTCCTGGTGTTCTTCCTCAGCTGCGGCGTGATCGCCGCCCTCGGCTATTTCGCCCTCTCGCCGCGCGGCGGCTGGGCCCTGGTCGGCGCATCCGGCGCTGCCTCGGGATTGATGGGCGCCGCCGCCCTGCTCATCGAAGGCCATGGCGTTCCGGGCTCCCCGCTCGGCCGCACCGCCTTGGGGATGACGATCGGCTGGGTGGTGATCAACGCGGTCCTCGGGGCTTCCGGTCTGACCCCGGGCGCCGCCGGCGTTCCGGTGGCTTGGCAGGCCCACATCATCGGCTACGCCGCCGGCCAGGCGCTGATCGTCCCGGCGGCGCTCCTCGTGGGGGCGCGCCGGCAACCTCGGCGCCGCTGACCCGCGGGGCTTGATTCGGCCCGCATTTGGGCGAACTCTCCTTGTCTTCCATCGGGCCAGCACGGGAGGAACTCATGCTCGTGTCCCAGATCCTGCGCGCCAAGGGAGATGCCGTCTTCACCGTGACGCCGGAGGAGTCGGTTG
>DASYYX010000024.1:0-9056 GCA_035946795.1 Caulobacteraceae bacterium | reverse complement strand
TCTCCGACTCGCGCGTCTACGGCGGGGGCGATGTCATCGCCCAGCGCGACGCCATGGTCGCCGCGGCCGAAAAGAACGGCCAGGGCGCGCTCGTCCATCCAGTCAAGGGCGAGATCCAGGTCGCGGTCCTCGATCTGGCGGTCTCCGAGCAGTGGGACGAGGGCGGCGTCATCCGCCTCTTCTTCACCCTCGTCGAGGCCGGCCAGCGACTCTTCCCCGATTCGACCACCTCGACGGGGGATGCGGTCGAGATCTCCGCGATTTCGGCCGACGCCGCCGCGCTGTCCGACTTCCAGGCCGTCGCCCAGCCGATCTTCGACGCCGGCGGCGCCGCCATCCAGAACGTCGTCTCGACGCTCGGCAGCTGGGGCTCGCAGATCACTACTATCGTCGGCCAGGCGACGCGCCTCGGGAGCCTGGCGAGCCAGCTCACCGCCGGCCCCCTGGCCACGTTCGGTCGCTTCTTCGCTGGCGGCAACGCCGGCTTTCTCTCGGCCACGCCGATGGCCAGTGTCTATTCCGCCGCAACCACCGTCGATGACCTCATCTCCGCCGGGGCCGGCGAGCGGGCGCTGATCGGGACGGATATTTCCGCCCTGACGGCCGCCGCCGAAGGGATCGGTCTGAGCACCACGGCCGCGGACATCCCGGTGGCGGCGCAGACGCTCTTTGCCGACGTGCTGGCGGCCCACGCCGATCCGGGCGGGGCGATCGGCGCACTGGAGTCGCTTATAGGCTTCGCGCCGGGCTCTACGGCCTCGCTGACGCCCATCGGAGCGGCCGCCTGCGATCTCATGCGCCGCAGCGCCGCCACCGCCCTGGCGCGCGCCGCAGCCGTCTACCAGCCATCCTCCTATGACGATGCCGCTGGCGTCCGGACCACGATCACCGGTCTCTACGACGCCGAGATCCTCATCGCCGGCGACGAGGGCGAGGACGCTACCTATGGCGCCCTGCGGGCTCTGCGCGCCGCGGTGATCCAGGACCTCACGGTCCGCGGCGCTTCGCTCGCGCGTATCCAGACCTTCGCCTTCGGCGCGCCGTTGCCGGCGCTGCACCTGGCGACGCGGCTCTACCGAGATCCCTCGCGCGCCGACGAGCTCGTCATCCAGGCGATCCCGGTCCACCCGCTCTTCATGCCGCCGGCATTCCAGGCGCTGGCCAGCTAGATGGGCGCGATCCCGGCCGGCGCGACGACCGGCCAGGCGCAGCAGAAGCCCGCGCCGGGCCCCGACGACCTCACGCTGACCGTCGGCAGCGCCGCCATCAGCGGCTGGACCGGCGTCCGGGTCACGCTCGGTATGGAGCGGTGCCCGTCGGATTTCGAGATCCGGCTCACCGAGCGCTTCCCGGGCGAGGCCGCGGCCATCGTCGTGCACGCCGGCGATCCGTGCACCGTGAAACTGGGGAGCGACCTCGTTGTCACCGGCTACGTGGACCGCTTCGAGCCCTCGTACGCGGCTGGACGCCACGAGCTGGTCGTCGCCGGCCGCGGCAAGTGCCAGGACCTGGTCGATTGCAGCGCCGAGTGGCCGACCGGCCAGATCAGCGGCGCCAGCGCCCTGGAGATCGCGCAGAAGCTGTGCAAGCCGTACGGCATCACCGCGAGCTCGAGCGCGCCCGCGGGCCCGCAGATCCCGCAGTTCAACCTCATGCTCGGCGACCCCGCGTGGGACATCATCGAGCGCATCTGCCGCTATTCGGCCCTCGTCCCCTACGAGGGGCCGGACGGCAACCTGATCCTCGCCCAGGTCGGGACGGCGAGCGCGGCCTCCGGCTTCAAGGAGGGCGTGAACGTCATTTCGGCGTCGGTCGCCTACACCATGGGCGAGCGCTTCAGCGAAATCGATGCCTTCCTCACCGCCGTCGATACCTTCTCCGACACCGGCGGCGAGAAGCCGCTGCAGACCGCGACCGACCCGAACGTCCCGCGCCATCGCAAGAAATACATCGTCGCCGAGGCCGCCGCCGGCGGGATCGACATCGCGAAGAAACGGGCTCTCTGGGAGGTCTCGCGTCGGGCCGGGCGGGCCACGCGCGTTCAGCTGACGACCGATTCCTGGCGCGACAGCGCCGGTGCCCTTTGGAAGCCGAACCTCCTCTCTCCCGCCGACCTGCCAGGCCTGAAGCTCTCGAAGGATAGCTACGTCATCGGCGAGGTGACTTTCCGCCGCGACGACGAAGGCACCCAGGCGGATCTGGTGCTGATGCCTCCAGCGGCGTTTTCGCCCGAGCCGATCCTGCTCGTGCCCGAGTTCGCCGACGCCCAGCCGAACCCGCCCGGGCAATGAGCGCCGCGGTCCTGCACGCCGCCGAGAGGCTCTGGCGCCGGGCGCTCTACGCCATCGGCCGCGGCCGGGTGACGCTCGTCGACGACACCGGCGTCGTGCAGATCCTGCAGGCCGACTTCGGTCCTATGGGCCCGTCTGGCTCGATGGCCCTGCGCGACAACACCCCGCGCCTGGCCGAATTCGGTTTCGCCTCGAACCCGCCCGCCGGCGCGCACTTCGTGGCGCTCTCCATCGGGGGCGACCGCTCGAATACCGTCGTCATCGCCACCGGCCACCAGGCGACGCGGCTGAAGAACCTCGCGCCCGGCGATTCGGCGCTCTACGACAGCCGCGGCGCTTACGTCTGGCTGACGCCGACCGGCATTGTCATCGAGGCCAAGAACCAGCCGGTCACCATCAACGACGCCACCCAGGTGACCATCAACGCCTCAGCGAAGGTGCGCCTGGTGACGCCGCGCTTCGAGGTCACCGGCGATATCATCGACAACTGCGACGCCCAGAGCGCCACGGTGAAGGCGTTGCGCACCGCCTACGACGCCCACCACCACACCGGCGTGACCGCCGGCGCGGGGACTTCGGGGACCACCGACCAGACCGTCTGAAGGCGCGTCTCATCCGCCGTCCCCTTCTTTCGCGCCCCGCCGCCGGTCGGCTCGGCGGTGCGGCTCGTGACCGGCGGCCCGCGGCTACTGGTCGTCGACGTGCATGGGCCCATGGTGACGGTCGCCTGGAAGAAGACGATCGACATCGAAAGCGAGGTCGACTGGCGCGTCCTGGTCCCCTGGAGGGCCTAGATGGTCGACATCGCCACCCTCTGGTCGACCCCCAATTCGACCGGCGACTGGGCCATGGACGGGGCCTCTCTCGAGGCCGATGGCGACCTCGTCACCGCGGTCCTGATCAGCCTCTTCACCGATCGCCAGGCGGCGCCCGACGACGTCATCCCCGACGGCACGGCCGATCCGCGCGGCTGGTGGGGCGATCTTGGCGCCACCGTCCCCATCGGCTCGCGCCTGTGGCTGCTCGACCGCGAGAAGCAGACCACGGCCGTCCTCGATCGCGCCCACGATTACATCGTCGAGGCCCTGCAGTGGCTGATCGACGACGGCGCGGCCGCGCAGATCGACGTAACCACCGAATGGACGCGCCCCGGCATGCTGGGGGCCGAGGTCGTCATCTCGAAGGCCAACGGCGCGACGGTGGCGCTCGCGTTCGACTGGGCCTGGCAGGGCCTGAACAGCTGACCCCGGCCTGGGAGGGCGGCAAGCTAAATGCCCTTCTCTCGGCCCACGCTCACCCAGCTGCGCGCCCAGGCGGCGAGCGACATCGCCACCGGCGTCCCCGGCGCCGACGCGCTGCTGCGCTTTTCCAATCTAGGCGTGCTGGCGCAGATGATCGCCGGCGCGTCTTACGGCCAGTACGGCTATCTCGATTGGATCGCCCTGCAGGCGGTCCCGTGGACGGCCACCGACGTCTTCCTGGAGGGCTGGGCGGCGCTCAAGGGCGTCTATCGCAAGCCCGCGGTGGCGGCGACGGGCTCGGCCAGCTTCGCCGGCCAGAACGGCCAGATCATCCCCACCGGCACGGCCGTCCAGGCGGGCGATGGCACGGCCTACGTCACCACCGCCCAGGGGACAGTCGCCGGCGGCGGGACGGTCACCGTGCCGATCGCGGCCTCGGTCCCCGCAGCCGCGGGTAACCAGGTCTCCGGTGTCACCCTGACGCTCGGGACCGCGATCAGCGGCATCGCGTCCACCGGCGCGGCCGCCGGGGCGATCACCGGCGGCGCCGACGTCGAGGGCGATGAGGCTCTGCGGGGCCGGATGCTGCTGCAGTATTCCGCCCCGCCCCAGGGCGGCGCCCAGGCCGACTACGTCGAATGGGCGCTGGCCGTCCCTGGCGTCACCCGCGCCTGGTGCGCGCCGCTGGGCATGGGCGCGGGCACCGTCGTCGTCTACGTCATGTTCGACGTCACCGAGGCCTCCTACGGCGGCTTCCCGCAGGGGACGAACGGCGTGGCGACCCTCGAGGAGCGCGCGACGCCGGCCACGGGCGACCAGCTCCTGGTCGCCAACGCGCTCTGGCCGCTCAGGCCGGTGACCGCGCTCGTCTACGTGAGCGCGCCGCTTCCGAACACCGTCAACTTCACCATCAACGGCCTCTCGGCCGCCTCGGCTGCGGTCAAGACCGCCATCGCGACGGCGATCAACGGCGTCTTCCTGGCCGAAGGCTCGCCCGGCGGCGTGGTGGACGTCAGCTACGTCGAGGCCGCGATCGCCGCCATCGCCGGCACCGCCGGCTTCGTCATCACCGCCATCACCGCCTCGGCCGGCTCGGCCGCCCCAGGCCCGGCCGGGAACGTCAGCTCGAACGCCGGCGCCCTGCCGACGCTCGGGACCATCACCTGGCTCTGAAGGCTATGCCGGGCCAAGGGCGCCACCTCTTCGGCACGGACGATTACGCGGCCGCGCTGGTCGCCCTGCTTCCGCGCGGGCGCGTCTGGCCGGCCGCGGATCCGACCACCACCCAGGGCCAGGTGGTGGCCTCGCTGGCGCCGTGGCTCAAGCGCGTCGACAACGCCGCCCAGGCGCTCCTCGTCGACGCCTTTCCTGCGAGCGCCGTCGATCTCCTCCCGGAGTGGGAGGAGTCACTCGGCCTTCCTGATCCCTGCGCCGGCGAAGCTCCGACGCTTCAGCAGCGCGAGCGCCAGGTCGTGGCTCGCCTCACCGAGATCGGCTCGCCCAGCCCGCCGGCGATCGCGGCCTTCGCCGCGGCGCTCGGATTCGGCATCGCCATCGAGGAATTCGCCCCGTTCCGCGCCGGCGCCGGCCACGTCGGCGACCCGCTCTGCGGCGAGGCCTGGGCGCACGCCTGGCAGGTGCTCGCGCCCCTCTACACCGTCACCACCTTCCAGGCCGGCCGCTCGGCCGCCGGCGAGCCGCTCGCCACCTGGGGCAACCGGGTCCTCGAGTGCGAGATCCGTGAGCGCGCCCCGGCCCACACCATCGTCATCTTCGCCTACCTGGCCGCGAACTTCCTGCTGACCGAGTCCGGCGAAACCATCGGCCTCGAGACCGACCCGGACGAGCCGATCGCCGTCTAGCGGTCCCGCCTCACTCCCGAAGAGCGCTTCAATGTACGCAATCGACAATCCGACCGCGGCCGGAACGATGCCCACGCGCGCCCCGGCGGGGACGGCGGGCTTTTTTACCGAGGGCAATCCGACCACAGGGACGCCGGCGACGATTGTGCCGGCGGACTTCCTCAACGCGCTGATGAACGAGCTGTTGAACGTCCTCGGCGCCGCCGCGATCACGCCCAGCAAGACCAACGATGCCCAGCTGCTGGCGGCCATCCGCGCCCTGATCACCGCCTCGACCGGAGGCGTCGCCAGCTTCAACGGCCGCGCCGGCGCGGTCAGCCTCACCCAGGCGGACGTCAACGCCGCCATCGGCGGGAACGATCTCGTCAACTCGATGCTCGCCAACATGGCGGCCTCGACCGTCAAGGCGAACCTCACCGGCGGCGCCGCGGCGCCCCAGGACGTAACCCTGGCGGCCCTGCAGGCGGCGTTGGGCATCACGCCCAGCGGGTCAATCACGCCGTTCGCCGGCACGATTGCGCCGGCGGGCTGGCTCTTCTGCAACGGCTCGGCGGTCTCGCGCACGACGTACGCCGCCCTCTTCGGCGTCTGCAGCACCACCTACGGCGCCGGCGACGGCTCGACGACCTTCAACGTGCCCGACCTGCGCGGCGTCTTCGTGCGCGGCCTCGACTCCGGTCGCGGTTTCGATGCGGGCCGGGCGCTGGGCAACCTGCAGCAGGGCCAGGTCCAGGCGCACAAGCACATCTCCTCGATCGGAGATGGCGGCTATCCATACGGCGGCGGCGGCAGCGGCGCGGTGGGTCTCGCCGGGAGCGACACCGACCAGGGCCGCGACTACACCAACGACGGCACCAACGACGTCAGCTACGGCAACCCCAACGCCGCCGGCGTGGTCGGGACCGAGACCCGGCCGATCAACGTCGCCCTGAATTACATCATCAAGACCTGAGGTAAGCGCGCATGCTCAAAGCTCCTCGCGCGCTCATCGGGGCGGCTCTCATCCTGGCCGCCGGCCGCGTCGCGGCCCAGGTCCGCATCAGCCAGCTGCCGGCCGCGGCCGCGCTTGCCGGAACCGAGGCCGTCCCGGTCGTTCAGTCAGGCCTCACCCGCCAGACCACCACCGGGGCGATCGCCAATCTCACCGCCTCCCTCACGAATGCGCTCACCTTCGGCGGCATCGACCCGACGGGCGCGACCGACTCGACGGCGGGGCTGCAGGCGGCGATCTCCTCGGGATCCTCGCTCTTCCTGCCGTGCGGGATCTACGTCATCAGCGCCAACCTGAAGATCGACGCGGCGATCAACGACGGCCAGATGATCGTCGGCGCCGGCTCGACCGACGCCGGCGAGAGCGGCGCCTGTAAGACCATCATCCGCCCGACCTCGGCGGTCACGAACGCCTTCAAGATCAACGGCGCCGATTTCGGCGGCTACGTCCAGAACCTCGCCATCCGCGATCTCGCGGTCGACATGGTCAACATGCCGAGCGGCTCGAACGGCTTCTACGAGGCCCAGGCCTACGACGTCGCATACTCGAATGTGCGCGTCGTCAGCGCGCCGCCCTCGAGCGGCAGCAATTCCTGGTATTTCGCCCCGGGCGCGTTCCTCACCCAGATGCGCGACTGCGCCGGCGGGAGCGTGACCTGGTCGGCCTCGGGGACGAACGATCCGCGAGAGACCACCATCGTCAACTGCGACCTGCAGTCGATCCAGGCGACCTATGCCTCCAATCTGACCTTCGTCGGCGGCGGCATCGCCAGCTCGTACTACTCGGGCTTGCCGGTGATCTGGGTGCCGGCGGGCTCGGCCAACACGCCGGTCGGCCTGACGAACAGCGCCGGGATCTACCTCTTCATCGTCGATGAGCTGGCGAACACCGCCGACGTCAATCTGATCGGCGCCGACATCGGCGCCAACAGCGGCTTCCCCTCGACCTACAATGACGGCACGCACGGCAGCCTGCCGGCCTATGCGGCGATCCAGCTCAACGCCGCCGTCGAAACGCTCCTGACGGATCCGACCTTCGTCAACCTCTACCTCTACGATCCGACCCGGTCGACGACGTTCTTCGGCGCCCACGCCAGCGGCGGCAGCGCCGACATCTTCGGCGCGCCGACCTGGCTCACCAACACCCTTCGGGGCTATCCACCCAACGGCGTCGGCCAGAGTTTCCTCATCGATCCGGGCAGCGGCTACGCCGACTTCGCCGGCCTCACGCTGCAGCCGCTCTCGTCCGGCGCGGACGGCGGCGTCTTCACCATCCTCAACCAGGCCGGGACGGGCCTGTTGGTCTTCAACACCGCGACCGGCGTGCTCCAATTGGAGAACAATGCCGGCTGGACCGCATACTCCGACAGCGGCGCGACCAAGACGACCGCCCTGAGCGGTGGTATCCTCAGCGGCTACGCCGCCGGGCTGCAGACCTACAATCTTTATTCGTCCACTGGCCTCGGCAGCTTCGCCGCCCTGCAGCTGCGGATCCTCTCCGGCGGTTCCGACGGCCAGTTGCTCAACATCTACAACCTGGCCGGCTCGAACCTTCTCGACTTCGATACCAGCCTGAGGCTGCTGCAGATCGAGAACGGCGCCGGTCTCACGCTCTACTCGGACGGCGGGACGACGCCGACCCTGGCCGCGAATGGCGCGACCGGGCTCCTGCAGGGCCTCACCGGCGCCGGCGAGACCTGGCGGGCCAATTCCGCGGCCGGCACTTTCAGCACGACCAACGAGATCTATCCGGGGACGACGGCAGGGGCCGAGCAGAGCGCCAGCGGCTGGCTCGAATCGACCGGCGCCCCGAGCACTGGCGGCGCCAACGGCGACTTCGCCATCCGCTCCGACGGCGTCATGGGCTCGCTCACCACCTTCTACCACAAGGAAGGCGGCTCCTGGGTCAGCCTGGGGGCGGGTCTGAATACCTATCTGGCCGCGGGCGTACCCTCGGTGACCACGACGGCGACCACCTTCTCGGGCCTGCCGGGTGGCGGCTCCGCCGTCCAGGGCCAGCGCGCCTTCATCACCGACGATTCGAACGCCTGCACCTTCGGCACGGCGGCCGCCGGCGGTGGCGCGACCAAGTGCCCGGTTTACTACGACGGCGCCTGGAAGGCCGGCTGAGCCGAGCCGGCGGAGCCGACCCCCCTCCCCGCAACGGGAAATCCCCCAAAATGATGCACCCGATCCGGCGGCTGCGCGCGCTCGCGCTCGCGGCCCTGGCCCTCGTTGCGACGACGCTCGCGCCGAGCCTGGCGGCCGCGACCAGTGTCGTGCGCATCGAGTGGCTGCAGATCGCCAACGGCGCGCCGGGCACCCCCAGCACCTTCTATGGCGAGCAGCGGCTCTCGGTCACCGGCTCGACGCCCGTCTCCTCGAGCGCCGCCCCGACGTTTCCGCCCGGAGCGGGAGTCGCTCGCGTCACCGTCATATCCGGCGCGGTGGTGGCGGCCTGGGGCGCGTCGCCCACCTCGAGCGAAAGCGGCGGCATCCGCCTGGAGCAGGGCGACGAGAAGGACATCGTCCTTTCCAGCGGCCAGTTCCTCTCCTTCGTCGAAGCGTTGGATCCCGCAAGCGGCCAGGCCGTCACCGTCACCGGCGGGGCGACCTACCCGCCCGACGCCGCCGGCAACGGGACCCTCAACTCGGCGACGCTCAACGCCGCG
>DASYYX010000023.1:0-79515 GCA_035946795.1 Caulobacteraceae bacterium | reverse complement strand
TCGAAAAAGCTCAGAAATGCTCAGATCGGCGGCTAACACGCTCAGCTGCGCCACGGTCGAGCTACACCATCACCTGGGACACGACCACACGACCCCCGCAAGGGACGGCGCGGCCGGAGGCGCCGCCTCCGCCGGTGTTCGCTTGGTTCTATTCACGATGTCAAAGACCCAGGCGCCCAGGTAGCCTGACCGCCCCGACGACCGTAGTCGCAGATGACGCGATCTATTGCACTTCGCAATATATGTCAAGCGGGGCACGACTGACCGCAGGCGCTTGCCAGACCGGCTACGATAGCCGAATCGCGGAGGATGCTGTTGCGGCGGGACAAGCGGCCCGGAGCGGACTGGCTGGTGATCGCACGCTTCGTCGCGGCGTCCCTCGCGATGGCCACCCTCGCATCCCCGGCAGGCGCCCAGGACATGCCCGGTATGCCGGGTATGTCCGCTGCGCCGGCGGCGCCGAACACCCCGGCCCCTGCGTCGACTCCGACCTCGCCCACCGCGCCGCCCGCGACGGGCCGGGAGGCGATGAACATGCCCGGCATGAACATGGGCGCCATGCCGATGATGGCCGGTCAGCTCGGGCCCTATTCGATGATGCGCGACGCTTCCGGCACTGCCTGGCAGCCGGACTCGACGCCGATGGAAGGGATCTCGTGGCGCTCGGGCGGCTGGAGCGGCATGATCCATGGCCGAGTAAGCCTGATCCAGGACCAGCAGACCGGCCCGCGGGGAGGCGACAAGACCTTCAGCGAGAGCATGTTCATGGTCATGGCCCAGCACGCCGTGGGGCCGGGGACGCTGACCTTGCGATCGATGCTGTCGCTCGAGCCGCTCATGGGCCCCGCCGGCTATCCGCTGCTGTTGCAGACCGGCGAGACCGCCGACGGCGTCCATCCGCTCATCGACCGGCAACACCCGCACGACCTCTTCATGGAAATGGCCGGCGTCTACAGCGTCCCACTAGGCAGGAGATCGTCGGTTTTCATCTACGTCGGCTACCCGGGCGAGCCGGCGCTCGGCCCGCCGACCTTCATGCACCGCTTCTCGGGCGAGGATGATCCGGCGGCGCCGATCACCCATCATTGGCTCGACTCGACGCACATCACCTTCGGCGTGGTCACCGCCGGTTTCACGCACGGCCCACTGAAGATCGAGGCTTCCGCCTTCAAGGGTCGCGAGCCGGACCAGCATCGGTGGGATTTCGACCCGTTCAGACTCGACTCCTATTCGGGCCGGATCAGCCTCGACCCCGGACCGGACTGGGCGCTCCAGGTCAGCTATGGCTACATCCACAGTCCCGAGCAGCTCACGCCCGGGGTCGACCAGGATCGCCTCACGGCTTCGGTCAGCTACAACCGGCCGCTGCGAAGCGGGAACTGGCAGACCACCATCGCCTTTGGCCGCAACTACGACCATCCGGGAAAGACGCTGGACGCGTTGCTGATCGAATCCGCCGTCAGCATCGGGCGGCACACGATCTTCGGCCGCGCCGAGAACGTGCAGAAGGACGAGCTGTTCGCCTCGCCGAGTCCGCTCGCCGACCGGGTTTTTCGGGTGTCGGAGCTGACCCTCGGCTACGTCTATGACCTGCCGCTCGCAAGACACCTGGCGCTCGGCGTCGGCGTCGAGGGCACGCTGGATATGGCACCCTCCGCCATCAGCCTCGCCTATGGCGATCACCCAGGAGGCTACATGCCCTTCATCCGGCTGAAGGTCCGCTGAGGGCGGCCGTGGCGAAAGCGCGGCGAGGTCGGCTGTCAGTCCCGGCCATCGGCGCGGTCGCGGGGCTCATCGCCGTGGCCGCCGTCGGCGTCTTCCTTTGGCAGGGCGGTTACGACGTCGGCGCCGATGCCCCGCACACGGCTCCGGTCGCCTGGCTGACCCGGCAGGTGCGCATGCGCTCGATCGCCGCCCGCGCCCGCTCCGTCCGCCCGCCGGCCGATCTGGGCTCGCGAACCCGGACGCTCGCCGGCGCCAGCCTCTATGACGACATGTGCGCCGAGTGCCACCTCGCGCCCGGCAAGGCGAGGACCGAAATCAGCCAGGGCCTCTATCCGCCGGCGCCGCGCCTCTTCGCCATGGCGCCGCTGCCCGCAAACCAGGAGTTCTGGGCCATCAAGCACGGCGTCAAGCTGACGGCCATGCCGGCCTGGGGGCGCACCCACAGTGACGACCTCATCTGGGACATGGTCGCCTTCCTGCAGCGCCTGCCACGACTGTCGGCGGGGCAATACCGCGCCATGGTGGCCGCCGCTCCCATGGATCACGACGAGATGATGGCGCACCGCGCCGACACCGCCGATCGCCCGGCTGGCCCGGCCCAGCCAGGCAGCTCTCTAAAATGACTGCTCCAGCCCCACGACAAGGCGGCGCCGGGGCGCCCATTGGGGGGCGCCGTCGCTCAAGCTGGTCCCATCGCTCAGCCGGCGCTGCGAATCGAGGACATTGATCAGGTCGAGGCGCAAAAAGAGCGGCCGGCCAGCAACACCCTTGATTTCATAGACGGCAGAGAGGTCGGCTTGCGCCCCGCCCGGGAGCCGGGCGGCGTCGGGCGCGGCAGCAGCTGCGGTTCGCGGCAGGCCGCTGCCGAGCAAGCCGTCGGCGGTCAGCAGCAGCGCCCGCCAACGCCAGGAGAGTCCGAGCGAGGCGGTCGCCCGCTGGTCGTCAGCAACGGGGATGAAACCTTGGGCGGAGGCGGCCAGCTCCGCCGGCGTGAACGCCGCTTGGCCGGTGACGATCGTCCGCGCCTCGGTGCGGGCCAGGGCGAGGCTGGCCCAGGCCGAGAAACGACCGGTCTCGTAGGTCGCTTCCAACTCGACACCGCGGGCGCGACCGCGGGCGAAGTTGAACGGTCGGCGGAGAAGCGTTTCGCCGACGCGTCTCTCGTCGATGAGGTTGCGGGCGTTGCGCAAGTAGGCGTCGGCCCCGACGGTGAGCCCGCCGGATTTCCATTGCGCCCCCAGATCGAAATACTCGTCCGTCTCCGCCCGGGGCAGGGCGCCTGGTGGTCCGGGCGGCGCGCCGGAGGTCCCAGCCAGGTCCGTCGGCCAGCCGGCTTCATCGGCAGGCGGCGCCGGGACGAAGTAACGGGCGTAGCCGAGGTGCGCCGAGATCCCCGAGCGGCCGCGCCAGACGACGCTGAGGCGCGGGCTGGCCGCCGCTCCGCCGCCGGTGACATCGTCCAAACGCAGGCCAAGGTTGACGGTGAGGCTTTCCAGGGGCCGCCATTCGTCCTCGACATAGCCGCTCGCGGCGATCCGGCGGTCCCGCTCGCGCGCAGTCAGCGACAGGGGCGTTCCCGGCGCCGCGAGCGCATAAGCAAACCAGGTTCCAGTATTCAGGCCCGTGCGCCAGCTCGCGACCACGCCGGCCCGGAGGGTGTGCGCGGCGCCCGCCTTGTACGCGCCCTCTACCTGCAGGCCTGCCGAGGTGTCGCTGTCGGCGACGGACTCGGCAAGTCCGTCACGAGCGAGATCGGCCGTGCGATCCGGGCTGACGGCGAGCCTGGCCCAGGCGGCGAAGCCAGAAACCTGGAACGTCAATCCCCCAGCGCTGTGCTGCCAGCTTGCCACCGCATAGGCCGAAGCGTTGCGCTCGGCCCCGCCGGCGCCCAGGAAGGCCCACGGCGGCGCTGCGAACGGCGCGACGGCGACCGGCAGTTGGCGCCGCTCGTCCGAGATGCCGGCGATCAGCGAAAGGCGGGACTTGGCGGAAAGCACCCGCTCGGCGAGAGCGAACGCCTCGACTTCCTCGGAGCGATCGTGCGGCGGAGCTGCGGCGCCGTCCGGCGCGCTCAGCCCGGCGTCGTCGCGCAGGAAGGAACCGGTCGCATAAAGGTTGGTCCCGCCAGCGCTTCCGCCGCCCTCGAGCGCGGTCTCGAGGCGGCCGTGAGAGCCGGCGTAGAGTTCCGCCTCACCGCCGCGCTCGTAGACGCCACTCTTCGAGGTGATGTTGACGACGCCGCCGACGTCAAGCCCGTACTGCGCGGGCAGGGCGCCGGTGACGAGCTCGACCTTGTCGGCGAAGCGGGCCCTGAGGGTGTCGGCAGGATCGGAAAACCCCTGCGGGATGATGATGTTGTCGATCCGATACTGCAGGTTGGCCTGGGCGCGCACCCGCAACTGACCTGCCGGCCCCAGAGCCACGCCCGGCATCTGCAACATGACCTGGCTGAGCTTTACCGCCTCGCCGCCGGGCCTCGTCTCCACGGTGTCGTTGGAAAGGGCGTAGGTCGAGGCGCCGAGGCTGGGTTCGATCGCCGCGCGAGCGGTATCGAGCCTCCGGGCGGTGACGACGATCTCGCCGACGGGTCGCGCACCCTCCTCGTCGTCCTCGCCGCCGGCGGCCCGCGCCGTCGAGGCGTGGGCTAGAAAGATGAGCAGCCCCGCCAACCCGGCACGGGCCTCGCTATTTCGGTGGGAGCGCACTGCTCGCTGTTTGAAGCCGCGTGAACGGCGAAGGGCAAGCGGCGCCAGGCCGAAAGGGCGGCTCCGGCCGCGCCGGCTCTCAACCCGCGGCCGAGGTGACCTCCGGCAACCCGGCCTTCAGCAGCGCGGCGCGGTGGCGGTCCCTGTCCTGCGACCGTTGGTAATGCAGCGAGCCAACGCACGCATCGACACTGAAGCCGGGATCAGCCTCGAGCACCTGGGCCGCGTACGAACGGGCCTTGGCCTCCTGGCCCAGCTCGGCGGCGCAGCCGGCGAGGTAGGAAAGCGCCAGCGCGCCGGGCGCCGAGATGCGGGCGAACGCCGAAGCCGCCTCGGTCCAGCGGCCAGCGACGAACAAGGCGCGCCCCAGGTGGCTCCAGAAGCGCTCCGGGTGACCGGGGTTGAGGCGCATCGCCTTTTCGATCCACCGGGCCCCTTCTTCCGCCTGGCCCACCCAGGTGAGCATCTCGCCCTGCTGCACCACCACCAGATCGTCGTTCGGATTGAGTTCGAGGGCCCGGCGCTGGTGATGCATGGCCTTGTCGTGGTCCCCTCGGATGAGGGTCACTGCGGCCAGGATGCGGTGGGTGTCGCTGTCGTTGCTGTCGAGCTTCAGCGCCGTATCCAGTTCGGCGATCGTCTCGCGCATGACGCGGTCCCGCTCGGCGATCCAGCCGTTCAGATAAGCCTGCCCGAGTGCGCACGCCTTCCAGGCATGGGCGTGAGCGTACTGCGGGTCGAGCGCGATCGCCCGGTCGAGCAAGGCCAGCGCGCGCTCGTTGTCGGCGGCGGTGGCGCGATGATGCAGCCGCTTGCCGGCGAGCACGCACTCGTAGGCCGTCATGTTCTCGGTCGGCTTGCGGCCCACCCTTTCCCCAGCGGCGGCTTCGACCCGGCCGGGCAGGGTGGCGACGATGGCCGCTGTCACTTCGTCCTGCAGGGCGAAGATGTCCTGGAGCTCGCGATCGTAGCGCTCGGCCCACACGTGACAGCCGGCCTGACCGTCGACCAGTTGCACAGTGACGCGGACCCGGCGGCCCACTTTGCGCACGCTGCCTTCGAGGACGTAGCGGACGTTGAACTCGCGCGCCACCTGCCGCGCGGCGACAGCCTTGCCTTTGTATTGGAAGGCGGAGTTCCGCGAGATCACGAAGAGGTGGTGGAAGCGCGACAGGTCGGTGATGATGTCTTCGGTGAGGCCGTCGGCGAAGAAATCATCCTCCTCGGCGTCGCCGCTGCGGTTGGCGAACGGCAGAACGCAGATGGAATTAGCCGGCGCCTCGGCCCCGGCCTGACCGTCGACCGCGCCTTTGGTTCCTTCCGCTGCTCGGGCTTCCGCGCAAGGACCGGCGCCCTCGACCATCCGGCGGATGTCGGCGGCGAAGTCGCGCCAGGCGGCCTGCCCCACATCGCCCGACCAGCCGCATAGATCGGCGGTGTGCGTCAGCTCGAAGGCGACGGGTCTTTCGCAGGACGCGATCATCGCCGGGATCAGCTTGTTCTCTCGATCGGCGATCGTCGCCTCGGAGCGCACCCAGCGCGAGCGAACCGAACTGGGCGACCACAGCACCACGACCGCCTTGGCGCCGCGCAGGGCGGTTTCGATCGCTTCGTCGTAGGCCTCGCCCGAGCGCAGGGTCCGGTCCCACCAGACGCTGAACTGCTCGCCTTCCAGCGCCTCGGCGAAGCGCTGCGCCGCGACGACATCTTCCCGCGCGTATGAGAGGAAGACGTCCGCCAACCTCGCCTCCAGCGATGGGGACGGCATCGTTGCAGGAGCAAAGACCCGTTGGCAAGCCGAACCGGGCGCCGGACGGCGGCCCGGCCCGCGGCAGTCCGACCGATCCCGGCGCGCGCCGGTCCTTGACCGACATACAGACTAGTCTACGCCTGCGGCTCGGCGTCATGGCCTACCTGGCCGGCGTCGAAGCGGCCGACTTCAGCGAGCTCAAGGCGGCGCTCAAGGCGACGCAAGGCAACCTGTCGGCGCACCTGCGAACCCTCGAGGACGCCGGCTACATCGCCATCGTCAAGAGCTTCGTGAACCGCAAGCCGCTGACCGCGCACGCCTGACGAACGCCGGCCGGCGCGCCTTCGCCGCCTATCTGGAGGCCATCAGCAAGGTCATCGACGCGGCGGCGAAATGAGCCGCGCCCGCATCGCCGGGCCGTGTCGCCTCACGACCCGACGCCGAGCATGGACGACGGCGCCAGGAGTCGGCGGAAGAGGTCGGTCTGCTCGGCGGCGAGGCGCAGCCGCGCCGGTCGGTCGAGGGCTTCGAAGTTGTCCACGAGCCAGCGATCCATGGCCTCGCCCAGACCCATGACGCCATCGACGAGGAGGCTCTGCGGCAGGTCGGCGCGCACCACGCCGAGCGCCTGACCGCGGTCGATCAGCCGGCTCATCCAACGCCGCACCATGTGGAAGGTGTGTCCGGTGGCCGCTCCGCCCTTGGGATCGCCGCGGAGCTGGTAAAATAGCCGGCCGACCCGCACCCACCAGGCGGCGCCGTTCATGACGTCGATGGCGCGCCGGGCCATCGCCTCCAGTTCGCTCCAGTAGGTTTCGGCGGTGAGAGCATCGATGTCGAAACCGCCGATTTCCTTGAACAGGAAAGCCAAGGCCTGGTCGACCAGGGTGGAGAAGAAGTCGGCCTTGTCGTCGAAGTAATAGTAGAGCGAGCTCTTGCTCATGCCGGCGCGCTCGAGGATGCGGTTCAGCGAGGCGCCGCCGTAGCCCTTGGCGGCGATCTCGTCGGCCGCAGTCTCCACCAGGCGCAGGCGGCGCTCGGGCTCCAGATTCTCGAACCGGCGTCGGCTCATACGTTGACCATAGCAGGCCGTGCGACTATGAACCAGTAGTGTGTACTAGTCGGTCCACACCGATGGTCCGCCTTCACTCGAGGCTCCGCATGAGACCGCTCCGCGTCTTCACCGCCATCGTCCTGATCATGGTCGGCGGGGCCGCACGGGCGGCCCCGGACGCCCAGGCCCTGGTCCGCAAGGCTTTCGACAACTGGCGCGGCGGCAGCTCGCAATCGAGCCTGACCATGAGGATCCACCGGCCGAGCTGGGAAAGATCGATGTCGATGCAGGCGTGGACCGAAGGGGACGACAAGGCGCTGGTGCGCTTCACCGCCCCCGCCAAGGACGCGGGGAACGCCACCTTGACGGTAAGCGGCCGGACCTGGGTCTACGATCCCAAGCTCAGCCAGACGATCGCGCTCCCGGCCTCGATGATGGCCCAGTCATGGATGGGCTCCGACTTCTCCAACGACGACCTCTCCAAGAGCGAGGCGCTGCTGACCGACTACACCCACCGCATCGTCGGCGAGACCCGCGAGGACGGCCGCACGGTCTATTCCATAGAGGCGATCCCCAAGCCCGGCGCGCCAGTGGTGTGGGGAAAACAGGTGGTGAAAGTGCGCGACGACGGCGTCTTCCTGGCCGAGACCTTCTACGACCAGCGGATGCGCCCGGTGCGCGCCATGACCACCGACAAGGTCGCCCAGATCGGCGGACGGCCGTACCCGGCAGAGATCACCATGCGCCCGGCCGGCAAACCGGGTGAATGGACAACGGTGACCACCTTGCGGGCGCGCTTCGGCCTGAAGCTGCCGGCGTACACCTTCACCCTTTCCAACCTGGCGAATCCACGGAGCTAGGCGGCGGTGCTGCTGACCCTGGCGTGGCGCAACCTGTGGCGGCGGCCCTCGCGCACCTGGCTGAGCGTGGCCAGCATGGCCATCGCCGCGGCGCTGCTGACGTTCATGCTGTCGTTCCAGCTGGGCGTCTACGACACCATGAAGGCAAGCGCGCTGCGCCTGTTCGACGGCTACGCCCAGCTGCAGCCGACCGGATACGCGGACGATCCGGACATCGCCAAGGTCCTGCCCGACGCGGCGCGCCTGGCGGCCAGAGCGGCGGCCATTCCCGGCGTCAGCGCCGCGGCGCCGCGGGGCGCGGCCTATGTGGTGCTGGCCCATGGGGCCGACAGCTACGGCGCGGCGATCGAGGGGGTCGAGCCGACGGCGGAGGCCAAGGTCTCCACCCTGCACGCCACCATCCGCCAGGGGCGCTACCTGCGGGCCGGCGACGGCGCCGCCGCCATCATGGGCGACGTGTTCGCCCGGAACCTCGGCCTCGAGGTCGGCGACAGCTTCACCCTTCTGGGCGCGGGCGCCGATGGCAGCCTCGCCGCCGACCGCTTGAAGCTGGTCGGGGTCTTCCACACCGGCGTGGCCGAGCTCGACCGCCAGCTGGCCGAGATGCCCTTGGCGCGCTTCCGTGACGACTTCGACCTCGGCGCCGGCGCCAATCTGATCGCGCTCGCCGGCCCCAGCCTCTCGGCGGTCAACGCCGACCTGCCGCGCCTGCGCGCGCTGGCGGCAGGCCGGGGCGCCTCGGTCCAGGACTGGGGCGCGCTGCAGCCGGGGCTGAAGCAGGCGATCACCCTGGACTTCTCGATCGGCTTGCTCTGGTACGCGAGCCTGGTGGTGGTGGTGGTGTTCATCATCCTCAACACCCTGCTGATGTCGGTGCTGGAGCGCACCCACGAGTTCGGCGCCTTGCTCGCCCTGGGCATGCGCTCGGATCTCATCGGGCGAGTGCTGTGGCTGGAGCTGCTGCTGCTTTCGCTGCTGGGTGCGGGGCTGGGGGTGCTGGTCGGCGGCGCCGTGGCCGCGTGGCTGCAATCCGCCGGCATCGCCGTCGGCCAGCTGGAAGGCCTGCTCGCCCAGTGGGGGATGCCCGGCCGACTGTATCCGCACGTCAGCGCCATCAGCCTGCTGGCAGGCCCGCTGGCGATCGTGGTCTCGGTGGCGGTGGGCGGCTTCGTCCCATACCTTCGCATCCGCCGGCTGGAGCCTTTGGCGGCGATGGCTGCGCCGTGATCGGTGCGGTGAGGCTCCTTGCGCCCATGGCCTGGCGCAACCTGTGGCGCAACCGCGGGCGCACGGCGATCACCCTGATCGTGGTGGCCGCAGGAGTCTATTCCATCCTTTGCCTGACCGCGCTGGTCGAGGCCTGGGCTCAGTCGAGCCGGCAAGCCACCCTCGACTGGGTGATCGGCAGCGCCCAGATCCACGCGCCGGGCTTCATGGACGATCCCAAGCTCGCCCGGCGCATGGCTGCGCCCGGACCGGCGCTCAGGGCGGCCCTGGCGAGCCCCGGCGTCGCCGGCTGGTCGTCGCGGCTGCGAGTGCCCGCCGCCGCCCAGAGCGAGTACCGGCTGCTGCCTGTGACCCTGATCGGGGTCGATCCGGCCGCCGAAGCCAGGGTCTCGATCATCGCCCGGCGGATCGAGCGCGGCCGCTTTCTCGGGGGGCCGCAGAGCGAGGGGGTGGTGATCGGCGCCCATCTGGCTCAGCGGCTGAAGACGGACGTGGGCCGCCGCATCATCCTGATGAGCCCCGACGCTTCGGGCAGGCTCGCGGAGCGCAGTTTCGACGTAGTCGGTCTGTTCGCCGGCAACCTTGCAGCCGAGGACGCCGACGTCTTCACCGGCATCGCCACGACGCGCGCGATGCTGGGCGCGCCCGGCGCGGTCACCGAAATCGCCCTGGCGGTTCCAAACGAGTCGCGCCTGCCGGCGGTGCTGGCGGCCGTGCGCAGCGCCGCCCCGGCGTTGGACGTACGCAGCTGGCGAAAGCTCTCGCCCATGGCCGACGCCATCGACAGCTTCATGCAGGCCTTCGTCGATATCTGGCTGTGGATCATGTTCGTGCTGGTCGGCATCGGGGTGGTGAACACCCAGCTGACGGCGGTGCGCGAACGCACCCGCGAGTTCGGCCTGTTGCAGGCGCTGGGCATGCGCCCGCGGCTGATCGTCGCCGAGGTGGCGATGGAATCGGCGCTGCTGATCGGCTTGGGGGTCGCCATCGGCATGGCCGCCTCGGGACTCACCATCGGCGCCCTGCACGCCGGCGTCGACCTCGGAGGCCTGGCCCGCGGCGCGGCTTTCTGGGGCGCGGGACGGGTCCTCCATCCGAGCCTTGCGGCGTCCCAGTTCGTCGAGCTGGCGCTGATCGTCTGGGCCTTGGGCGTGCTCGTCGCCTTGTGGCCGGCCTGGAGAGCCGCGCGCGTCAGCCCCGTGGAGGTCATCAGCCATGCCACTTGAAAAGTCGGAGACCGGCGGCGGCCGCCCGATCGTGCGCTGCCGCAGCCTGAGCAAGCGCTACAAGGTGGGCGCGGTGGAGGTTCCGGCGCTGAACGGCGTCGATCTCGATATCGCGCCAGGTGACTTCGCGACCCTGGCCGGCCCCTCGGGCTCGGGCAAGACCACCCTGCTCAACCTGATCGGCGGCCTCGACCGGCCCACCAGCGGCAGCGTCGAGCTGGACGGCCAAGACCTGGCCGAGCTGGACAAGAACCGCATGGCGGAGCTGAGGCTGAGCAAGATCGGTTTCGTCTTCCAGGCCTACAATCTGGTGCCGGTGCTCTCGGCGGCGGAGAACATCGAGCTGATCCTGCAGCTGCTGGGCGTGGCCGCCGGCGAACGGCGCCGACGCGCCTCGGCGGCGCTGGCCGAGGTGGGGCTGGCGGGGCTGGAGGATCGCCGGCCGGCGTTCCTCTCCGGCGGCCAGCAGCAGCGGGTGGCGGTGGCCCGCGCCCTGGTGGCGCGCCCGGCGATCGTGCTGGCCGACGAGCCGACCGCCAACCTCGATTCCCACACCGCCGAGGAGCTGGTGGCGCTGATGGCGCGCCTCAATCGCGCCTCCAAGGTCACCTTCCTGATCGCCGCCCACGACCCACGCGTGATCGCCCGCGCCCGGCGCCACATCGAGATGACCGACGGCGTCATCACCGCCGATGGGCGCCACGAACCGGTTCTGGCGGCGGGCTAGAGCCGCCCCGACCAGAGTGAGGCCGGCTCGATCCGATCACCGAAGCCCCGTCGGCCCTCGCCGCCGACGGGCACGCGATCGACGATGCTGGCGAGCGGCGGTCTTGCTTGGCGGCCTGACCGCCCTGGCGCTGGGCGCGGAGCCGCCGCTGGGCGCGGACGCGACCGGCGCCGATGACCCGGCGGTGCACGGCCGGCTGCTGCTCGGCGATGCGCTGAGCTTCGCGCCCGGTGGAAGCCTCGAGGCCGCCGCCGCGGGCCGGCAGAGCAACGTCGCGCTCGGTGACCTGCGGCTCATGTGGCAGCCGAAGAAGAACGGCTGGAGCCTCGACCTCGCCTACGAGCTGACCGCCGAGGCGGGCCCCGGCCTCCGCCTGACGACGACGGAGCAGGCCCTCCTCGTCCCGCCGCCGACCACACTTCTGAGCCTGACCGGGGTGCTGGCGCGTGGCCGGGACAGCCTGGTCACGGGCAGGATCGACCGCCTCTCGATCACCTATGCTGCGCCCAGCTTCGTGGCGCGGATCGGCCGCCAGGCCCTGACCTGGGGGGCCGGGCAGTTCTTCCATCCGCTGGACCTCGTCGATCCGTTCGCGCCCGAGGCCATCGACACGGAGTACAAGCCCGGGGTCGACATGGCCTACGGCCAGTTGCTGTTCAGCGACGGGTCCGACCTCCAACTCATCGCCGTGCCGCGGCGGGCGCCCGTTGGCGGGGTCACCTGGAACGCCAGCACCATCGCCGCTCGCTACCACCGCACCTTCGGAAAGCTCGGGGCGGCGGCGGAGGCGGCGCGCGACCACGGCGACTGGACCGCCGGCTTCACCCTCAGCGGGCCACTGCGCGGAGCGGCGTGGAACCTGGAGCTGGCGCCCACCTGGGAGGCGGGCGGGCGGACCCGGGTTTCGGCCCTGGCCAACGTCAGCCTCGGCTTCAGCCTTCTGCGGCGCAACGCCACCGCCGTGGCCGAGTACTACCACAACGGTTTCGGGGCGCCGGCGGGGGCGCCCTTCGCCGCCCTTCCGCCCGACCTGAAGGACCGCCTGTCACGCGGCCAGCTGTTCGACACCGGGCGCGACTACCTCGCCGCCGGCGTGAGCCTGGAGTGGACGCCGCTGCTCACGCTGTCGCCCGCGCTCATCGTCAACCTGGACGATGGCAGCGTCTATCCGGCGCTGCAGGCGGTGCGGTCGCTGAACAACGACACCGACCTCTACTTCGGCGTCCAGGCGCCGCTCGGGGCTCGCGGCACGGAGTTCGGCGGCTTGCCGCTGGCCCAGGGCACCAACCTCACCCTGGCGCCGCCGATGATCGGCTACGTGCAGCTGCGGCGACACTTCTAGGGAGGCGCGCGGACGAACGGGCGTGGCTCCGACCAAGCGGCCCAAAGCGGAGCTCAGGGCGGCGGAATCTCCAGCGCCTCCAGCAAAGGCTGCAGATGGACGGCGTGCGCCCGCCAGCGCCCGACCGAGGTCGAGTACAGCGGCTGGCGGACCTGGTTGACGCTGGCGGTGCGCACCGGACGCTGGGTCTCGAAAAAACGCAGGCAGGCCTCGTCCCAGGCAAGGCCTAGGAAATCCAGGAGGCGGCGCGTCTGGCCTTCGAGGTCGGCGACCATGGCCTCGTAGTCCACCTCGAGGAAGTGCGACGCCGGCAGGACCGCGCGCCAATGCGCCATCAGCGCCTGATAGGCGCGGTGGTAGCGGCCCAGCTCCCGCTGATCGTAGGCGAAGGCCTGCTCGCCGACGAAGAGCTTGGTGTAGCAGGAGAGGCAGGTGTCCGCCGGATCGCGCCGGCAATGGACGATCCGCGCCTGCGGCAGCGCCAGGCGGGCAAGGCCGCAATAGAGAAAGTTGGACGGCATCTTGTCGGCGACCCGGGCGCGCCCTTTGGCGAGCGGCGCAATGTAATCGAGGTAGCCCTGGCCGAGCGCCTGCAGTCGCGCGCCGGTCAAATCGGCGGCCGAGGCCGGAAAGTCGCCGACCTCTTCGGCCAGGGCATGCAGCCGCTTGAGCTCGCCCGCGCCCATCGCCAGCGGATGGGAGGCGATGATCTGCTCGACCAGGGTGGTGCCGGAACGCGGCATTCCGACTACGAAGACAGGCAGTTCAGAGCGGACGCCGCTTCCGGCTTTCGCCTCCAGCAGCTCGGCGGAGAAGACCTCGGAGATGGCCGCCATCCACCGGGCGCTGGCCTCGACATCGAACTCGTAGGTCGAGCGCTTGAGCCGGTTGGCTTCCTGGTAGTGGCCGAAAGCCGCGTCCGGGTCACCGGCGTCGAGCAGCATCTTGCCCAGGCCGAAGTGCAGCGTCGCCCGATCGGCGAGCGAGATCCCTTCGCGCGCCAGCAACGCCTGCATCCTGGCGATCAGCGGGTCGCCGGGCTCGAAGCGGCGCAGTTCGGTCTGACCCAGAAGGATTCCGGGGCTGTCGGGGAAAGCCCGGGCGGCGGCTTCCATGGCGCTGCGAGCCTCGTCCTGGCGGCCGAACTCCATCAGCAGCGAGCCGCGATTGGCGATCGCGTCCATCTGCGCCGGGCCAGGGCGGGCGGCGGCGCGGTCGTAGGCCGCCAGCGCCGGTTCGAGCTGGCCCATGGCCTGGAAGACCTGGCCGATGGCGTTGTGGGACTCCGGCGCATCCGGCGCCGCGACCAGCGCCCGGTTGGCCCAGTCCATCGCCTCCTCGAGCCGGTCCAGATCCTTCAGCGTCAGCGCCTTGGCCGCCATCGCCCGCGCCTGGGTCGGGGCGAAGGCGAGGAGGGCGTCGAGCACGCGCAGGGCCTCGGCGGGGCGATGGCGGGCGGTCTGGATGCCGGCGAGATTGATGTAGGCGTCGGCCAGACGCGGACTGAGCTCAATGGCCCGCTGGGCCAGGCTCTCGGCGCGGTCGTACTCGCCCTGGTCGTTGTAGAGGTTGGCGAGATTGCTGTAGGCCTCGGCGTAGTCGGGCCGCAGCTCCAACGCCTGGAGCCAGCGTTTCTCCGCTTCCGTCGCCAACCCCAGCCGCTTCAGGGTGTTGGCGAGATTGTTGATCGTCTGCGGGTCGCCGGGCTCCAGCGCCAGCGCCCGCTCCAGGCTCGAGCGGCTCTCGTCGAGCTTCAGCGCCTCCTGCAGGATGATGCCGAGATTGTTCCAGGCCCCGGCCATCTGCGGCTGCAGCGCGATGGCCCGGCGGGCCGCCTGCTCGCCTTCGCCGAGCAGCCCGGCCTGGCGGCACAGCTCGGCGAAGTCGCTGAAGTACACGGCCGGGGCTCGCGGCGACTGGCAGGCCTCACGCACGTGGGCGATGGCGAGATCGAGGTTGCCGAAGTCGTAGGCCATTAGCCCCAGCAGGTAGGCGGCGTCCGGATGGCCGGGCCAGACGGCGAGCACCTGGCGGCAGGCCATTTCGGCCTCGTCCGTCCGCCCGGCCCGCCAGGCGGCGCGGGCGCGCTCCACCGTCGCGGAGATGTCGAGCCCGGGGTCTGGCGCGGATTGCGGCGGGTCGTCCACGGCATGCCCGTCACAAATCTGGCGCTATGGCGCAACTATGATATTCTGGATTGGCGCCGCAGAGTACGGAGGTGCGGGGGGATCGGCTAAGCCCCCCGATGAGTGGGGCGGAGGCGGCGGCGCGCCCACGCTCAAGGACTGCATTCCGGCGTCGATCGCGATTGTCCGGGGCGGTGACGCCGGTTTCTCGGGTTCCGGGGAGCCGATCCCATGAGTCAGACTATTTCGACGACCGTCGCGGGTCCGATCTTCAGCGACGGCGGCTTCATCACGGTCACGAGCACCGGCCGGATCAATGGCGGCCCGACCGGCGTAGACGCCAAGTCTTTCGCCATCACGACGCTGTCGAACAGCGGCATGATCTTCGGCGGCACTGGCGCGTTTACGACCGGGCCCGGCGGCGCCGGGGTGCTCAACAGCCAGACGATCACCAACCTGAGCAACGTCGGCTCCATCGCCGGCGGCAACGCTCAGTTCGCCGGCACGACCCTTCCCGGCGGCTCGGGTGGGGCCGGGGTGGCCAATGGCGGGGTCATCACCACCCTCACCAATGGCGGTGTCCTCAGCGGCGGCCGCGGCGGCTTCGGCAACTTCGGCGGCCAGGGCGGCGCGGGCCTGGCCAACTCGGGGACCATCGGTCAGGGCGGCCTGAACAACACCGGTTCGATCGTGGGGGGCGCCGGGACCGGCAACGGCAGCGCCACCGGCGGCGCCGGGGTTTCCAATTCGGGCTCGATGACCATCCTCAGCAACAGCGGCTCCATCGGCGGCGGCCGTGGCAGCGCCGCCGGCGCGGGTGGCGCGGGGGTGTCGAACTCCGGCGCGATCGGCGCCCTGACGAGCGGCGGGACGATCGCGGGGGGCCAGAGCGCCTACGCAGCGGGAGGCGCCGGCGTCTCCAACGCTACCGGCGGCGTCATCGCCTCGCTCACCGACTCGGTCGGGGGGACGATCAAGGGCGGCCAAGGCGCGCCGGGAACCAACGGCCTCACCAGCGTCCCGCCCGGGGCCGGCGCCGCCGGCGGGGCCGGCCTCGCCAACGCCGGCGCCATCACCACGCTCAGCAACAACGGCGTCGTCGTCGGGGGCGCCGGCGGCCTGGGCGGCAAAGGCACGATCAGCGGCATCGCCGGCAACGGCGGAGCGGGCGGCGCCGGAGCGTCCAACGCCGGCACCGTGACCACGCTCAGCAACGTCGGCACCATCACCGGGGGGACCGGCGGCATGGTCGGCGCCGGCAAGAACTCCGGTTTCGGCGGCGCCGGCGGCGCCGGGCTCTCGAACAGCGGCGTGATTACGGCCCTGAGCAATTCCGGCAAGCTGCGCGGCGGCACGGGCGGCGACGCCAGCACCGAGACCCTGGGCGGCGGCGGCGGCGGCGGCGCCGGGCTGGCCAACACCAACACCATCAGCACTCTGACCAACACCGGCACGATCAGCGGCGGCAGCGGCGGCAGCGCCTCCAACATCCCGCCGCCGAACAATTTCGGCGGCCCCGGGGCCGACGGCATCTCCAACGCCGTCGGCGCGACCATCGGAGCGCTGGTGAACCAGGTGGGCGCGACCATCGTCGGCGGCTTCGGCGGCACCCACAACGGCGCCGGCCAGGCCCTGGGCAACAGCGGCGCCGTGACCATGCTCAGCAACGCCGGCGTCATCCAGGGCGGCGGCGCGGCGGAGGCCACTGCCTCGGGGGCGATAGGCAACGGCGGATTGATCGCCACCCTGACGAATTCGGGGACGGTCGTCGGCGGCCTCGGCGCCGGCACCAGCGGCATTGGCGCCAGCGCCCTCTACAACGCCGCGGCGATCACCACCTTGAGCAACAGCGGCGCCATGAGTGGCGGCGCCGGCGGTAACGGCAGGTTCGGCGACACGGCCGGGACGGCCGTGGTGAACGCCGTCACCGGCACGATCAAGTCGCTGACCAACAAGGTTGGCGGGACAATCAGCGGCGGCCAGGGCGGCGTCGGTCTGGGCTCGGGCGGGGCGGCCGGCACCGGGGGCGCAGGCGGCGCGGCGGTCTCGAACGCCGGCACGGTCACGACGCTCACCAACGGCGGGGCCATCGATGGCGGCCAGGGCGGCGGCGGGGCCGGGGGCACGGGGACGGCGGTCGGCGGCGTGGGCGGCGCCGGCGTCACCAACGCCACCACCGGGCTGATCGGACTGCTCGACAACTTGGCCGGCGGAACGATCAACGGCGGCGTCGGCGGCAGCGACAATACCGCCGCCGCCGGCGCCACCGCCGTGGCGAACGCCGGCGCGATCACCACCTTGTCCAACTCCGGAACCATCAGTGGCGGCAGAGACGGCGTGGGCCTCAATGGGCCGGCGGCGGCCACCGCCGTCGTCAACACCGGTGTGATCTCTCATCTGAACAACGCCGGGGCCATTTTGGGTGGAGTCGGCGGCAGCACCTTCGACGCCGGCGGCGTCGGCCTCCTCAACAGCAAGACCATCACGGTCCTGAACAACACCGGCGCCATCAGCGGTGGCTTCGGCGCGACCTTTGCGGCCGGCGGGATCGGCGTCTCCAACTCCCAGACGATCTCGACCCTCATCAACGGCGGCGCCATCAGTGGCGGTCAGGGCGGCGAAGGGGCGGCGGGGGCCGCCGCCCTGGTCAACGGCGGGGCGATAGCCCTGCTGCAGAACAAGGGAACGATCATAGGCGGCATGGGCGGCGGCGGGGCCGGCACATCGACCCCGGGCGGCCCGGGAGGCGCTGGCCTTTCGAACGCCAGCACCATCACCAACCTCACCAACAGCGGCCTCATCAGTGGCGGAACAGGCGGCGCGGGTTTCCCGGTCGGGGCCAACGGAACGGGGCTGGTGAACACCGGCGTGATCACTACCCTCACCAACACCGGGACGATCAAGGACGGACCCGGCGCGTTTGCGATCTACAGCACCGGTTCGATCAAATCGGCGACCAACAGCGGCCATATCCTCGGGGCGGTGTTGCTGAGCGGCCGGCAGAACAAGATCACCAATAAGGCCGCCGGCCAGATCACCGGCGGGATCACGCTCGCCGGCGCCGGCGATACCCTGACCAACGCCGGCGCCATCAACGGCGGCGGCGGCGCAGCAGTGACCTTCAGCCAGCCGGGAGAACTGGCGGTGGACGCCGGGTCGTCCTTCGTCGGCGCGGTCAACGGCGACGGCGGCGTCCTGGACCTGGCGAGCGGCGTCGGCACGCTGGCCCTTGCCGGCTCGACGTTGACGGTTTCGGGAAGCATGGCGGCCACGACATTCGGCAATTTCGCCAAGGTGCTGATCCCCGCCGGCGCCAGCTTCAAGGTGAGCGGCGACAACACCGGAGTGCTCGAGGTCCAGGGCGGTACGCTCACCTCCAATGGCGCGGTGTCGGGCACCGGCCACGTCATGATCGCCGGAGGCGTGGCTGACTTTGGCGCCGGTTTCAAGGAAGCGGTCACCTTCGTCACCACCGGCCGACTCGAGCTCGGGAGCTCCAAGACCTACAACGGCAGGATCAGCGGCTTTTCCAAGACCGGAAAAACCTCGCTCGTCCTGCTGGACATCCCTTTCGCCGGGAACACCAAAGCTTCGTACTCGGGAACCACCAGCTCCGGCGTGCTGACGGTCACCGAGGGCGCCAACACCGCCAAGATCACCCTGGTGGGAAACTATCTCGGCTCGACCTTCACCTTGTCGGCCTCCGGCGGGGGCACGATGGTCGTCGACCCCGCGGCGCAGGCGCCGCCCTGGAACCCCACCCAGCGCTTCGCCGCGCTGGCGGCGAGCATCAGCGGCGCCGGCGGCGGGCCTGCCGTCAGGACCGCCGAAGCCTGGCGACCGCCGCCGACGCTCGCCCTCCCGAGGGCTCAGCTGGCCTGAGCGGGCCGAGCGAGCAGACCCCGGCTGGCGCCGCTCGGTCAAGGACGCGCAGGCGCGGCGCGTTAACCCTAACCCTTCACTGCTTGTCGACACGCCGCTGGGATGATGGGCGCATCCGGGGGCTCCCATGCGTCCTTCGCTATCCGGTCGTCCCGTCGGCGGCTGCAACCACGGTCCAAGCGCACGCGCCGCCGCCGCGCGTCTGTCGCCGGCCTCGGCGATCACCGCCGCCCTGCTCGCCGCCTGCGCCAGCACCCACGGCCCAACGCCCAGTGCGCCCGTAGCGGCAAGCCCGATCGAGGCGCGCACCGACCGGGCCGAAGCCCTGCTGGAACGGGGCGACGCCAAAGGCGCCCGGCGCGAGGTCGTCGCGGCGCTGGCGGCGCGCACCGGCGACCCCGGCGCGCGGCTGCTGCTCGATCAGATCGACATGAGCCCGCACGCGCTTCTGGGCGATCGCAACTTCCGCCATCTCGCCGCCCCCGGCGAAACCTTCGACACCCTGGCCCAGCGCTATCTCGGCAACCGCAGGCTGTTCTACGCCCTGGCGCGCTACAACGGCTTTGCCGCCGGCGACACGCCGATAGCCGGCCGGGTCATCCTCATCCCGGGCCACCCTCCGGCGCCGGCAGGTCCCGCACCGGCGGTGGCTTCGGCGCGGCGGCGCGCTCCGCCGCAGCCGCAAGCGGCCACCCCGCCCCCGACGCCGGCTCGCACCGACCCCGCCGGCGCCGAGCGTCTCCGCGCCCAGGCGCTCGTCGCCCTCGACGGCGGCCGCGCCGACGAAGCGGCGCTGCTGCTCGCCCGGGCGCAAGCGCTGGATCCGAGCAATGCCGCCATCCGCGACGAACTCGGCCGGGCCCAGCGCATCGAAGTCGCCCTCCATGGCCGCTAGGCGCGCCGCGGGCTCCAGGATCTCCCTGGGGGCCAAGCCGGCCCGCATCGGCCGCTACCAGCTGGGCGATCGTATCGGCCAAGGCGCCATGGCCCTGGTCTACAAGGCGCACGACCCGCAGATCGATCGCGTCCTCGCGGTGAAGGTGCTGCGGCCCGAATATCGCGCCGACCAGGAGTACGCCGCCCGCTTCCTGCGAGAGGCGCGCGCCGCCGGCGCCCTGGCCCACCCCAACATCGTCACCATCTACGACGTCGGCGAGGCCGACGGCGCGGCCTACATCGCCATGGAACTGCTCGACGGCCAAACCCTCGACGACGTCCTCGCGGGCGGGCGGCCGCTGGCGCCCGAGCGCGTCATCGACATCGGCCTGCAGCTGGCGCTCGCCTTGAGCTACGCCCACCGCGCCGGGGTGGTGCACCGCGACATCAAGCCATCGAACATCAGCCTCGGCGCCGACGGCCGCTCGGTGAAGATCCTCGACTTCGGCATCGCCCGGGTGCGCGAGCCGGAGTCGGACACGGCCCAGCTCGAGACCCGGGTGGGCCAGGTGATCGGCACCCCGCGCTACATGAGCCCCGAGCAGGCCCTGGGCCGGCGCGCCGAGGCGCGCTCGGACCTCTTCTCCGCCGGCGCGGTGCTGTACGAGCTCGCCTGCGGGGCGCCGGCCTTCCGGGCGGACTCGACCGGCCTGGTGGCGGCGCAGATCGCGCTCAGCGGGCCCCCGCCCATCCTCGAGCGCGTCCCCGATCTGCCGCGGGGGCTGGCCTACATCATCGAAAAGCTGATGGCGCGCGAACCCGAGCAGCGCTTCGCCGACGGGGCGGCGCTGGCCGAGGCTCTGCGCCGGGAGCAGGACGCGCTGGGCGCGCCGACCGCAGGCGTCGAGCCGCGCGCCGCTTCCACGGCTATTCGCCTGGCTCTTGGTCTGGCGGCGACCAGCGCCGCAGTCCTGGTCGCCGGGGCCGCCATGGTGTCGCAAGCGCAGGTCGGGGCCATGCGGCGGATGGCGCGGGCTTCGGGCGAGACCACGGCCGCGTTCGTCGCCGGCAACATCGCCGAGCGGGCGGCGGACAACGCCACCCTGCCGCCAGCCCAGCGCGACTGGCTGCCGGTCCAGGCCTTCGTCACCGTCGCCGCCCGCGAGGGCGCGGTGCGCCGCATCGAGATCGCCGACGCCGACGGCATCGTGCGCGCCGCCAGCGACGGCGATGAGGTCGGCAAACCCCTGGCCATCCACGACGCCGGCCCTCCTGGATCGATAGCCTTCAAACGGCCCATCCTCTACGCCGGCCGGCCTTTCGGCACGGTCCGCCTCGACCTGGACGGCGGCCCGCTCGCGGCCGCGACCACGGTTTCCAGGCTGTTGATGGCGGGGCTGGCGGCGGCGACGCTCGCCATCGTCTTCCTCGCCACCCTGGTGGCGGCGCGGCGCATCGCCACCCCGGCGCGGCGGCTGCAGGCGGCGCTGGAGCACGCCGCCGGCGGCAGGCTCGATTTCCGCATGTCCTACCAGCGCGGCGATCCGTTCGCCGGGCTCTACGAGACCTTCAATCGCCTGGTGGCCGGATTCGAGGCGCGGGCCGCCGCATCGACCGTCGAGCCGGACGGCGCCGAGGCGCCGATGCGGCGCGCGGACGCCGACGACGGCGCGGCCACCCGCCTCGACGCGCCCGCCACGGACACCAACGCCTGCGCAGAGCCAGCGCGCCGCGCCGCCGGCGGTCATCGAACAGCGGCTTGAGAAGCGATGCACGTCCTGCGCCTCTTCCATGTCGATGACCCGGCCCGCGAGCTCGAGCGCCGCGCTCTGGCCGGCGGCGCCATCCGCATCGGCCGCGGGCCCGGCGCCGACTGGATCATCGACGATCCGAGCCTGACGCTGTCGCGGCGCCACTGCGAGATCGCCTCTTCCGGCGGCGCCCTGACGGTCCGCGATCTTTCCGCCAACGGCGCCTGGATCGGCGATCCGGGCCGCCGGCTGGAGCGCGGACGGGCCGAGCCGATCCGGCCGGGCGAGCCGCTGCGCCTCGGATCCTTCCTCATCCGCGCCGAGCGCGCCGGGCCCCAGCTGGCGGCCGAGCCGCCTGCCGCGGGCGAGACCGCGGCAAGCAGCAACGCCGACAAGCGCCTGTTCGAGGCATTCTGCCAAGGCGCGGGCCTCGATCCGGCCGGGTTGCGCCGGCAATCTGCGGAGGCCGTTCTGCGAGCCGCGGGCGAGGTGTGGGCGGAGATGGCGCGCGGCCTGCACCAGCTGATGCAGGCTCGGGCGCGCGAGCGCGCCGAACTGGAGCTGGACGGCACCCGCATCCAGGCCGAGGGGGACAATCCCTTCCGCTGGGCCGGCGGCGGCCAGCGCCTGGGGTTGGACCTGCTGGCGCCGCCCGAGGGTCTTGCGCCCGGCAAGGAAGCGGTGCGCGCCGCCGTCGCCGACCTCCTCGCCCACGCCGCCGAGATCCGTGACGCCGGACGCCGCGCCAGCGAGCGGCTGCTCGATAGCCTGGCGCCAGAGGCGCTCGCCGCTGACGCCGGCCGCGGCCTGCTGCGCGAGCGCCGGCTTTGGCAGGGCTTCGTCCAGCGCCGGGCCCGGCTGCGCGCCGGGATCACCACCGAGGATGCGCCGGTGTGGCGGGCGGCGCTGGCCGGACGTCTCGCCGAGACTTACGGCAGCCCCGACGCCGAGGGGTCGACGTGACGCTCGCCCGAGCCGCCAGCGAACAACCCGCTCTGTGGGGCGGCGCCAGCCACGCCGGCGCGGTGCGGCGGGTCAACGAGGACGCTTTCCTGGGCCGGCCCGAACTTGGTCTCTGGGCCGTCGCCGACGGCATGGGAGGGCACGGCCGCGGCGACGAGGCCAGCGCCTGCGTCGTCGAAGCCCTGGCCGCCGCTGCGGAGGGCGACTCGGCCGTCGCGCGGCTGCGCCACGCCCGCGCGGCGCTGGATGACGCCCATGTGCGCCTCTTGGCGCGCGCCGGCCCCACCCGCATCATCGGTGCGACCGTCGTCGTCCTCAGCCTCTTCGGCGACGCCGCCAGCCTGATCTGGGCCGGCGACTGCCGCGCCTATCGCCTGCGCGAGCGCGCCCTGGAGCGCCTGACCGAAGATCACAGCCTGGTCGAGGCCTACGGCCGCGCCGGCGGCGCGCCCGGCGAGGCGCCCCCGCGCCACATCGTCACCCGGGCGCTGGGCGCCGGCGATGCCTACGACCCCGAAAGCCGAACTGTGCTGTGGCGCCCCGGCGACGCCTTCCTGCTCTGTTCCGATGGCCTGTGGAGCGTGGTCGAGGAGGGCGTCGTCGCCCACCTCGTCAACGCCCTGCCGCCGCACCGCGCCGTGCGCCAGCTCCTCGCCGCCGCCCTGGCCCGCGGGGCGCCGGACAATGTCACCGCGGTGGTGGTGCGGCCGGGGGCATAACGAAAACGGAGGGCCGACAGCCGCGTTCTTCTCGCCCCAGGGCTCCGCGCTACGCCGCCGGGCGACCGCAAACACCAGCGCCACGGGGGTCAACATTGCATGCCGATCCGGGGTCAATCTTGGACGCCGGTTGACATATAATGGCGCGCGCGCCCTCGGACCCGCTTCTAAACGAGGCCAGGCAAACCTACGAGAGGAGAAGAGCTCAGGGAATAATACAAGTAAATGGGCCGCATAAATGAGACTAACGTATAAAACATGGACTTTATTAATTTGGATGTTAACATCTTATTTGGTACTTCTATCAGAGTATCTAGTAGAATTAGATGTTACCCCCGGTTTGCGTTTGTACGCCGATAATGTACTTAGAAGTATCGATTTATATGCGTCTATCGCGTTCCCAAATTCGCTTTTGTTACCGTTAGGTCACGTCTTGGGGCAGCCGGCATCTTATGTGGCTCTCGGCATCCTGAACCTGTTGGGGGCCGCTGTGATCGTGGCGGTGTTCGAGAAGGTTAGGGACAGGACGCTGTCCTACGCGGCGCTCGCCGGGTACGTCGTGCTTTCGATCGCCGCATTTCTCTTGATCATGCCGTGGGCCCTCGCGAACGTTTGGAACCATTAGAGCGTTTCACCGTCAGTTCCAGCCCTAAATCCCTGGCGGCCAATTGCCAAAGTTCGGTGAGTGTGGCGAGGGGCGAGGTCACCTCGGTCCTCGCTCTCGCGAACAGCCACCGCCTCTACAATCACTACATCGCAAAGCTCCTGCCGCTGGCTTGGCTGGCGCCCGATCTGGTCGAGGCCATTCTCGATGGCCGCCAACCGCCGACGATGACGCTCTCAGCCCTTACTGCGAAGGCGCTGCCGGAGGACTGGGTCGAGCAGCGGCGTTTGTTTGAGGGCTACGCCACGGCCTAGAGCGTCTGCATAACTGGGCGTCGAAAACCCGCTCGTTCGCCCCTGTTATCGGGCTGTTCGCGCCCCTGTTATTTGCCTGTCATGGCCCTGTTTTATAACGCCGCCTTCAGCGTGGCAGCGACCACTTAAGCTGCTGATTCTGCGAGTGCTTTCAACCGCCGGCACGTCCGGCACGGTCTGCTTTCAGCGAAATCGCCTGTTATCAGGCAAATTGACACTTTCGGATTCGGCCGGGAGAACTGCGCCCGAAAATCCGGCCTGTTCCTAGTCAAATGGCGCGCCGGGAGACGCCCAAGTCCGCCTCCACCTAGCGCAAGCCATTGAATTGACGCCCTGTTCGCGAGCGCCAATGTGACACTCGCGAAATCGCATGACTGAATGGTGGACGCGGCTGGGATCGAACCAGCGACCCCTACGATGTCAACGTAGTGCTCTCCCGCTGAGCTACGCGTCCGCCGCGGGGGAAGGTCCGCCGCATATACCAGCGGGCGGCCGGGCGGCAAGGCGCGGCCAGAGGGGGTCTCGCTCAGGCGGCCGGCGCGAGCATGCGGTCCACCTCGGCCACGATCTCGCGCAGGTGGATGGGCTTGGCCAGCACCTTGGCGCCGGAAGGGGCGCGGTCGGCGCCGGCGAGCGCCACCGCGGCAAAGCCGGTGATGAACATGATCCGCGTCTTCGGGTGCCGGGCGGCGGCCAGACGCGCCACCTCGATGCCGTCCATGCCGGGCATGACGATGTCGGTGAGCAGCAGGTCGAAGGCCTGCTCGAGGCTGGCGGCGGCGCTGTCGCCGTCGGGGCAGCTGGTCACCTCGTAGCCGGCGCGCTCGAGGGCGCGGGCCAGAAAGCCGCGCAGCGAATCGTCGTCTTCGGCCAGCAGGATCTTGGGCATGGGAGGCGCGAGCCTAGCGGCCAAGGCGTAAATCGGCGGTGAAGCTGCTTTGACGCGCGCCGCCGCCGGGACGATATGGCGCTATGAACGACAATACGGCGGCGGTCGCCATCGCCGACCCGCGCATCGACGACGACTCGGACCTCATCGCCACCGGCCACGCCGCCCCCCGCCTTTCCTGGCGCCTCGCCAGCGACGTCGCGGATGTCCTCCAGCAGGCGTACGAGATCGAGATCGCCGACAATCCCGAGTTCCGCGGCGCGGCGAGCTCGGGCGAGGTCGCCCAAGCGCGGCCTTATCTGGCCCCCTGGCCAGGGCCGCCGCTGCAGAGCCGGGAAGTGCGCTACTGGCGCGTCCGCGCACGAACGAACCTGGGTTGGACGGGCTGGAGCGAACCTTGTCGCGTCGAGGCCTCGCTGCTGGCGCGAAGCGACTGGACGGCGCGGCCGATTTCGCCGAGGAGCAATGTCGGCCGGCGGACGAGCGGCCCGGCGCCGCTGCTGCGCCGCGAATTCACCGTGGACGCGCCGGTCGCCAAGGCCCGGCTCTATGTCACCGCCCTGGGGGTGCGCGAGGTCCAGATCAACGGCGCGCCGGTCAGCGGCGATGTGCTGGAGCCCGGCTGGACGGTCTATCCGAAACGCCTGCTGTTCGCCGCCTACGACGTCGGCGCGCGGCTTTCGCCCAGAGCGAACGTCATCTCAGCCATGGTGGGCGAGGGCTGGTTCCGCGGCGACCTGACCTGGCATCTCCACCGCAACGTCTACGGCGACACCACCGCCCTGCTGGCGCAACTGGAGATCACGCTCAGGGACGGGCGCAGGCTCGTGATCGGCACTGATGGAACCTGGCGCGGCGCCTACGGCGCGGTGCGCGAGGCCGAACTCTACCACGGCGCCCAGATGGACCTTCGCTGCGAGCCGCACGGCTGGCGGCTTCCCGGCTTCGACGACAGCGGCTGGGAGGGCGTGACGGCGCTGGAGCTGCCGCAGGGCCTGGAAGCCCGGGACATGCCGGCCGTGCGCCTGATCGAGCGGCGTGACCTTCCCGCCCGCCCCGGGGTGGCGGATGTGGGCCAGAACATCACCGGCTATCTGAAGCTGCGCGCCAGCGGCCCGGCGGGGGCGCGGGTCACGGTGCGCCATGCCGAGGTGCTGGACGCCGAGGGCGCTCTCTTCACCGCCTCGCTGCGCAACGCCCGCGCCGCCGATGCCTACGTCCTGGATGGCCGCGGCGCCGGCGAACTGGCGCCGCCGTTCACCTTCCACGGTTTCCGCTACGCCGAAATCACTCCCGACGAGGGGGTGAAGATCGAGAGCGTCACCGCCGAGACCATCGCCACCGACATCAAGCGGACCGGCGCGTTCGCCTGCTCGGACGCGGCGGTCAACAAGCTGTTCGACAACGTCCTGTGGTCGCAGCGGGGCAACTTCCTCGCCATTCCCACCGACTGCCCTCAGCGCGACGAGCGCCTGGGATGGACCGGCGACCTGGAGGTGTTCGCCCCCACCGCCTTCCTGAACTCCGATGCGCGCAGCTTCGTCGTGAGCTGGCTGAAGGACCTGGCGCTCGAGCAGCGCAACGGCGCCGTCCCCTGGGTGGTCCCGGACGCCCTGGCCGGCGAAGAGCGGGCGCGGGGCGCGGCCGCCTGGGGCGACGCCGCCGCGATCACCCCCTGGGACGTCTACCGCTTCTTCGGCGACCGCGAGGTCCTCGAGCGGCAGTTTCCCAGCATGAAGGCGTGGGTGGACTGGTGCGCGTCCCGCACCGGACCCGAGGGCCTGTGGACCCAGGACTTCCAGTTCGGCGACTGGCTCGATCCGGACGCGCCGCCCGACATGCCGTTCAAGGCCAAGGTCCCGTTCGGCTTCGTCGCCACCGCCTACCTCGCCAACAGCGCCGGGCTGGCGGCGAGGGCGGCGCGCCTGCTGGGCGAAGCGCCCGGGGTTGCGGAGGCCTACGACGATCTGCAGCGGCGCACCGCCGCCGCGGCCTGGGAGCGTTGGGGCGAGGAGGCGCAGAAGTCCCAGACCGGCTGCGCCCTGGCGATCGAGTTCGCCATCGCGCCGGCCCAAGAGCGGCAGGCGATCGGCGCGCGCCTGGCCGAGCTCGTCGAGAACAACGGCCATCGCATCGGCACGGGGTTCGTCGGCACCCCACTCATTTTGCCGGCGCTGACGCACACCGGCCACCTGGAGACCGCCTACCGGATGCTGCTGAACCCGGACTGCCCGGGCTGGCTCTATCAGGTGAAGGCGGGGGCGACCACGATCTGGGAGCGCTGGGACGCCCTGCGCGCCGACGGCAGCGTCAACATGGGCGGCTTCAGGCAAGACGCCTCGATGGTCTCCTTCAACCACTACGCCTATGGCGCGGTGGCCGCCTGGCTCTACCGGACGGTGGCGGGCCTCGACATCGACCTCACCGACCCGGCCGAGCCGCTGAGCCTAGCCCCGCGGCCGGGCGGGGGCCTCGCTTGGGCCGAGGCGGAGGCCGGCACCCCTTATGGACGCCTGGCGATCCGCTGGGAGCTGGCCGGCGGGGAGCTGACGATCCGGGCCGATGTGCCGGCCGGCGCCGTGGCGCGGTTCTCTGCGCCCGAGGGCTATCGCGCCGCCAGCGGATCTCTTCCCACGCGGCTGGGATCGGGGCGGCGCGTGCTCGTTCTTTCGCCGGTTTGACGGCCGGGCCCGCCTCGCCGATATGGCCGCCATGAATGCCTGGGAGCGCTCGCCGCGGGCGCTGGAGGTCACGCCCGAGGAGGATCTCGAGGCCTTCGTCGTCGAGCGCCCGCTCAAGGGCGCGCCGGTAACGCCCCTGGTGTTCGCCTCGCCCCATTCGGGACGCATCTATCCGCGCACCCTGAACGCCCGCCTGGCGGCGCCGGCCATCCGCGGCTCCGAGGACGCCTTCGTCGACGAGCTGATCGCCCCGGCCCCGCGCTTTGGGGTGCGCGCCATCGCCGCGCGCCTGGCCCGGGTCTTTGTCGACGTCAATCGGCACCCTTTCGAGCTCGATCCGGCGATGTTCGAGGACGACCTTCCCCACTGGGCCCGCGCCCGCACGCCGCGCGTCGCCGCCGGCCTGGGCGCAATCGCCAAGATCGTGCGCGAGGGCGAGGAGGTGTACGACCGCAAGCTCAGCTTTTCCGAGGCCCGCTGGCGCATCGAGGCGGCGCACCGGCCCTATCACGCGGCCCTCTCGGCCCTGGTGGCCGAGGCCAAGGCCGCCGCCGGCCTCGCCATCCTCGTGGACTGGCATTCCATGCCGACGCCGCCGGCGGGCGCCCTGCCCTGCCGCGGCAGGCCGGCCGACATCGTCATCGGCGACCGTTTCGGCTGCTCGTGCGCGAGCGCCGTGGCGCGGCTCTTCGAAGCCGCCCTCACCGACCTCGGCTACCGTGTGGCCCGCAATTCGCCCTACGCCGGCGGCTACACCACCGAACACTACGGGGCCCCCGGCGCGGGGGTGCACGCCCTGCAGATCGAGATCGCCCGTTCGCTTTACCTGGAGGAGGCCAGCCTGACGCCGACGGCGGGCTTCGCCGCCCTGGCGGCCGATCTGGAGCGGCTCTTCGCCCTCGTCGCCGGGCTCGACTGGCGCGCGCTCACCCGCTGAGCCGACGGCGATTAGAGGCCCTGGCAATGATCGCCGACAGCCCCTCCGCCGGTTTGCCGGGCCGCTGCTCCGCATCCACGGCGGCCAACAAAAAAAGGCCGCGCCCTGGGTTGGGGGGAGGGGCGCGGCCTTCAGGTGAAGAGGCGTTGGGGGGGAGGGGTTCGCCTCTTGCGCGGCCATTTAGTTTGCGCCGCACAACGATTCAAGCGGGAAAACCCATGTTTTTGGCTCGACGGAGCTATCGCTCTGATGAATTCTTTGTAATTCAATCTGTTGTGTGGCCGCTATTCCGCGGCGGAAATGTTGCGTCGCAAAACTGACACATTCGGCGCCGCCCCTTGTCCGAGCCTTCCATCCCGCTGCGCAACATCGCCATCATCGCCCACGTCGACCACGGCAAGACGACCCTGGTGGACCAGATGCTGGCGCAATCGGGCGCCTTCCGCGCCGGCGAGCGCCACGCCGAACGCGCCCTGGACCGCTTCGACCAGGAGCGCGAGCGCGGCATCACTATCCTTTCCAAGGCGACCTCGGTCCTGTGGCGCCCACCCGAGGGCGGCGCGGCGACGCGAATCAACATCATCGACACTCCCGGGCACGCCGACTTCGGCGGCGAGGTCGAGCGGATCCTGGGCATGGTCGACGGCGCCCTGCTGCTGGTGGACGCCGAGGAAGGCGTCATGCCGCAGACCAAGTTCGTGCTCGGCAAGGCGCTGGCGCTGGGCCTTGCGCCGATCGTCGTCGCCAACAAGGTCGACCGGCCGCACGCCGAGCCCGACCGCGTCCTCACCGAAACCTTCGACCTCTTCGCCGCCCTGGGCGCGAACGAGGCGCAGCTCGACTTCCCGCACCTGTACGCCAGCGGCAAGCAGGGCTGGGCGGTGGCCGACCTCGGCGACGAGCGGCGCGACCTGGCGCCGCTGTTCCACCGCATCGTCGCGCACGTGCCCAGCCCGGCGGCCCAGGGGCGCGTCGATGAGCCGGCGCGGCTGCTGACGGTGATCCTGGAGGCCGACCCGTATCTCGGACGCCTGCTCACCGGCCGGGTCGAGAGCGGGACCTTGCGGGAAGGCATGGCGGTGCGCGCCCTCGCCGCCGACGGCGCCGAGGTCGAGCGCGGGCGCATCAGCCGGATCCTCGCTTTCCGCGGCCTCAAGCGCGCATCGATCCAGGAAGCTCGCGCCGGCGACATCGTCGCCGTGGCGGGCCTCGCCAAAGCGAGCGTCGCCGACACCATAGCCGAGGGCGAGACCGCGGGGGCCCTGCCGGCGCGGCCAATCGACCCGCCGACGATCGCGGTCACCGTCTCGGTCAATGACTCGCCGCTGGCCGGGCGGGAGGGCGAGAAGGTGCAGAGCCGCGTCATTCGCGCCCGTCTCCTGGCGGAGGCGGAAGCGAACGTCGCCATCCGCGTCTCCGAGACCACCGAGAAGGACGCCTTCGAAGTGGCCGGGCGCGGCGAGCTGCAGCTGGGCGTCCTCATAGAGACCCTGCGGCGCGAGGGCTTCGAACTTTCGATCAGCCGCCCCCGCGTCGTCCTCAGCCTCGATCCCCAGACCGGAGAGCGCACCGAACCGATCGAGGAGGTGGTCGTCGACCTCGACGAGGACTACGCCGGGGTCGTCATCGAAAAGCTCGGCGCCCGCCGGGCCGAGCTGAAGGCCATGGCCAGCGCCGGGGCCGGCAAGGCGCGGCTCTCCTTCCTGGCGCCCTCCCGGGCGCTCATCGGCTACCAGGGCGAGTTCCTGACCGAGACCCGCGGCACCGGCGTGCTCAACCGCGTCTTTTCCCACTACGAGCCCTGGCGCGGGCCTATCGAGGGCCGGCGCACCGGGGCGCTCGTCTCCAACGCCGACGGCGATACCGTCGCCTACGCCTTGTGGAATCTGGAGGAGCGCGGGGTGCTCTTCGTCGGCGCGGGGGAGAAGGTCTACCGCGGCATGATCATCGGCGAGAACGCCAGGAGCGAGGATCTCGACGTCAATCCCCTGCGCGGCAAGCAGCTCACCAACATCCGCGCCGCCGGCAAGGACGAGGCGGTGCGCCTCACCCCGCCCCGGCGCCTGACGCTCGAGCAGGCGGTCGCCTGGATCGACGACGACGAGCTGGTGGAGGTGACGCCGCGCTCCATCCGCCTGCGCAAGCGCTTCCTCGAACCGTCGTTGCGCAAGAAACGGGCGCGCGAAGCGGAGTAGGAGCCAAGCGCCATGCCGAACAGCCTCTACGCGGCCCTGCCGACGACCATTTTTACGGTGATGTCGGGGCTGGCGCGCGAGAGGGGCGCCATCAATCTCGGCCAGGGCTTTCCCGACGAGCCCGGCCCGCTGGCCATCCGCGAGGCGGCGGCGCGCGAGGCCATCGACGGCGACAACCAATACCCGCCCATGGCGGGGCTTCCGGCGTTGCGCGAGGCGGTCGCCCGCCATTACCGCCGCCAGGGGCTGGACCTCGACTGGCGCGAGGAAGTGACCATCACTTCGGGGGCCACGGAGGCGCTGGCCGCCTCCTTCCTGGCGCTGATCGAGCCGGGCGACGAGGTGGTGCTGTTCGAGCCGCTGTACGATTCCTACCTGCCGATGGTGCGGCGCGCCGGCGGCGTCCCGCGCCTCGGCCGCCTTTCCCCGCCCGCCTGGCGCTTCGACCGCGCCAGCCTGGCCGCGGCGTTCTCGGATCGCACGAGGCTCGTCGTCCTCAACAATCCGATGAACCCGACGGCGGTGATGACGCCGGCCGAGGATCTCGAGCTGCTGGCGGAATTTTGCGTCCGCCACGACGCCGTCGCCCTCTGCGACGAGGTGTGGGAAGAGGTGGTGTTCGACGGCGCCCGCCACCTTCCCCTGCTCGGCTTTCCCGGCATGCGCGAGCGCTGCGTCAAGATCGGCTCGGCCGGCAAGATGTTCGCCCTGACCGGCTGGAAGGTGGGGTTTCTCGTCGCTGCGCCGGCGCTCACCGCCGTGCTCGCCAAGGCGCACCAGTTCCTGACCTTCACCACGCCGCCGAACCTGCAGGCGGCGGTCGCCTTCGGCCTCGACAACAGCGAGGGCTGGTTCGCCTCGATGCCGGCGGCGCTGGCGGCCTCGCGCGACCTGCTGGCCGGGGCCTTGCGCGCCGAAGGCTTCGCCACGCTGCGCAGCCAGGCCACCTACTTCCTCGACGTCGACCTGGCCGGTTCGGGCGTCGAGGCCGACGACCTCTCCTTCTGCTTCACGGCGGTGAAGGAGGCGGGGGTGGCCGCGATCCCGCTGTCGGCCTTCTACGCCTCCGATCCTCCGACCGCGGTGATCCGCCTCTGCTTTTCCAAGGCGGACGAGACCCTGCGCGAAGGCGCGCGGCGACTGGCCCGGGCGCGGGAGCTGTCGCGGGCCTAGGCGGCGCCGGAGCGGCGCGACAGCGCGAAGCCGTCGATGAAGTTCATGAACTCGCCCATCTCGCGGGCGGCGGCCCGGTCCAGGGTCAGTTCCTCCACCGAGCGCCCGCTCTCCAGCGCCGTCTGGTAGACCTGGCGCGCACGGATCACCTGCGGCGCCGCCGAAAGCCGCAGCAGCTTCAACGCTTTGAGCGCGCGCACCACCGACGGCGGCTCGACCCCCTCGCGCGCCGCCGGGGCCTGGTTGAGCGCCACCAGCACCGGCTTCTTCAGCCGGCGCACGATGTCGACGGTGCGCACCACCGCGGCCATGTCCAGCCAGGTGGGCCGCAGCACCAACAAGGCCAGATCCGAGAGCACCAGGGCGCAGCTGAGCTCCTCCTCCGCGCCGGCGGGCGTGTCGACGATCAGCGCTTCGAAGCGGTTGCGCATCGCCGCCATCTGCACCGCGCACAGCCTGGGTCCGGTGCATTCGGCGCGCTCCGGTCCCTTGCCCCGCCGCGCCTCGAGGACCTGAGCGGAGGAACGCTGCGGGTCGGTGTCGGCCAGGAGGGTTCGGCGGCCGCGCAGCCACGCCCCGAGCGCCAGGTGGGTGGCGATGGTGGTCTTGCCCGAGCCGCCTTTGCGCGCGATGACCGCGATCGTCCTCATCCGCCCGGCCGCTCCCGGTCGGGTGAAGGTACGCCTGCCAAGGGGGCGAGGACGGGAAACGACATCCGACCGCGTCCTTATTGATGATTCGAGCCGCCGCGGGCAGTCGCGCCGGACCTCACGCCGGAAAGGAAATACGCCATGGCGTCCCTGCCGTTCGCACCAGAGCTGGCCTCATTGCTGGACCGGCTGCACGGCGCCAGCGAAGGCCAGGAAGGCGCGATCCGCGGCTATTTCGAGGCGCGGGCCGCCGCCGGGACCCTGAGCTGGAACGGCCTGGACGAGGAAAGCCACCGCTTCTTCGCCGACAAGCTGGTGGCGCTCGATCGCGACAAGGCCGCCTTCGTCTTCCATCTGAGCCGGGCCATGGCCTGCCGGCGCGTTGTGGAGGTGGGCACCTCGTACGGCGTTTCGACCCTGTACCTGGCCGAGGCGGTTCGGCAGACGATCGCCGCCGAGGGCGGCAGAGGCTTGGTCGTCGGCACCGAGCACGAGGCCGCCAAGGCTTCGGCGGCGCGCGACAATTTCGCCGCCGCAGGCCTTTCCGACCTGATCGAACTGCGCGAAGGCGATCTTCGGCGGACCCTCAAAGACCTCAGCGGCCCCATCGATCTGGTGCTGATGGACATCTGGGTCGAAATGGCGCGGCCGGCGATCGAACTGATCGCCCCGCACCTGCGGGCGGGCGCGGCGGTGCTGGCCGACAACACCGCCCAGTTCGAAGGCCGACCGTACGCCGACTACTTCGCCTTCGTTCGCGAGCAGGGCTTTTCCACCCTGACGCTGCCCTTCGCCGGCGGCCTGGAGATGTCAGTAAAGCTCTAGGCCGCCAGCGCCTGGCGCGCGTACCGGCGCCGGAGAGGGGGCGCGGTGTCAGCCCCGGATCTCGATGCGGTGGCTCTTCTCCGCCGCCCTCGGGTTCTTGGGCAGGGTGATCTTGAGGACGCCGTTCTTGCAGGTGGCCTCGGCCTTGTCGGCGTCGATCTCCTGAGGCAGCGGAATGGCGCGCTGGAAGCGGCCGTAGCTGCGTTCGCTCCAGTGGCGCCCGCCCTTGTCCTCCGACCTCTCTTCGCGCTTCTCGCCGCTGATCGTCAGCACGTTGTCCCTCAGGTCGAGCTGCACGTCCTTCTGCTCGATGCCGGGAAGCTCGGCGCTCACCTCGTAGGCCTTGTCGGTCTCCTTCACGTCGATGGCCGGGTTCGAGAAGCCGCCGTCGGCGGCGAAGCTGCGGGGCTCGGCCGGCGACATCGGCGAAAGGAAGTTGTCGAAGAGACGGTCGAACTCGCGTCGGAACGAGCCGAAGGGGTCTTCCCAGCGCGACAGGCGGCCGCCGCCATAGGGTGTGAGTTCGCGATTGGCCATGGTTTACTCCGTTTGATTTCAGCTTGTCGGGAGACGGGTCGCTTCGCTTCGCCGCCCCCGCAATGTCAGAAATCTTGCCACGCGCGCGGGGTTCCGCATCGGTCGCAGGACATTTCGTCGCAGGCGCGGGGGACCGGGGAACCTCCTCGAACGGCGTCTGTTCAGCCCTCTTTGGAAAGGGGGCCTTTCGGAGGAAGACATGAAGATTCGCGAGTGCATGAGCCGGGACGTGAAGATCGCCTCGCCCGACCAGTCGATCCAGGACGCGGCCAGGCTCATGGGCGAGATCGACGCCGGGGTGCTGCCGGTGGGCGAGAACGACCGCCTTGTCGGCATGCTCACCGACCGCGACATCACCGTGCGCGCCGTCGCCAAGGGCCGCGGCCCCGAGACGCAGGTGCGGGAGGTGATGAGCCGCGAGATCCGCTACTGCTTCGAAGATGACGACCTGCAGTCGGCGGCCGAGAACATGAGCGAGCTGAAGGTGCGCCGCCTGCCGGTTCTGGATCGCGACAAGCGACTTGTGGGCATCGTCTCGCTGGGTGACATCGCCCGCGGCGAGCACGATCACCATCACGCCGGTTCAGCGCTCGAAGGGATCTCCCGGCCCGGCGGCGAACACAGCCAGTCGATGCACTGATTTCCCCGCGCCGGGCGCGGGATGGTCAGGCGGTGGCGCCGCCGTCGACGACGATGGTCTGGCCGGTCATCCAGGCGCCCGAGCGGCCGGCCAGGAACACCGCCGCGCCAGCGATGTCGTCCGGCTCACCCAGGCGCCGCAGCGGCGTGGCGAAGCTGGAACGGCGCTCGGCTTCCGGCGTGTCCCACAAGGCCCGGGCGAAGTCGGTCTTCACCAGGCCCGGCGCGATGCAGTTGACGCGGATGTTGTCGGGCGACAGCTCCTGGGCGAGGTTTCGCGCCAGTTGCATGTCGGCCGCCTTGGAAATGGCGTAGGCGCCGAGCTGGCCGCTGCCGCGCAGGCCGCCCACCGACGAAATGATGATGACCACCCCGTCCTTCCGCTGGCGCATCTCCGGGGCGACCATGTGGATGAGCCAATGGTTGGAGACGATGTTGTTGCCGAGGATCTTCTGGAACGCGTCGTCCGGAAGCCCGCTCATCGGCCCGAAGTACGGGTTCGAGGCGGCGTTGCACACCAGGACGTCGATCTTGCCGAAGGCGCTGCGCGTCTCGTCGACGAGCCGTTGCAGGTCGTCTTTCGAAGAGATGTTGGCCGGGATGGCGATGGCGCGCCCGGGATGGTCCTCGTTGATGGCGGCGGCCACCTGTTCGCACGGGCCCGCCTTGCGCGAGGAGATGACCACCTGGGCGCCATGCTCGGCCAGACGCTCGGCAATGGCCTTGCCGATGCCGCGCGAAGAGCCGGTGACCACCGCGACCTTGCCGGAAAGATCGAACAGCTCCATGGGCGCGCTCCTTGGCGTGATTGAAACGTCCGTTTGAAGCGCTAGCTTGCCGCGCGCGCAAAGGTCAAGCGCTTGCCGCGCTCGCCTCGCCGCAGGCAAGATGACCGCTCATGGCCGCCGCCCGCGAAGATGAAAGCCTCGCCTTCGGGCGCGGCTACGTCGCCGACATCTGGCACTTTGCGGCGCTCTCGGCCGACGTTCGCAGAGGCGCGCTGACGCGGCGGATGATCTGCGGCCAGCCGATGGTGCTGGGGCGGACGGCCGCCGGAGCGCTCTTCGCCCTGCGCGATGTCTGCCCGCACCGGGCCGCGCCGTTGTCGGCCGGCCGGCTGACGAGCAGCGACGGCGGGCCGACGCTGGAATGCGCCTACCACGGCTGGCGCTTTGCGCCATCGGGAACGTGCGTGGCCATCCCCTCGCTCGCCTCCGGTCAGGAACTGGACCTCGCCAAGATCCGCGTTCGGGCCTTCCCGGTCGCCGAGCGGCAGGGGCTGGCGTTCGTCTGGATCGGCCGGCGGCTGGACAAACCGGACGGGCCGCCGCCGACCTTCCCGGCGCTGGCCGACCGCCGGCCAAGATTCGTGATCCGCACCACCTTCGAGGCCCACATCGACCACGCGGTCATCGGCCTGATGGATCCGGCGCACGGGCCTTATGTGCACCAGCAGTGGTGGTGGCGCAGCCGCGCCTCGGCGCACGAGAAGACCAAAGCTTTCCTGCCGCGCGAGGCGGGCTTCGCCATGACGCGCCATGCGCCATCGTCCAATTCGCGCGCCTACCGGCTGCTGGGCGGCGCGCCGACCACCGAAATCTCCTTTCGCCTCCCGGCGCTACGCTGGGAGCACGTGGAAGTCGGGCGTCACGGCGTGCTGGCGCTCACCTGCCTGACACCGGCGGATACGGCGACGACGGCGGTGACCCAGATCGTCTGGTCCGACCATCCGCTGTTCGCCGCGGCCGGTCCGGCCATCCGCGCCGCCGCCGTGCGCTTCCTTCGTCAGGACGGCGACATGATCCGCCTGCAGAATCTGAACCGCGACCACGCCGGGCCTTTCCTTTTCGTCGACGACGCCGATACTCAGGCGAAGTGGTACCAGCAGCTCAAGCGCGCCTGGGCGGCCGCTCGCGCCGAGGGCCGCGCCTTTTCCAATCCCCTCGAGCCGGCGAGTTTGCGATGGGTAAGCTGACCTTTTGCGTCGTCGCCCTTGCCGCCCTGGCGAGCGCCTGCTCGCGGCCCGCGGGCGGCGCGCACGTGGGCTCCTCAGGCCCGGGAAAGCTGCCCTCGGCGGCGCTCGACCTGGCGATCGGCCAGGCGATCGGCGATCCGACCACGTGCGTGATCATCTTCAACGCCGCCGACAACAAGAAGCTCTATCAGTACGGGCAGGACTTCAATTGCCAGCGGCCGCTGCCGGCCTGCGACCGGCCCGGGACGCTTACCGGCGAGACCGCCCTCGCCTTTGCCGCCGGCGCTCGGATGGCGAGCTGCAATCTTCCCTCGCCTCCCGGCGCGGCCGTCGGCTGGGCCGAGGGCAAGGTGCTCGGGGCCAAGGAGCCGCTGGTCTATTCGGCCGTCATGGATGGCCAACGCGCCCTTCCCGGGCATGAGATGTCGGCCCGCATGGACAACGTCTTCTACAACCTGAGCCTTTAGCCCCGGCCCGCTACCGTATCAGTTCGAACGTTCCCTCGACGTCGATGCTGACGGTGGTTTCGCCCGGCTCGATCGGCGTCGGCCCCGCGCCCGCGCGCATGGCGCTCATCAGCATCGGTCGTGGCGACACCAGCTCGGGCGCGCCTTCCGAAAGCCGCAGCAGGCGCGCGCCGGAAAAGCCGGTGAGCCGGGCGTAGAGCGCCGCCTTGTCTTCGAGCGCCTTGATGGCGCGCTCGCGAGCCTCGTTCTGGGCCGTCAGCGGATCGGCGATCGCCAGGCTCACGGAGCCGATTTCCGTAGCCCCGGCGGCCACCGCCCGGTCGACCACCGCCCCCAGCCGCGCCAGATCCTGCACGCGCGCGGTGAGCTCGTTGGCGGCGGCGTAGCCGGTGAGCCGAGGCGCGGCGTCCTGGGCGTAGACGTATTGGGGCGACAGGCTGAGCCCGGAGGTGGCCAGGTTCTTGTCGGTGATGCCAGCGGCCTTCAGGGCGTCGATGACCCGCGCCATCGCCCGCCGGTCCTGGTCCATGGCGGCCGCGGCCGATGCGGCGCGGGCGTTCACGCCGATGGAGACGGTGGCCATGTCCGGAGGTTGGCGCACCTCTCCGTGCGCCGAGAGCTCGAGCTGGGGCGCTTGGGCGCTGGCGGCGGGCAGGTCCGCAGCGGCGGCGCTCCCGGCGACGACGAGGACCAGGGCTGCGGAGATATGCAGTGTCAGCGGTTTCATGAGGCGCACTCCTGCTGGGTCCATCCTAGGCCATGGCGAAGCTGAACCCAGCCTTTAAGCGGCAAGCTTTAAGCTGTGGGGGCCGCGTGCTAGGCGCGCCGCTCGACCCCTTGGGGCCCGTAGCTCAATTGGTTAGAGCCGGCCGCTCATAACGGTCTGGTTGCAGGTTCGAGTCCTGCCGGGCCTACTCCGCTCGAGTCCGACACATGGCCGCGGCCTTCGATCCTAGCGACCTGCCCGCCGAGCGCCGCGACAGGTACGCCCGACTCGCCGACGAGATCGCCGCGGTGGTCGAGGGCGAGGTCGACGAGGTGGCGCGCATGGCCACTGTCGCGGCCATGCTCAAGGCGGCCTTCGACCACTACTTCTGGGCCGGCTTCTACCGGGTCGACCCGAAGCGGCCGGAAGAACTCATGATCGGGCCCTACCAGGGAACGCTCGGCTGCCTGCGCATCGCCTTCGGCCGCGGCGTCTGCGGACGCGCCGCCATCGACAAGCAGACGATTATCGTCGCGGACGTCGACGCCTTCGCCGACCACATCGCCTGCGATCCGCGTTCCAAGAGCGAGATCGTGGTTCCGGTCCTCGACGCCTGCGGCCGGCTCATCGCCGTCTTCGACGTGGACGCCAGCGAACGGGGCGCCTTCGGTCAGGCCGACAGGGAAGGGCTCGAGGCCATCCTGAGCCGGACCTTCGCCGCTTGAAGCTGCGCCCTTTAGGCGCGGTCGAGGGCCGCCAGCGCCTGGCGGCAGGCGATCAGCGACTGGCCGGCGATCATGCCCTTCCAGTCGTCGGCGTCGCCATAGAAGGCATCGCGCACCTGGCGCTTGATCGCCGCCCATTGGCCGCTCTCGCGGTTGGAGTGCGCGTGCAGCCAGGCGTCGGCGCGCACCGCCGTGAGCACCTCCTCGAGGCTCAGCGTCCCGAACTCGAGGGCGATCCCGGTCACCTCGGCGCGCGGCAGGATGGCCGCGGCTGCGGCCAGTCCGTCACCCTTGACCTCGGCCGAGGTCGAGCTGCCATCGAAGGTCGAGGTCAGCCCCTCGCCCCACCATGCCTTGGCGCGGGCATGGGCGTCGCTGCCCGGCGCATCGGTGAGGATGCGCTCGCCGTAGCCCCAGGGCCCAAGGCCGGTGTGGTAGTCGATGATGGCCACGTGCGCCGCGTTTTCGAGGCGGTCCTGCATGATCCGCGTCTGGGTCAGCCGCGACCACGTCGGCGCGGCGCCGCCATAGAAGACTCCGTCGGGATGGTCGTATTGGCCGCCGCTGACGGCCTGCTGCAGGGCCATGGCCCCGTTCTGTCGGGCGTAAAGCTGAAGGGCGGCGGCGCTTTCTTCCTGAGCCGCCGGGCTCCAGGAGGGCGGACAGATCACCTCGGCCAGGGCGTCGTAGCCGGGGTTGGCGGGCAAGGGCTGGTCGAAATCGATCCAATTGCGGTTGAGGTCGACGTTGTCTTCGGTGACGCGGCGCAGCCAGGCGAACCCAAAAGGGTTGATGGCGTGGATCATGAGGATGGCGGCGTCCTTGGGCAGGCGTTGGTGCTCGCCGCGTCTGAGGAAATCCACCTGGGCGCCGGCGCCGCAGAAGCCTTCGGCGCCGTGGGTCCCCGAGATCATCACCAGAACCTTCATCGCCTGGGGTGGTCCCAGCCAGGCGGATGTGGTCGCTAGCCGCTCGCCATCCGGCCCCTTCTCCGAATGTGGGTGGTCGTCAAGCGCGGCGCCGGCCTCGCGCGCCGCCGCTTCGAATTTGATGTGCGCCTCACGGTAGGAGGCGCTGAAGCTTTCGGCCGAATTCACGCCCTCTCTCCTTCGGCGAAGAAGCGCCTGAGGCTCGCTTCGGCCCGCTCCGGATTATCGCGATGCACGCCGTGGCCCGCCTCTTCGAACACCTCCAGCCGTCCCAGACCATCGGGCAGAGCCGCCAGGATCGCCTGTGAGCAGGAGAGCGGGGTGATGGGGTCGAGCGCCCCGGCGGTGATCAGCACCGGGCAACGCACATCGGACAAGCCGGGCCGCAGATCCATCGACCGCTGCTCGCCTTGGATGAAGTCGAACATCACTTCGAGCCGCATGATGGCGCGCGCCCGGGCGGCAGCGGCGCTGGCGTCAGGCGTCGGATTGTAGAGGGGCATGCAGATCTGCAGGTACTCGGCCGCGCCTTCCGGGGTCGGCGCGGACCAGAAGGTCTCGGCGATGCGGCGCGCCTTCTCGCCGCCGAGCTCTCCCATCATCGCGTAGGTCGCCGGCAAGTCGAGGACCGCGGCCGTGGACGCCAGCACGACGCGCTCCGGGTGATCGGGATGGCGGCTGGCGTAGGCCTGGGCCACCATGCCGCCGAAGGAAAGTCCGTATACGATCGGCCGCTCGATGCCGAGCGTATCGCAGAAGGCGCGGATGTCGTCGGCCCACTGAGAAAGGCGCCAGGTCTCGCGTGCCCCATCGGAGCGACCGTTGCCGCGGTGATCGAGGAAGACGACCTGAAAGGCGTCGGCGAAGCGATCGAACCAGGGCCTGAGGATCGAGTGGTCGAATCCGGGGCCGCCGTGAAGCACCAGAAGATGCCGCCGCCCGGCCATGCGGGTCTCCTCGACCGCAAGCTCCGCGCCCACGGTGTCGAAGAAGAGCCGCGCCCCGTTCACCTCGACGAACATCCGTTTCTCCCCGGTGGCTGCTGCCGCAACCGTGTTTGGCGCAATCTCGGCGGCGCCGCCAGCCGCTAAGCCCTGCGAAAGGAGTTCCTGGTACGGTTCATTTCACGGGAGCCGAGGGGATCTTGAATGTCCTGGCGTTCGGGCGCGATCGCCGGCGCGGCGGTCCTGCTCTCCTTGATCGGGGGCGGCGCGCAGGCGCGCGCGCTCATGAGTCCGAGCCAGCTCGGCGCCGCGATCGAGGCGCGCGCCGAGAAGACGAGCTTTTCGGAGCTGGAGCAATTTGGCGACCGCGCCGCGCTCGGCGATGACCGGGAATCGCTGAACCGCCTGGAGCACGTCGCCCAGGTGTTCCTCAACCAGTCCGAGTTCGACACCTTCGCCAAATACAATGGCGCCCTGGCGCGCAACGCCGCCCGCGCCCACGACGAGCGCTATCTGGCGGTGGCGCGCATCAACGTCCTCAAGAGCCTCTACGATCGCGGCGACTCCAGTCAGGAGGCCGCCGTCGCCGCCATGGCGGCCGATGAGCCTGACTGGTTCGCGCGCGTGTACGCCACCGCCACCTTGGCCACCATGCTTACCGAGGAGAACCGGACCGGCGAGGCGCTGCGCCTGCTTTCGCAGGCCCAGGCGATGGTGCCGGAGCATGACCGCTACGCCAACGCCGCCCGGGCCCAGATCTGGGAGGTCGTCGGGCTGGCGCTGATGGGGCTCTACGATCTCGATGGCAGCGCCGCCGCCTTCGACACCGCCGATTTCCAGGACACCGACCGGGCCTATCCGCGGCCGGACTTCGATGGCGTCTACGACATGGCGCACGTGGCCATCGAGCTTGGCGAAGCACCGCTGGCCAGGCGCCTGGTGGCCGCCCACCATCGTCTGGCGCTGCGCTCCGACCTGCCGCACCTGAGGGTGTGGGACATGAATCTGTGCGGCATGGCCGCCGAGGCCTTCGGCAATCCGGCCGAGGTGGCCACCTGTTTCAAGCCGCTGGCGCCGGATCTGAAGGGCGCGCAATTCCTGGCAGTCGACATCCTTCCCATGCGCGCCATCGCCGAAGCGCGCCTGGGCGAGGTGCGGGCCGCCCAGGCCGACCTCGACCGTTTGCGCGCCCTGCAGCGCTCCAAGCAATTCGCGGCCGCCCAATTCCTGCGCCTGCCCCAGGTCGAAGGCGAGATCGAGCTGGCGAAGGGCCAGACCCAGGCCGGGGTGGCCAGCCTTCGCCAGTACTACGAGCGGAAATCGATCCAGGACTCGCAGCAGTTCAACACCGGGGTCCGGCAGATCACCGGCGAACTGCAGAAGCAATTGCTGGCCGCCCAGCGCACCGCGACGCTGAAACAGGCGGTGATCGCCACCCAGCGCTGGGTGGCGGCGCTTTCGGTGCTGCTGGTGCTGGCGGCCCTCGGCGCTCTTCTGTGGCAGCGCCAAGTGGCTTCACGCCTCAAGACGGCGCGTCTGCGGGCCGAGGCAGCCAACCGCGCCAAGAGCGAGTTCCTGGCCAATATGAGCCATGAGATCCGCACGCCGCTGAACGGGGTGGTCGGCGTCGCCGACCTGCTGGCCGACGGCGAGCTGAGGCCCAGAGACAGGCAGATGGTGGAGATCATCCGCGAATCCGGCCGCTCGCTCGAACGCCTGCTTTCCGACGTCCTCGACCTAGCGCGCGTGGAGGCCGGTCGCATGGTCATCGAGACCGCGCCCTTCCACGCCGGCGATCTCGTCCGCTCGGTGGCCGCTCTGGCCAAGATGCGCGCTGACGAAAAGGGGCTGGCGCTCAAGTGTGAGACCGCGCCCGAGCTGGAAGGCTGGTTCCTGGGCGACGCGACGCGCGTGCGCCAGATCCTCACCAACCTCGTCTCCAACGCGCTCAAGTTCACGCCGGCCGGCTCCGTCGCCGTCACCGGCGAGCGAGCGGCGGACGGGCGGCTGAGGTTCGTCGTCGCCGACACCGGCGTCGGCTTCGACCAGGCGGACAAGGAGCGTCTTTTCGACCGTTTCCAGCAAGCGGATGGTTCGATCACCCGGCGGTTTGGCGGCAGCGGCCTGGGGCTGGCGATCTCGCGCCAGCTGGCGCTGCTCATGGGCGGCGACTTCGATTGCCAGAGCGCGCCCGGCGTCGGCTCGAGATTCTGGTTCGAGGCGCCGTTCCAGGCGTGCGCGGCGCCGGCAGCGGCGACGCCGGCCCGCGCCCGCAGCTTCGCCCAGGATGGTGGGATTTCGGTGTTGCTGGCCGACGACCACGAAACCAACCAGACGGTGGTGCGCATGATGCTCGACGGCCTGGGCGCGGAGACAACCACGGTCGCCGACGGCGCCGCGGCGGTCGAGGCGGCCAACGCCGCCCGCTTCGACGCCATTCTGATGGACGTGCAGATGCCGATCATGGACGGGCTCGAGGCGACGCGCCGGATCCGCCGCCGTGAAGCCGAGACCGGATCGGCGCGCACCCCGATCATCATGCTCACCGCCAACGCCCTGCCGGAGCACCGCGAGGCGGCGCTCGCCGCCGGCGCCGACGGGCACCTCGCCAAGCCGGTCACGGTGGCCGATCTCGCCGCCGCGCTCGAGCAGGCTCTGGGCGTCGACGAGACTTTGGCCGCCGTAGCCTGAGCGCCCGCGCCGCCGGCAAGGTCGCGTCGGCCGCGGATGGCGACTATGCAGGTTTGCTGCTTTGTAAGTTGACGCCGGCGTCGCATTCTGTCGCCTTGGCTCGAGGTGGCAGTGCGGAGAAGGCCAGTTGAGCGCCAGCGACGATCACGCCGGACGTTTGCCGCTGCGGGTCATCCTGCCGTTTTCCACCCCCACCCTGCCGCTGTCGGCCCTCGGCCTCGTCGTCTTCGTGCAGCTGCCCGCCTACTTCGCCCGCGACCTGGGCGTCTCCCTCACCGTAATCGGGGCGGCATGGTTCCTGGTGCGCATGTTCGACGCCCCGGTGGATATCCTGATCGCCCTGGGCATGGATCGCAGTCGCACCCGCTTCGGCCGCTACCGGGTGTGGCTGATCGCCGGAGCGCCCATCCTGATCGCGGGGCTGTGGGCCCTGTTCATGGCCCCGCCGAAGTTTTCCGGCGCCTACCTCTTCTCATGGCTGCTGGTCATGTACCTCGGCCTGTCCATCATGAGCCTGGCCCACCCGGCCTGGGCGGCGACCTTGGCCACCCATTATCACGAGCGCAGCCGCCTCTTTGGCATCATCACCGCCGTGGGCGTCGTCGGAACCCTGGGCGTGATGTCTCTGGGCATTTTCGGGCGGCCACTGCATCTTTCGGAAGCCCAAAGCGTACGCGCCATGGGCTGGGCGATCATTGCCCTGACGCCGGTCACGGTCCTGCTGGCGGCGGCGGTCACCCGCGAGCACATCGAACCGGAAGACCCCGCCCTTCGCGCCACCCTGCGCGACTACGCCGAGGTGCTGCTGAAGCCCGACACTCTGCGCCTGTTCTTTTCCCAGGTGTTCACGACCCTGGGGCCGGGGTGGATGGCGGCGCTGTACTTCTTCTTCTTCCAGGACGCGCTCGGCTTTTCCTATCCCGAGGCTTCGCTGTTGCTGGCGGTCTACATCCTGGCCCAGATCCCCGGCGCGCTCGCCTTTTCCTGGATCGCCCGGCGCATCGGCAAGCACTGGGCCCTGATGTTGGCGGCAAGCGCCTTCTCGCTGGGCCTGGTCATGATCTTCGTGCTGCCCAAGGGCAATGTCCTGGTGGCGCTCGGGCCGATGGCTTTCGAGGGCATCGCCGCGGCGGGCTTCGGCCAGATGATCCAGGCGATGCTGGCCGATGTCGCCGACGAGATCCGCCTCAACCAGGGAAAGCAGCGCCTCAGCCTGCTCTATGCGGTGAACGGCCTGGGCTCGAAGATCGCCGCGGCGATCGCCATCGGCGTCGCCTATCCCCTGCTCGACCGCCTCGGCTACCACCCTTCCGGCCACAACGGCCCGGCGGCGATCGCCAATCTGCAGCTCGTCTTCCTGGTCGGGCCGATGGTGTTCGTGATGCTGGGCGGGCTCTGCGTCTTCGGCTGGCGGCTCGATGCCCGCCGCCACGACGCCGTCCGCGCCGCGCTCGAGGCCCGCGACGCCTCCCTGGGTTCGGCCGAAGCCTCATCACCGGCCCGATCCCCTCTCCGGACCGCCGATCCGGAGATCGCCGCTTAACAAGGAACCTCGCGAGGAGTCGCCATGACCGCAATGGCTCTCGACGCCCGTCGATCGCCGCCACTGGTCGGGGCCCGCCCGTCGACGCCGCCGCGCACCTGGCGCGAGCGCCGGCGCGCCCGCCGCGAGCGCCTCTTTCCCACCGTCCCGGAGCGCGCCTTCCACGAGCCGGTGGTGCAGAGCCGCTCGATCCTCGGCAACTGGATCCTCGTCAACGATCCGGCCGGCATCAAGCGGGTGCTGGTGGACAAGGTGGCCAGCTACCCGCGCACGGAGCTGGAGAGGCGCTTCTTCACCGCCCTCTTCGGCGAGGGCCTGCTGGGCATCGACGGTGAGTTGTGGCGCCGGCACCGGCGGGTGATGGCCCCCTCCTTCGATCCCAGGAGCGTCGCCGCCTATGCCCCGGCGATCACCGCCAGCGCCGCCGAGGCGATCGAACGCTGGCGGGGCCTGGGCGAAGGCGCGCGCATCGACATGACCGAGGAGATGACGTGGCTGACGCTGCAGATCATCTGCCGGACGATGTTCTCCGCCGACGCCGAAAGCATGGTGGGCCATTTCGGCCGCGGCCTGCACGACAACCTCGACGATATCGGCGAATTCAGCCTGCTCGACATCGTTCCGGGCCTGGCCCAGGTGCGTATGCGCGCGCGCCGCCAGCGCATCGCAGCGGCGTTCGCGCCTTTGGACGAGGCCATCGCCCGGCTCGTCGCCGAGCGTGAAAAGGCGCCTGACGCCTTTCCCGCCGATCTGCTCGGCCGGCTTGTCGCCGCCAAGGACGCCGAGGGCGGCGGCCGGCTGACGCCCAAGGAAGTGCGCGACGAGGTGGTCACCATCTTCAGCGCCGGCCACGAGACCACGGCCATGACCATGGGCTGGACGTGGTACCTGCTGTCGCGGCATCCGGCCGAGGAAGCCAGACTCCACAATGAGCTCGCCGAGGTCCTGGGCGGGCGGCTCCCTTCGCAGGAGGATCTGCCGCGGCTCATCTACGCGCGCCGGGTCATCGAAGAGGCGATGCGCCTCTATCCTGCGGCGCCCGGCCTCTCGGCCCGCACGGCCCTGGAGGACGACGAGATCGCCGGCGCGTCGGTCCGCAAGGGCGCGACCGTCGGCATCCTGCCCTGGTACGTGCATCGGCACGCGCTGCTGTGGGACGACCCCGAGCGCTTCGATCCCGATCGCTTCAGCCCCGAGCGCAGCGCCGGGCGCCACCGTTTCGCCTATCTGCCGTTCGGCGGCGGTCCGCGTGTCTGCATCGGCCAGGTGCTGGCGATGAACGAGGCGGTGCTGCTGCTGGCGGCGCTGGCGCAGCGCTTCGCGCCGCGGCTGGCGGCCGATGCGCGCATCGCCCTGCGCCACAATGTGACGCTGCAGCCGCGCTACGGCATGCCGATGACGCTCCACGGGCGCGGCTAGCGTCCCGAGTCGGAAGCCGCCCCGGAGAACATGCGAACTTCGAATCCACCACGCTAGCCTGCGGCGTTTTCGCGCGCTGAAACGATTGCGCAAAGCTCTTGTGGAATAGGCCGCGCTACCCACACTAGTGTCATCAGCCCGCCTTGGGGCACGCGGATTTTCGAGTTTCGAGGTGGAGAGCGTCCTGACCCGGCCCGATTCACCGCGTTCGTTCGATGAGGCCGACGGCGGCGCTTGGCGCCGAGCGCTGTTCGAAACCATGAGCGAGGGCTTCGCCCTGGTCGAGCCGATCTGGAACGGCGACGGGCGCCTGGCCGACTACCGAATCCTGGAGATCAATCCGGCCCTGCAGGGCATGCTCGGGGTGGGCCCGGATGTGGTCGGCCGCACCCTCGGCGAAGGCCCGGCCCCGCCCGAATGGCTGGCCGTGTGCGAGCGGGCGATGAAATCGGGGCGTCCGGTGAGCTTCGAATACGGCAATCCGGACACCGGCCGCTGGCACGAGATCCGACTAACACGCATCGCCGAGGACCGGCTGGCGCAATTCTTCTTCGACGTCACCGAGCGCAAGGAGGCGCTGAATCACCAGGCGCAGCTGTTCGACGAGCTGAACCATCGGGTGAAGAACAGCTTGGCGATGGTCTCGTCGCTGCTGCAGGTGCAATCCAACCGCGCCCCCGAGCCGGTCAGGGAGCACCTCGCCAAGGCGGTGGCGCGGGTCGACGCCATCGCCGAGGTGCACGGGGCCCTGTACGGCGGCGGCGGCCGTGACCGCGTCGATTTCGCCCAGTACCTGCGAACCTTGTGCGAGCGTCTGGCCGCCTCGCTCGTCGACGACCAGCGCATCCGCATCGAGGTGACTGCCGAGTCGGCCGAGATCGGGGTCGACCACGCCGCCGCCCTGGGCATGATCGTCAACGAGTTGGTCACGAACGCCGTCAAGCACGCCTATCCCGCCCCGGACCCGGGCGTCATCGACGTCACCTTCCAGCGCCGCGGCCGACGTCTCAGCCTCACGGTCAGCGATCGTGGCCCCGGCCCGCCGGCGGCCGGCATCCCCGACGACAGCGAGGGCCTGGGCGTGCGTCTGGTGAAGTCGCTGGTGCGCCAGCTGCGCGCCAGCTTTTCGATTTCCGGCCCGCCGGGGACACGGATCGAGGTGCGCCTGCCGGCGGACGCCGAGCCCTAGAGCGCCGTCAGAGGCCGCGGCGAATGTCGGTCCAGGCGGCCTCGAGGCCGGGGCGATGAGCCGGCGCGGCGATGGCGATGAGGGCCTGGGCGCGCCCCTCCAGGTCGAGGCCGCGCAGCTCGGCCGCTCCGTGCTCGGTCACCACCACGTCGACGTCGTTGCGCGCCAGCGACACCGTCGGGGCCGCAAGTCGCGCCACGATGCGCGAGCGCGCGCCGGCGGTGGCCGGAAGGGCGAGGATCGCCTTGCCGCCCTCCGAAGCCCGGGCGGCGCGGGCGAAATCGCTGGCCCCCCCGATGCCGCCGACGAGGGAGCCGCCGCGCCATTCTGCGTTCGCCTGTCCGAACAGGTCGACCTCCAGGGCCGAGTTGATGGCGCAGAAGCGCCCGATGGCCCCCAGGGCCGCGGGGCCGTGAGTCTGCCGGGCGTCGGCAAAGGCGATCGTCCGCGCCGCCCAGCCGACCAGCGCCTCCTCGCCCAGCGCCATGCCGGCAATGTGCGCCGCGCCCGGGGCCAGGGCGCCGGCTTCGGCTAGGGCCTTGTAGCCGGCGCTGACGAGGCCCGAGCGAATCGTCAGATCCCTTCGGCGCCGGAGGGCGCCCACTGCCGCCGCCGGCGCCCCGCCGATGCCGCTCTGGATGGCCGCGCCGTCAGGGACGAGGCCGGCGACGGTTTCGGCGATCGCTGCCAGAGCCGGCGACGGCGCGGTTTCCTCGGCGGTGATGAACGGCGCCTCGCGGTCGATGGCGATATCGATGGCCGAGAGCGGCAGCGCCGGGCCCCGGGCCAGGGCCGGCCAACGGCGGTTCAGGAAGGCGGCGCAGCGCCTCGCGCGCGGCGCCACGATCGGGCCGAAGTCGGCGCACGGACCGAAGGAGCAAAGGCCCTGCGCGTCCGCCGGCGCCAGCTGCAGGATCGCCAGGTCGAAGGGCGCCTCGGTGTCGAAGGCGGCGGCGATCTGGGAATAGGCCAGCGGCCGGACCGCCACCCGGCCGGCCTCGAACGAGGCTCGCATCGCGCCGGGCAGCATGAAGGTGGTGAGACGCGCCGAAGGGCTCAGCGCCGCGTAATCGAAATCATTGATGCCCGGCAGGAAGCATCCGGTGATCTCGACGCCTTCGAGCGCCTCGGGCGCGCCCTGCAGCAGCCTCCGCAGCGGCAGGGGCTCGCCCACCGCGCCTTGGACATAGACCCGCAACCCGGGCCGGAACTCGGCGAGCAGCGCCTCGGCGCTCATCGCCTCAGGCCGTCTTGGCGAGGGTCAGGCCGAGCTCGGCGATCATCTGCTCGCGGATGAGGAACTTCTGCACCTTCCCGGTGACCGTCATCGGAAAGGCGTCGACGAAGCGAAGGTGGCGCGGGATCTTGTGGCGGGCGATGCGTTCGGCGCACCAGGCGCGCAGTTCGTTCTCGCTCAGGGTCTCGCCGGCTTTCAATCGGATCCAGGCGCACAGCTCCTCCCCGTAGCGCGGGTCGGGAAGGCCCACGACCTGCGCCTCGGCGATGCCGGGGTGGGTGAACAGGAATTCCTCGATCTCCCGCGGGAACAGGTTTTCGCCGCCGCGGATCACCATGTCCTTGATGCGCCCGACGATGTTGCCGTAGCCCTCGGCGTCGAGGGTGCCGAGATCGCCGGTGTGCATCCAGCCCTCGGCGTCGATCACGTCGGCGGTGCGCTCCGGGTCCTCCCAGTAGCCGAGCATCACCGCATAGCCGCGGGTGCAGAGTTCGCCCGGCGCCCCGCGCGGAACGATGGCGCCGTCGGCCCCGACGATTTTCACCTCCAGGTGCGGTTGCACCCGGCCCACGGTCGAGACGCGCCGCTCGATCGGGTCGTCCGGGCCTGTCTGGAAGCTTACCGGGCTGGTTTCGGTCATGCCGTAGGCGATGGTGACCTCGTCCATGCCCAGCTTTTCGATCACCGCCTTCATGACCTCGATCGGACAGGGCGCGCCGGCCATGATTCCCGTGCGCAGCGAAGAGACGTCCCAGGCGCGCTTTTCGAGCGCGTCGAGGATGGCGATGAACATGGTGGGGACGCCATAGAGGGCGGCGCAGCGCTCGTCCTCCACGGCCCGCAGCGTCGCGACCGCATCGAACGCCGCGGCCGGGAACACCACGGCGGCGCCGTGGACGAGGCAGGCGAGGTTGGCCATCACCATGCCGAAGCAGTGGTAGAGGGGCACCGGCGCGCACAGCCGGTCGCCGCGCTTCAGGCCAATGGCCCGGCCGACGAAGTAGCCGTTGTTGAGGATGTTGCGGTGGGAGAGGGTCGCCCCTTTGGGCGAGCCGGTGGTGCCGCTGGTGAACTGGATGTTGATCGGCTCGCCGGGCGAAAGGCGGGACCCCGCGGCGCGGACCTGCGCCAGGGCTGCGTCGCCGGGCGCCCGCTCGACCTCGCCGAACTCGAGCCAGCCCGGGCGCGCGCCAGCGCCGATCTTGATGAGCGCCCGCAGCTCCGGCAGGGCGGCGGCGCGCAGCTGCCCCGGGGCGGCGGACCTGGCCTCCGGGGCCAGCGCCTCGACCATCCCAGCATAGTTGCTGGACTTGAAAGATTCGGCGGCGACCAGGGCGCGAACGCCTACCTTCTTCAAGGTGTATTCGAGTTCGTGGCGGCGGTAGGCCGGATTGATCGTCACCAGGATGAAGCCCGCCTTTGCGGCCGCGAACTGGGTGATCACCCACTCGGCGCAGTTTGGCGCCCAGATGCCGACGCGATCGCCTGGGCGCAGCCCCAGTTCGATCAGGCCCGCCGCGAACGCCTCGGCGCGGCCGGCAAGCTCGCGCCAGGAAAGCCGCGCGCCCTGGTGGGCGCTGACAAGGGCCAGCTCGTTGCCGAAGCGCTCCACGGCCTCGTCCAGGGCCGCGCCGATGGTGATCTCCAGCAGCGGTGGGGTCTCGGCCCCGCGCACAAGGCTCGGTTCGGTCACGCCTGAAACTCTCCTCTTGCGCGAGCGCGGCGATGATAGGCCCCGGCGCCGCGCCGGCAATGCACGCTGGAGGCGAATGCACTGGACCTCAACCTCGCCTCATGCGTTAACAGCTCGTTTACGGTTCGGCGCGGGAGCTCCCCATGATCAGGATCGTTGTCGCCGCGGTCGCCGCGTCCGCCCTGCTGGCCGGCGGCTACGCCCAGGCGGGCGGACGCCCGCCGCCGCCGCATATGCGGCCTCCACCGCCGCACATGCACCCGCCGCCGCCGCACTGGCATCGGCCGCCCCCCCATTGGCATCGGCCGCCCCCTCACAAGCCCCCGCCGCACAAGCCGCCGCCGCGCCGGCCGCCGCCCGGACGGGTCACCGGCCGATTCAGCAACAACATCTACAACTACAACGGCGGTTACGGCGGCTACGGCGGTTACAGTGGCTACAGCGGCTATTACGACTGGCCGGGGTACGCCATCGACGCACTGGGCCTGTTCGGCAGCTACGGCGGTTATGGCGGCTATGGCTACGGTGGCGGCTACAACGGCTACGACGACTACGACAACAGCTACGGCTACGACGATCAGTACGATGACGGCTACGGCGACCAGTACGACAACGGCTACGGCGATCAGTACGACAATGGCTATGGCGATCAGTACGGCAACGGCTACGGCGACGATGGCTATGGCGATCACGGCTACGGCCAGGGCGGCGGCTACCAGTGCACGTGCGGCGAGTGGCGCTGGGGCGGCGATGGCTGGCGCTGGGTTCCTCGCGATCGCTAGCAACTGAAGTCGTGGACCTGTGACTTGGGCGGCGGGGGCGAAAGCCTCCGCGCCCAGGGTATGTTACTCAGCCTCCGCTCGCCTTGGCCGGTCTCCTCCCAGGAGCAAGAAAGCTCAGGCGGTCAGAAACGCCCTAGTTCCACACCATCGGCCGCTTGACCTTCCACGGCGCTTCCTTCTCCAGCTGGGCGGCAAGACGGAACAGGGTGGCTTCGTCGGCGTAGCGGGCCGAGAACATCATGCCGATCGGCAGGCCCGAGGCCGACCAGGCCAGCGGCAGAGACAGGGACGGCTGGCCGGTCATGTTGAAGGGTGGGGTGAACGGGAAGGCCTCGCCCTGGCGGCGGTTGACCTCGCGCGGCTCCAGCCGGACCGGATCGATGTAGCCGATCGGCGGCGGCGGTGTTCCCATCACCGGCGTCAAATAGACATCGACGCGATCGAAGAAGGCCAGGATCTGGCGGCAGATCTCCCGCTGGTCCTGCAGGCCGCGCATGACGTCCTCGCCGGTCTGCTTCTGGCCGAAGCGCCAGCTGGCCCAGGTCAGCGGCTCGAGCTCGTCCTTTTCCGGCTCGCGGCCGTTCCTGGCGATCCGGCGCGTCATCTCGGCGGCGAAATTGGCGCCCGACGGCGCGCGGTTGGCGCGATAGAGGGCGCGGTAGTCGATGCCGAGCCCCTGCTCGAAGACCTCATGGCCCAGACGCTCAAGCAGCTCGGCGGTGGCGTGCAGGGCCGCCAGCACCTCCGGGTGGATGTCGCGCCCGGCCGGCGTCTCGGCCGAGAAGGCGATCCTGAGGCGCCCGGGGGAGCGGCCAACCTCGTCGAGGTAGGGCCCTGCCTTGGGTGGCCAGGGGTAGGGGGCGACGGGATCGGGAACGCCGGTCCAATCGAGCATGGCGGCGCAGTCGCGGACGGTGCGCGTGACCACGTGCTCCACCGAAAGGGCGTGGATGTCCCGGTCGGGCGGCGCCGGGTTGCGGTGGCGCGTCACCTTCAGGCCAACCAGGCCGCAGCAGGCCGCCGGGATGCGTATCGAGCCCAGGCCGTCGCTGGCGTGGGCCGCCGGCACGATGCCCGCGCCCACCGCGGAGGCCGAGCCCCCGGAGGAGCCGCCGGAGATGTGCGCCGGGTTCCACGGGCTGCGGCAGGGGCCCAGCAGCGCCGATTCCGAGGTGCCGGTGATGCCGTACTCGGGCGTGTTGGTCTTGCCGACAAAGACGAGGCCGGCCTGCCGGAACCTGGGAACGATGCCGGTGTCGGTTTCGTCCACCCAGTCCTTGGTGAAGCGGCTGCCGTTGGTCCTCGGCCAGCCGGCGACGCCCTGCCCCAGGTCTTTGATGAGGAAGGGAACGCCGCGGAAGGGCCCGTTCGGCAGCTCGCCGGCGGCGTTGGCTCGCGCTTCGTCATAACCCTTGTAGACGACCGCGTTCAGCGACCCGTTGTGGCGCTCGATGCGCTCGATCGCCGCCTCGACCAGTTCGGCCGAAGTGACCTCTTTCTTGCGCACCAGCTCGGCCAGGCCCACGGCATCATAGTCGGCATATTCGGCGAAGCTCATCGACGATCCCTCCCACGGATCAGGCCCCCTCCTCCCCCGTCTATCTCAAAGCATCCGCAGAGCCTATGGACGCGTGGTGGGCGCACGCGAGCTTCACGGGCATCTGATCGGGCGGCAGGGGTCGCGCGCCGAGCTGAACACGCCCGCGCTCGTCATCGACATCGACGCCCTCGAGGCCAACATCGCCGCCATGGCCAAGACGGCGGGCGCCGCCGGCGTCGGCTTGCGCCCGCACGCCAAGACCCACAAGAGCGTCGAGATCGCCCGCCGCCAGATCGGCGCGGGAGCGCTGGGCGCCTGCTGCGCCAAGCTCGGCGAGGCCGAGGCGTTGAGCGCCGGCGGCATCGGCGACATCCTCATCACCTCGCCGGTGGTCGGCGCGGCCGCAGTGGAGCGGCTGGCGGCGCTCGGCCGCCGCGCCACGGGGCTGATGGCGGTCGCCGACCACCCGGACGCCGTCGGCGCCATCGCTCGCAGCAGCGCGGCGCTGACGCTGCTGGTGGACATCGATCCGGGCCTCCACCGCACCGGCGTCGCCGGTCCCGCCGAAGCCATCGCCCTGGCGCGTGCGATCGCCGCCGCCCCGCAGCTGAAATTCGGCGGGGTGCAGTTCTATTGCGGCCGCGAGCAGCACATCGGGCCCTGGGCCGAGCGGCGCGCCGCGATCGAAGATCGCACCGCCTACCTGAAGGAAGTGATCGGCGCCCTTGGCGAGGCCGGCCTGCCGCCGGCCATGGTCACCGGCGGCGGCACCGGCACACACGCCATCGATCTCGACCTTCGCGCCTTCACCGAGCTGCAGGTCGGCTCCTACATCTTCATGGATCGTCAGTATGCGGAATGCGAGGCGGCCGCAGGCGGGGGCGCCTGGCCCTTCGCCACCGCCCTGACGATCGACACCCGCGTCATCTCCGCCAACCACGAGCGCCTCTCCACCGTCGACGCCGGCTTCAAGGCCATGGCGACCGACGGCGGGCCGCCGAGCGTCATTGCCGGCGCCTCGCGCCAGTCCGCCTATCACTTCATGGGAGACGAGCACGGCGCCATCGTCCCGCCCAAGGGCGAACCGGCGCCAGCCCTGGGCCAGGTGGTGACCCTGGGCGCGCCGCACTGCGACCCGACGGTGAACCTCTACGACGCCTACCACGTGGTCCGGGACGGGACTCTGATCGACATCTGGCCGATCGAGGCGCGGGGCGCCTCGGCTTAAGCAACGGCGCAACTATGCTACCATGCCCTTTGGTGGGGGCGTGCGCATGGCATCGACACTTGGGCTGAAGGCGGCGGCGGCGGTGGCGCTCGCCCTGTCGCTGGGCGCCGAGCCGGCGATGGCGGCCTGTCAGATCGGCCAGATCGCGCAGCTGCCGGTCACCATGCAGGGGCTGCAACCCCAGGTGCCAGCAAAAATAAACGGAACCGAGGTCAACTTCATTGCCGACAGCGGAGCCACCTTTTCCATTATTGCGCCAGAGTGGGCGACCCGGCTTGGCCTTTCGACATCGCCCGTCCCAGGCCTCGTGGGCCTTGGGGAGAATGGCCCCGTTCAACTGAAACTGGCGGTCGTCAAGGTGCTCACACTCGCGGGCGTTGACATTGCAAACGCGCAGTTCTTGGTGGGCGGCACCGAGGTCGGGGCGGCTGGCGTGTTGGGGGAGAACGTCCTTGGCGTGGCCGACGTAGAGTACGATTTGGCCAGCGGCGCGATCCGGTTGATGAAGCCGCAAGGGTGCGGCGGCAAGCCGCTCGCCTACTGGGCCGGCACTAAGCCGGTTCCATCGGCAGTGATCGGGCCCCAGCGCTCCCGGCACGAAATCGTCTTCGACGTATCCGTTAATGGCAGACACGTCTGGGCGGAACTGGACAGCGGGAGCCCCGTCTCGATGCTGTCTCTGCGGACCGCGCGAAGCGTTGGCCTTCAGGTCGACGAAACGAAACCCACGGGCGTCGCCGGCGGTCTGGGCAAGCGCCTAGTTCGTACGTGGGTGGTCCAGGCCTCGAGCGTCAAGATCGCTGGGGAGGAGATCCGCAACACCCATCTGATGGTTGGCGACTTCGCCGACCCAATGATTGAGATGGTCCTCGGCGCGGACTTTCTCCTGTCGCACCGAGTCTACGTGGCCAACAGCCAGGGGAAGATATGGTTCACCTACGAGGGCGGGCCGGTATTCAACCTGGGCGGCCAGACCCTCGCCCAGGCTGGTGCGTCCAGCAAACCAACCGCCTCGCCCATTGCCGCCACCTCTCCGGCGGCAGGCAGCGGTGATTCTGCGGCCCTGATCCGCGAGGGTTCGGCTCTGACGGCCCGGCGCGATTTCGACGCCGCCATCACCGATCTTTCCAAGGCCGCCGAGCTGGATCCGAAGAGCGCCCAGGCGCGCTACGAGCTGGCCCGGGCGCGTTTGGGAAAGGCCGTGACCGACCAGGGCGAGGCCGCCGAGGCGCGGGCCGATCTCGACGCGGCCCTGAAGCTCGAGCCGGGGAACTTGGAAGCGCTGTTGCTGCGGGCAGAGCTGCGCGCCGCGACCAAGGACACGCAGGGCGCGGCCCAGGATCTTGAGGCCGCTGACAAGACGGCAGGCCCAAGCTCGGACGCGCGCCTCGCCATGGCCAGGATCCTAGATTCGATCGCCGACTTGGCCGGGGCGGTGCGGCAGCTGGATCTGTGGATCCGGGCTCATCCGGACGACGCAAAGATGTCGCTGGCGCTGAACGCCCGCTGCAGGGCCCAAGCGCTGCTCGGAACCGAACTCCAGGGCGCACTCGCCGACTGCAACAGGGCGCTGCGCCTGCTGCCGAAGAGCCCGGGCTTCCTCGACAGCCGCGGCCTCGTGCGCCTGCGCCTTGGCCAGAACGATGCCGCCATCGCCGACTACGACGCCGCCCTGGCCAAGGCGCCGAAAATCGCCTGGTCGCTGTACGGGCGCGGCCTTGCCGAAGAGGCCAAGGGCGAGGCGGACAAGGCCAAGGCTGATCTTGCCGCCGCCAAGGCCGCCGACCCGACGATCGCCGAGAAGGCGGCGAAGTGGGGGATCGGCAAGGCCCCCTAAAAGCGCCCCGCCCCGCGACATCGCACCGTAGATCACCGTATTTAACGGCCGGGCGCGCCGCCGACGGCGGCGATTTCGAGCGCCTGAGGGTGGACGGGGGCGAGGGCGCGGCGGCGCTGCTGGAGCGGATTTAGGCCCCGCGCACAAAACCACACGTACTTTCGGCTGCTTATGAGCACATCCTGCGTGCCGACCTGAGCACGATCCGGCACGTTTCCGCACGTTTCCGCACGTTTCCGCACGCTTTCGCACGCTTTCGCACGCCCGGACACGCCCGGGCACGCCCGGGCACGATTTGGCACGTTCTCGCAAGGCTCCGGCAAAGGCTCGTAGAGAAGCGGCTTCGCTGCAGTGGTGCATCGGACGGCGATGCAGACGGACAATCCGCAGACGGCGCAAACCTGCAGCTTCCCGCGCCTTCGGAAACAGGGCCTTCCTCGCAAGCGCCGGCGCTTGCCGCCTTTCCCCCTTCGGCCGGGCGTGCGCCCGGCCACCTTTCCAGGCGGGGGAGGTGAGAGTTGTGTTTGTTCACGATGTCAAAGACCCAGGCGCCTCAGCACCCCCACGACCGTAGCCGCAGATGGGGCGGTCTATTGCAATTCGCAACTGACTGTCAAGGCCTCTGCGCCGGTCGGAACGTGATACGGGCGACGCAGGTGTGTCCCGCAGGAAACAGGCGTTGCCGATTCGCGCGGCGAGCTTGGCTGTTCAGGCGCCGTTCACGCTTGTGACGCGTTGATCCCGGTTGAGGCGCGCACGATCTTTAGGCGCCTGGAGTGAAGAGTCGCATGTCCGTCACCCATCTCACCGTCGTCGAAGAGGCGCCCGCCGAAGCCGGCGCGCCCAGGATCGCCGATCGCGTGCGCCGCCTGCAGGCCGAGGCCAGGGCCTTGGCGCGCGAGCACATCGAGACCCTGCTCGGCCGCCTTGCCGAGGTCGCCCGCATGGCCGCCGAAGTGGCCCAGGGCGGCGAGGCCTACCCGGTGGGCGCGCGCGAGCTGTGCGCGCGTTTTGCCGAGCACGCCAGCGCCCAGGTCGAGACCCTGCGCCTGATCACCGACCGCGACACGCGCTAGCCCGCCAACCCTCCACCGTCATCCCCGGGGCGGCCGCAAGGCCGATCCCGGGGACCGCGGAGGTCAACTCGCCGACGAGGCGACGAGGAACTGCAAACTCTCTGAACGCGCCCGCGGTGGCGCGCATTGATCGGGCGTGAAATCATTGGACATGAACGCCGGCCTGGCGCGCCGCCTGCGGCGGGCGCGGGCCCGCCTGGCCAGGTCCCGGGCCGCCGTCGCCGGCGCCAAGGCTTGGCGGCTGTTGCGCTCGCCCTGGGCCCGGGCGCTGACGCCCATCCTCGCCATCGCCCTGGCCCTGTGGTTGGCGCACGCGCAGTTGGGCGAGACGAGCGCGGGGGAAGTGCTGGCGGCGATGGCGGCGACGCCCCCGGCGGCGCTGGTCCTGGCTTTCTTCTTCACCGCCCTTGGTTTCGCCGCCCTGGCGCTGGTGGAAGGCGAGGCGCTCGCCTTCATCGGCCGGCCCCTCCCCTGGCCGCGCGTCGCCCTGGCCTCCTTCGTCGCCAACGCCTTCTCGGCGGCCTTCGGCTTCGGCGCGCTTTCGGGGACGGCGGCGCGGGCGCGGCTCTACGCCTCCAGCCATCTCTCGCCGGCCGACCTTGCCCGCCTGACCTTGGTGACCTCCGCCTCCTCGTTGCTCTCCGGGGCGGTGGTCGAGGGCCTGGCGCTGGTGGCGGCGGCGCCGCGCCTTTCCTGGGTCGCGGTCCCCGCCGGCGCCGCCCTGCTGGCGCCAGCGGCTCTGTGGTTCGTGGTGATCCGGCGGCCGCGCCGGCGCCGGCACTGGCGGTCCCTGCCCGACAGCAAGAGAGCGGCGGCGCTCGCGGCCGCCCTGATCGACTGGCTCGCCGCGGCGGCGACCCTGTTCGTGCTCGCCGCCCATCGGCTGGCCGACTTCCCGGCTTTCCTGGCCGTCTTCTGCTTCGGCGCGGTGGCCGCGAGCGTGTTGGGAACGCCCGCCGGCCTGGGGGTCCTGGACGCGATCATCGTCGGCCTGGCCGCCCGCAATCCGGTGCGCGAGAGCCTGGCGGCCCTGATCCTCTTTCGCGCCATCTACTATATCGCTCCGGTGCTCGGCGCCGCCGCGGCGCTCGGCGCCCGGGCGCTCGCCGGCGGGGCCGCGCTTGCGAGGCGCAGCCGCGGCGGTAAGGTGAAGCGCGCAAAAGGGGATCGGACCTGAAATGAACGATGTGGCGCACAGCGTGGACGAGGCCTTCCTCGACCAGGCCCTTTCGACGGCGCACCTGCCGGCCCTGCTGATGGCGGTGATCCACCTGACCGGCGATGGCGGCCTGCTGACCCCGGAGCGGCGGCCGAGCTATGTCCTGTTCGCCGACGGCAACCTCGGCGGCTACGCCGAGGCGGTGCAGGCCGATATCCGCCGCCGCGCCAAGGCGGCCATCAAGGCGCATCTGGCCGGGGCGCCAACGCCACCGCCGCCCCCGCCGGCGACGGTGCGCAAGATGATGGACTGGATCGCCGGCGCCGACATTCCGGAAAGCTACGCCGCCTTCCTCAACGACGAGCTGGCCCTGTACGCAGCCGACACCAAGAAGCCGGACTGGTCCAGCCCCGGGCTGAAAGAGGCCGCCGGGAAGATGAAGGCGATCATCGTCGGCGCCGGCATGTCCGGGCTGCTGGCGGCGATCCGGCTCAAGCAGGCCGGCATCGACTTCACCATCCTGGAGAAGAACGCCGACGTGGGCGGCACCTGGCTGGAGAACGTCTATCCCGGATGCCGGGTCGACAATCCCAACCACATGTACAGCTACTCCTTCGAGCCGAACCACGACTTCCCGCAGTTCTACTCGACCCAACCGGTGCTGCTGGCCTACTTCCGCAAGGTCGCCGACAAGCACCGCCTGCGCGACCACATCCGTTTCTCGACCAGCGTCGAGGAGGCGGTGTTCGACGAGAGCTCGGCCACATGGAAGGTGACGGCCAAGGGCCCGGACGGCGCCCGCCAGACCCTCGGGGCCAACGTGCTCATCGCCGCGGTCGGCCAGCTCAACCGGCCCAAGCTTCCCGATATCGAGGGCGTGGCCACTTTCGAGGGGCCGGCCTTCCATTCGGCCCAGTGGCGCCACGACGTCGAGCTGGAGGGCAAGCGGGTGGCGGTGATCGGCACGGGCGCCAGCGCCTATCAGTTCGTGCCCGAGATCGCCGGCAAGGTCGCCAGCCTGGAGGTCTTCCAGCGCACCCCGCCCTGGCCGGCGCCGGCCCCGACCTACCATTACGACGTGCCGGAGGGGAAAAAGTGGCTCCTCGAGCATGTGCCCTACTACGGCAAGTGGTACCGCTTCTGGCTCTTCTGGATGCTGACCGACGGCCTCTACGAAGCGGTCAAGGCCGACCCGGCCTGGGCCGGCGGGCCGGAGGCGGTGAGCGCCGCCAACGACGAGGCGCGGCGCATGCTCACCGAGGCCATCCGGGCCCAGGCGCCCGACGCGCCCGAACTGATCGAGCAGATGATCCCGGCCTATCCCTTCGGCGGCAAGCGGGCGCTGCTGGACAACGGCGTGTGGATCGGCGCCTTCCGGCGCGACAACGTCGATCTGGTCACCAGCCCAATCAGCCGCATCGTCCCCGACGGCGTCGTCACCGCCGACGGGGCCAAGCACCCGGCGGACGTGCTGATCTTCGGCACCGGCTTTTATTCGACGCGGTTCCTGTGGCCGATGAAGGTCGTGGGCCGCGGCGGCGCCGAGCTGCAGAAGGTCTGGGACGGCGATCCGCGCGCCTACCTGGGCATGACCGTCCCGGGCTTTCCCAACCTCTTCATCATCTATGGGCCAAACACCAACATCGTCGTCAACGGCTCGATCATCTTCTTCTCCGAGTGCTCGGTGCGCTACATCCTGGGGGCGCTGAAGCTGATGGCCGAGACCGGCAGCGACATCATCGAGGTGCGGCGCGACGTCCACGACGCTTTCAACGCCAAGGTCGACGCGGCCAACGTCAACATGGCCTGGGGCCAGAGCGGCTTCACCAGCTGGTACAAGAACGCCGCCGGGCGGGTGACGCAGAACTGGCCGTTCCCCTTGGTCGACTACTGGCAGGCGACGGTGGCGCCCGACCCGGCCGACTTTACTCTGAAGACGCGGGCGACGGCGGCGGCGTAGCGCTCTCTCCCTCCCCTCTCTTCCCCCTCTGGGGGAAGTCCGGCCGAAGGCCGGGAAGGGGGCTGGAGGGTCGACTCGGCGCGCGTCAGCGCGCCGAGCGCGGTGGGGAAAGCCAACCTCACGGCGCCGCAGATGTGGCCCGCCCCCTCCAGCCGGGCGTTCGCCCGGCCACCTCCCCCAGGCGGGGGAGGAGAGCTTCAATCCGGGCGCCAGACGAACTCGATCAGGAAGACGCGCTCGCCCGGCCCGTGCCTGGCCACCTTCAGCAGGTCGACGACGCCTGCGAAACCGGAACGGCGCGCCAGTTCCGGAGTGATGCCGCTCCAGCCGACCTCGCGCATTCCGGTCACCTCCACCGCGCCGGGACCCAGGGCATAGCGGCCGCCGACCTTCACGTGCGGCCTCTGCCAGATGCGCACGCTGCAGGTGATGTCGCCGGAGATGACGCGCTCGCGCAGGCGCTTGGTGAAGGTCATCGGGCGAAGGTCATCGGGCGAAGGTCATCGCGGGGGCGCCGGGGGCGTGTTACCCATACCCGATGGGGCAAGAAGAGCGATTTTCCTAGGGCGATGAAGACCTGGCGCATAGGGGTGGTGGGCCTGGGCCAGCGCATCGCCGCGGTGCTGTTGGCCATGCGCGAGGTCGGCTGGGCGCTGGAGGTCGGCGGCCATGTCGACGCCACGCCGGTGGGCGCGGAGGCCCTGGCGCAGGCCGGCGTCGGCATCGGGCCCCGGCGACGGAACCTCGCCGCCCTGCTGGCCGGCGGGCCTTTCGATCTTCTGATGATCGGCTCGCCCAACCACCTGCATTTCGACCATCTGCGCGAGGCCCTGGAGGCGAAGACCCCGATCTTCGCCGAAAAGCCGATCGTGCGAACGGCGGCGGAGAGCTTCGCCCTGGCGCGGCTGCTGGCGGAACGGCCGCACCCGCCGGTCTACGTGGGCCTGGTCATGCGCTCGATGGCCATCGTCAAGGAGGTGCTGGCGCGGGTCGAGGGCGGCGCCCTGGGCGCGATCATCTCGATGGACGCCACCGAGCACCTGCCGCCCGAGCACGGCGCCTATCTGGCCCGCAACTGGCGCCGCCGCCGCGACTGGGGCGGTTCCTACCTGCTGGACAAGGTGTGCCACGACTTCGACATCTTCGCCCGCATCGCCGGCCGGCGCGCCAGCGCCGTCGCCAGCTTCGGCGGCCGCCGGATCTTCGACGGCGCGCGGCGGGGCGGCGCCATCGAGCGGACCTATGCCGATGGCGAGGCCGCGTTTGCGCTGCGGGACGCCGGCTGGGCCGCCGCCAACGACGCCTTCTTCTCCGACATGGACGTGACCGACCACCAGACCGCCCTGGCGCGCTACGGCGAGGACATGGCGCTCGCCTTCCACGCCAACAGCTGCACCGCCCTGCAGGAGCGGCGCTGGTACATCGCCGGGACCGAGGCCACCCTGATCGCCGACCTGGCGCGCAACCGCATGCTGTTTCGGCGGGTGCTGGACCGGGGCCGGCCCGAACGCCTGGAGTTCGGCGGTCGCACCGCCGACGGCCACAACGGCGCCGACCAGGCGATGGCGCTGGACCTGCTGGCGGCGATGGAAGGGCGCGCCCCCTTCCCCGTCGCCCCGGCCGACGCCCTGGCCGCCGGGCTGACGGTGATGGCGATCGACGAGGCCATGGAGGCCGGCGCGGTCGTCGACCTGGAGCCGACCTGGGCGCGGCTGGATTCGGCGCTGACGCCGGGCGCCAAGGCCGCCGGCGTCGCCGCCGCGGGCTGAAAGCCGACTCTGCTCAGGACCTTGCTGCGAGAAGCCTCGTCGAGCCGTTGGACCTGACGTCTTGCGCGGCGAGCTGTCCGCCGCCCGCTCCGCCCAACCCGGCTATGGCCTGGGCGAACTTGCCGACGCTGCCGGCGCCCGGTGGGTCGCCGGTGATCAAACCGAAGTAGAAACCCTGGCCAGGCGCGCTGAACGCGAACTGAAGCGAAATCTGCAAGGTGACCGTCGTCCCTGAACCCTCCAGGGTGGCGAGGGAGCCGAGATCGACCGCGTTGTTGGTGAAATAGGTCTCGGCCGCGGCGAGGCCTCCGGAGCCGCTAAAGTTTCGCGATACCAGCGTCGCAGCGGTGGTCAGGTCGCTGACGGTAAAGTCCAGGCTGGAGAACCCGGTTCCCTGGACGGTCGGGCTGAAGAGGCCGAGAACGAGATCGCCTAATTTGGGCAGTTTGGTCGTATCCACGACCAGGCTGAGGGTGTCGCCCACGGCCGTGCCCGCGCCGCTGGCGGTGAAGGCCCCGCCAAACTCTCCCAATGAAAAGAACACAGGAGAGGCGCCGAACGCCTTGGAGAGATTTGAATTGGCAAATAGTACGGCATCGCCGCTCGCGGCCGCCGGCTCAGCGTCGTCGACGACAACTTCATTCTGCAAGGAGAAGTTCGCCGTGGAGAAGGCCGCTCCGTACTCGGCTTTTGCATAGGCCGCGCTCTTTCCCGAAACCGGGCCAGCCGCGCTCGCGGCCTGATAGGTGACCGGGGTTCCGGCGAAGGTGGAGTGGGCCGCGGCGCTCATGCCGCCGTACGCCCCCGCCGTGACCTTGGCTTTCGCCTTGGCCGAGGCACCATTCTGCGCTTCTGCTTCCACGGTATCGATGACGTGATGGCTGCCTGAGGCAAGGCCGACGGCCTTGGCCGAGCCGCCGGTCCCATAAGAACCGCTCGAGCCGAGCCCGGCGCGTCCGCCGACGGCCAGCACATTGTCGGCCGCGTCGTGCGCGCCGATCGCCGAGCCGAACGCCACGGCGCCGCCGCCCGCCCCGCCGGCCGATCCGCTCGAGCCTGCGCCGCCGGTGCCGCCGTTGGCCGTTACTCCCAGTGTCAACAGCGAAGCGGGAGTGGGGGTCGTGGCGTCGTCGAAGGTGAGGGAGGCGCTGGCCACCCCGCCGCCGCCCGCTATTCCGCCAGTGGCCGCGCCGCCGGCACCGCCAGTCGCCACCTCGGCCAAGTCGAGGTTCTGGCCGCTGCTCGAGCCGGCGACCGACCCCGAAACAGCGTTGTACAGCGAGCTCGCCGCGCCGGCGCCTCCGTTGAAGCCGTACCCGCCTTGGCCGCCGATCTGGGTAACGGCAGCGCTTGCATTGTAGCCGCCTCCGGCCACCGCCTTGGCAGTCGTCAGTTGCGCCACGCCGCCCGCCCCGCCGGTCTCGCCGCTTCCCCCCGTCCCCCCGTGGGTCTTGGCGTAGGCAATGGCCCCGCTCGTCGTGCTGACCGCAACCGCCCGGGCTTTGGCGGCGTCGCCGCCCACAGCGCCGGTCCCGGCCCCGGTGGCGATGCCGCCGGTTCCCCCCGAACCGTACGCTTTGACAGTAAGGGATCCCGGAGCCGTGGCGCTGGCTTTCGCCTTGCCCTTGCCGCCGACGGACGGCGTCTTACCGCCCTCCCCAAGCCCCCCGACACCCTTCAGATCGAGGTAGACCTTGCCGGCCGGATTGGCGCCAGCTGTGTACGTCAGCAGGGACTTGGCGTTGCCGGCGGCGCCCGCCGCGCCGTAGCTGTCGCTAATCCCCCCGGCGCCGCCGTAGGCATATTGGCGCAGCGTCAGCGTGCCACCGGCGCGATAAAGCTCTCCACCCACCGCGTTCACAAGATCGACGCTGCCGCCGACGCCGCCGGCAGCGCCGCCGTATCCGTCGCCGCCCGACCCGCCCGTGGCCGCCGCAGTTACGCGCGCGGAGATCCCCTTCGCGAACGCGGACACGGTTCCGACCAACCCGCCCGCGCCGCCGAAGCCGCCGGCTCCATAGGCCGTTCCGCCGAGGCCGCCTTTCGCCGTCGCCGTCACATAGGCGTTGGCGGTGGCGTTGTAGCCCTCTGCGATGGCTGACCCCGCCCCGCCCGCGCCCCCGGTTGCGCCGGCTCCAGGGCTCTTTCCGCCGTAATTGCCCGGATGACCGGCTTTTCCACCATTGCCGCCGTAACCGTTTGCGTAGGCCTTGATGGTCGAGGCCGTAGGGAGGGTGAAGTCTGTCTTGGCCTTGGCTCCCCCTCCGGCGCCGCCCGCCCCGGCCGCGCCACCGGCGCCGGCGCCGCTGCCGCCGCCGCCGCCGGCCCCGCCCGGCCCGCCGTTGGCGGTTTCGGTGTTGCTCGTATCTTTGCCGTTGCCGGTGTTCTTGCCGTAGGCGTAGCCGCCTGTCCCGCCCGCCGTGCCGGCGACGCCCGCGCCCGCGCCGTTCGTCCCAGCCGCGCCCGGCGGTCCGTTGACAGTGCCGATGCTCATGACGTCTCGCCTCTCGACCGAAACCAAAGTTTGCACCGGCTGACCGCCGTAGTCGAGCCTTGGCTACCGCGGCTTCGCCACTTGGCCATAGCCTGCGACGCGTCTCGGTTTGCCATACGCGTTGGACCGGCGCCCCTCATATCGGCCGCGACCCTAGCGCTCGGGACGCGGTCCGCCGGGCGCGATGACGGCGGGAAAGTCGGCGCGTATGGCCGTTCCAGTGAGCGCGCCGGCGAGCAGCTCAATCGCCTGAAAGCCCGCGCTGTTCGCCCGGTGCGGGGCCTCGATCCGCTCGGCCAGGGCGGAGGAAAAGCCGAAGCGGCGATAGTAGGCCGGATCGCCGAGCAAGGTGGCGGCGGCGTAGCCGTCTTCCGACAAGCGCTCGAGGCCGGCGCGCACCAGGCGCGAGCCGACGCCGCGCCTCTGCAAAGCGGGATGGGCGCAGAGGCAGCTGAGATAGGCGCCTTTCACCCTCGTGCCGTCGACGACGAGGGGCGCGTCGCACCACTGGGTCTGGCCGACGATGGCCCCGCCCGCGACCGCGACTTGCGCCAGGCAAACCTTCGCGCGCGTCCGCACCGCCTCGACGAAGTCGGCGGTTTCATCGCCATCGCCGAAGGCGGCGCAAACGAGGGCGCGAACAGCGGCCGCGTCCGCGGGCCGTTCGGGGCGGATGTCGACGCCGGTCATATGGGACGATCGCCGCGCGCCGGCGGCGAGGGTCTGGGCCAAGGCCTCGCGCGGGGCTCGTCCAGGGGAAAGGCGCCGATGCTCGCTTTGGAAGGGGGCTCGGGATCGGCGGCCGGCGTTCGGTCAGCCAGATGCTCCGGCCCGCTGCCGCGGCAGTAGCGCCTTGAGGCGCCTACCGCGTCGCTAGCTATCCCATAGATTTTGAGCGCCGCCGCCTGGGTTGGGACGAAGGGACCGGAGATATGCCCAGCCGTGTGCGGACAGGTCAGCGGTCCAGCGATAATCTTGTTCGCGCCAAGCAAGCCGATCCAACATGCGATCGCCAGGATCGCCCATACCCTCGCCGGCGCGGATCGACTTATGACTTTGATATAACTGGCCTTGGTGGAGCCGAGGGGAATCGAACCCCTGACCTCCTCATTGCGAATGTCAGGCTTGCCGGTTTCCGGCCGTTTCCGCGCGTTGCCGGGACAGAGATAAGCCGCTGAGTTATAACGTATCCAGTGACACGACGCTTCCGCGAGTTGCCGCGGACTTCCCCTCGTTTCCCGTTTCGTGGTATCGGTATGGTATCGGGACCCGATCGAGCGAGGGGCGGAAGACCATGGAAAGCGTGCGGGCGAGGATCGGTAAGCGCACCGTCGATGCGGTGCGGACGCCGGCGGCGGGCGAGGTCCGGCTCTGGGATACCGACCTCAAGGGGTTCTTCCTGAGGACCTACGCCAGCGGCCGGCGGGTCTACGCCGTCAAGTACCGCCTAGGCCCGCTCCAGCGCATCTACACCATCGGGACACACGGCTCGCCGTGGACGCCGGAACAGGCGCGCGCGGCGGCCGACAAAGCATTGCAGCGGGTGAAGGCCGGCGAGGACCCGGCCGCCGCCAAGCAGGAAGCCCGCCGCGCCCTGACAGTGGCGGCGTTGATCGAGGCCTATCTGGCGGACGGCCCCGCCACCAAGCCCGCGAAGCGGGCGTCGACCTGGGCCAATGACGGATCGAATCTCAAGCGCCACGTCAAGCCGCTCCTAGGCCGCAAGGTGGCGAACGCCGTTACCAAGGCTGACGCCGCGAAAGCCATCGCCGACATCGCCGCCGGGAAGACCGCGGCGGACGAGAAGACCGGACCCCGTGGGCGGGCGCGTGTCCTCGGCGGCCAGGGGGTCGCCCGTCGTACGCGCGCGGCGGCGGCGGCGATGTTCGCCTGGGGCGTCGAGCATGGCCTGATCGCCAGCAACAATCCGTTCGCCGGCGTGAAGCTGGCCGCCGCGCCCATGCGCGAGCGCTTCCTGAGCCGGGAGGAGTCCGGCCGCCTCCTCGACGCAATCGCCGCCATGGAGACCGACAACAGCCTCTCCAAGACCTTCGGCGATGCCTTGCGCCTGCTCATGCTGACGGGCGCCCGCAAGAGCGAAATCCTGGGGCTCAAATGGCCGGAGGTCGATTTCGAGCGCCAGCGCCTAGTCCTACCGCCCCAGCGCACCAAAGCCGGCGGCCAGACTGGCGAGCGCCGGATCGTGCTTTCGCCGCCCGCCCTGGCGATCCTCAAGGCCCGTCTCGATGCGGCCGAGGCGGCGCGGAAGGCCGCGGCCGACAATGGCAAAGGCGCAGGCGCCTCGCCGTACGTCTTTCCGGGCTATCGGGGCGACGGCCATGCGACGGGTCTGCGCAAGGCCTTCGGCGCGGTCTGCGCCAAGGCCGAGCTGCCGGGCGTGCGACTGCATGACCTGCGGCACTCCTTCGCCAGCTTCGCCATAGCAGATGGCGCCAGCCTGTTTCTCGTCGGTAAGCTGCTTGGCCACGCCAGCGCCCGCACAACCGAGCGCTACAGCCACCTTTCGGCCGACCCGCTCCAAGACGCCGCGGCCATGGTCGGGCGGCGGATCATGGGCGAGGCGCCGCCGGAGGGAGCGACAGTCGCGAGGCTGGCGGACTATGCGACGACGCGCCGGTGAACCTGCCGCCGCCAACAAACCTCCCGAGTGGTTCAAGCGGGAGCGTTACGATTGGCTGAGGCCGACCGGCGACGATCGGCGCGACGCGGCCGTTTGGGTCCAGGCCCTCATGGGGTGCCATGCGCTGAGAGATTGGGACGATGACCGTTGGCTGGAGGCGGCGACTGCTATCGGCATAGACCTTCCGCCCGACGGTCGCCCGTATACCGATGTCGTCATCCCGGCCTACATCGCCCGGCCGCCAGTGGCGGAGATCGCGCTCCCTGAGCTTGCGAACGCTGCCGCCGATCCCGCTTACGCCTACTTCGGGCCGGCGCTGTTCCTGAGCGTCAGCCTGAACGCGCCGGACGAGATCATCGTCGAAGGCTTCAAGCAGCTCCTCCAGGCGACGCGCAAGGCGCACCCGGGCCTCGTTTCCTTACCCGGGCCCAAGGCGCTGAACAGTCGCGCCACGGCCGCGGTCTTCGAGCGATGGCGAAGCGCCCGGATCGTCGAAGTGGCGGAGCTCGAGTGGTGGAGGCGTCGCCAGCCCGAGCCTGATCGGCCCAAGGCCTTGCAAATCGCCCGTTGGATTTTCGGCGAGAACATTGATCACCCGAACCGCAAGATCGCCGAGGCTCGCACGCGCTTGGCCCAGGCGATTGGCGCTGTTCCGGCCCTCTGGGCTCAGAGCCTCAAAACGTCGAACTAACTGAGGCGAATTAGGCGGGAGATACCGCCGCTGAAAGTTGCCGCAACCTCCGGATTCTCGATCACACTGAAGGAGTGCAGGCCGTTGGACGCCCTGATGACTGACCGCCAGGTGGCGGAGATAACCCGCCGAGCCCGATCCTCTCTTCAGAAGGACCGGCTCGCAGGTCGAGGGCCGCCCTGGATTCGGCTCGGGCGGTTGGTGAGGTATCGGCAGGCGGACGTGTCCCACTGGCTCGCAGAACAGCCGTCGTTCGTCTCGACTTCCGAGGCAGATGCGGGACGGGCCGCTTGATCCCATGCCTCCAACATCAACGAGACGCGCCCTTTGGGGTGACGCGCCTCGCCGTGTCGTTCGGTCTGCGGCTGAACGCGGCGAGAATACCGGCAACGCTCCCGACCTGCAAAACCTTCTCGGGCCGCTGATCGACGGCCTGGTCAATGCGGCGGACCAGAGCCCGCCCCGGCGGCGCTCGACGGCGCTGTTGCGCCAAGCCGCGGCCGATCTCTGCGACGCGCGCCGATGGCTGACGATCGAGGCCCTTCAATGAGCGTCCTCGATCTCCACCACGAGGTGGTGGAGCGCATCGCCATCCGCTTATTCGGCGAGCCCAACCGGCGGCTGAGCCGGTGCGGCGAGCTGCGCTTCGGCCGGCGCGGATCGGTGGCCGTAATCCCGGCGCGTGGCGTCTTCGCCGACTATGAAGCGGGCGCAGCTGGCGGTCTGCTCCAGATGATGGTGCACGCAGGCGCCGCCAGGACGCGGCGTGAGGCGGCGCGCCTGCTCGAAAACGACGGCGTCATCCCCGCGCGAGAGACGGCCGCTGAGGCCCGACAAGGCGCTGCTGCGGCAAGGGTTCAGGACGAGCGCCACCGGGCCCTGGCGGCCCGCCTGTGGCGCACGGCGAGTCCTTTGGTCGGGACCCTGGCCGAGACCTATCTGCGCCAGGCTCGCGCCATCACCGCGCCGCCTTACGGGGCCGGGCTGCGGTTCCTGCCGGCCGCGCCGGTCTATCCCTACGACGACCATTGCCGGACCTTCGCGCCGGCCATGATCGCCCGCGTCGTCAACAGCGCCGGCGACCAGATCGGGGCGCATCTCACTCACCTGTCACCAGCCGGCAGCAAGGCGGACCTGGCGGCGCCGCGCAAGTGCATCGGCCACGTCGGCGGCGGCCATGTGCACCTGGCGCCCGGAAAGCGCGTTGTCGTCGGCGAAGGTGTCGAGTCGGCGTTGACCGCCTGGCAAGCGGTCCGGCGCCAGCGTCCCGACCTGGGCGCGCTGGCGGCGCTCTCGGCCGGCGGCATGCGGCGGCTGGCGTGGCCTGACGAGGTCGTCGAGGTCGTCGTCGCGCCGGATCGCGACGCCGCGGGGGAGGAAGCCGCCCAGGCCCTCGCCCGCCGCGCCTATGCGGCCGGCCTGGTGGTGGAGTTCATGCGCTCGCCCCCGCCACACGAGGATTGGAATGATTGGGCTCGAGCCGAGCTGGGACGGCCGTGAAGATCGCGCCCGTTATCGAACCCTATGACCCGCACGTCGATTGGCCCGAGCCAGATCCCCGCCTGGTCAACAACGGGCTTCGACCCGCGCCTGCCTTTCCGCTGAACGTGTTCGGGCCGCTGGCGAGCTACGTGCGCGACTTGGCTGCCGCCAAGGACGGCCCGACCGACTATCTGGCGTGCGCCCTCCTCGCCACAGCGGCCGGCGTGGTGGGTCTAAGCCGCGCCGTCCAGCTTAGGCGCGGCTGGACCGAACCCTGCATCCTCTGGTCACTGCTGGTCGGCAACCCTTCCACGGGCAAGAGCCAACCGCTCGATCTCCTGCGCCGTGCCTCCCGGAATCTTGAGCTGGGCGAGGGTGCCGATTTCGCGAAGGCGGAGAGGGCTTGGAAGACGCAAACCGCGCTCGCCAAGGAAGCCGAAGACGGTTGGCGCGAGCAGGTGAAGCAAGCCGCCAAGAAGGGGGCGCCGCCGCCCATGCGCCCCGTCGAGGCCGATGCGCCGCCAGAGCCCAAGAGACCGCGTGTCGTGGTGGGGTCGATGTCTGTCGAGAAGATGACGCACCTGTTCGCGGCTAACCCGCGCGGCCTCTTCCTCGCCGTTGACGAGGGCGCGGCCTGGTTCGGCAATTTCGGCAAATATGGCGGCGAGGGCGACGCAGCCTTCTATCTCTCGGCCTTCAATGGGATCGGCGTCACCATCGACCGCGTGAAAGCAGGGGCGAGCGTCTCGCCGGACCGCGCCTATCTCTCGGCCTGCGTCGGCATTCAGCCCGAGCGGCTGAGCCAGCTGCTTTTCAAGGGGCGCGCCAATGACGGTCTCGTCTGCCGGTTCCTGCCGGTCTGGCCCGATCCCGTTCGGCCGGTATGGGACACGGCCTATGTGGACGAGAACCGCATCGACACGATCCTGCGGCGGCTGAGGAGTCTCACGCCCGGCGCCGATGACGAGGGCCGGCCCTGCCCGGTTGTCCGCCCGCTCGATCCCGAGGCGCAGACGGTGTTCTCAGAGTGGTGGCTCGACGCCAAGGTCAGGGCGCAGGGGGCCAGCGGGCTCATGGCCGACTTCCTCGGCAAGGGCCTGGGCGTGGTGGCGCGCCTGGCGATCGTCATCGAGTTGCTCGTCTGGGCGTGGGGCGATGGCGCGGAGCCGGATCGCGTCTCGGCGCGGAGCGTGGCGGCGGCCATCCCTTTGTTCGAGGACTACCTCGCGCCCATGGCGGCCCGCGTCTATGGCGACGCGGCCAGGCCCGCCGCCGAACGCGCCGCCGTGGCGCTCGTCAAGGAGATACGGGCGCGCAAGGTCCGGCGGATCAATGCCCGAGAGGTCCGCCGATCCTGGGGCGTGCCAGGCTTCTCGACGGTGGACGACGTCGAGGCCGCGATCAACGCGGCGGTGGATGGCGACTGCCTGCGTCTGGTCGAGGAGTCCGGCAAGGTGGGCCGCAAGCGCCTCGACTACGCCGTCAACCCTCACTTGATCGAGGCGGCGCCATGACCGGGTGGCGCGCGAAGGTCCGCAACCTATTGAGCGATGACGACGACGCGCGCGCGATCACTCAGGCCTCCGCCAAAACTGCCATTGTTGCCAAAACCCCTAGCGGTCCGCGCCGACGGGCCGGTTTTGGCGGTTTTGGCAATTCTGGCAGAGAAGGTGCGGTCACGGCCGACAACCTCGCCGAGCGCGCCGCGATCGTCGAGGAAGGCGCCGCCGTTCCGACGGAATGGGCCGTTGCCCTCGCCTTCCTTGAGATTCGATCCGCCCCCGATGGTGTGAGCACAGAGGCCCTGCGTGCGGCGATCGACGCGGCCTGCCGGTTCGTCGATCAATGGGCGGCGAAAGCGGCCGCCCTCGGATGGACCGGGCGAGAGGTCTTTGGTTCAAACGAAGCGGCGATCCTGCTCGCCGGCGCCGACGTGCTGGCCGTCACCGCCGGCGAGATCAGCCTGCGCCGGGGCGAGTGGATCGTCGGCCTGCGCCGGCCGCCGTCGATCACTCCGCGCTAGAAGCGAACGTACTCGAAACGCCGCCGTACGGGCGCGCGCGCGCGGGACTCCCATTAGGACTGCTTCGTGGCGCGGCCGTGCCCGAGCTTTGGGAATGGACTGACATTCAGGCCGGTGGAAACATACGTTGATCGAGGCCGCGTTGGGATCGAAAAGCGCCCCGGGGGAGCGATGAAATACTGGTTGTTGCTGCTGATTGGGGCTTACGTCTCGGGGGCGGCGCTGGTGGTGGCAGGGCTAGCCGCGGCGAGCCCTAAATTCTTGGTCTACGAGGGCAAGAACGCGATCCGCGATGGCCAGGGCGGCGACAAGAAGACCGTCGATGGGGTGGATTTCTGGTTCGATGGCGACCCGCCACATCGCTATCAGGTGCTCGGGCTCATCACAGATCGCCGCAGGGAGAACGGCCTTGTGGGCGCGATCCGAATGCATGGTCTCGACCCTGACATCGCGAAGACTGCCAAGGCGGCCGGCGGCGACGCCGTAATTGTCACCGACGAGGGTTCCGACGTAATCGGGGAGGCGGGCTTCGGCAGCGCCGTCGCATCGGGCAACAGCAGCAGCGGCGGGTTCGGCAGCTACAGGGCCCGAGCCTCGGGGAGTTACCTTTCTCGGCAGGTCCGGGAGCACTCGTCCCGATACGTCGTGGTCCGATACTTACCCGACCCACCCGCCAGCCCTGGACCGGCCGTCGCGAGTCCGCCTGCTCCCGTTGCGCCTCCAAAGTAAGCCTCGGGCTTCCGAAACCGCTGCGCATTCTTTTCTGGCGGGGGTTTCACTTCCGAGGGCCGCCGGGCGGCCGCCTAGTTCTCCAGTACGTCTAACGGGGCTGGCCCCCGATAGCCTGGCTTTAGGCGATGGCGCGCCCGGCCGATGCTCGCGGCCGATGGGCCGATGAACCGCGACGCCTGCATTTCGCCTTCGCCCTGGCTGGGCGTGAAGGACGGCTTCCGCGTCGGGCACTTGACCGAACACCCGCCGCGTGGCGACGCCGACAAGCACAGCCTCGCCACGGCGAGGCCAAGGCGAATCGCGAGCAGCCTACAGCCGGTCGGACAGCGCCACGTCAGGCGGCCGCGCCCTCCCGCCCGCCGCCGAGGACAGCGGGCCGCCAGGAGGTCTGTTGCGCGGTCGGCGCCGAGGCGAGCGCGGCACCTGGATCGGCTAGGCTGGCGATCGCCTGAGCGAAGCGCCCGGTAGTGGCGAAAGACCCGCCGCTCTGGGTGATCTTCAGGCCCTTGCCGTCGGCGGCGATCTTGAAGTCGCTCTGGGCGAAGGTTCCGGTGAGCGTCATGGTTGTGCTCACCGCGCCGTTCTTCACGCTCAGCGTTCCCTTGCCGCTCCCCTGGGTCCAGGTGAGCGAGGCGCCGGTGGCGCTCATGGTGGTGATGACGAGCGCGTCGCCCGCCGCGGCGAAGTTCTCGATGGTGACGCCGTTGAGATGCGCGCCGGTGTCGCTGAAGGTGTCGCCGCCGGCCGTCGATCCGATCAGGGTGTCGGCGCCGCCGCCCCCGGTGAGCGTCTGACCTGTCCCGCCCGCGGTGATGGTGTCGGCGCCGGCGGTGCCGGTGATGGTGAGGCTGGCGGTGGCGTTGGCGGTGAAGGTGGAGGCGGTCTTGAGCGTCACCTTGCGGATGTTGGTGATGCTGGCGCCCATGGTCCCGGTCCCGCCGGTGAAGACGAGCACACTCTTGCCGGTCCCGCCGTTGATCTTGGCCCCGATCGTGGTGGGCGAGACGGTGATGGTGTCAGGCCCGCCGCCGCCGTTGATGGTCTCGTTGGCCGAGCCCACGGTGACGCTGTCCTTGCCCGGCCCCAGATTGATGATGCTGGCGTCCTTGGCCCCGGTGATGGCGATCGCCGCCCCGGCGCCGCCGGCGGCGACATTCAGGGTGACGTTGAGGCCATTGCGCAGGGTGATCTTGGGTTCGGCCGTTCCCATCCCCTCGGTGGCGGTGACGACCTGAATCCCGGTGAGCGTCGTCGGCAGGGCGAGATCGAACGTCCCGCCGCCCTGCAGCTCCAGGGTGTTGGTCCCGCCGCCGCCAAAGGCGAGGTCACCCTTGGTGAGCGTTCCGCCGGTGGCGACGAAAGTGTCGTTGGCGTTGCCGCCGCCGAAGTGATCGACGCCGGTGGTGAAGGTGAAGGTCTGGGGCGCAGGGGTGACGCTGACGGCAACGTTGACGGGCGCGCCCACGCCCGTCCGGCTGTCCGAGGTCGCCATGGTGATCGTGTCGGCGGCGGTGGTGTTCTCTTGCACTGCGAGGGTGGCGAGATCGGCGTTCACGTCGAAGACGGTGCCGGTGAGCTTCAGGTCGGTCGTGCCCTGGCCGGTGATCTTGCCCTTGCCGGCGTACTGGAAAAGCAGACCGGCCGCGTCCTTCAGCTCCACCGTTACCGTCTGGCCGACGGAGAGCTTGTCGGGCTCGCTGACGCTGACGCCCGGGATGAAGGTGGCCCCGCCCTGGTTGGCGGTGAAGCTGGCCGGCGCAGCGGCAATTGGCGCTGGATGGGCGTCGGTGGCCCCGATGAGGAAGTCGGCCGCATAACCGGCGCCTGGAGCGTTCGTCGTCACATCTAGCGTGACCGCGACCGCGACACTCGCCGCGCCGGTGATCGCGCCCAGGTCCAGCGTGTGGTTCTCGAAGTAGGTGTTCGCCGCGGCCAGGGTCGTGAAGTCCTGGTTGACGACGGTCGTCCCCCCCACCGAGACGGTCAGCTTCAGGTCGGTGAAGCCGGCGCCCGTGGTCTGCGGATCGAGCAAGCCGAGCACCAGATGGCCGGCCATGGCTTGGCCGTTCAGCGTGAACGTCTCCGAGGCGACATACTCCTGTGAGCCGCTCGCCCCGGTCGCGTACAGCGCCCCAAGCGCGGCGGCGCCGAACACCGTCGAGTAAGTCGCTCCCAGGCCGCTGATATGGCCGGTGGTGCTGACCGCGCCGACGTTGGCGTGGGTCGAGAAGGCGTTCGAGACATAGCTCGCGATCGGATCAACTGTGCCGAAGGCGTAGGCCGCCTTGCCCGAAGTATCGAAGGCCAGCGGGCTCACCGAGTTGGCGACCGCCTCGGCGCTGGCGCCGCCCGCCGACGACGGCGCCTCGGCGTTCGTGGCGAGGTTCGAGACGAAGGGCCCGACAGAGGTCGAGGCGGTGCTCGAGGCCGTGCCGCTGGTGCTGGTTCCCGTCGCTGTGGCAGTCGACTGCGCGCCGCCGGTCGTGACAGCCGTCGCAGTGGCGTTCGCGGCACCCTGCGTTGAGCCTGCCCCGCCCGTCGCATAGGCGGTCGCCGCGGCGCGCCCCGCTCCGCCACTGGCGCCGGCGGTCGCCGTGGCCGAGCCACCGGCCCCCATGAGCGTCCCGCTGTAGCTACCGCCTGCCCCGCCCGTCGCATAGGCGGTCGCCGCGGCGCTCCCCGCTCCGCCACTGGCGCCGGCGGTCGCCGTGGCCGAGCCACCGTCGCCGGCGGCCGGCGGGTCCCCATAATTGTCTGCGACATAGCCGGCCGCGCCACCGGTCGCGTTGGCCCTCGCCGCCGCGCTCCCCGCGCCCCCACTGGCGTTGGCGGCCGCCGTCGCTGCACCGCCGCTCCCACTGACAGTTCCACTAGATGGTCCAGACCCGCCTGCCCCGCCCGTCGCGCTGGCCAACGCGTTGGTCTGGTCGGTACTGAAGATCGTTTTGCTGACAGCTATGGACGTGGCGTAGGCGGCCCCACCGGGGCCGGAAAAGTACACTCCGTTGGAATTGTTGCCGGACCCGCCCGCTCCGCCGACGGCACGGGCGCCCCAACCGGTCCCGCCGATCGACCTCGCGCCCGTAAGGTTTAGGTATGCAGTGGCCGTTGGGGCGTAAATGACACCGTTTCCACCGCCGCCGCCGCTCCCGCTCGCTCCGCCATAGGCAAGGCTCTTTCCCTGCAGGCTGGTCGCTTGGATCGGGTTCGCGCTGTCGTCGAACGTCAGCCGTGAAACTGCGTTTCCTCCTTGCCCGCCGTTATTTGCATAACCCCCGGTGCCACCTAGCGCGCGTTGAACGAGGCGCAGGTAACCGCCCCGGCTTTGGCCTGACACCCTGTTGGTGATGTAGCTGTTGGAGCCTGCGCCACCGGGACCATCGTAAGGATCCCCAGGCGGGGCTCCCGAGCCGCCGATCTGGACGGCCTTGGCGTAGGCGTTGAAGCCCGAGGCGCTTGTCGTTCCGACGCTTGCCGATCCGCCGACTGCCCCGATGTTGCCCCGGCTGGGGTCACCCCCGGCTCCGCCCTGCGCGAAGGCGTACGCATACGCGGTTTGGCTGCTCGAGCTGGTCGACGCTATCGCCGCCGCTGTCGCGCTGCCTCCGGCGCCGCCGTCGAAATCGTAGCCGCCGTGTCCTCCGTAGGACTTGGCTACGGCGGTCGCTGCCTGCGAGCCGGAGGCGGAGGCTGTCGCCGCAGCTGCCCCACCCGTTCCGCCCGTCCCGAATGATGCGTCTGCGCTCCCGCCGCCGCCCGCGCCGCCCGAGGCATAGCTGCGCGCCGCCACCGCGCCCGCTCCGGAGCTGTTGACGATCGAGTAAGCGCGGGCGGGCCCGCCCGCGCCCCCGTCGCCGCCGTCCGAGCCCGTGCCCTGACTGCCGCCGACTCCTCCGATCGCCTTCGCCATCCCAGAGATCGCCGATGCCGAGTTGGCCGCCCAATTGACTACCGCCTTGGCCGCGCCTCCCGCTCCGCCGGGGCCGCCGTAGCCGTACTCGCCTTTGCCGGCATATCCGTTTCCGCCCGCGCCGCCCGCGCCGCCGTAGGCATAGGCGCCTTCGCTCGTATCGGCGCCGGCGCCAGGGTTGTGGGCGTAGGCCGAGCCACCAGCCCCGCCGGCGCCGCCGTTGGGGCTGGCCAAGGTCCCGGTCGCCCCCGTCGCGCCTGTGGTCCCGTAGGCCCTCACTGCCGACATGTTCGCTCCCCCTCGGAGCCGAGCGCATCAGCCAGTCGCGATACCGGCTTGACCGGCCTCCGGCCGACCAGGCCCGCGGCCCGGACCCCGCGGCAATGGTTAATCCCTGCCGCGCGGCGTCGCTAGCTCTGAATCGGCCGCTGGCAGGCACCGCGCGCTCGATTTCCGAGAATCTGCCGCGCATTTTCTGGCGGGGGTGTCATTTCTACGCCCCGCCCGGGACCGGCCCCGTTCTCCCAGTACGTCGAGCGGCGCTCGTTCGATCGAGCCCGGCAGCCCGCGACCCGCTTCAATCGCTGCCGCCTGCATAGGCTCGCCAGCCCTCGATGAACGAGCGACCGCGCCCGCCGCAAGGGCTCGTCGATATGTCGGCGCCTTGTGCACCGCAGCCCGCCTCGTGGCCTGAGCAATCTTGCGTGCATGCGGCGGACTCGCAAACCTCGCGATAGGTTGTGGCGTGCCGCTCGCAGGGCGACGGGCCGATCGTCGCCTACCCCAGAACCGCGATGGCGAGTAGCGATCGCATCGAGGCGGTCCCGATGCGCTCGAATTGGTCCGCCAAGATATCGGTTTGGTATCGGTACCTTTAAGCCAGCCTGGTGGAGCCGAGGGGAATCGAACCCCTGACCTCCTCATTGCGAACGAGGCGCTCTACCATCTGAGCTACGGCCCCAGCGGGGAGCCGCGGAGATAAGGGGCGGGGCTTTGGCAAGTCAAGGAAGGGCGCGCCGCGGATAACGGCGCCCTGCCGGTTCGCTTGCGCCCGCGGGGCGGCGCGCGATAGGGGCGGCGCCATGGACGCGCTGCTGAACTTCGTCGCCTTCATCATCGAGCCCCTCATCGGGCTCGTCGAGATCCTGATCCTGGCCTACGTCGTCGTCAGCTGGCTCACCGCCTTCGACGTCATCAACCTGCGCAACCGCTACGCCTACAGCGCCGCCCGCTTCCTCGACTCGGCGGTGAATCCGATGCTGCGCCCCATCCGGCGCCTGCTGCCGAGCCTGGGCGGGCTCGATTTCTCGCCGGTGATCGTGCTGCTGGTGCTCGAAGGCATCCGCCGCATCCTGCTGCCGGCGCTGTTCGCCTGGCTGCATGGCCTCGTGGGCGGCGGCGGCTATCCCGGTTGAAGCGGGGGCAAAGCCTCGGCCCGCGTCGCAGCGTCGACCGCTGCCCATTGCTTCGCAACAGGCCCCTTCCTCCTCCTTAGGTGGAGGGGAAGGAGGCCGGCGACCAGGGCAGCAAGGGAACGCCAGGCGGGGCCAGGAGCGTTGTTAAGCCGGGACTGGGGCGATCCTTCAGGGAGGCGCCTTGCAGAGATCCCTCGCCATCGCGCCCGGCGCGGAAACGCCGCACCCAAAGAAACGGGCCGGCCGTCCCGGCGGCCCGGGCCACCCGGTCCGCACCGCCCTGGCGATCATCGGCGCGGCGCTGGTGGCCGCGATCGCGCTCTTCGTCATCTTCTTCCAGTGGAACTGGCTGCGGCCGCCGCTGGCGGCCTGGCTATCGGCCCAGCTCCATCGGCCGGTGCGCATCGAAGGCGATCTGCGGGTGCGACCATGGTCGTGGCGACCGACGGCCTCGGTCGAAGGTCTTTCGATCGGCCAGCCGCGCTGGGCCGGCGGCGGCGACCTGCTGCGGCTGCAGCGGCTCTCCCTCGGCTGGCGCTGGAAGAACCTCCTCTTCGGCCCCGCCATCCTGCCCTTCGTCGAGCTCGACCGGCCCGCCCTCGACCTCTTCGCCGACGCCAGCGGCCGCGCCAACTGGAAGTTCGCCGGCGCGGCCAGGGGCGGCCACACCACCTGGCCGGTGATCCAGCGCCTTATCGTGAAGGACGGCGCGGTCCACTACGAGGACGTCAAGCGGCGAGCCAGTTTCGCCGGCTCGCTCGCCGCCGACGAGACCGGCGGCGAGCCCGGTCGCGGCGGGGCGACCCTCAGGGGCCATCTGCTGGTCCGCGGCGCCCCCTGGGCGGGGCCGACGCCGGTCCTGGACGCCCCGAACCTCGTCATCGACACGCGCCTGACGCCGCTGATGCGCGGGCGCCTCGTCCTGCCCCTGGTGGAGGCGGACGGGGCCCGGATCCGGCTGCTGCGCGACGCCGCCGGACGCGAGAGCTGGTCCAGCGGCGGCAAGGGACAGAACCTGCGCCTGCCGGCGATCGAGCACCTGGTGCTCAGGGACGGCGTCATCCGCTATGACGACATCGGCCGCAAGCTGCACTTCCGCGGCGATCTCGCCTCCAGCCAGGAGATCGGCGGCGGCGGCGCGGCCGTCTTCCGCCTCGTCGGCGCCGGCCAGCTCAACAAGGCCCCGTTCCGCGCCCTGATTACCGGCGGGGCGCTCATCAACGTCAAAAAGACCACGCCCTACCGCTTCCGCGCCGCCATCGCTTCTGGGGCCACCCGCATCGGCGTCGCCGGCGACATCCTGCATCCCTTCGACTTCGGCCAGATGACCGGCGCCCTCAAGGTGAGCGGCCCCAACCTCGGCGACCTGACCAACCTCACCGCGCTCGCCCTGCCGCGCAGCCCCCCGTACAGCCTTGCGGCCGGCTTCGCCCGGCGCGGCTCGTTCTGGGCCCTGCGGCGGCTGAGCGGCCGGGTCGGACGGAGCGATCTTGCCGGTTCGATCTCGGTGGACCATGGCGGCGCGCGCCCGCTGCTGAGCGCCGACCTTTCCTCGCGCTTCCTCGACCTGGCCGACCTCGGCGCCGCATTCGGGGCGGCGCCGCGCCGCACCGCCGGACACGTGCTCTCGCCGCAGCAGAAGGCGACGGCGGCGCGCCTTGCGGCCGAGCACAAGCTCCTGCCGGACACGCCCCTGAACACGGGCAGCCTGGCGCGCATGGACGCCCGGGTCTCCTACCACGCCGACCGGGTGATGGCCGGCCGCACGCCGTTGCGGTCGCTGGCGATGAAGGTGGCCATCGAGGACGCGGTCCTCTCCATCGATCCGCTGCAGCTGAACCTGCCGCAAGGACGGCTCGGCGGGCTCGTGCGCATCGACGCCCGCAGCCCCACCCGCCCGGCGACGTTGATCGACCTGGCGCTCTCTGGCGCCCAGCTGCAGACCTTCATCGGCAAGGGCAAGCCGAACCCGCCGCTGGAGGGCCAGCTCTACGCCCGCGCCCGCCTTGCCGGCGACGGTGACTCGATCGCCGCGGTGGCCGGAACCTCGAACGGAACCGTCGCGGTGGTGAGCCCGCGCGGCGAGATCCGGCAGGCCTTTGCCGAGCTCACCGGCATCGACCTCTCCAAAGGGCTCTACCTGCTTCTCTCCAAGAACCAGTCGGAGATCCCGATCAACTGCGCCGTGTTCGACTTCCAGGCCCGCAACGGGGTGCTGGTCTCGCGCGACATCGTCCTGGACACCCCGGCGGTGGAGGACACCGGCAAGGGCGACATCGACCTGCGCAACGAGACCCTGAACCTCACCCTTTCGGGCAAGCCCAAGAAGTTCCGCCTGCTGCGGCTGGCGGCGCCGATCACCATCAGCGGGCCGCTGGAAAAGCCCAAGGTGGGGGTGCAGATCGGCAAGGCGGCGCCGCAGCTGGCGGCCAGCGCCATCCTGGGGATCTTCGCCGCGCCGGCGGCGGCCATCGTACCCTTCATCCACCCCGGCGGCCGCAAGGGCGCCAACTGCCCGGCGCTGATCGCGCAGACCCCGGCCGGCCCCGGACCGGTCGCAGCCTCCGCAGGCCGCCCGCCGCGGGGCTGAGAGGCGCCGACCCCCCTCCACCACTCGCCCCGGATCGGGTCCGGGGCTTCGTGGTCCCCCTCCCCCACGCTGACGCGTGGTGGAGGAGCAAAATCATCGCTCCTCCACCGCGAAGCGGGGAAGGGGGACCATCCGAGCGCGTGGCGCGAAGGATGGTGGAGATCCCATGCGGGTGGATGGCGGCCTGGCGTACCAGACTGGGCTTCCAACCAACCAACCTGGGAGCCACCGATGTCGAACACCGATTGCTTTGCGCCGACCGCCATCCGGACCGATCTTGGCGCGATCTTC
>DASYYX010000022.1:0-34070 GCA_035946795.1 Caulobacteraceae bacterium | reverse complement strand
GGTGTGAGGAGGCTGGTGGGCATGGCGCGGTGCTTGTCGGTGGATTTGCGGGAGCGGGTGGTGGCGGCGGTGGACGGCGGAATGAGCCGTCGGCAGGCGGCCGGGCGGTTTGGGGTGAGCGCGGCGAGCGCGGTCCGCTGGGCCCAGCGGAAGCGGCGGACAGGGACGGTGCGGCCCGCGCCCCAAGGCGGCGACAAGCGCTCGCATCGGATCGAGGCGCAGGCGGCCCTGATCTTTGCTCTGCTGAAGGAGAGGCGCGACATCACGCTGGAGGAGCTGCGGGCGGCGCTGGCGGAGCATGGGATTGGCGTGGCCGCCTCCACGCTCTGGCGGTTCTTCCGCCGCCACGGCACGACGCTCAAAAAAAGACCGGGCACGCGGCCGAGCAGGATCGGCCCGACGTCCTGAGCCGGCGGCAGGCCTGGTTCGACGCTCAGCCCGACCTCGACCCGGAGCGGCTGGTGTTCATCGATGAGACGGGAGCCTCCACCAAGATGGCCCCTCGCCATGGGCGGTCACCTCGGGGCGAGCGGCTGCGGATGAGCGTGCCGCACGGGCACTGGAAGACCACCACCTTCGTGGGCGCGCTCAGGCTCACCGGCATGACCGCGCCCATGGTGCTCGACCGGGCCATGACCGGGGCCTGGTTCCTGGCCTATGTCGAGCAGGTGCTCGCCCCGACGCTGACGCCCGGCGACGTCGTGATCATGGACAACCTGCCCGCCCACAAGAGCGCCGCGGTGCGCCGGGCGATCGAGGCGACCGGCGCAGAGCCGCGTCTGCTCCCGCCCTACTCGCCCGACTTCAACCCCATCGAGAACGCGTTCGCCAAGCTGAAGGCGCTGCTGCGCAAAGCCGCCGCCCGCACCGTCACCACGCTCGAACGCGCCATCGCCGAGGCCATCGACACCTTCACCCCGGCCGAATGCGCCAATTACTTCGCCGCCACAGGATACGATGCTACGTGATCGGAATCTGCTCTAGGCCTTACAGGTTTAGCGCGGCGCCGCCGATCGAAAGCCTCTAGAGCCGCGCAATCAATTTGCCGGCTGAACTAGGCGGCGCGTTCGGGAGCGGCGCCGGCCGCGGGCGCCTCTTCGGTCGCCTCCTGCTCTTCGACGACCTTGTCGGCTCGGCCCCAGGGCACGCGCGCCCAGATGCGTTCGTGCACGTAGAAGAGAAGGATCTTGGTCACCGACTCGATCATGAAGATCGACAACGCCACCTTGGCGCTCTTTCCCATGCTGAGGCCGAAAGCCCAGGGGATGAGGAAGCCCAGGATGGTGGTGTCCAGGCTGCCGACGATGCGCCAGGTGATCGCCTTGGTCAGCGAGCGCGAGCGCGCGATCGGAGCGTGGATGAACATCGTCGGTCCTTCGCGACTGGCGTGCCGGATCGCTCTCTCTCAGGCTATCTCCGCCGAAGCAAGAACAACGCCATCACGATCAGGCGTTCGCCAGCCTTTCGCCCAGGCGCCGGCGCGCCGGCGGCAGCGGCTTGTGCATCGCCGCGAACACCACTGTCTCGAGGAAGTGCCCGGTGAGGCGCAGGCCGGCGGCGACGTCGCCGGGCGCCAGGCTCTCCTGGGCCGAGAGCAGGAAGCGCGGCAGCGGCAGCAGGCGCTCGGCCCAACGGCCGGCGGCCGCGGCGCTCACCGCCCGCCCGGTGCGCGGGCTGACGAAGGAGAGATCCTCGCTCGCCCCGGTCACGGCGCAACGGGAGAGATCGAGCGCGAAGCCCAGCTCCGCCAGAAGTCCGGCCTCGAAGCGCACGAACACCGCCGGCCAGACCGCGGCGTCGGCGAACGCGAACAGCAGCTGTTCGAAGGCGAGATAGACCCCGGGATGGGGTTCGCGCTCGGGCAGGGCGGCGGCGAGCACGGCGCTGGCCGCTTCCAGGCCCGCCAGGGCGTCGGCGTCGTCGAACAGCGCCGCCGGCCCCTCCCCCGCCGGCTCGAGCCCGCCGGAACCGAGCTGGTCGGCCAGCCGCGCCCGGTAGCGGAAGAGGCCCCGCACCCCCGGCTGGAGCACCGGCTTCAGCCGCCGCGAGGCGCCGCCGGCGACGTGCGCCGCCCATTTGCCCTGCGATCTGGTCAGCACCTCGACGATGGCCCCGGTCTCGCCGTAGGCGCGCGCCGCCAGCACGATGGCCTCGTCCTCGAACTCCATGGCTAAGGCGAGACCGCGGCCGACCCCCCTCCACCATCCGTCGCGCTGCGCGCTCGGATGGTCCCCCTCCCCCATGCTGATGCGTGGTGGAGGAGCGGGAATCTCTTGCTCCTCCACCGCGGAGCGGGGGAGGGGGACCACGAGGCCCCGGACTTGATCCGGGGCCCCGTGGTGGAGGGGGCCGAGCGGCGCGCACTACACATCGAACTCCAGCCCCAGGTCGCGAAAGAGGCCGCGGTCCTCGGCCCAGGTCTGCTTCACCTTGACGGTGAGGAAGAGGTGGACCGGCCGGCCCAGAATCCCCGCCAGTTCGGTTCGCGCCGCTTCGCCGATCGCCTTGAGGGTGCGACCGCCCTTGCCCAGCAGGATCGGCCTCTGGCCCTCACGCTCGACCAGGATCGTCTGCTCGATCCGGGCCGAGCCGTCCGGGCGCTCCGTAAAGGCGGTGGTCTGCACCGCCGCCTGGTAGGGCAGCTCCTGGTGCGCGCGCAGATAGACCTTCTCACGCGTCACCTCGGCGGCGAGCAGACGCTCGGAAAGGTCGGCGAGCTGGTCGGGCGGATAGAGCCACGGCCCAGCAGGCATTTTCGTCGCCAGGGCGCGGCGAAGGTCGTCCACGCCGTCGCCGGTCAGGGCCGAGATCATGAAGACCTCCTCGTAGACCCCGTTTGCGAACACGGCCTCCGCCGTGGGCAGCAGGCGCTCGCGCTTGACCTTGTCGATCTTGTTCAGAGCCAGGAGAGCCTTGCGCCTGCCGCCCCGCAGCCCGGCCAGGATCCGCTCGACGTCCTCGACGGCGCGGCGGTCCGCCGCCGATCCCTGGCCGTCGGCGACCGCGGCCTCGCTGGCGGCGTCGACGACATGGACGATCGCGTCGGCGTCCTCCAGCGCGCCCCAGGCCGCACGCACCATCGCCCGGTCCAGACGCCGGCGCGGCCCGAAAATGCCGGGTGTGTCGACGAGGACGATCTGCGCCTCGCCCGCCACGGCCACGCCCCGCACCGGGAAGCGCGTGGTCTGGACCTTGTGGGTGACGATGGACACCTTGGCGCCGACCAGGGCGTTGACCAGCGTCGACTTGCCGGCGTTGGGAGCGCCGACCACCGCGGCAAAGCCGGCGTGGGTGGTCATGAGCCCAGGCGGGCGAGCAGCGCGCTCGCCGCCGCCATCTCCGCGGCGCGGCGGCTGGCGCCCTCGCCCTGGGCGCCGTCGCGGCCCTCCACCCTGACTTCGACCACAAAGTGGGGCGCGTGCTCCGGTCCGCGGCGCTCGCGCACGCGATAGTCGGGCAAGGGCAGGCTCCGCGCCATGGCCCACTCCTGCAGCGCCGATTTGGCGTCCTTGCGCGGCGCGGCCCCCAGCGCCGCCACCGCCTCGCCCCAGGCCCGCTGAAAGACGGCCCGGGCCGCCTCCAGCCCGCCATCGAGGTAGGCCGCCGCCATCAGCGCCTCCATGGCGTCGCCGAGCACCCGGGAACTGCCGCGGCGCCGCGCCTCGGCCGCCAGGCGCAAGGCGCTCGCAAGGCCGATGCGCGCGGCCGCCGCCGCGCAGCCTTCGCCGCTGACGAGCCTGGCCTGGAGCTGGCTCAGCTCCCCTTCGGCGAGGTCGGGATAAGCTTCGATAAGGGTTTCGGCCGCCACCAGGCCGAGCACCCGGTCGCCCAGGAACTCGAGAGTCTCGTTGTCGCGACCGCGGCCCTTGCGGGCGCTGGCGTGGGTGAGAGCGCGCTCCAGCACCGCCCTGTTCTCGAAACGCCGGCCCAGCCGCACTTCCAGTTCGGCGATGACCTGCGCCCGGTTGGGCATTTGGGGCCTAGTGCAGCAGGCGGAAGAAGCGTCCCGGCCGCAGCTCCAGCCATGTCCACGGCTTGAACAGCGAGGCCGTGCTCTTCCAGGACAGCAGGATGATCTGCGCCTTGCCGACCAGATTGTCCTCGGGGACAAAGCCGACGCCGGTGCCGTAGCCGACGGCGGCGTCGAGGCTGGTGTCCCAGCCGCAGCCGCCGAGCTTGGGATCGTCGGGAGCGAGGCCCGGGTCGAAGCGGCTGTCGGCCGAGTTGTCGCGGTTGTCGCCCATCATGAAATAGCAATGCGGCGGCACCACGTAGACGCCGGTGTTGTCGGCCTGCTCGTGGCGGCCGTGGATCTGGATCTTGTAGGTGCGGCCGTCGATGTTGGTCTCGTTCGCCCACAGCGCCGTCTCCGGAATGCCGCGGTCGTCGACCGCCACCGTCTTCAGCGGTTGCTCGGCCAGTTTCTGGCCGTTCACGTACAGCCAGCCGTCGCGCATCTGCACGCGGTCGCCCGGCAGGCCGATGAGGCGCTTGATGTAGTCCGTATGGCCATCGCGCGGCAGTTTGAACACGATGATGTCGCCGCGGCTGGGCTGGTGGAAGAACACCCGGCCTTTGAACAATGGGGGGCTGAAGATGATCGAGTGGCGGCTATAGCCGTACGACCATTTCGAGACGATGATGTAGTCACCCTGGTAGAGGTTCGGCTCCATCGACGCCGATGGAATCGTATACGGCTGGAAGAGCAGCGTCCTCACCACCAACGCGATCAGGAGAGCGTAGACGACGGTCTTGATGACCTCGATCGTTTCTTTGACGGCGCTCTTCTTTTCGGTGCCGTCCCCTGCGCTCGTCACCCTGTTCATCGAGAAATCCATTTGGACCGCACTTTGGGGATAGCGCGCGGTTGCTAGCCGCTCGCGTCCGGCGCGGCAAGGGCGCGCGCCTCGATGATCACGAACGCCTGGGCGTAGGGGTGGTCGTCGGTGAGCGTCAGGTGGATGACGGCCTCGAACCCCGCCGGCGTCATCTCCGCCAGCCGCCGGGCCGCCCCGCCGGTGAGCGCCAGGGTCGGCTGGCCGGAGCGGGCGTTGGCCACGCCCATGTCCTTCCAGAAAACGCCGCGGCGCATGCCCGTGCCCAGCGCCTTGGCGCACGCCTCCTTGGCGGCGAAGCGCTTGGCCAGGGTCGCTGCCGGATCCGGGCGACGGGAGGCCTTGGCGCGCTCGATGTCGGTGAAGATGCGGGAGGCGAAACGCTCGCCAAAGCGCTCCAGCGTCTTTTCGATGCGCCTGATGTCGCTGACGTCGGCGCCGATCCCCAGGATCAAACGGCGGCCTCGCCGGCTAGGGCCTGTGCTCGGGCTGCGTCCATCAGCTCGCGCATGCGGCCGATCGCGGGCGAAAGCCCAGTGAAGATCGCCTCCCCGATGAGGAAGTGGCCGATGTTCAGCTCGACGACCTCGGGGATGGCGGAGATGGCGCCGACGGTTTCGTAGTCGATGCCGTGGCCGGCGTGGACCTCCAGGCCGAGCGCCGCAGCCCGCCGCGCCGATTCGGCGAGCCGGGCCAGCAGCGCTTGCGCCTGGCTCGATCCGGAGCGGACGGCCAGGCAGTAGGCGCCGGTGTGCAGCTCGACCACCTGGGCGCCGACGCCGGCGGCGGCGGCGATCTGCGCCTTGTCGGCTTCGATGAACAGCGACACCCGCACGCCTGCTCCCGCCAGGCGACTTACCAGCGGCGCAATGGTGTTGTGCCCGCGCGCCACGTCCAGCCCGCCTTCGGTGGTGATCTCCTCCCGTCGTTCGGGAACGATGCAGCAGGCGTGCGGCCGGTGCTTCAGCGCGATCGCCTCCATCTCTGCGGTGGCCGCCATCTCCAGGTTGAGCGGCCGTCCGCGCCGCCGGGTGAGCACGCTCAACGCCGCGATGTCGGCGTCGCCGATGTGGCGCCGGTCCTCGCGCAGGTGGGCGGTGATGCCGTCGGCGCCGGCCTGCAGGGCGATCTCGGCAGCCCGGGCCGGATCCGGATAGGCCTCGCCGCGGGCGTTGCGGATGGTCGCCACGTGATCGATGTTGACGCCCAGGCGCAGCCGTTTCACCGGCCCCTCCTCGTCCGTGTTGGCCCAGCCCACATAGCTCGGTCGCCCCACCCCTCCTTGCAAGAACCGGCCGGCCGACGCAACCGCCAGGGACGCCTCCCATTGACGGCCCGGGAACGGTCTCCAATAGTCCCTGACCCAGAGAGACCCGCGGGAGCCGCGATGCGCCGTGTCGTCCTTCAGAGCCTGATCTTGCTGGCGTTCGCCGGCCCGGCCGCGGCCACGACCAAGGTTCCCATCGGCTCGGACCTGAAGTTCATCGAAGCCCAGGCGCAGAAGACCGCGGCTTCGCTGCAGCCGGGCGCCTATCCGCGATCCGGCGGCCAGACCGGAACCTGGAAGACGGTCACCGCCAGCGATTGGACGAGCGGCTTCTTTCCCGGAGAGCTCTGGCTTCTCTACCAGGCGACCGGCTCGGCGACCTGGCGCAATGACGCGCAGGCCTGGACCGCGCCGCTGGTGTCCCAGGCCACCCGGACGGACACCCCCGACATCGGCTTCATGATCGGCGAGAGCTTCGGCAACGGTTATCGGCTGACCGGCGAGGCCGCCTACAAGACGGAGATCCTGACGGCCGCTGCGTCTCTGGCCACCCGCTTCAACCCGACGGTCGGCGCCTTCAGATCCCGGGATTTCGGCCCGTGGAGCTTTCCGGTGATCATCGACAACATGCCCTCGCTGGGGCCGCTGCAATGGGGCGCCGCCAATGGCGGCGCCGCCGCCTGGGGCGCGGAGGCCGCCACTCACGCCCAGACCACCCTCACCTACATGGTCCGCGGCGACGGCAGCACCGACCAGCTGGCCAATTTCGACCCGACGACGGGCGCCTTCCTCTACTACGACAGCACCGGCGGCCTTTCGCCGAGCTCGACCTGGTCCCGCGGCCAGGCCTGGGGGCTGTTGGGCTTCGCCCAGGCCTATGCGGTGACCCGCAACCCGGCCGACCTCGCCGCGGCGGAGCACATCGCCGGCTTCTTCTTCGGCCACCTGCCTTCGGACTACGTCCCCTACTGGGATTTCAACGCCACGGTGACGCCGACCACCCCGCGCGACACCTCGGCCGCGGCGATCGGCGCCGACGGCCTCGTCATGCTGAGCTATCTGGCGGCGACGTCCGGCCAGAGGAACACCTATCTGGCCGAGTCCGAAGACATCCTGGGCTCTCTGAGCGCCGCCTACCTGGCGCCTTCGAGCAGCGAAGCCGTCCTCATCGACGGATCGGGCGATGTCCCCAAGAACAGCGAAATCGACACTTCGCTGATCTACGGCGATTACTTCTTCACCGAGTCGCTGCTGCGCTTGCGCAACAGGCTCGCCGGCAGACCGAGCTGGCTGCTCTACACCAAGGGCGCGCTGACCATTGCGGCTCCCTTGGCCTCGAGGACGGCCGTTCCAGAACCTTCCGCCTGGGCGCTGATGGCGTTCGGCTTCGCCAACCTCGGGCTTGCCATGCGTCGGACCAGGAGGTGCGGCTTGGCGACGGCGCCGGCTTGACAGCTTCGCCGAACGGGTATTTCAGTTTGCAATAGACGGGCGGCGCAAGCCGTCCCGGGGATGACATCGTGAACATGCCGGAAGGTTCGGCCGGGACGCGGCGCCCGCCGGCCTCCGAACTCAACGCGCGAGCAGGGGTCGCGAGGGCTCTGGCGCCGCGCCATCGCTACGGGACGACGCCCTTGCTGCTCGCCGCGAGCGCATCCGAGCACCGGCGAGCTTTTCGGCTGCCAATCCGAGCCGAAATGAGCCTGGGGGAAGCAGAAACGAGCCCCATTGAGCCGAAATGAGCCGAAATGAGCCGATCTGAGCCGATCTGAGCCGATCTGAGCTTCGAGCGCTCGGCGAGGCTCTTGGGGCAAGTCACCGTAAAGTACGGTCATTTACGGTCCGTCGTGGCCGGCGGGCCGGCCGGGATGGCGCGTGATTTCGACAACGCCTTGGTTGCCAAAACCGGAGCGTTTCGCCCCTACCCCTGCGCCCGCTCCACCGTCTCGACGGCCGGGCAGGCGCGCAGGGCCGCGGCGATGTGGGTCAGATGGCGCGCGTCCTTGACCTCGAGGTCGAAGTCGACATCGAAGAAGTCCGAGTGGCGGTGGCGCATATTGACGCCGGTGATGTTGCCGCCCGCCTCGCCGATGATGGTGCACGTCTGCCCGAGCACGCCGGGGGCGTCGCGCACCGTGGCGTGCAGCCGGCCGCCCGAAAGGGTGTTGCGTTCGGCTTCCGGGGTCCAGCGCAGGTCGCGCCACAGGTCTTCCCGTTCCTCGAACTGCGCCAGCTGGGCGCAATCGATGGTGTGCACCGTAAGGCCCTTGTCCGCGGCGAGGATGCCGACGATCCGGTCGCCGGGCATGGGGGTGCAGCACGAAGCAAAGTGCAAGCTCACCCCCGGGGTGAGGCCGCCGCCGCGGACGTAGAAGTGCGCCCCCTTGCCGTCGGCGATCCGCCGCCTGGCCACCGCCGCCGCCTTCTCCGTCTCCTTCAGTCCCGGGAACACCACCTCCAGCACGCCCGATGGCGAGATCCGGCCGCGGCCCACAGCGTCGAACAGGTCGGCGTCGGCAGCCAGCGCGAACCGGTCCAGAGCCGGGCGCAGCGACACGCTCGCCAGCTTCTTGCCGGCGCGCTCGAAGATCTGCTCGATCGAGGTCCGCCCCAGGCGTTGGAACTCCTCCTTCTCGGCGTGGCGGATGTGGCGGCGGATGGCCGAGCGCGCCCGGCCGGTCACCGTCAGGCTCTGCCAGTCCGGCGGCGGCGCCACCGAAGGGCCGCGGATCACCTCGACGACATCGCCGTTCTGCAGCGGCGTGCGCAGCGGCCGCAGCTCGCCGTTGATCTTCACCCCGGCGCAGGTGTCGCCGACATCGGTGTGCACCGCATAGGCGAAATCGAGCGGCATGGCGCCGCTGGGCAGGCTGATCAGCTTGCCCTTGGGGGTGAACACGAACACCTGGTCGAGGAACATCTCGAGCCTGGCGTGCTCGAGCAAATCCTCGGCGTCGCCGCCCTGCTCCAGCACCTGCACCAGCTGGCGCAGGTTGACCAGCGGATCGCTCTCGCCGGCCTCGGCGGCGGCGTCGGGGTCGAAGGCGTAGCTGTCGTTCTTGTAGCGCCAATGCGCCGCCACCCCCTCCTCGGCGACCCGGTCCATGGCCTCGGTGCGGATCTGCATCTCGATGCGCATCGCCTTGGGCCCGACGACGGTGGTGTGCAGCGAGCGGTAGTTGTTCCGCTTCGGCGTCGAGATGAAATCCTTGAAGCGCTCCGGCACGCATGGCCAGGCGCGGTGGATCACCCCCAGCGCCCGATAGCAGTCCTCCTCGGAATCGACGATGACGCGGAAGGCGTAGATGTCGGAGAGCTGGGCGAAGCCGATCGACTTGCGCTGCAGCTTGCGCCAGATCGAATAGGGGCCCTTCTCGCGACCCAGCACCCGCGCCGGAATGCCGGCGGCCTCGAGCTTGTCGACGATCTCGCCGCTGGCCAGGGCCACCGCCCCGCCCTGGGTGGCGCGCAGGGTTTCCAGGCGCCGCAGCAGCGCGTCGCGGGCCACCGGGTTGAGGTGGCTGAAGGCCAGTTCCTCCAGCTCCGAACAGATGCGGTGGCAGCCGATGGAGCGCGCCAGTGGGGCGTAGATGTCCAGGGTCTCGCGGGCGATGCGCTCGCGCTTGGCGGCGCTCTTGATGTGCCCCAGGGTGCGCATGTTGTGCAGCCGGTCGGCGAGCTTGACCAGCAGCACCCGCACGTCCCTGGAGACCGCGAGGATGAACTTGCGCAGGTTCTCGGCCTGGCGGCGGTAGTCCGCGGTCGCCTCCAGGCGCGACAGCTTGGTGACGCCCTCGACGAGTTCGGCGACCTCGGCCCCGAAGACTCGCTCGATCTCCTCGCGCGTGGCCTCGGTGTCTTCGATGACGTCGTGCAGCAGGCCGGTGACGATGGTGGCGGTGTCCAGCCGGTACTGGGTCAGGATGCCGGCCACCTCGATCGGGTGGGCGAAGTAGGGATCGCCGCTGGCGCGCGTCTGCGAGCCGTGCACCCGCATGGCGTAGACGTAGGCGCGGTTGATCAACGCTTCGTCCGCGCTCGGGTCATAGGCGCGCACGCGCTCGACGAGCTCGTACTGGCGCAGCAGTTTTCGGGGCGCGGCCTTGTCGGCGGCCGCAAGCCGCTGTTGGCGGGAGGCGGGCGCCGCCGCCGGAGGAGCTATCTGGGTCCCAATGGGGGTCTCTTGGCCCGTCAGGCTCAGTAGCGCTCCTCCTGGCCGCCGTCACGGTCGCTCTGCAGGGCCTTCACCAGCTCCTGCTCGCTCATCTGCATGTGCGAAGGATCGGCCAGAAGCTTCAGGGTTTCGGCTTCCTCCTCGGCTTCGGAGTGCTCGTCGATGCGCTGCAGACTGCCGATCAGGGTCTCGCGCAGGGCATCCGGATCGACCGTCTGTTCGGCGATCTCGCGCAGGGCCACGACCGGGTTCTTGTCGTTGTCGCGGTCGACGGTGAGCTGCGCGCCGGCGGCGACCGCCCGGGCGCGGTTGGCGGCAAGAAGCACCAGGTTGAATCGATTCGGAACCTGTTCGACGCAGTCCTCGACGGTGACGCGGGCCATGAAATCTCTTTAAGGCGGCTGGGGAGAGGCCCCTAAGGTAGCGATCGAGGCCCCTGTGCGCAACGCCGCCGCCGGCCTACCCCGAGGCTGGCCGCGCCAAGGTGGTCGCCGTAGGCGCGGACATGAGGTGCGCCGATGCAAGCGAGGCCTCACCCGAGCCCGCCATGGCCCCCATCGCGGTGACGAACGCCGCCGTCTTTGACGGATCGGTGATGATGACGCCGCCGTGGCCGTCGCTCCTGGCCACGAAGCTCGAGCCCAGGTAGTCGCCGATGAGGGTGATCTTGGCCGTGTGCTCGCCGTCGCTCACCGTCAACACGCCGCCGCTCGCGGTCCCCGAGAACTTCGCCTCGCCGGCGCTGACGAAACCTATGTCCCGAAGGTCGAGGGAGGTCCCGCCGGCGCTTGCAAAGCCCGAGATGGCGCCGCCGAAGGACTGCGACTTGGCCAGAATGAGTTCGCCGGTCCCGTCCTTGAAGGCCACGTTCTGGCTGAACCCGGAGCCGAAGGCGAGCACGCCGCCCTTGATCGAGGCTGATCCGGTCCCCGTGACCGCCCCCTGCACCGTCAGCTCGCCCCCGGTCGTCTTCAGCCGGCCGGAGTTGGCGACGGTGTTTTCGAGGGTGATCGCGCCGCCGGCCGCGGCCTTGACCACCCCGGCGTTGGCGAGCGCGCCCGTTGCGGTGAATTGCGCTCCGCCATCGGCCTTGAGCACTTCGCCGGCGGCGAGCGTCTGCGCCCCGGTCGTCGTCCAGTCGGCATTGGCGTCGATGACGTAGGAGCCGAAGTCGCTGAAGCCGCCGCTGATCGCGCCCGTCATCTTGCCGGCGCCGCCAAAGCCTGTGATCGTGCCGGCGCCCCCGGCGATCACCAGCGCCCCGCCGCCGCCGACCACCGTGCCTTCGATCACCGAACCGGGCTCGGCCACGAACTTGCTGGCGGCGGAGCTGAACTGGACCGCTGTCCCACCTTCGCCCTCGATGGTCCCGTAGTTGATGACGGTGGCCGCGGCCGAGCCGGTCGCCAGCACCCCGACGTAGCCTTCGATGAAGGCGCAGCTGTTGCCGGTCCCGCCGTTCACCACCGTGCCGCCGCCGTAGAGCGCAACGCCCGTCCCTTGCGGGGCGTAGCCGCCGTAGCCGTTGGCGCCGCCGCAGCCGCCAGTGATGACGCCTTGGTTGTTGACCGTCCCGCCGGCGTTCAGCGCCACGCCGGTTCCGCCGGCCCCGCCGGCCGTGGCGATCTGGCCGTAATAAGCGGAGAGCCCGCAGGCGCCTTGGCCCCCTGCGATGACCCCGGCGCCGGCGTTGTAGACGGTTCCGGCCCCGGCCAGGACGACGCCCGCGCCGCCGCCGCCGCCGGCGCCGGTGCTGTACAGACCGGGCGCGCCGCCATCGCCGCCATAGACGCCGCCGCTGTTGCTCAGGGTCGATCCGGCCGCCAGCGTCACCCCGGCGCCGCCGGCGCCGCCGCTGCCGCCGACGATGATCGCCGCGCCCTCGGTGCCGGCGAAATAGCCCCCGCAGCCGCCGCAGCCGCCGGCGATGAGGCCGCTGTTGGCGACGCTGGCCGCCGCTGTCACCGCCAGCCCCGTTCCTCCGGCGCCGCCGTTGCCGGACGCCAAATAGGGGCTGTAGCCGCCCAGGCCGCCCTGGCCGCCGACGATGACGCCGCTGACCGCGCCCGAGCCGCCGGCGGCGAGCGTGTATCCCGCCCCGCCGGTCCCGCCGGCGCCCCCCGGGGCGCCCGCCTTGCCGCCCGCAGGCGCATAGCCGTAGGCGCCGGTCGCGCCGGTCGCGCCGTAGTAGTAGCCAGAGAGCGTGCTTGGCATGGAACCGTACCCCGAAGCGTCCCTCGCTCTCCCAGGCCGGATGGTAGCTCCCCGTTCGGCGCAGATGTCAACGGCGCCATAGGCCGCCGCACCCCATTGATACTTTTCGGCAACAGCGGCGAAAGTTGAGCACCGGCGCGTTGACAAGCATCAAAGCGGGGAACAGCCTCGGCCTTAAAGGGGAATGGTCGAAGCCACGCCCTGGAGCGGCGGGCCGACCTTTTTAGGGAGGGGTTCGCCCATGAAGCGCACGATCCTTTGCAGCGTATCAGTCATCGCCCTTGGCGGGCTTGCCGGATTTGCCGCCTCACCGGCGTCGGCGGCCGAGGCCGCTGCGGCGGCGACCGCCTCGCCGACGGTGGCCGAACTCGTGGTCACGGCGCAGAGGCGATCGCAGAACATCGAGACCGTGCCGGTGGCCGTCACCGCCCTTTCCGCGCAGACCCGCGCGCTCGTCGGCATTTCGACCATCCAGGACATCACCGACTACACGCCCGGCCTGTCCTACAGCTCGATCGACGACCGGCCCTACATCCGCGGCGTCGGCCGCAACACCGACAACCTGTCGACGGCCTCGGCGGTCGCGACCTACTACAACGGCGTCTACTACGGCGCGAACGCCGCCATCATCCTGCAGAAGGATGACCTCTTCATCAGCAGCATCGAGGTCGACCGCGGCCCGCAGAACACCCTGCACGGCAGCAACTCCGACGGCGGCACTATCCTCTACACGTCCCAGAGACCGACGAGCACCTATTACGCCGAGGCCCGCGGCCTCATTGGCAACTACTCCTCCTACATGGGCGAGGCGGTGGTCTCCGGGCCGCTCTCCGACCACGTCCGCATTCGCCTGGGCGGGATGTACACCGACGACGACAGCGGCTTTTTCCACAATCTCGATGGACCGCCCCAAGGCGGCAACCTGGCCCTGGGGAGCAGCGGCAAGGCCCATTACCTCGAGGCCCAGATCGCCGCCGACTACGGCCACCTCGACCTGTGGGCCATGGTCTCGAGCGGCGAATTCAACGCCAACTACTACGACCAGCAGACCGTCGGGAACATTCCCTCGAGCCTGTTCCTGAACGGTCAGTTCGAGCCGAGCGGCTTCTACGGCCTGTGCGGAATTCCGGGCTTCGCCGCGACGGCGAACGGCGCGGGCTGCGCCGGGGGACCGGCCGTGGTCTCGGTGACCACGCTTCCGGTGACCGCAAATATCTTTCCGGGCAACAACCCGGGCAACGTCAATCCGCGCGATTTCATCGCCGGCTTTACGTCCACCAGCAAACAGACCGGCAACCTCGCCATCGCCACCAACGTCACCTACCATTTCCCCAGCGCCGACCTGACCTGGATCGGCGGCTTCCAGACCTTCAACTACATCCTCAACTTCAACGCCAACGGCAACGGCCTGACCACCGAGAGCGGCGTGACCTCCTATCAACTGGCCGGCGCGGCGCCGGCGGTGGCCGGGGCCTGCGAGTTCGTATTCGCCGCCTCAAATCCCGGCGGGTGCTTGCAGCCGCTGACGATCAATCCGAATCCCAGCTCCACCTTCTTCCAGGAGAAGGACCAATTCTTCAGCAACGAGATCGACCTTATTTCGCATAGCTCGTCGCCGCTTCAATACATCTTCGGCGCCTACCAATACTTCGAGCACTATAGCCAGCCGGTGAACGCGGGCGTGGAACCGAACCAGCCGCAGATGTCCCACCCGATGTATGTCAATGGAGTGACGGGCACGTGCCCGGTGGCGACCGATATCTTCTGTCCCGCCCCCGCCCTGGCCTCGGCCGCATTTTCGACGTCGGACACGGTCCTCAGCTACAACGACTTCGCCGTCTTCGGCGACCTGAGCTACAAGTTCAACGAGCACCTGAAGGTCAACGGCGCGGTCCGCTACACCTACGACCACAAGGCCGGCTATCAGCTCTGGCGGTTTGTGGAGTTCGACGGCGCTATCCCCGGGTTCCCGGATTCCACCGGCTTCGGCGCCAATACGCCCGCCATCGACCTCACCAGCCTGGCAGTCGCCCAAGGCTCATTCCCAGGCACCGGACCGGCGACCTTCGACGCCGCCAACGGCAACTGGTACCGCAACCTCGCCGCGACCTGGCAGGCGGTGACCGGCGAGGCCGATATCGACTGGACGCCGAACCCCGACACCCTGATCTATTTCCGCTACGCCCGCGGCTACAAGTCGGGCGGCTACTCGACCTACACCATAGGCGCTTTCCCGGAGACCCAGCCGGAGTATCTGGATTCCTACGAGGTCGGGGGCAAGTGGACGCCCGGCTCGTTCACCCTGAACGCGGCCGGCTTCTACTACAACTATCAGAACGATCAGGTGCCGCTTACCGTACAGACCAACGGCATACTCGTCCCCGTGCTTTATAACCTTCCCTCGGTCCACACCTATGGCATCGAGTTCGAAGGCGTCTGGCGGCCGATGGAGAACCTGTCCTTCAGCCTCAACTACGCCCACCTGCACGCCACCATCGCCAACGACGGCGGCTGCCTGGAAAACACCAATGATCCGCTGGCGCTGCTGCCCGGCTCGAACACCGCCGGCTGCGTCCAGAACGGCGGCCCGGGCATCGTGCTGCAGCACATCAACGGCCAGTTCCTGCCGGAAGCGCCCAAGAACAAGGTGTCGTTTAACGCCCTCTACACCCTCAAGTTCGAGCCGGGCGATCTTACCCTTTCGGGCAGCGTGATCTGGAAGGACGTCACCTACGATGACGTCTTCAACCGCTGGTACAGCAAGCAGCCCTCCTACACCCTCGTCAATCTGCGTGCGACGTGGAGGGACTCGAAGGACCGCTACAACGTCATCCTGTTCTGCGACAACGTCTTCAATATCACTGGCTACGACAGCGCCGCTGGCCTGCTGCTGTCCGCCCCCGGCCCTTCCCAGGACATCGTCAGCGGCTATGGACTGACCGCGCCCCGGACCTACGGCGTCGAACTCGAGGTCCGGTTCCGATAGGCCCCGAGGAGCGGCAGAGGCTCTCCTCCGCCCGCCGCGCCCTCCAGGCCGCGGTCAAGGCCGAGCCGCGCTCGGCCGCCGCCTGGCATAATCTCGGCGCGGCCTCGCAACAGCTGGGCGACTGGCGCTCCGCGGAGCGCGCCTGGCGCAGGGCCCTCGCCCTTCCCGGCGCGCGGCCAGAGACCGGCTTCGCCCTGGCGCGCGCCCAGGCGGTGCTGGGCCGGACGGCCGAGGCCCTGGCGACCTGGCGCGCCCTGGCCGCCGAGCCGGCCATCAGCGCCGAGGCCCTGGCCGGCGCCGCCATCCTGGCGCCGGAGGCGATCACCGACGACGAGCTGGCGCTCCTGCGCTCGGCCGCGGCCGCTGAAACCGGATCGGCGAGGATCGCCCTCCCCTTCGCCCTCGGCTCTGTGCTGGAGGCGCGCGGCGAGGACGAGGCCGCCTTCGAGACCTTCGCCGAAGGCAACGCGCGCAAGCGCGCCAGCCTGACGGGCCGGTTCGCGCCCGCAGCCGTAGCCGCCGAGAATGCGCGCTCGGCGCGGCTGGTCACCGACACCTTCAATGCCGATTTCATCGCCCGTCGCGCCGGCAGGGGCGCGCGTTCCAGCGCCCCGATCTTCATCGTCGGCTTCCCGCGCTCCGGTTCGACCTTGATCGAGCGCATCTTGGCCGCCCATCCGGAGGTCCAGGCCCTGGGCGAGACCGGCGTCGTCGGCGCCGTGCTGGATCCCGCCTGGCGCGCCGGACTTGCGGGCGCCGACTTCGTCGCCCTGGCGGCGACCTGCCTGGAAGCCGAGCGCGGAGCGGGCTGGAGCCGCGCCCCGCGGTTCAACGACAAGACCTTGGAGAACTACCTGCACGTGGGCGCGATCGCCTTGATGTTCCCCAGCGCCGTCATCATCGAGAGCCGGCGCGACCCGGTGGAAGCCTGCCTTTCCTGCTGGCGCGAGCTCTTCGCCGCGGACGCCGAGACCCTGTACGACTTCGCCGACATCGGCGCCGAGTACCGCCGCTACGCCGCCGTCATGGCGCACTGGCGCGCCGCCCTGCCGGGCCGGGTCGTCGCCGTCGATCACGAGGCGCTCGTGGCCGAGCCCAAGGCGCAGACCCGGCGGCTGGTGACGGAGGTGTGCGGGCTTTCCTGGGATCCGGCCTGCCTGCGCTTCTTCGAGGCCGGCGGACCGGTGCGCACCGCCAGCGCCGCCCAGGTCCGCCGGCCCTTGTTCCGCCGCGAGCCGCGCCGCCGCCGCTGGGCCGCGCGAATCGGAACTCTGCTGGAAGCGCTCGGCGAGCTTGCCTAGGCCGTTGGACTACAAGGCGACACGAAAGCCGTGACGCGCGCCGAAGCGGCGGCCGAAGGAGATGATGCGCTCGTCGTAGGTGACCAATGGGCAGGCTAGGCCAACGGCCTGAGCAACCAACAGCCTGTCGGCCGGATCGCGGGAGTCGATGCCGTGCAGTTCGTACGCCCTGGCGGCATCGCTCCATGCCAACGGCAGCGCTGACATCCCGGGCCGGCTGAGGAAACGCCCGATCCAGGTGGGCAGCGGCGTGTCGAGCGTTATGCGTTCGGCATCGACCAACATGGCCATCTCCCAAGCGCTGACGGCGCTGAAGAAGATTTCGCCCTCATCCAGCCAACATCGGTCGATCAGCGCCCGGGTCTCGGCGTGGAGGCGCTCGGAACCGCTGTCGAGCCAAAGGACGATGTGCGTGTCCAGCAGAAGGCTGGAACTCAATGCTCCAGCTCCGCGCCGGTCTGCGCTTCAGGCACGACGTCTAGAACGGGCGTCGTGAGATCGACCCCGGACGCCACCCGCACCGATCCCGGATGAGCGCCGAAGAGCGAACCTGTCCGAGCATGCTCGCTTAGCAGACGGCGAAGCGCCAAGGCGATCGCGTCCGTCTTGTTCCCCGCCGTGAGCTTGCGGGCCGCCTCTTCGACGAGCGCGACCACGTCCGGGCGATTGATCGTGACGACCTGCGCCATATGAACCTCCTATAAGGGGATCATTATGGGTATAATGATAGGCGAATTCAAGCGGCTCCAGCGACGGGCGCGGCGTCGCGGCCGACAGCCGCGGCAGCGTCCAGCTCGGCGGCGCTGCGGCCGTTCACCGGATGGCGCCAGTCGGGCAGCATCTGCGCCAGAGGTCCGGTGACGAAGCGGCGCTCGAAAGCGCTGGGGTGGGGCAGGGTCAGGCCGGGCGTGGCCAGGACTGCGCGGCCGTAGGCGATGAGGTCGAGGTCGAGGGTGCGCGGCGCGTTCGGAGCGCCGCGGATTCTGCCGAAGCTTCCTTCCAGCCCGAGGAGCGCGCCCAGCAGGGAGCGTGGCGGCAGCGGCGTGGCGATGCGGACAACGCCATTGACGAAGGGCGGATAGGCCGGATCGGGCCAGGCTTGCGACCGCCACCAGCCCGATCGCGCCAGCACCTGGACCGCAAGGCCCGGCAGGCGCCCTACCGCCGCCTCGAGCAGGGCCTCGCAATCGAGAAAGCCGTCCGGCAGGTTGGAGCCCAGGGCGACGAGGATCGCCTCGTCGCTGGAATCGGTATTGGTCATCGTCCCATGGCTTATCGCTCAGGCTCGGCCCGGCGGCCAACGGGCGCGGCCGCGACCCCCGAGCCGCCACGCGACTGCCCGCTCTGTCCGCGCCTGGTCGCCTATCGTGAGGCCAACCGCCGCGCCGAGCCCGCCTGGTTCAACGGCGCCGCCCCTTCCTTCGGTGACCCGCAGGCGCGGCTGCTGATCGTCGGCCTCGCGCCCGGGCGCGGCGGCGCCAACCGCACTGGCCGGCCCTTCACCGGCGATTTCGCCGGCGTCCTTCTCTACGAGACCCTGCTGCGCACCGGCTTCGCCCGCGGCGTCTATCGCGCCAGCGCCGATGACGGCCTCACCCTTGTCGACTGCATGATCACCAATGCGGTGCGCTGCGCCCCGCCCCTCAATCGCCCCAGCAGCGCCGAGGAGACGACCTGCCGGCCTTTCCTGGCGGCGCGCATCGCCGCCCTGCCACGCCTGCGGGTCATCGTGGCCCTGGGCGAGGTGGCGCGGCGCAATGTGCTCAAGGCGCTGGGCCTTCCGGCCCGGGTCGGCGGCGGCCACGGCGCCGAGGCGCGCGCCGGCCCGTACCTGCTGATCGGCAGCTACCACTGCTCGCGCCTGAACACGAACACCGGCCGGCTCACGGGGCCGATGTTCCACGCCGTCTTCGAGCGGGCGCGCGAGCTCCTACAAAGCTAATTTTGGGATACTTTGTTCTTTGGCATCGCCTTAACCCGGACGCGACAGGTTCTCAGGCGGGTTTGGGCTGCTACAGGAAAAGCCGATGCTGATGCGTTTCGTCCGCGACTGCCGCGGTGCGACTGCGGTCGAATACGGCCTCATCGTCGCTCTTATCGCGGTGGTGATCATCACCGCCGTCACTGCCGTCGGCAGCAATCTGTCGGCCACGTTCAACAACGTCGCCAGCAACGTCTCCGCCGCCGGCTCCTAGGCCGGCGCGCTAGTGTGGTGGATTCGAAGTTCGCCCGCTCTTTGGGGCGGCTCCGTTGGCGAACTTCGAATCCGTGAACCACACTAGAGTCTTTGGTTTGCCAGTGTCCGGTCGAGTCCGAAGTTCGTTCGATGGCCGCCCCGAACACTTGCGAACATCGGACTCGGGACACTAGCCGCGGTCGCGCAGCAGGCGGGCCTGCTGCCGCTTCCAGTCACGGTCGGCGACGCTGGCGCGTTTGTCGGGCGCCTTCTTGCCGCGCGCCAGCGCCAGCTCCAGCTTGGCGCGCCCACGGTCGTTGAAGAACAGCCGCACCGGCACGATCGTGCGCCCCTCGCGCTGGATGGCGCCCAGCAGGCGGTCGATCTCCCGTCGGTGGAGCAGCAGGCGCCTGGGCCGTCGCGGCTCGTGGTTGAAGCGGTTCGCGCCGGCGTAGTGCGGGATGTTGGCGTTCAGCCACACCAGCTCGCGGCCCTCGGCCTGGGCGTAGGATTCGGCGATGTTGGCCTTGCCGGCGCGCAGCGATTTCACCTCCGAGCCGGTGAGCGCCAGCCCGGCCTCGAAGCGCTCCTCCAGATGGTAGTCGAACCGCGCCCGCCGGTTGACGGCGATCAGGCGCTCGCCGCCCGCCGCGCTCACGGCGCCGCTCCCGCCTCCTCCATGGCCGCCAGGATCGCCGCCTTGACGCCTTCGGCGCAGGGAGCGATCGGCAGGCGCGCCTCTTCGCTCATGAGGCCCAGGCGCGCCATGGCGAACTTGGTCGGGGCCGGCGAGGCGTCCAGGAAGAGCGCCTTGTGCAGGGCGATGAGCCGCTGATGCAGCGCGCGCGCCTCCTCCCAGCGTCCGCCAAGGCAGGCGTCGAAGAACTGGGCGCACGGCTTGGGCGCGACATTGGCGGTGACGCTGATGCAGCCCGCCCCGCCATGGGCCATGTAGCCGAGCGCGCTGGGATCATCACCCGAGAGCAGGATCCAGTCGGCGCCGCAGGCGCGCCGCTGCAGGCTCGGCCGCGACATGTCGCCGGTGGCGTCCTTGACCCCGGTGATCCCGGCGACCTTGGCAAGCCGCGCCAGGGTTTCGTCGGAGATGTCGACGCTGGTTCTGGAGGGCACGTTGTAGACGATGATCGGCAGGTCGACCGCCTCGGCGATAGCGGCGTAATGACGGTAGAGACCCTCCTGGCTGGGACGGTTGTAATAGGGCGTCACCACCAGGGCGGCGTCGGCGCCGGCGTCCTTGGCGTGGCGGACAAGCTCGATCGCCTCGGCCGTCGAATTCGATCCGGCTCCCGCGATCACCGGGACGCGGCCGGCGGCGGTTTTGATGCAGACCTCCACCACCCTCCGGTGCTCGTCGCGGCTGAGGGTGACGCTTTCGCCGGTGGTGCCGACCGGCACGAGGCCGTGCACCCCGGCCTCGATCTGGCGCTCGATCAGGGCGCGGAACGCGGTTTCGTCGACGGCGCCGTTGCGAAAGGGCGTCGCCAGGGCGGTGATGGCGCCCTTTATGCGGCTCAGATCCTCGTGGGCGGCCATGGCGTGCAAAAAACCGTGAACTGCCCGCGAGGCGGTTCGCGGCGGTTGAAAAGGTCCTGTCAATATGTCGAGTGAGACAACCGTGGGCAACCGATTGAAGAATCGGCCTCCGATCGTCATTGCGGCGGGGGCGCGGGTGCGGTTCGAGGAGTTGCGGCGGTCGTGAAGCGTGCGTTGACCAGGAGCCTTGTGGGCGCGAGCTGCGTAGCCTTGCTGGCGAGCCTGGCGGGCGCGCAGACTCCCGATCCGCTGCCCTCGGCCGATCGCGGCCCGATGGCCTCGACCACTTATGCCAGCGCCTTCGCCCCCGGCCTGCAGGTCTCCGAGGCCCAAGCCCTGGAAGAGATCGTTCCGGCCGCCCGCTCCGGCCAAGCGTACCGCATCCGCCAGCTCATGCCCTACCTCTCCGGCCCGATCGCCCGCGACATCGGCCTTTGGGCGCTGGTGGAGTCCGGCGCGCCCGACCTGACGTTTTCCGAGGCCGACACCGCCCTGAAGGACCTCGGCGGCTTTCCCGGGCAGGAAAAGCGCGAGATCGCCGCCGAGAACATCATCGATCAGGCCCGCCTTGCGCCAGCCCAGGTGATCGCCTGGTTCGGCGGCCGCGCCCCGGTCACCGCGCGCGGGGCCATGGCGCTCGCCGACGCCCTGCGCGCCAGCGGCCGCATCGGCGAGTCCGCCGAGCTGATCGAAAACGTCTGGCGCACCATGCCCTTCGACCAAGCGAGCCAGGATACGATGCTGGCGCGCTTCGGCGGCGTCATCACCCAGGCCGACGACATCGCCCGCGAGGACATGCTCCTCTACGGCCCCCAGGGCTCGGCCGCCGAAGACATGCTGCGGCTGTTGCCGCCAGACCAGCAGGCGCTGGCCCAGGCGCGCATGGCCCTGCGGCGAGGATCGAGTGACGCCGAGACCCTGGTCGCCTCGCTGCCCCCCGCTCTTCAGGCCTCGCCCGGCATCGCCTACGAGCGCGCCCTGCGCTACCGCGACGAGGGCCAGCCGACCTCCGCCCTGACCCTGATCAACCTGCTGCCGCAGTCCATTCCCGGCCCCTCGGCCGCCGACAAGCTGTGGCGCCACGGCTTCCTGGTGGTCACGGCGCTCGAGGCCGGCAATCCGGAATGGGCCTACGCGGCCGCCACCCATTCCGGCCTGACCCAAGGCCCGGGCGCGGCGGAGGCCCAGTTCTTCGCCGGCTGGATCGCGCTGACGCGCCTGCACGACCCGAAGCTCGCCGACAGCCATTTCGCCCAGCTGATCACGCTTGGCCGCTCGCCGATCACCCTGGGGCGCGCCTGGTACTGGCGCGGTCGCGCCGCCGAGGCCATGGGCGATCCGGTCGCAGCCCAGTACTACTTCGGCCAGGGGGCCCACTACATCACCACCTTCTACGGCCAGCTGTGCGCCGCCAAGGCCGGCATGACCGAGCTCACCCTGCCCAGGGACCCGGTGATCACCGCCGCCGACAGCAGCCGTTTCCAGAGTTATGCGGCGGTGCAGGCGGCGCGGATGATGGCCGAGCTGAACGAGAAGGCCGAGTTCAACGCCTTCCTGGTGTCGCTGGCGGAGAGCTTCACCTTGCCGGCCGACGAGGCGCAGCTGGTGGATCTGGCGCGCACCTTCGGCGACCAGTCCGGGGCCATGCGCGTCGTCCGTGACGCCGCCCAGCGCGGCATCGTCCTGGCCGAGCGCGGCTATCCGCTGCTCACGCCGCCCGCCGTCGGCGGCGGCCCCGAGACCCCCTTCGTGCTCGGCATCGTGCGTCAGGAATCGAGCTTCGATCCGGCGGCGCGCTCCGGCGCCGGGGCGGTGGGCATGATGCAGCTCATGCCGACGACGGCCGAGGTCGAGGCGCGGCGCCTGGGCCTGCCCTATTCGTCCTACGAACTCACCGACGCCAGCTACAACATGGAGCTGGGCTCGGCCTTCCTCGGCCACCTCGTGGCCGAGTTCTCCGGCTCCTACGTCATGGCCGCCGCCGCCTACAACGCCGGCCCGGGCCGCCCGGCGCAGTGGGCCGCCGCCTGTGGCGACCCACGCGGGCCGCACGCCGACCCGACCGACTTCATCGAGTGCATCCCCTTCTCGGAGACCCGGGACTATGTGATGCGGGTGCTCGAGGCGACGCAGGTGTACCGGGCGCGCCTTGCCGGCGGCTCTGCCCCGCTGACCCTGGCCGAGGACCTGCGCCGTGGCGGCTTCGCCTACGCCAGCCTTGCCCCCGCCGTCCCGACCGTGGCTTCCGCGCCGGCGCCGGTCCCGGCGCGCACCACCATCAGCATGATCGCCAGCGCCCCGACGCGCTGAGCCGTCCCGGCCTCGCCTGCCTAGAATCCGGGCGCCGCGCGGACCAACACGCCGCCTTTGCCCGCACTTACGGCTCGTTGACGCCCATCAGGGCCGATCCGAATGGATCGCTTGCGGGCCGCTCCCCTAGCTAGGGGGAGGCCTCTCGAGGGGCCAGCAAGCGGGGAGCGCCAGTCGATGAACCTGTCCTTGTCCGGCTCGCCGAAGCGGCGGCTGGCCGCCGGCGCCGCCGCCGTGGCCCTCCTGAGCGCGCCTTGCGCCTTCGCCCAGCAGGCGCCGCCTGCTCCGCCCGCAGCGGCCGCTCCGGCCGCGCCCGCCTCCAACGCCATGCCCTACCCCTCCATGGGCGCGACGCTGTCGGCCAACCCCAATCCGATGGTCTTCGACGCCGGTCCTCTGGGAAAGATCAAGGCCGACGGGGTGCTGAGCGGTATTGGGCTGTGGCAGACCGACCCCGCCGCCGACGCCTTCAGCGGCCTCCAGCAGAGGCACAGCTATTTCGATCTCTCGAACGCCCAGCTGATCATCAACAAGGACAGCGGCGTCATCCAGTTCTACGTGCAGCTCGGGCTCTATTCGATCCCGGCGCTGGGCACGCCGTACTATTCATCGACCAGGATACCGCAGAACACGTTCTATTACGCGCCGCAGGGCTTCCTGAAGATCGCGCCCAACGCCAGCTTCAACCTCATGGTGGGCGCCTTGCCGACCCTGGTGGGGGCCGAATCGACCTTCTCCTTCCAGAACATGAACATCGAGCGCGGCCTGCTCTGGGGCCAGGAGCCTTCGGTCAGCAAGGGCGTGCAGGCCAACTACACCAAGGGTCCCTGGGCCTTCTCGCTGGCGCTCACCGACGGCTACTACTCCGACACCTACACCGTGGTTTCTGGGGCCGTGACCTACACCTTCAAGAACTCGGACACCTTGGAGTTCGTGGGTTCGGGCAACGCCAGCTCGTCGAGCCGCAGCAGCTTTGCCACCCCGCTCAACCAGAACAACGGCAAGATCTTCAACCTGATCTACACCCACACCAAGGGTCCGTGGACGATCCAGCCCTACCTCCAGTACGGCGACTCGCCCAACGATCCGAAAACCGGCGCGGTGGCCGGCAAGGCCTGGGGCGGCGCCATTCTCACCAAGTACAGCGTCACCCCCACGATCAGCATCGCCGCCCGGGCCGAGTACATGGACTCCAGCGGCGCCGGCAATCTGCTGGGCTACGGCGTCGGCTCCAAGGCCTGGTCGCTGACCCTCACGCCCACCTACCAGAAGGGCATCTTCTTCGCCCGCGGCGAGGTCTCCTATGTCCGGGTGTCGGACCTCACGGCCGGATTGGCCTTCGGGCGTTTCGGAACGGCCCGCGACCAGGTCCGCACCCTGGCGGAGACCGGCATCATCTTCTGACCCTCGGCGGCGTCCCTCGATCTTGCTTGAGGGTGGGCTGATCGCGGGCGAGTATCGCGCCCGCGCCCGCATGGGCGTCTTGCGACTCGGCGACGGGAGCGGCGCGTGTCACCGTTCGACCTGGCGGCGCTGTTCCTGGCCTTTGTCGGCCTGGGCGGCTGGCTGAACGCCCGCACCCTGCGCCTGCCGCACGGAGTCGCCATGCTCTTTGTGGGCATGGCCGCGGCTCTCGCCTTGCTCGGCGTGCGCGCGTTCTGGCCGGGCGCCGCCGACCGCCCCATCCAGGCCATCACCCACCTCAATTTCGCCCATGCGGTCCTCGGCTACATGTTGGCCTTCCTGCTGTTCGCCGGGGCCATGCAGGTGGACCTGGCCGAATTGCGTCGGCGCCGGATGTCGGTCTGGACCCTCGCCACCGTCGGCGTGGTCGCCTCCACCGCGATCGTCGGCGCTGGCCTCTACTTCGCCGCCAGGGCCCTCGGCGTCGCCCTTCCCCTCCCCTGGGCTCTGGTGTTCGGAGCGCTGATCAGCCCGACCGATCCGGTGGCGGTCCTGGCCACGGTGCGCCAGGGCCGGCTTTCGTCGGGCCTGCGCGCCATCCTCCAGGGCGAGGCCCTGTTCAACGATGGCGTCGGCATCGTCGTCTTCACCGCCCTGCTCGCGTTCGCGACCGGGGCGGCGCCGAGTCCGAGCCGTGCGCTGCTCGACGTCTTCGTCCAGGCCGCCGGCGGGTTGGCGCTGGGCGCGCTGGCGGGCCGGCTCGTGCACGCGGCCATGCGGGCCGTCGACGACTTCGTCGTCGAGGTGAGTCTTTCCCTGGCTCTGGCCATGGGCGTCTACGGGCTCGCTCAGGCGCTGCATCTGTCCGGCCCGATCGCGGTGGTCGGCGCCGGGCTTGTACTGGGCGAGAGCGACGCCGGCGTCCGCAGCGCCACCACCGAGGCCTATCTGCGGAACTTCTGGACTCTCGTGGACGAGATCCTCAACGCCCTGCTCTTCTTCCTCCTTGGTCTGCAGCTCTTCGCGGTGCGGATGGAATTGCGCGACGCCGGCTTGGCCGTCGCCGCCATCCTTCTGGTCCTGGCGGCCCGTTTCGCTGTCGTGCTGCCTTGGGGGTCCTACCTGCACCTGCGCCGCGAAGAGCGTGGCGCCAGCGTCGTCCTCGCCTGGGGCGGCCTGCATGGCGCCCTTTCGCTCGCCCTGGCGCTCAGCATCCCGGCGGCAGCCCAGAGGCCGCTGATCCTTGCGCTCACCTACGTCGTCGCCGTCTTCTCGGTGGCGGTGCAGGGCCTCACCTTCGGGCCCCTGACGCGCCGCCTCCAGGCGCCGGAGCCGCCGCGGACCTCGGACTGAAGCTTTTCCTTCGTTGATGCCGCCCCGCCGCAAAGCCCATGGAAGGTTTACGTAGTCCGGTTGTAAGAAGACGCTGAGCAGGGGGGCGAACCGGAGACTGCACTCGAGATGGGCCGATCGGAAATCGCCGAGCTGGCCGTAATGGTTTCCCTCGCCGCGGTGATTTGGGCCGCGGGCGCGGTCTACATCAAGGCCATGGATTACTGGCTGCAGCGCCGCGCGCCCGCCGGGCGCACGCCGCCGCTCAGGCCAGCACGCAGCGAAGCCGAGGCGCAGATCGCCCGGCGGCCGCGCCGCAAGAGCTGACGCCGCCCTTATAGGTCCTTTACGCCGGCGCGCCTCGATCGGAATGGCGCTCTTACGGGCGCTGGTCCTATCTGACGCGCTTCAAACTTGGCTTGGCGGCCGCTTGATCTTGGTCAAGGCCCGCTAGTCGGTTTCATTCTCAAAGGCTCTCCGGAGGGAGCCTCATGCTCGACCTCATCTACATCCTCGGGGGCTTCGCCGTACTCGGCGTCTACGCCCTCTACGCCTGGGCCCTGCGGAGGCTCTGACGATGCTGCTCATGCTGATCTGGGGCGCGGCGGTGGTGTTCATCGCCGCCTACATGGTCGCGGCCCTGCTGCGGCCTGACAAGTTCTAGGCGGACCGCCATGACCCCCTCCGGCTGGGCCGAGATCCTCTTCACCATCGCCATCACCATTGCGCTCGCGGTCCCCCTGGGCGCCTACTTGGCGCGCGTCTGGAAAGGCGAGCGCACCTGGCTCGACCCGGTGCTCGCGCCGGCCGAACGCGGGCTCTACCGGGCCTTCGGCGTAGATCCCCAAAAGAGCCAGAACTGGTTCGCCTACGCCATGAGCGTGCTGGCCTTCTCGGCGGCAAGCTTCCTGGTGCTCTACCTGATCCTGCGCTTCCAGGATCTGCTGCCGTTCAACCCGCAGCACTTCAAGGGCATGAGCCCGGACCTCTCGTTCAACACCGCCATAAGTTTCATCACCAACACCAACTGGCAGAGCTACACGCCGGAACAGACGATCTCCGCCTTCTCCCAGATGGCGGGCCTCACCAGTCACAACTTCCTCTCGGCGGCGGCGGGGATCGCCATAGCCGCGGCGGTGGCGCGCGCTTTCGCCGCGAACAGGGGCGAGGGCCTGGGCAACTTCTGGGTCGATCTGACCCGCATCAGCCTCTACGTCCTGTTGCCGGTCGCCATCGTGTTTTCCCTGGCGCTCGTGGCGCTCGGCGAGCCGCAGACCCTGACCGGTCACGTCGACGCCGTCGGCGTCGAGGGCGCCAAGCAGACCATCATCCTTTACCCGACCGCCAGCCAGGAGATCATCAAGCAGTTCGGCACCAACGGCGGCGGTCTTTTCAACGCCAACTCCGCCCACCCGTTCGAGAACCCGAACGCGATCACCAACCTCATCGAAGAGATCGCGATGAACACGCTCTCCTACGCCTGCGTGTTCGCCTTCGGCGCCGTCGCCTTGGCCCGGAAGGATGCCCGCGCCATCGTCGCCGTGATGGGGCTCTACATCCTCGTCGCCGCCTCGGTGGTCTACTGGGCCGAGACCCAGCCGGCGCCGGCCCTGCACGCAGTCCATGCCGCCGCCCAGGTCAACATGGAGGGCAAGGAGGTTCGGTTCGGCGCGCCCTCGACCGCCGTGTGGACCGCCTTCACCACCGGCGCCTCGGACGGCGGCGTCAACGCCATGCACGATTCCTACATGCCGCTCGCCGGCGGCATGGCCATGTTCATGATCCAGCTGGGCGAGATCCTGCCCGGCGGCGTCGGCTCGGGCCTCTACGGCATCGTCGTCATGGCCCTGATCGCCGTCTTCGTCGCCGGGCTGATGGTCGGGCGAACGCCCGAGTATCTCGGCAAGAAGATCGAGGCGCGCGAGGTGAAGTTTGCCATGCTCGCCTCGTTGACGCTGCCGCTGTCCATCTTGGGCTTCTCGGCCGCGGCGGCGGTGACCCCATTGGCTTTGAAGGCGCTGGAAAACTCCGGCCCGCACGGTCTCTCGGAGATCCTCTACGCCTACACCTCGGCCACCGGGAACAACGGCTCGGCTTTCGCCGGCCTCTCGGCCAACGTCCCCTTCTGGAATTCGACCCTGGGTGTGGCGATGCTTCTGGGACGCTTCGCCTACGTCTTGCCGGTATTGGCGCTGGCCGGGTCGCTGGCCGTCAAGCCGAAGCTGAGCCCGACCCCCGGCACCCTGCCCACCCACGGGCCGCTCTTCGTGGCCCTGCTGGCCGGCGTCGTCCTGATCATGGGTGGGCTGATGTACTTCCCGGCCCTGTCGCTAGGACCGATCGTCGAGCACTTCCAGGTGCTCGAGGCCGTCGGCCACTGACCTTCTGCGAGCGAAGCCCCACATGACCGTACAGACCATACCTACCCCGACTGTCCATCTCGGCGAGCGCCGCCGCTCGGCCGTCGCAAGCACCGCGCTCTCTTCGAGCGTGATGATGCGCGCCATCGCCGATTCCTTCGCCAAGCTCGATCCGCGGCGGCTGAGCAGGAACCCGGTCATCCTTGCCACCGAGGTCGTGGCCCTGCTCGCCACCATTTCGACCGTCGCCGATTTCCGCGCCGGCCAATATCCGTGGTGGGCCTTCCAGGTCGCGCTCTGGCTGTGGTTCACGGTGCTCTTCGCCAACTTCGCGGAGGCGCTGGCGGAAGGCCGGAGCAAGGCGCAGGCGGCCAGCTTGAAGGGCCTGAAACAGGCCGTGCAGGCCAAGCGGCTGGCGGATCCCGCAAACCACGTCCGGATCACGCGCGTGCGGGCGGATCAGCTCCGCAAGGGCGAGACGGTTCTGGTGGAAGCGGGCGACTACATCCCCGGGGACGGCGAAGTCATCGAGGGCGCCGCTTCGGTCGACGAGAGCGCGATCACCGGCGAATCCGCTCCGGTCATTCGCGAATCCGGCGGCGATTTCTCCTCCGTCACCGGCGGCACCCGCGTCCTCTCCGACTGGATCGTGGTGCGCATCACCGCCAACCCCGGCGAGACCTTCATCGACCGCATGATCGCCATGGTCGAGACCGCCAAGCGGCAGAAGACCCCAAATGAGATCGCGCTGACCATCCTGCTCGTGGCGCTGACGCTTGTGTTTCTCTTCGCGACGGCGACGCTGCTGCCGTACTCGCTTTACAGCGTCATGGTGGCCAAGCTCGGCACGCCCGTGACCATTACGGCGCTCATCGCACTGCTCGTGTGCCTCATTCCGACCACCATCGGCGGATTGCTCTCCGCGATCGGCGTCGCCGGCATGAGCCGCATGATGCAGGCCAACGTGATCGCGATGTCTGGAAGGGCAGTCGAGGCGGCGGGTGATGTCGATGTGCTGCTGCTCGACAAGACCGGCACCATCACGCTCGGCAACCGCCAGGCCGCGGCGTTCCTGCCCGCCGCGGGCGTGACGGAGGAAGAGCTCGCGGATGCTGCTCAGCTCGCCTCGCTCGCCGACGAGACACCCGAGGGACGCAGCATCGTGGTGCTCGCCAAGCAGCGCTTCAAGCTGCGGGAACGCGATCTCACCGCTTTGCATGGCACGTTCGTGGCCTTCTCCGCCCACACGCGCATGAGCGGCGTCGACATCGGCGATCGCAAAGTCCGCAAGGGCGCTGCCGATGCCATTCAGAAGCACGTCGAATCCTTCGGTCAGGTCTTTCCCAAGGCCGTGCTCACCACCGTGCAGGAAGTGGCGCGCCGCGGCAGCACGCCGCTCCTCGTCAGCGACGGTGCGCGCGTCCTCGGTGTGATCGAGCTGAAGGACATCGTCAAGGGCGGCATCAAAGAGCGCTTCGGTGAGCTGCGCCGCATGGGCATCAAGACCATCATGATTACCGGCGATAACCCCCTCACCGCGGCGGCCATCGCCGCCGAAGCGGGGGTCGATGATTTCCTCGCGGAAGCGACGCCCGAGGCGAAACTCAAGCTCATCCGCAGTCACCAGGGGCAGGGGAGGCTCGTGGCCATGACCGGTGACGGCACCAACGACGCGCCGGCCCTCGCGCAGGCGGACGTGGCGGTCGCCATGAACACCGGCACTCAGGCGGCCAAGGAAGCCGGCAACATGGTCGATCTCGATTCCAACCCGACCAAGCTCATCGAGGTCGTCGAGACGGGCAAGCAGATGCTGATGACGCGCGGCTCGCTTACCACTTTCAGCATCGCCAACGACGTCGCCAAGTACTTCGCCATCATTCCCGCGGCCTTCGCCACGACCTACCCGCAGTTGAACGCACTCAACGTGATGGGGCTCACCAGCCCATTCTCGGCCATCCTCTCGGCAGTGATCTTCAATGCGCTCATCATCGTCGTCCTGATCCCGCTCGCCCTCAAAGGCGTGCGTTACCGTCCGCTCGGCGCCGCCTCGTTGCTGCGCCGCAATCTTCTCATCTATGGCCTCGGCGGCATCCTGGTGCCCTTCGTCGGCATCAAGCTGATCGACATGCTGCTCACGGTCGTGCATCTGGTCTGAGGACGAGCCATGAAGTTGATACTCCGCCCCGCGATCGTCCTGCTGATCCTCCTCACCGCCATCACGGGCATCGCGTACCCCCTGGTCGTCACCGGCGTGGCAAAAATCCTGTTTCCCGGTCAGGCGGCCGGAAGCCTCATCGTGGAGAACGGCAAAGCGGTCGGCTCGCGGCTGATCGGCCAGCCCTTCAGCGATCCCAAGTACTTCTGGAGTCGCCCCTCGGCCACCAGCCCGCAACCCTACAACGGACTTTCCTCCGGCGGCTCGAACCTGGGACCACTCAACCCGGCGCTGACGGATGCGGTCAAGGCGCGGATCGCCGCGCTACGGGCGGCTGACCCGACCAACCGCGCCCCCGTTCCGGTGGATCTGGTCACTGCCTCCGGGAGCGGTCTCGACCCCGATATCAGCCTCGCCGCGGCCTACTATCAGGCGGACCGCGTCGCGCGCGTCCGGCATCTGACCGTGGACCGGGTGCGCGCCCTGATTGCCAGCCACGCCAAAGGCCGCTCGCTCGGCCTCCTGGGCGAGCCCCGGGTCAATGTGCTGGAGCTGAACCTGGCGCTCGATAGCATGAAATAATGACTCGATGAGCTCGACGGCCGAAACCCGGCCCGATCCGGACCAGCTGCTCGCCCACGTGAAGGCCGAGGAGGCCCGCGCCACCCGTGGCCGGCTCCGAATCTTCTTCGGCTCCTCCGCCGGCGTTGGCAAGACCTACTCCATGCTGGAGGCGGCGCGCGCCGCCAAGGCGGCCGGGACCGAAGTGGTGATCGGATATCTCGAGCCGCACGGCCGGGTGGAGACGGAGCGGCTCGCGGAGGGACTCGAGCTCCTGCCGCCGCTGCCGGTCGCCTATCGCGGCATCGTTCGCCAGGAGTTCAACCTCGACGCCGCTCTCGCCCGACATCCCGCCATTCTCCTGGTTGACGAGCTTGCCCACGCCAACCTCGGCGGCGGGGACCCGGCGCCGCGGCATCCCAAGCGTTGGCAGGACATCGAGGAGCTGCTCTCTGCCGGCATCAATGTCTGGACGACGGTCAACGTCCAGCATCTCGAGAGCCTGAACGATCTCGTCTACCAGACGACCGGGGTGAGGCAGCGCGAGACCCTTCCGGACAGGGTATTCGACGAGGCCGACGACATCGAGCTGATCGACCTGCCGCCGGACGACCTCATCGCGCGGCTTCACGCCGGTAAGGTGTACATCGCCGACGAGGTGGCGACGGCCGTCGAGCGCTTCTTCCGCAAGCAAAACCTCATGGCGCTGCGGGAGATCGCGCTGCGCCGGGTCGCGGACCGGGTGGAGGCAGCCTCGCGCGCCCTGGCGCCGGAGCGGACGCGCACGCGCATTGCCGGCGACCGCGTTCTCGTTGCCGTGGGTCCCGATGCGCAGGCGGAGCAACTCGTCCGCGCCGGCAAGCGAATGGCGGATGCGCTGGATGCCCATTGGACGGTCGTTTATGTCGAGACGTTGCGCCTGCTGCGCCTCTCCGAAGCCGACCGCAACCGCCGCATTGCGGTGTTGCGGCTGGCGGAGTCCCTGGGGGCGGAGACGGTGACTCTGGACGGCCCTTCTCCTGCAACGGCATTGCTGGAATACGTGCAGACGCGTCGCGCCACGCGCGTCATCGTTGGCGCACCCAAGCGGCGCGGCTGGCGCGCGTGGCTTCGCCCCTCGACGGCAACCCAACTTCTCCATCAGGCTACCGGCTTCGACCTGGTGATCATAGCGCCGGCGGACAGCGCCGCTCGGCAACGGGCGAGTCCGGCCAGTACCGCGCCGCCGGAGAGCTATCAGAAGACGATCCGCTGGAACCGATACGGCTGGGCAATAGGCCTTACGTTGGCTTGCACGGTGCTGGCGCTCGTGATGTATCCGCATTTCGAGCTCTCCAACCTCGCGATGGTCTATCTGCTCGGCGTCACTGTCGCGGGCCTGAGGCTGGGCCGGGGACCGTCGGCTTTGACGGCGGTGTTGAACGTTGCTTCCTTCGACTTCTTCTGCGTCCCGCCGCGGTACACGTTCGCGGTTTCAGACGCCCAGTACCTAGTCACGTTCGCCGCCATGTTGATCATCGCGTTGGTGATCGCGACGCTCACCGCGAACGTCCGACAGCAGACGCGGGTCGCTGGCGCGCGCGAGCGTCGTACAGCGACCCTATATGCGATGAGCCGTGAGCTTGCGGTCACCCGCGGGATCGAGAACATGGCGCGAGCCGCGGTGCAACATGTCGCCGAGGTCTTCCAGTGCAAGGCCGTGGTCCTCCTTTCGGACGTCAGCGGCAAGCTGCAATACCCACGCGGCGAGGCGCCGGAGAACGCCTTCCACGGAGCGGATCTCGCGGTCGCCCAGTGGGTGGCCGACCACGGCCGGCGCGCCGGGCTGGGCTCGGATACTCTCCCGGCGGCTCCCGCGCTCTACGTCCCGCTCGGCGATGAGCAGCGGACCGTGGGGGTGCTCGCGGTGCTGCCCAACAACCCGCGCCGGGTGCTCCTGCCGGAGCAGAGTCATCTGCTCGACACCTTCGCGGGGCAGATCGGACTCGCGCTCGAGCGGGCGCGTCTTGCGGAGGTTGCGGAAGCCTCGAGCCTCGCGGTGGAGCGGGAGACCCTGCGCAACACGCTCCTCGCCTCGATATCGCACGATCTGCGCACGCCTCTGGCCGTGATGGCGGGGGCCGCCAGCACGCTGGCCCAGCGCGGCACCACGCTCGCGGAGGAGAGCAAGGCCGAGCTCGCGCGTTCCATCGAGGTGAAGGCGCGGGAGATGTCGGACCTCGTCTCCAATGTGCTCGATCTGATGCGCTTCCAGTCCGGCCAGGTGGTGCTGCGGCGGGACTGGCAGGCGCTCGAGGATCTCGTGGGCGCGGCGCTCGAGCGGCTCGGAGAGCGGCTGTCGAACCATCCGGTGGAGCTGCGCCTCCCCGCGGACCTGCCGCCGGTTCATGTCGATGCCGGCCTCGTCGTCCAGGTCTTCGGCAATCTGTTCGACAACATCGCCAAGTACACTCCACCCGGCACCCGCTCCTGGGTGTCGGCGACGCAGGATGGCGACGCCGTGCGCGTCAGGGTAGAGGACGAAGGCCCCGGATTCCCGGCGGGCGATCCGGCGAAGCTGTTCGACAAGTTCCAGCGTGGCAGCGAAGAAGGCGTCGTGGTGGGAGCGGGCCTCGGACTCACGATCTGCCGCGCGATCGTGCGGGCGCACGGCGGTGAGATCGAGGCCAGCCGGCGCGACGGTAGCGGGGCGCGGTTCGAATTCACACTGCCGGCCAAGGAGCCCGCGGCATGACGGATGCGATGCATCAGGTCCTCGTGATCGAGGACGAGCCCGCCATCCGCAATGTGCTGAAAGTCCTGTTGGAAGCGGAGCGGTATCGCGTCATCGAGGCGGATACGGCGCTGCGCGCCGAGATCGAGACCCGCAGCCACAAGCCGGACCTGCTGCTCATCGACCTCGGGCTGCCGGATGGTGATGGCCTGACGGTGATCCGCAGAGTGCGTGCCTGGTCCCCCATCCCGATCGTGGTCCTGTCGGCGCGCACGATGGAGGAGCAGAAGATCGCGGCGCTCGACGCCGGTGCCGACGATTACGTCACGAAGCCTTTCAGCGCTCCGGAGTTGCTCGCTCGGGTCCGCGCGGCACTGCGCCGCAACGCGCGCGCCGCGGAGAAGACTTCCGTGCTGCAGTTTGGCGACGTGCGCCTCGATCTGGCCAAGCGCGAAGCCCACGGCCCGGCGGGAGAGCTCCATCTGACACCGCTCGAGTACCGCGCGATCGAGTGCCTCGCCCGGCACCTGGGCTCGATCGTGATGCAGAATCAGCTCATCCGCGAGGTTTGGGGGCCGGACCGACAGGATGATTCCCGCAGCCTGCGGGTCTGCATCAAGAACCTGCGCGGCAAGCTCGAATCCGACCCCCACAAGCCGCGCTACCTGGTCACCGAGGCCGGTCTGGGCTACCGGCTGCGGGCGGATGAGGACTGAAGACATTGCCGT
>DASYYX010000021.1:0-2072 GCA_035946795.1 Caulobacteraceae bacterium | reverse complement strand
GCGGCCGGAGGACTGGCGCGAGCGCCTGGTCTTCCTGGCCGCCTTCTACCACTGGACGCCAGCGACGCTGCGCTCGCTGACGTTCAGCGAGATCGAGTTCTGGTTTGACGGCGCCCAGGCGCTCGGGGCGGCCCGATGACCCAGCAGTACCGCGTCGACATTACCGCCAAGGACAAGACGGCCCAAGCGGTCGCCTCGGCCGAGAAGCGGTTCGCGCGGCTGAGCCAGCCGCTCGTGAAGTTCAGCGAGTCGGCGCGGGCGATCTCCGGCGGAGGCCCGGTCACCAAGGCGATCGACACCCTCCTCAAGCTCGGGAAGTCGTCTGCGGGCTCGGCCGCCGGTCTGGCCGAGGCGGCAGCCGGGGCGGAAGGCCTCGGCGGCGCGGCGCTCGTCGCCGGTGGCGTGCTGGGCAGCTTCGCCGCCATCGCCGGCATCGCGGCGCTCGCCGCGTTCAAGTTCGGCGAGTCGATGGCCAATACCGCGGCTGCCTCGGCGCGCACGGCAGAGCTAATCGGGCTCCCGCAGCGGCAAATGGAGGATTGGGTCGGGGCCGCGGCTCAGGTCGGGATTGCGGCGCCGACGGCCACGGCAGCGCTGAACAGCCTTGGGAACGCGATTTATTCGGCAAAATGGAGCGGCAACAACACGGTCCTCGCCGCCCTGAATTCTCTACACCTGCAAATGCGGATCGCCAAGGACGGCACGGTCGACGTCACCAATACTCTCATCGACCTCTCGAGGGTCTTCCAAGGTCGATCCGCTCAGTTTCAACAGAAGTACGCCGCCATGTTCGGCGTCACCGACCTGTTGCCGCTGCTGCGGGAAGGGCCTGACGCCGTCAGGCGCCACTATGAAGAGGCTGACCGGAGCGTCAAACACCTCACCGCGAGCGAGATTGCGGCCTCGAAGGCCGCAGAGGAGGCGGAGGCAGAGCGGAAAGGGCAGTGGGACGCCCTCAAGCAGGACCTGGCGCAGAACTTTGTCATCCCCTGGCTGACCTCCGCTGAGCACGAACTCTACGATTGGGCCGGCGTCATCGATCGCCTGATCAACGGCACGAGCAAACTGCGCGCCCTATGGACGGGCAACTGGTGGTCCGGCCACCTCGACTGGAAAGACACTGCCGCGCCGAAGGGCAGCGAATTCAACCCCGACGCGGCGGCTGCGAACGCAAACGCCGCTCGGGGCAAGGGCGACATGGCCGCCGCGACGTTTTGGGGAGCCACCAGGTTCTTCCAAGACAAAGGGTGGTCGCTGGCGCAGTCGGAGGGAATCGCAGCGAACCTCGCGGCCGAGAGCCGGTTCCGATTCAACGCCACCGGGGATAGTGGCCGCGCCTTTGGCATCGGCCAATGGCATGCCGACCGCCAGGCAGCGTTCGCGCGACTGTTCGGTCATGCGATCCAGAGATCGACGCTGCAGGAGCAGCTCGAGTTCGTCGACTGGGAGTTGAAGCACAGCGAGAAGCGCGCGGGCGACAGGATCCGGCAGGCGCGAACCGCGGGCGAGGCCGGGCGCTTGGGAAGCCTCTTCTACGAGCGCCCGGCGGACCGGGAGGGTCAGGCCGCGGCGCGTGGCCAGCTCGCCGAAAACATGGCCGCCAATGCGCCGAGCGGCCAGGTGCATGTCCAGGTGCACATCAAGGGCGCTCCGGCCGGGACCGTCGCCGTCGCCCAGGCCAGCGGTCAGGGTGTGACTGCCGGCGTGCGCATCGCCCAGTCCATGCCCGAGGCCGCTTAAAGGCGCGCCAGCGATGAGCTTCATCGACGAGCTGCGCCCGGCGTCCTTTCGCGGCGTGCCCTTCGGCGTCCTGCGCGCCGAGAGCCGCTACGGGCGCCGACTTGCCGTCCACGAGTACCCGTTTCGGGACACGCCCTGGCCGGAGGACCTGGGCAAGGCCTCGCGGCGCTTCCAGCTCGAAGGCTTCCTGGTCTCCGACTCGCGCGTCTACGGCGGGGGCGATGTCATCGCCCAGCGCGACGCCATGGTCGCCGCGGCCGAAAAGAACGGCCAGGGCGCGCTCGTCCATCCAGTCAAGGGCGAGATCCAGGTCGCGGTCCTCGATCTGGCGG
>DASYYX010000020.1:0-63382 GCA_035946795.1 Caulobacteraceae bacterium | reverse complement strand
CACCCTCATGGCCGGTCCGTCCCTTGGCGGCCGCTCCAATCGCCAACCGGGCCCTGATCGCGAGCAGCCGGCCCCAAGCGCGACCACGCAACCGCTTGCTTATTGAAAAACTTGGCGTTTATGGACAGGAACTAGGCTAGCTGTCCAGGAAGCTGCGCAGCTTGCGGCTGCGGCTGGGGTGCTTGAGCTTGCGCAGCGCCTTGGCCTCGATCTGGCGGATGCGCTCGCGGGTAACCGAGAACTGCTGGCCCACCTCCTCGAGGGTGTGATCGGTGTTCATGCCGATGCCGAAGCGCATCCGCAGGACCCGCTCCTCGCGCGGGGTCAGCGACGCGAGCACCCGCGTGGTTGTCTCGCGCAGGTTGGTCTGAATGGCGGCGTCGACCGGCAGGATGGCGTTATGGTCCGGGATGAAGTCGCCGAGGTGGGAGTCCTCCTCGTCGCCGATGGGCGTTTCGAGGCTGATCGGCTCCTTGGCGATCTTCAGCACCTTGCGCACCTTCTCCAGCGGCATGGCCAGCTTTTCGGCCAGCTCCTCGGGCGTCGGTTCGCGGCCGATCTCGTGCAGCATCTGCCGGCTGGTGCGGACGATCTTGTTGATCGTCTCGATCATGTGCACCGGAATGCGAATGGTGCGGGCCTGATCGGCGATCGAGCGGGTGATCGCCTGGCGGATCCACCAGGTGGCGTAGGTGGAGAACTTGTAGCCGCGTCGGTACTCGAATTTGTCCACCGCCTTCATCAGGCCGATGTTTCCTTCCTGGATTAGGTCCAGGAACTGCAACCCGCGGTTGGTGTACTTCTTGGCGATCGAGATCACGAGCCGCAGGTTCGCCTCGACCATCTCCTTCTTGGCCTGGCGGGCCTCGCGCTCGCCCTTCTGCACCGTGTGGACGATGCGGCGGTAATCGTCGATCGGCACGCCGGATTCGGTGGCCAGGGCCGCGATCTCGCGACGGATTTCGCCGATGTGGGCGGCGTCGTTCTGGGCGAAACGGCCCCAGCGCATCCCAAGCCCGCAGACGCGCTCCATCCACGCCGGATCCATCTCCGAGCCGTGGTAGGCCCTGTTGAACTCGCCGCGCGAGATGCCATAGCTCTCGGCCAGGCGCAGCAGCCGCCCTTCCAGCGCGATCAGGCGCTTGTTGATAGCGTACAGTTGATCGACCAGGGCCTCGATGCGGTTGTTGTTGAGCTTCAAGGTCTTGAGATGCTGGACGATGGTGTTCGTCGCCGCCTCGTAGGCGCGCCGCTCCTGCTCGGAGAGATCCTTGCCCTTCAGACGCTGCTCGACCAGACTCTCCTGCAGGCGGCGAAAGGCCTCGAACTCGGCGGCGATGGCGTCGAGCGTCGCCATGACGCCTTCGCGCAACTCGCCTTCCATGGCGCTGATGGTGGGGCCCGCGCCGTCGTCGAAGTCGTCATCGTCGAGACCGACGGGGGCCTCGGCCTCGGCGGCTTCCTCGTCATCGCTCTTGACGGCGGCCTCGGCGTCCTCGGCCTCGCCGGCGACCGCCGCGTCCGAAAGCGCCTGCGCCACCTGTCCGCCGTAGGTCTGTTCGAGATCGATCACCTCGCGCAGCAGGATGCGTCCCTGCGCCAATTCGTCGCGCCAGACCATGATGGCCTCGAAGGTGAGCGCGCTCTCGCACAAGCCGCGGATCATGGTGTCGCGGCCGGCCTCGATGCGCTTGGCGATGGCGATCTCTCCCTCGCGCGAGAGCAATTCCACCGAGCCCATCTCGCGCAGGTACATGCGCACCGGGTCGTCGGTGCGGTCGTAAGCCTGCTTCTCCGGCTGTTCGACGAGCGCGGCCTCCTCGCGGACCGCAACCTCTGTGCCCTCGGCCTGCTCCTCTTCGGCCTCGATGACGTTGATGCCCATTTCGTTGAGCATCGTCATCGTGTCTTCGATGGCGTCGGGGGTCATCTCGTCCGACGGCAGCACCTTGGTCAGTTCGTCGTGGGTGACGTAGCCGCGCGCCTTGGCCTGCTTGATGAACTTCTTGACCGCGGCGTCGTTGAGGTCGAGCAGAGGACCGTCGACGACGGCGGGCGCTTCGGTCTCGGCCTGCTCGGTGACCGTAGTGGTGCTCATCAAATTCTCCGGCGCCTGCCCCGCGGGAAGGCAAGGTTGAGAGGTAGGGATCGGAGGGGCGGGCGCGAAGAGGCCCGCGTCATTCCGACCCGTCGCTCGTCCAGATCTCCTCGGCCTCCACCCTGCGTCTCAGCAGATCGCGTCGCCCTTTAAGGGCGATGAACGCCGATGAGGCGAGGCCGCCCCCAAGCTCGCCCTTGGCGGCGGCGATCTCCTCGTCCAACGCGGCCAAGCGGCTCAGCGCCGCGAAGCCGTGCGACCACTGGGACCTGGCGGCGGCGAGGGTGACATCCTCTTTGAGGAAGGGCGCGCTCGAGCGGTCGGCGGCCCGGTCAATGTCAATCAGCAGCGCGCTAAATCCGTGGTCGCGCAGATGGCGACGCAGTCCCTCGCTGTCAAGGCGGTCGGCCGTGAGGCGCAGCGCCACGATCTCCTTTGCAACTGCGGCGAGCGCCGGATCGCCAAAGCCGCGCGCCTGGACCCCCTCGAGATGCTCGTCGATCAGGTCCGGATCGGCCAGCGCCTGCCGCGCCAGCGCCGCCGCCGCCGGCTTGATCGCGCGCGAGAGGGCCTGCGCGGCAGCCTTGCCCTCAGGGGTCGGCGGCGGCGGTTGCTCGAACCACCGATCCTGCCGGAAAGATCGGCCCTCGCGCCGGGCAATCGGCGGGAACAGGGCGCCGTAGCGGGCCAGGAGGACCTCTTCGTAGGCCCTGGCGACCTCGCTATCGCCGATGGCGGCGGCGGCGACGCGCAGGCGCCGCTTCAGGGCGGCGCGCCGCTCGGGCGTTTCCAGGGACGAGGCGTCGCGCTCGCGCGCGAACAGGGCCTCGACGAACGGCGCGGCCGCCGCGAGCTGGGCTTTCAACGCCGCGGCGCCGCGCGCGCGCACTACTTCGTCGGCGTCCTTGCCCCCTTCCAGCTGGGCGAAACGCAGGCTGCGACTCGGCGACAGCAGCGGCAGGGCGCGCTCCATGGTCCTGCCGGCGGCCGCCCGGCCCGCCGCGTCGGCGTCGAAGGCGACGACGGGCTCGGGATCGACCCGCCAGGCGAGCTCCATCTGCGCTTCGGTGAGGCTCGTCCCCAACGGCGCAACCGCCGGGACGCCCGCGCCCTGGGCGGCGATGACGTCCATGTAGCCTTCGACGATCGTCAGGGCTCCGCTCTCGCCGGCGCTCACCAGCATCGGCCGCGCCAAGTGATACCCGTAGAGCAGCCGACCCTTGTCGAAGAGGGCGGTGTCGGGGCCGTTGAGGTACTTGGCGCGGGCTTCCGGATCGAGCGCGCGGCCGCCGAAGGAGACGACGCGTCCGCGCTGGTCGCCGATGGGGAAGATGATGCGATTGCGGAAACGGTCGTACGGCGCGCCGCCGTCCTCGGGGGCGATGAGAAGCCCGGCCTCGACGAGTTCAGCAGGGCGCGCGCCCTTGGCGACGAGGTAATCCTTGAGCGCGGTGCGGGCGCCAGGCGCATAGCCCAGGCGGAAGCGGGCCCAGGCGCTCTCGGGGAGGGCGCGCCGTGCAAGATAGGCGCGCGCCTCCGCCCCCACGGGGCGGCGCAACTCGGCCTCGAACCAGGACGCCGCCGCCTCCAGCCAGTCGGCCAGGCCCTGCCGCCTCTTGGACTGGGCCTCGGCGGTGGGGTCGGGCGCCGGCAAGGGAACGCCGGCCTCGGCGGCCAGGCGTTCGACGGCCTCGACGAACGACAGGCGTTCGGTTTCCTGCAGGAAGGTGATCAGGTCGCCGTGCTTGCCGGAGCTGAAGTCGTGGAAGAAGCCCTTGTCGTCGTTGACGAAGAAGGAGGGCGTGCGCTCCTTGGTGAACGGGGAGAGGCCGACGAACTCGCGTCCCTGGCGCTTCAGGCGCACGCTCTTGCCGATGAAGTCGGAGAGCCGCACCCGAGATTTGATCTCATCGAGGAATCGATCGTCGAAACGCACAGTCAGGATTAGCGGCGCCGGGGCGGCCACTGGCAAGACGACAAAACGCGCCGGTAATCCGCCGGCCGACGTGTTCCCCTTCGAAGAACTCGGCGTGAGCGCCGCCGAAGCGGCGAGGTAAGCCAGCGGGCGGCCTCAGGTCTCCCGAGAGAGCGTCTTCTGCTTCTCCGGATTGCGTACGATGTAGATGGCCGCCAGCCGGCCGTCGTCGCCCGGTTCGAGGGCGACGGTCTGGACGCCGTCCGGCGAGTCGATGATTGCGCCCGGAGCGACATTGATCCGCGCTGGCCTGAGCACGCCGGCCAGGGACCGGGGATTGCGCGAGGCGATGCCGCGCAGGAAGGCAAGGATGTCCTCGCGCCCGACGAGCGGGCGCAGGGCGGCGCTGCGCTTGCCGCCGCCGTCGGTGATGAGGACGCAGTCGTCGGCCAGCAGCCGGCCGAATCCCTCGACATCGCCGCGCCGGGCCGCGTCCATGAAGGCCTGGGCGAGACGCCGCGCCTCGCCCGGCGGAACGATGAACCGGGGTTTGGCCGCGGCGACATGGGAGCGAGCGCGTTCGGCGAGCTTGCGGCAAGCGCCCTCCTCGCGGCCCAGGACTTCGGCGATGGCTGCATAGTCCTCCTCGAAGACCTCGCGCAGCAGGAAGACGGCGCGCTCGAGCGGCGTCAGACGCTGCAGGGCCAGGAGGAAGGCGACCGAAACCTCCTCGGCGCGCTCGACCGGATCGGCCGGGTCCTCGACGAGCGGCTCGGGAAGCCAGGGACCGACATAGGTCGCGCGGTCGCGCGCCGCCGACTTGAGCCGGTCAAGGCACAGGCGAGTAGTCACCCGCGTCAGCCAGGCCGCCGGCTCCTCGATGGCGGCCTGATCGGCGGCGCGCCACCTGAGCCAGGCGTCCCGGGCGACCTCCTCGGCGTCGCTCACCGACGCCAGCATGCGATACGCCAGGCGTTTCAGCCGCGGCCGCTCGGCCTCGAACACGTCGGCGGTCAAGCGGCCAGCTCCAGCGGCCGGACCGGTATGGTGGTCTGACCGCCGACCATCACCCGCGAGCAGGCCCTGCCGTAGCCGAGGACGTACTTCAGTGTCGGATACGTGCGGGCGGTGGTGAGCCTAAGCCCGATGTCGACGAGCGCCCCCTTGCCCCAGTGGCGCAGGATCTCTTCGCGGAGGGGATCAGCGCGTTCGATGTCACGGGCGAGGACCGAGCGGGCAAAACGCCAGGCGAGGGCCGCGTCGGGCCCCATGCTTGCCTCGTCCCCGGAGACGATGGCGCGCAAGGTTTCGGCCGGGACGCCGCCGGCCAGAGCCATGTCGACGCCGATCTGGGTGCAGGGGCCGCAGTCCTCCGGCCAGCGTGCCCACAAGACCGGCGGCCGCGAGGGCGGCGCTCGGCGCACGTCTGCCGTTGCCGAGCGAGGCGACGAAGCTGAAGCGGAAGAAGGCCCATGGGCTCACTTCCAGAACCTCGCGCATATAGGAGGCGTCATAGTTCCAGCGACGCTCCACGGCCGTGATCAGACGGGAGAACAGAGCGCGAAGCATCAGGCGGTCTCCATCAAAGCATCGGGGCGGCGTGGGGGCCACGCGATCCAGAGCGCCAGGACAGCGGGGACGAAGACGCCTGGAAAAGCAGTGGCGAGGTCGGCAAGCCCCCTTGGCGAGCCGGCAGCGTCGGCAAGGTGGATAAAGGCGTGGAGAGTGAGGAAGCTTGCGGCGATCGCCGCTGGACCGGCGGCGGCGGGACTTGCGGCGCGCCAGCCGAGGCCGAGGGCGGCGGCAAGGTAGGCAGTGCCGATATCCTTGACGAAATGCGGGTTGAACGGGCCGGTGGCGCCAGCCCCGGGCACGGCGCGGTACCACCAGTAGCCGGCGAAGAGCATGGCAAGCGCGTTGGCGGCGAGCAGGATCGCCAGGGCCCGGGCAACGACTGCCTTCATCGCACGATCACCATCATTCACGCCCATGACGAGGCGGCCGGCGCACCCGTGACATCGCCCCGCTGAGGCGATGACGGCCTATCGCCGCACGCGATCTCGCCTCCGGCAAGCGTGCCGGGCAGGCATCATGTCCCTCGCTCGGAACACGCGGAATGCGCGCCCATGACGCGCTTGGTCGAGGCGGGAAAGCGCACCAGGGCCGGCGCCGGGCGCACCGGTCGGCCGACGAGCTCACCCCCGCAGTTGGGACAGCAGCCGCCGAAGCGCCCTTCGGCGCAGGAAGCGCAGAAGGTGCATTCGAAGGAACAGATGCGCGCTTCGCGGCTGTCGGGCGGCAGCTCGAGGCCGCAGCACTCGCAGTTGGGTCGCAGCTCGAGCATGTTCCTCCTCCGCGGAGAGATCGGCTAGGTAGCACGAGCCGGAGAGACGGTTCAGCGACGGTTGACGCTGGCGGCGAACCGCCCCAGGTGAACGGCGCGATGCCCCCTGCCCTTCCCGCCGGAACCACCGGCCTGTTGGCGCTCGCCGACGGGACCATCTTGCCGGGCCTCGGCTGCGGCGCGGTCGGCGAGACGGTGGGCGAGGTATGCTTCAACACCGCCATGACCGGCTACCAGGAGATCCTCACCGATCCCTCGTACATGGCTCAGGTCGTCTGCTTCACCTTCCCGCACATCGGCAACGTCGGAACCAACGCCGAGGACCTCGAGGCCATCGCGGGCAACGCCGAGACAGCGGCGCGCGGGGCGCTCTTTCGCGAGGCGCCGAGCCCGCCTTCAAGCTGGCGCGCCCAGGGGGATCTCGCATCGTGGATGGCGCGCCGGGGCGTCATCGGCCTTTCCGGCATCGACACCCGCGCGCTCACCCGGCGCATCCGCGAGCGCGGCATGCCGCACGGGGCGCTGGCTCACAATCCCGAGGGCTGCTTCGACCTCGCCGCCCTGATCGCCGCGGCGCAAAAGTTCGAGGGGCTCGCCGGCGCCGACCTGGCGCCACAAGCGAGCGTGCTCCAGAGCCTCGAGTGGCGCGAAGGGCCGTGGCGGTGGCCGGACGGGTATCAGGCGCCGCCCGCCCCGCGCTTTCGGGTCGTCGTCGTCGACTATGGCGTCAAGCGGAACATCCTGCGCGAGCTCGCCGGCGTCGGGGCGCAGGCCTTGGTCGCGCCGGCGCGCACCAGCGCCGACGACATCCTGGCGCGCGATCCCGACGGCGTCGTGCTCTCGAACGGCCCGGGTGATCCGGCGGCCACCGCCCAATGGGCCGGTCCGCAGATCCGGCGTCTGGTGGAAAGCGGCAAGCCAGTGCTGGGCATCTGCCTGGGCCACCAGCTGTTGGCGCTGGCGCTGGGGGGACGCACCGCCAAGATGGAGCAGGGCCATCACGGCGCCAACCATCCCGTCAAGGACACGGCGGCGGGGCGGGTCGAGATCGTCTCGATGAACCACGGGTTCACCGTCGAGCGCGAAGACCTGCCCGCGGGGCTCGTCGAGACCCACGTGTCCCTCTTCGACGGCACCAACGCCGGCCTGGCGATGACGAGCCAGCCGGTGATCAGCGTGCAGCACCACCCCGAGGCGTCCCCGGGGCCGAGGGATGCGCTCGGCGTCTTCTCCCGTTTCGCCGAATTGATGGAGCAGGCGCGCTCAGGCGCGCTGGGCTGAGGCCGGTTTGGCCGCTGCGGCGCGGCCGCGTGCCGCCGATCGCCGGGCCGCCGCGGCCTCGAGCTTGCGGGCCTTGCGGATCGCGACCTGCTCTTCGAGCGCCGGCAGGATCTCGGCGGCCTGGGCCTGCTGGGAGGCGGCGCCGGTTTCGGCCAGTCGGCGCGCGTTGGCGAGCAGATTGACAAGCGCGGCGTCATCCATGGCTGGAATTTTGTCGATGAGGCTCATCGCACCGATATGGCGTCCGGCAGGGCGAACCCAAGCGTGGCCTTGAAGCCAAAGGGATATTCGCTTGCTTGAGCGCGGCGAAGCGCCGATATTGGAGCCGATCGATTTCGACCAAGGGTTCGGCCGCTCTTCCTCGCTCCTTACGCTCTTGCTTTTCGAAAGAAGAGAAAGGCGCTCGGACCCGCTTTCCGACCCCCGCACCGAACTTGATTGCCAGGCCGGCGCACGGTGCGTCGCGCCGTAAATCGACAAGGGACTGAAATTCCGACATGCCAAGCGGTACTGTGAAGTGGTTCAACGGCCAGAAGGGCTACGGCTTCATCAAGCCCGACGCCGGCGGGGCCGACGTGTTCGTCCATATCTCGGCCGTCGAGCGCGCGGGCCTGGGAACGCTCCGCGAGGGCCAGAAGATCAACTACGAGCTCGAGCGCGACGCCCGCAACGGCAAGATGGCCGCCGGCCAGCTCTCGGCCTGACGCGCTTCTAAATTCGCAAACTCTCAGACGGGCCGGGGCTGATGCGCCGGCCCGTTCTTCATCTCGAGGCGACCGATGACGGTGATCGCTCCGTTCGGGACCTGGGCTTCGCCGATCTCCGCGGCAAGGCTGGCCGATGCCGGCAGCGACCTCGCCGATCTGCGCGCTGACGGCGGCGATCTCTTCTGGATCGAGACGCGTCCGAAGGAGCGCGGGCGCCAGGTGTTGATGATGGCCCGGGGCGGAGATCCGGCGATGGTCCGCCAGCTCACGCCTGAAGGCTTCAACGTCCGCACGCGCGTGCACGAGTACGGCGGTGCGCCGTTCCTGGCCTCAGACGGAAAGGTCTGGTTCGCCAATTTCGGTGACCAGCGGCTGTACCTTCAGCGGGATGGTCTCGCCCCCGTCCCCCTGACGCCGGAAGGGTACCGTTTCGCCGACACGGCGCCTGGGCGAGAGGGGGCGCTGCTGGCGGTGCGCGAGGATCACACCGACCCGGCGCAGGTGCGAAACGGCATCGTGGCGCTTTCGGGCGCGCCGGGCGAAGCCGGAACGATACTGTTCGACGAGGCGGACTTCGTCGCCTATCCGCGTCTTTCCCGGAACGGCGCCGGTCTCGCCTGGATGGCCTGGGACCACCCGAACATGCCGTGGGACGACACGGCGCTCTTCGTCGCCGAGTTCGATGGCGCGCGGCTGGCGGGGGTCCGCCAGATCGCCGGAGGGCCGGGCGAGTCGGCGATGGAGCCGCAGTGGGCGCCCGACAGGACGCTGTACTTCCTCTCCGACCGCAGCGGCTTTTGGAACCTGTATGCCTGGCGCGACGGCGATGTTGTGCCGGTCCTGGTCAAGCGGGCGGAGTTCGGCGGCCCCCTCTGGACGCTCGGCCAGGCCAATTTCGCCCTCCTCGAGGGCGGCCACATCCTGGCGCGTTGGGCAGGGGCGCAGGGCCATGAGCTCGGACTGATCGGCGCCGACGGCGCCATCGAACGCGGCTTCGATCTGCCGTTCACCTCCATCTCGTCGCTGGCCCGCCTGAACGAGAAGTGCGTGGCCATGCTGGTCGCCTCGGCCGAAGAAACAGCCGCCGTCGCCACCCTCGAGATCGAAACCGGTGCGGTGACGATCGTGCGCCGGCCGTCCCCGGCCGAGCTCGATCCCGGGGGCGTCTCTAGTCCGCGCCCGGTCGAATTTCCGACCGCGGCAGGGCTCCTGGCGCACGCATGGTATTACCCGCCCGCAAGCGCCGACTTCGACGCACCGGCCGGCGAGGCGCCGCCGTTGGTGCTCCAGGCCCACGGCGGGCCCACGGCCCAGGCCGGCGCGGCCCTGCGGCTCGCCGTCCAGTTCTGGACCAGCCGTGGCTTCGCCTTCGCCGATGTCAACTACGGCGGCTCGTCCGGCTACGGCCGCGCCTATCGCAAGCGGCTGGAAGGACGCTGGGGCGTCGTCGATGTCGAAGACGTCATCGCCGCGGCCCGTTACTTCGCCGGCGAGGGCCTGGCCGATCCGCGCCGCATCGCCATCCGCGGCGGCAGCGCCGGCGGCTTCACGGTGCTGGCCGCCCTGGCTCAGAGCGATGTCTTCGGCGCCGGGGCGAGCTATTTCGGCGTCGCCGATCTGGGCGCGCTGGCGCGCGACACGCACAAATTCGAGAGCCGCTACCTGGACGGTCTGGTAGGCCCTTGGCCGGCGGCCAAGGCCACCTACGACGAACGCTCGCCGATCAACCATCTGGAAGGTTTCGCCAGCCCGCTGATCATCTTCCAGGGCTCCGAAGATCCAATCGTACCGCCGAACCAGGCGCACATGATCCGCGACGCCCTGCGCGTCCGCGGCGCGGCGGTGGCCTACATGGAATTCGAAGGCGAGAGCCACGGCTTTCGCCGCGCCGAGACCATCATCGCCTGCGCCCAGGCCGAGCTTGCCTTCTATGGCCGCGTGTTCGGCTTCACTCCCGCCGGAGACTTGCCGCCCATCGCCATCGAAAATCTGGAGAACCGCGCGTGAGCCTTCGAGAACTCGTCTTGGCATTGGCGGGCGGCGCCGCGCTCGCCTCGGTCGCACCTTCGGCCAGGGCGGAGGCCCCGTCGACCCCTGCCCCGATCGTCTTCTTCGATATCGTGGCCCCGGATCTTTCCAAGGAGGCTGCTTTCTACAGCGAGGTCTTCGGCTGGAAGGTGGGCGCCGATGGCCATGTGATCGTCGGCGTCTCGGCGCCGCTGGAGGGCGTCTTCCGCATCGAGCAGGAACAGGTCGGTCCCGAGCGGGTGCTCTATCTGGGCGTCGCCGATATCGACGCCGCCCTGAAAGCCATCAAGGACCACGGCGGCGCCGTCGTCTTTCCCCGGGTGGCCGTGCCGGGCGTCGCCTACATCGCCCTTTTCAAGGATCCCGCCGGCAACCGCATGGGGCTGGTGGAGATGCAGGGCGGCAAGGCGCGGATCCCGCCTGTACAGAAGTAGGCGGCGCCCACACGCCACCGGTTCTCATTGAAGGTAAGGGCGTTCGGAGTCTTGCTCCGCGGCGCCGTGGCGACAAACCCCCCGCTTGCGCCGACTCCAGGGCGACCGTAAGGGGAGCCCTTAGCCTGCAATTCGCTCCCTTCCCGCTCCGCGCCAGCCGCGGGGCCCTCTCCCGCGCGCGAGGACAATGCCCAAAAGGACCGACATCGGCTCGATCCTCATCGTCGGCGCGGGACCGATCGTGATCGGCCAGGCATGCGAATTCGACTATTCGGGCGTGCAGGCGTGCAAGGCCCTGAAGGCCGAGGGCTACCGGATAATCCTGGCGAACTCGAACCCGGCCACGATCATGACCGATCCGGACCTGGCCGACGCCACTTACGTCGAACCGATCACTCCGGCCCTGGTGGAAAGGATCATCGCGCGCGAGCGCCCCGACGCTCTGCTGCCGACGATGGGCGGCCAGACGGCGCTCAACATCGCCATGGCCCTCGAGCGCTCGGGAACGCTGGCCCGCCACGGCGTCAAGCTCATCGGCGCCAGCGCGGCGGCCATCGACAAGGCCGAGGACCGGCTGAAGTTCCGCGAGGCCATGGACGCGATCGGCCTGGAGAGCCCGCGCTCGCATCTGGCGCACTCGCTGGAAGAGGCTCTGGAGGCGCAACGCCTCGTCGGCCTGCCCGCGGTCATCCGGCCGAGCTTTACTCTGGGCGGCTCCGGCGGCGGGGTCGCCTACAACCTCGAGGAGTTCCGCGACATCGTCGAGCGAGGTCTCGATCTTTCCCCGGTGCGCGAGGTCCTGGTCGAGGAGAGCGTGCTGGGTTGGAAGGAATTCGAGATGGAGGTGGTGCGCGACCGCGCCGACAACGCCATCATCATCTGCTCGATCGAGAACGTCGATCCGATGGGGGTGCACACCGGCGACTCGATCACCGTCGCCCCCGCCCTGACCCTCACCGACAAGGAATTCCAGCGCATGCGCGAGGCCGCGATCGCCGTTCTGCGCGAGATCGGCGTCGAGACCGGCGGCTCGAACGTGCAGTTCGCCATCGATCCGGCGACCGGGCGGATGGTGGTGATCGAAATGAACCCGCGGGTGTCGCGTTCCTCGGCGCTCGCCTCCAAGGCCACCGGCTTCCCCATCGCCAAGGTCGCGGCGTTGCTGGCTGTCGGCTACACCCTTGACGAACTCAAGAACGAGATCACCGGGGTCACTCCGGCTTCGTTCGAGCCGACCATCGACTACGTCGTCACCAAGATTCCACGCTTCGCCTTCGAGAAGTACCCGGGCGCCGAAGCGGTGCTGACGACCCAGATGAAATCGGTCGGCGAGGTGATGGCGATCGGCCGCTCGTTCGCCGAGAGCCTGCAAAAGGCGCTGCGCGGCCTCGAAACCGGCCTTGCCGGTCTGGACGAGATCGGCATCGAAGGGGCGCACGATCCGCAGGGCGGACGCGCCGCGGTCGTCCGCGCCCTGGGGATCGCCAGTCCGGACCGGTTGCGCGTCATCGCCCAGGCCTTCCGCCACGGCCTCACGGCCGAGGAGATCGCGGCGGCCTCGGCCTACGACCCGTGGTTCGTGCGCCAGATCGGCGCGCTCGTCGAGGAGGAGGCGGCGATCCGCGCCGACGGCCTTCCGGCCGATCCGCACGCCTTTCGCCGCCTCAAGGCCCTGGGCTTTTCCGACGCCCGTCTAGCGGCGCTGACCGGGCAGACGGAGAACGAGCTGCGGGCCACCCGCCATGGCCTGGGCGTCCGGCCGGTCTTCAAGCGCATCGACTCCTGCGCCGCCGAGTTCGCCGCCATCACCCCGTATCTCTATTCCACCTACGAGAGCGGGCCGCTGGGCGCGCCGGCCCAGTGTGAAGCCGAGCCTTCGGCCCGGCGCAAGGCGATCATCCTGGGCGGCGGGCCTAACCGCATCGGCCAGGGCATCGAGTTCGACTACTGCTGTTGCCACGCCGCCTTCGCCATGGCCGACGTCGGCATCGAGTCGATCATGGTGAACTGCAACCCCGAGACCGTGTCGACCGACTACGACACCTCCGACCGCCTCTATTTCGAGCCGCTCACCGCCGAAGACGTGCTTGAGCTGATCGCCGCCGAAGCGACCAACGGCGAGATCGCCGGCGTCGTCGTCCAGTTCGGCGGCCAGACGCCGCTCAAGCTGGCGCGCGCCATCGAGGCGGCCGGCTGGCCGATCCTGGGGACCTCGCCGGAGGCCATCGACCTCGCCGAAGACCGTGAGCGCTTCCACCAACTGCTGGACCGACTGGCCATCGCCCAGCCCCCCGGCGCCATGGCGCGCAGCGCCGAGGAGGCGCGGGCGGCGGTGCGCACGGTCGGCCTGCCGGTGGTGATCCGGCCGTCGTACGTGCTGGGGGGGCGGGCGATGGAGATCGTCCGAGAAGAGGACCAGCTCGACCGCTACATCGCCGGCGCGGTCGAGGTCTCCGGCGCTGCGCCGGTGCTTATCGACAGATATCTGTCGCGGGCCACCGAGATCGACGTCGACGCCATCTGCGATGGCGAGGACGTATTCGTCGCCGGGGTCATGGAGCACATCGAGGAGGCCGGTGTCCACTCGGGAGATTCGGCGTGCACCCTGCCGCCGTTCTCGCTTCGGCCGGACACTGTGGCGGCGCTGTGGGCGCAGACGCGCGCCATGGCCCTGGCGTTGAACGTCCGTGGGCTGATGAACGTGCAGTTCGCGATCGAGGAGCCGCTCTCGGCCAATCCGCGCATCTTCGTACTGGAGGTCAATCCGCGCGCCTCGCGCACCGTGCCGTTCGTGGCCAAGACCATCGGCGCGCCAATTGCCGCCATCGCCGCCAAGGTCATGGCCGGGGCGCGACTTGCCGATTTCGACCTGCCGGGACCGCCTGATGACCACGTGGCGGTGAAGGAGGCGGTGTTTCCGTTCGCCCGCTTTCCCGGCGTCGATACCGTGCTCGGCCCGGAAATGCGCTCCACCGGCGAAGTCATGGGCATGGACTGGCGTCGCCCGGGTGAAGACCTCGCCCCCGCGGTGGCCCGCGCCTTTGCCAAGAGCCAGCTTGGCGGCGGCGTCACCCTGCCACGCTCCGGTGCGGTGTTCGTCTCGGTCAAGGACGCCGACAAGACCTGGATCGAGGCCCCGGTGCGCATGCTTGCCGAGCGCGGCTTCAAGGTGCTGGCGACCGCCGGCACCTGCGCCTTCCTGAACGATCGCGGCATCGAGGCCCACTTGATGAAGAAGGTGTTGGAGGGCCGGCCGCACATCGTCGACGCAATGAAATCGGGCGAGGTTCAGCTCGTCTTCAACACCACCGAGGGCCGCCAGAGCATGGAGGACAGCTTCTCCCTGCGCCGGGCGGCGCTGATGGGACGCATTCCCTACTACACCACCACCGCCGGAGCGCTCGCGGCGGCCCAGGCGATCGCGCTGGCGAGCGAGGAGGCAATGGACGTCCGTTCGCTGCAGGACTATCGGGCCGGGTCGGCCGCCGAGCGCCCTCGCGCCCGAAGCTGAAGCCGGTTCAGGCAAGACCCTCCAGGAAGGCCACCGCCGCCGCTGCGAAGGCGTCGTTGCGGTCGCCGGCGACCATGTGGCCTGCGCCAGCGACGTCGGTGAAGGCGGCGCTCGGAACGAGCGCCCGGAACTGCGCCGCCGCTTCCTCGGAAACCAGCTCGCTCATGGCGCCGCGGATGAGGTGCACGGGAAGGCGGAGCTCGTCGAGCCTGTCCAGCAGCTCCCAGCGGCCCTCGCCGCGGCTGCGCCTGTCCATCCCGGTGACGAACTTGGGATCCCAATGCCAGCGCCAGCGTCCGTCGGCGCCGCGCCTCAGATTCTTCTTCAGGCCGGAAAGGTCGGCCGGCCGCGGTCGGTGCGGAAGGTAGATCGAGATGGCGTCGGCGGCCTCGTCCAGGGTGGAAAAGCCGCTCTCCAGGTGCGCCCCCATGAAGCCCATGATCTTGTCCACCCCGGCCGGGTCCATGCGCGGGGTGACATCGACGAGCGTCAGGGATGAAAAGGTTCCCGGCGCCAGCAGGGTCTCGACCATCAGGCCGGCTATGCCACCCAGGGAAGCGCCGATCAGCGCCGGGCGCGCCGCCATCTGGCGGGCCACCTCGATGAGATCGTTGGCGAACGCATCCAGGGCGTAGTCGCCGACCGGTGACCACTCGCTCTCGCCGTGACCGCGCAGGTCCAGGGAGACGGCGCGCCAGCCGCGCTCCGCTAGCGCCTGCGCCGCCTTCTTCCACGCATGGCGGGTCTGGCCGCCGCCATGCGCGAGCAGGACCTCGCCGCGCGCCCCTTCGCCGCTGACGTCGGCCAGCAGCTTCAGTCCGTCCGCGCCGATGAAAGTGCGTCGCATCGGCCTTGCTTAACACGGGTTGCGCAGCGGCAGCCGATCCTCTAAATCCGCAACCCGGAGGTTGCATATGACCGATCGCATCGAGAAGACCGTCGAGCTCAACGCCAGCCCCGCACGGGTGTGGAAGGCTATCAGCGACTACAGAGAATTCGGGGCCTGGTTCGGCGTCGCCCTGGAAGGTCCGTTCGAGCCCGGGCGCGAGGCGCGCGGCAAGATCACCGAGCCGGGCTACGAACGGTTCCCCTGGCGCGCGATGGTGCAGAAGATCCAGCCGCAGCAGCTGTTCTCCTTCACATGGCATCCGTTCGCCGTCGACCCCGAGCACGACTACTCGGGCGAAACGCCGACGCTGGTGGAGTTCCGGATCGAGCCGACCGTCGGCGGGACCCGCCTCACCATCACCGAATCCGGCTTCGACAAGGTCCCGGCGGCTCGCCGCGGCGAAGCCTTCCTCCGCAACGACGAAGGCTGGACCATCCAGGCCGGGCGCATCGCCGCTCATGTCGACGGCGCCCTCGCCAAAGCCTGAGGCTGCCCGCCTCTTCGCCGCCCTCGGTGACCGCACCCGGCTGACGTTGATCGCGCGCCTGGCCAGCGGCGAGCCGCAATCGATCGCACGCTTGGCGGCGGGCGCCGGCATGACAAGGCAGGCGGTCGCGAAACATCTGCGGGTGCTCGAAAGGGCCCGCATGGTGCGCGCGGCCCGCATCGGCCGCGAGAGCCGTTATCGCCTGGAGCCGGCGAGTCTGGCGCAGGCGCAGAGCTATCTCGAGGACGTCTCACGCCAGTGGGATCAGGCAATCGAGCGCCTGCGCGCCCTGGTCGAGGACGCCTGAGGCTTAGATTCGCCGCGGACGCCGCGCGGCGCGCGCCGCCGCGCCGCGACTTCGAGCGCGCGCGCGCCCCAGGCGCAGGCCGCCTCAGAGTCGTCAACGGCGTCGTCGGGAAGGGTGAGATAGCTCGTTTTCTCACGAACGCCGGCCTTCGGACTGCGTGTCTCGACATAGATCCACGGCCCGGCCCCGGCCGCACGCAGGTCAGCGTCGAGCTCCGCGTCGGTCTTGAGGTAGATGCGGCCCTCGTCGATTAGGCCGAACATGCCCCCGTCCAGAAAGAGCCCGGCGCCGCCGAACATCCGACGCACGTAGACCGGGCCAAGGCCGCTCAGAAGTTCGGTCGCGAATTGCCAGGTCCGCCGCCGCTTCAGCCATTGCCGAACTGCTCCGGCGGCCAGTTGATGCTCACGGCGCGCTCGTAGGCCGGGCGAGCCGCGAGCCGTTCCACGTACGCGAGCAGCAGCGGGCGCCTTGGCAGTTCGCCCGTGAAGAGCCGCATGCGGACCACCGATCCCACCATCACATCCGCAGCGGTGAAGCGATTTCCGGCCAGATAGTCGCTCCTGGCGAGTCCCGCCTCCAGCACCGCCAGCTCCCGCTCGAGCTTACCGAACCCGAAGTGCCACGCTCCCGGGCGTTTGGGCGGAATGTCGTGGCCGTCGAGCGCCGACGCGGGCTCGAGAACAGATGTGGCCCAGACAGTCCAGCTCATGTGGGGCCCGCGCGCCGGATCCTCGAGCTTGGGCGCGAGCGTGCCATAGCCGTAGCGGTCGGCGAGATAGAGACAGATCGCCGAAGTCTCGGCGACCTTGGTCTGGCCGTCGACAAGCAGCGGCACGCGACCGCGCGGATCGGTCACGAGATATTCGGGGGCGCGCCTGTCCACCGTTTCGATGCGGTACGGTGCCCCAAGCTCCTCCAGAAGCCAGAGAGCCGAGACCGATCGTGTGGCGGGCGCGCAGTAAAGAACGAGACCGTCGGCCATGGCTGGGCGCTCCGCTTCCGTGACGCGGGGTCAGCCTTGGCGCGTCACCGGGCGAGTGTAGAACGGTTGGGGACCGTAGTCGGCAGGAGGACACGCTGGTGGGTAGGGTCGAAGGCAAGGTAGCGCTGGTCACCGGCGGGGCGAGCGGCATCGGCGAGGGGTGCGCCGAACGGCTGGTCGCCGAAGGCGCGACTGTGATCATCAGTGACCTGCAGGAACTCAAAGGGGCCGAACTGGCGCGTCGCCTGGGCGAAAAGGCGCGTTTCAAGCGCCACGACGTCACCTCGGAGGACGAGTGGGTGGCGCTGATCGCCGCCATCGAGGCGGAGTCGAACCGACTCGACATCCTGGTGAACAACGCCGGCATCGGCCTGGGCGCACCCTCCATCACCGAGATGAGCCTGGCGGACTGGCGGCGGCAGCAGGCCGTCAACGTCGAGGGGGTGTTCCTGGGCATCAAGCACGCCCTCCCCTTGATGCGCAGAAGCGGCGGCGGGTCGATCATCAACATGAGTTCAGTGGCGGGCTTGAAAGGCTCGCCCATCCTCGCCGGCTATTGCGCCACCAAGGGGGCGGTGCGGCTGCTCACCAAGGCGGTGGCGCTGGAATGCGGCCAGGCCAGGGACGGCGTGCGCGTCAACTCGGTCCATCCCGGCATCATCGACACCCCGATCTGGGCCACGGTCATACCGGCCGATGGCGCGAACGCACCCTCGGATCTTGATGCGCTCTCGGAGATGTCGGTCCCGCTGGGGGTCAAGGGATTGCCGAAGGACATCGCCGAAGGGGTGCTGTGGCTGGCCAGCGACGAGAGCCGCTATGTCACCGGCGCCGAACTCGTCATCGACGGCGGCCTCAGCGTGCGCTGAGTAAGGCCTAGCGGCTCGCCACCAGAACGAGGGCGCCGACGGCGATCAGGGCCACCCCGGCCAGGCGCGGAGGCGTGGCGCGCTCCTTCAGGAAGACGATCGCAATCACCACCGCGAACAGAATCGAGGTCTCGCGCAGCGCCGCCAAGCGCGGGGTGGCGCCGAGGCGAAAGGCCCAGAGCGCCAGGCCGTAAGTGACGATCGAGGCGGCGCCGCCAACGACGCTCCAACGCCATTGCAAGCGCGCCGTCTCGATGAAGATGCGGCCGCGGATCGCGGCGAACAGGCCGCCGATGACGAAGCCGTCGATGATAAAGGCCCAGGCGATGTACGAAGGCGCGGTCGGGGCGGCGCGCACGCCCTGGGCGTCCAGCACGGTGTAGAGCGCGATCGAGGCGCCCGTCAGCAGCGACCAGCCGAGCGTGGCGCGGTCCATGTGACGGCCGAGCGCTGTCGTCAGCACCCCTGCCGAAACCAGCGCCACGCCGGCGGCGACCGGGGGCCCCATGGGTTCGTGGAACAGGCCGACGGCGGTGACCGCCGCAAGCACCGGGGCAACCCCGCGGAAGACCGGATAGGCCACCATCATGTCGGCGCCCTCGAACGCCCTCACCAAGGCGAAGAGATAGACGAGGTGCGTGAGACCGGACCCGGCGAGCCAGCCCCAGGCGTGCGCCGGCAGCGGCAGCAGGAATGCCGCCGGCAGAACGATGAGACCCGAAGCGCCGTCGATCAGCGCCCGGCTGGACATCTTGTCGCCGCCGGCCTTGAAGATGGCGTTGACCACGGCGTGGAAGGCGCCCGAGACCAGCACCATCACGCTGGCGATGAGCGTCGGGCTCACGCGCCCCTGCCCCGCGGGCCGCTCGCAGCGTTCAGGCCCGCCGCCTCACGCGGCCAGCGGCTCGAGAACCGGGGACGCTTCGAACTCGATCTCGACGGCGCCTGAGCTTCGGCGCGCCAACCGCCTGGCTTTGGCCTCGGCGATGAACAGCTCCTCATAAGCGCGGGCCGCGGCGCCAATATCGAAGGCGCGGGCGCGGATCCGTGCCGCGGCCCGGAGCCTGGCGCAATGGACCCGATTGGCCAGCAACAGGTCCATGGCCCGCGCCAAGGCGTCGGCGTCCCCGGCCAGGGCGACCCAGCCGCTCCGGCCGTGCTCCACCTGCTCGCTAGGGCCAAAATCACAGTCGGTGACCAGGGCGGGCGCGCCGCAGGCCAGCGCCTCGGCGACGACGTTGCCGAAGCCTTCCCATCGCGAGGCCAGCACGAACAGCCGCGCCCGGGCGAACCATGCCCAGGGATTGACCTGGAAACCCGGGAAATGGACACGGTCGGCGAGACCGAGTGCGGCCGCCTGGGCCCGCAGCGCCGCCTCCAGCGGCCCTTGGCCCAGGATGACAAGGTCCAACCCCGCCGCCGCCGGGGCGCCCGCGAAAGCCGAGATCAGGACGTCGAAACCCTTCTGGCGAACGAGGCGGCCGGCGGCGACGACGAAGGGTCGCTCGGTGGCGCATGCCGGCGAGGCGGCGGCGCGCCTCTGGATGAGCTCCAGATCAATCGGATTGTGGATGACGCGCGTGGGCGGTGCCGCGCCGCGCGCCGACAGCCGGGCCGCCATCCCGCGCGACACAGCGACTCGAGCGTCAGCGCCGCTATGGGCGAGGCTCAGGACAGCGCTGAGCGCGGCGCGGGCGGCGCGGCTCGAGGTCAGGTCGCCGATCTCTGCAGCGCGATTGTTGTCCTGGCGGCAGATCCAGCGCGGCGCGGAACCGCCGAGCAGGCGCATGGCCCAGAACGTCTGGACCTCCAGCCACGGACCGAAAGTCATCACCACTTCGGGTTGCGCTCGTCGGATCATGGCCGCGATCGCCAGGGGCGCAGTCACATGGTCCTTGAACGACTCGCCGCGCCGCGGCGGGCCGACGATCCGGGTCCGATCGAACTCGGCCAGATAGGGGCCTTCCCGGTGAAGGAGTCCCAGGCGCACGTCGCAGACGGCCGGATCGCAGTGGCGGGCAAGATTCAGCGCCACCCGCTCGGCGCCGCCGCCGCCGAGAGAATTGAGCAGCAACAGCACGCGCGGCGGATGGTCGAAGGCGGGCTTTGCGAGCGCAGCGTTCATCAAAGCCCTTCCCCTAAGAATCAGCCCAGGCCGCTCGGCGTTCGCGCCCGGCTTCCTACGGAGCGGATGGCGGATGACACAACCACCGGGGGGTTGGCGACTGACGCGCAGCAGAGCTTAGCTGGCGTCGTGACGCCGGTCGATTCGCGCCCCAGGCCTTCGCGCGGCCTCTTCGCGGCCGCCGCTGCCCTGGCCGCCGCGCTCGGCACGATCAATGTCGGCCTGATCGTCTTCAAGCTGCCGCGGCAGCCTTTGTTCATCGACTTCCTCGCCATGTGGACCGGCGGGCGCTTCGCCAACGCCGACCCGGCGCGGCTCTATGACTTCGCCGCCGTCGACCGGGCGCAGGCCTGGTTGCTGGGCGCGGCCGCCCACGATCGGCCCTTCCCCTATCCACCGAGCGCGCTGCTGCTGTTCTCGCCGTTGGCGCGGCTGCCTTTCTGGATCGCGGCGTGGCTGTGGATGGCCGCCGGTTTGGCGGCCTTCGCCGGCGCCTGCGCTCTCGCCCTGCCCAGGAAAGACCGCTGGCTCGCCGCGGTCCTCACGCCGCTGTTGCCGGCCGCCGCCTGGGCCGGCATCTCCGGCCAGTGCTGTTTCCTGCTCGGCGGCGCCGCAATTGCGGGCGTGGCGCTGCTCAATCGTCGGCCGACGCTGGCCGGAATGCTCATCGGCTTGGCCGCCGCCATCAAGCCCAGCGTCTTGGTCATGGCGCCCCTGGCGCTGGCGGCCGCGGGGCGCTGGCGCGCCCTGGCCTTCGCGTGCCTCGCCGGCGGCGGCGCCGTCGCCGTTTCTGCGGCGCTCTTCGGCCTCGGACCCTGGCTCGCGTGGGTGAAGATGGCCGGACCCTACCTCTCCCACATGGCTGCGGATCGCCGCTACGCCGGCGGGATTGTCGCGCCAGGGGCGATGGGGGCGCGGCTGGGCCTCACCGGTCCGGCGGAGTTTGCCTGGCGCACCCTCTTCGTCGCCGCCGGGGCGGCGCTGGCCGCCCTCGCCTTCCCCAAAGCGGCCCCATTGGAGGGGCGCCTCACCGCCTTCCTTGCCGCCAGTCTCCTCGCCAGCCCCTACGCAATGAACTACGAGACCTTGCCGCTGGCCCCCGGGGCTGTGCTGGCGCTGATCACAGCTGAGGGCGGCGCGGCGCGATGGCGCGCCCTGGCCGCCCTGGCCCTTCTGGCCGCAGCGGGCCTGCCGACGGTCGGCGGCTTCGCCCTTATAACCTTCGTCACCGTGTCGCTGTGGCCGGCCGGGAGGCGGGCGCGAGTCGCCCTGGCTCGCGCCTGAGACCCGCGCTCGGGCGTGGGCGAGGCTGCCCGTCCTTCAGAGAACAGCTTGATCATCGCCTTGTTGAAAGCCGGGATATCGTCGGGCGTGCACGAGGAGACCACGTTCCCATCCCGCCGCGCCACCTCGCGATCGACCCAGTTGGCGCCGGCATCCTTCAGGTCGGTTTTGAAGCAGGGCCAGGAGGTCATGGTGCGCCGCGCGTGAGGGAAACCGACGCCGCGCCCCCGGGGTTCCGCATCGGCGAAGCCTTCGGACGGTCGCTGCACCGCAGCAAAGACTTGAAGTCGCGCGCTTGCGCCCCTATCTTCCCGCGCCTCCGAAACGGAGGCCGCCCGCGTCGGAGCGGGGTGATTTTCTTCAAAGGCGACAAGAGCCTAGCGGAGCGATGGAAAAGGTGCCGATGACCGCCGAGGGCTTTCAGGCCCTCGACGAAGAGCTGAGACGTCTCAAGCTGCGCGAGCGGCCGGCGATCACCGCCGCCATCAGCGAGGCGCGCTTGCACGGGGACCTGGCCGAGAACGCCGAATATCATTCGGCCAAGGAGCGCCAAGGCTGGATCGAGAGCCAGATCGCCGAGATCGAGGACAAGATGGCCCGCGCCCAGATCATCGATGTCTCCAAGCTTTCCGGGGCCCAGGTCAAGTTCGGCGCCACGGTAAGCGTCGTCGACGAGGACACCGAGGAGCGGGCCCGCTACCAGATCGTCGGCGAGCACGAGGCCGACGTACGCTCGGGCAAGATCTCGATCGCCTCGCCCATCGCCCGGGCGATGATCGGCAAGGAGCGCGGCGATGTCGTCGAGGTGAACACGCCCGGCGGCGTCAAGGCCTACGAGATCGTCAAGGTCGAGTGGGTGTGAGCGCGCCGCGGCGCGTTCGCTGCCTGATCCTGGGCGCCGGCGCCGCCGGCTACACCGCCGCCATCTACGCCGCCCGGGCGATGCTGCAGCCGGTGCTGATCGCCGGCCTCACGCCCGGCGGCCAGCTCACCATCACCACCGACGTCGAGAACTACCCGGGCTTCGCCGGAGCCATCCAAGGCCCCTGGCTGATGGAGCAGATGGCGGCCCAGGCGGCCGCCGTGGGCTGCGAGATCGTAAGCGATGTCGCCGTTTCCGCCGACCTATCGCGTCGGCCCTTCCGGATTCGCACCGACGGCGGCGAGCGCTTCCTGGCCGAGTCCCTGATCATCGCCACGGGGGCGGAGGCCAAGTGGCTCGGGCTTTCGAGCGAGGCGAAGTTCAAGGGCTTCGGCGTCTCGGCCTGCGCCACCTGCGACGGCTTCTTCTTCCGTGGCAAGCAGGTGGTGGTGGCCGGTGGCGGCAACACCGCCGTCGAAGAGGCCCTGTTCCTCACCAGCTTCGCCTCCAAGGTGACGCTGGTGCACCGGCGCGACGAGCTGCGCGCCGAGAAGATTCTGCAGGACCGCCTGTTCGCAAACCCGAAGATCGAGGTCATCTGGTCCCATGTCGTCGACGAGGTGCTCGGGACCGACGATCCGCTCGCTGTCAACGGCGTGGCCCTGCGCCATGTCGAGACCGGCGCGACGCGCCGCCTCGCCTGCGACGGCCTCTTCGTCGCCATCGGCCACGCCCCGTCTTCCGAGCTCTTCATCGGCCAGCTGCCGACCGACGAGACCGGCTATCTGAGCCTCGCCCCCGGCTCGGTGGCGACCCCGATCAAGGGCGTGTTCGCCGCCGGCGATGTCGCCGACAAGGTCTACCGGCAGGCAGTAACCGCCGCCGGCATGGGCTGCATGGCGGCGCTGGAAGCGGTGCGCCTGCTCGCCGAAGAAGACCACGCCCGCGCCCACCATCCCATCAGCCACGAAGAGGCCGAGGAGATCGGCGCCTGGTGATCGCCCAGGGAGCGCCCGGTGGTCGCCGAGTGATCGCCAAGTGATCATTCGGGCCGCCGCGCCGGAAGACCACGCCTCCATCGCCGCTGTTGTCGAAGCCGCGTTCGGGCGGCCGGACGAGGCCCGCATCGTCGACGGCGTGCGGGCGGAAGGGGCTGAGCTCGTCGAGCTGGTCGCCGAGGACGCCGGCGAGATCATCGGCCATGTGCTCTTCTCGCGCATGAGCGTCAGTCCGCCGCACTTCGTCGCCGCCCTCGGTCCCCTCGCAGTCGCTCCACGGCGACAGAACCGCGGCGCCGGAACCGCGCTGTGCCGCGCCGGCATCGGGGCCTGCCGGGAGCTGGGCGCGGAAGTCGTCGTTGTCCTGGGCCACCCCGCCTACTATCCGCGGTTCGGGTTCTCGCATGCCGCGGCGGCGAAGCTGGCGTCCCCATATGCCGCGCGGTCCGCCTTCATGGCGCTGGCCCTCACCGACGGCGCGCTCGATGAGCCGCTGAAGGTCGGCTACCCCGCCGCCTTCGGCTGATACCCCTTCGGCGCTTCGCACATCAGCGCGATCATGTGGCCGTCGTCGTCGCGGCAGAAGGTCATCCATAGATCGTGGTCCTCCATGGGCGCGATCAGGTGCGGCTCGTCGATGAAGTTCACGCCACGCGCTTCGAGCGCTTTGCGGGCCAGCGCGATATCGGCCACGCGGAAGTAGAGCGGCGAACCCGCTTCGGGCGCTTTGCCGTCGGCCGTCTGCTCGACCAACAGGCGCACGCCGGCGCAGTCGAAGAAGCTCATCGTCCCGAAGCGGAACAGCTTGCGCAGGCCGAGCTTGGCGCCGAAGAAGTCCTCGGCCTTGTCGATGTCGGCGGTCGAAAGGGCGATCTGGCCCAGCGGGCCGAGGGCGAAGGCCACCTGCTTGCCTCCCTTGTGGGTTACCGGGCCAGACTAGCCGCCGCCTGCTGAACAGCGCGGGTCCGGGATTGCTAAATTCGCCGGACGTCGCCCGGGGCGCGGCCGGTGCGGCGGCGAAAGGGGCGGGCGAAGGCGCTGGGGCTGTCGTAGCCGAGCGCGGCGGCCACTTCCCCTACCTGACCGGCCCCATCCGTGAGCAGACAGCGGACCCGTTGCATGCGCACGGCCTCGGCGTAGGCGATCGGGCTCGCGCCATAGGCGGCGCGGAAAAGCCGCAGCAGGTGGAAGCGGGACAAACCCGCCTCGTGCGCCCGGCCGCCATCCACTTGAGCGAGAAGGCGCCCGCCGAGGCGGTCTCGAATCGCCGCGCCGCGCCGCTGAGGATGAATGGCACTCCACGGCCCGTCAGAGGGGCCGAATCGGCGCTCGAGATTGCGGTGCGGCTGGTCGAGATCAGTGCGCCGGAAGAGGACCGCCGTCTCGGCCACGGCTCAGCTGGCCGGCGGCGCGTAGACGATCTTCGGAGCGACGGGGGTGAATGCGGGCGGGGACGTCGCCGCCGCGGCCGGGCTCCCGCCCATGGCCGCCAGGGTGTCGTTGATGCGGGCGATCTCGTCGTGGGTCGGCACGCGCCGGCCGAAGATGATCTGGCCGGCCACACGGGTGCGCACCCCGCCGGGCGCGGTCGGGTCGATGGCGGTGTAGGTCTCGAGCGGGGCGGTCGGATTCTGGGGCGCCGCGCCATGGCGGGCCGCCTCGAGCGCCGCCAGCACCGCCGGCGACGGTCCGGACATGTTCACCGACAGCTCGCGGCCGACGTAGCGGCCATCGAAGCTGCCGGGTTCGCCCAGCGGCCCCGGGAAGCGGTAGAAGATGTGCGCGCCGATCTGGCCGATCTTCACCAGTGTCGGTCCCCAGGCCGGAAAGACGTAGTCGGCGTGGTACGAGGTGGCCAGGCCCACGTCCTTCATGACGAAGCCATCCAGCGCCTGCTCGGCGACCTGTTGCGCCCGCTGCCAGTAGGGCGCCTCAGGTTTCCAGCGCGCGCGCGAGCCATCGCACGCGAAAGTGAACTGGCACCCCGGCGCCTGGGCGCCCTGGTAGACGACGCCGCAGATCGACTTCGGAAAGGCCGGGTTGCGCACCCGGTTGAGCACCGTCTGCGCCACCGCTTCCTGCCCTTCGGTGGGCTCGGTGGCGGCCTCGTAATAAATGGCCTGCGTCAGGCACAGCAGCGCCCTTTGGCGCTCGGCCCCCTGGGCTCGCAGGATGAAGGGCACGGCGCCGTCGCCGTTGGCGCCCGCCCCGGGGACGAAGGTATTGAGACGCTGCGCCTCGAGCGGCGTCAGCGGCCCGAAGCCGAGATCGGGCGCCTCATTGAGGTCCAGCACCTCCCAGCCCGGGGTGCGCCCGGCCAGCGCGCTTTGCAGGGCCGGATCGAGCCGCCGGGCGAGGTCGGCCAGCGCCGGGTCGCGGGCGACCTCGCCCCCCTCGGCCAAGGCGCGCGCCGCAGCCCCGACCTCCGGATCGAGGGCCTGGGGCGCACGCGCCTGCGCCGGGGCGAAGGCGGCCAGCAACGAGCCCGCCGCGGCCGCAGTGGCGGTCAGCGTCATGAGGGAGACGAAAGCGTGCTCGCGACTATGGAGCAAAGGGTGTCCCGACCGTGCTGTTCAAAGGAGGTGGCCGCCCCGACCAGGCGCCGTGAGCCTCTCCATCCTAGAATTTGCCGGCCTTCAGGGCAAATTTCGGGCCACCGCCGATGCCTGCCGATCGCCTCTTCCCAATCGCACCCAAGCGGACTATATGGATCGGCAACTTATGCTCACTTTCAGCATAAGGGCGTCGGACCGCCGGTCCGGCGCATTCTTTAGCCCGATGAAATGCTCAATTTGAGCATAAGTTTGGGCGGGAGGCCCTCATGGCCGACGGTTCGACGCTCCTGTCGTTCACTCCCGAGGTCGAGGCGGCGACCGCCGCCGTCTGGGAAAAGGTCCAAAACCGCGTGGCCCCGCTGGAGTGGCGCCTGCAGGCGCCGCTGGTCGCCGAGATCAATGCGCTGAAGCGCGAACGCGATGCCGTCGTCCTGGCGCACAGCTACATGACCCCGGAGATCTTCCACGGCGTCGGTGATTTCACCGGCGACAGCTTGGGTCTGGCGCGCGAGGCCGCACGCCGTCCCGAAAAAGTGATCGTCCAGGCCGGCGTCCATTTCATGGCCGAGACCTCGAAGATCCTGTCGCCGGAAAAGACCGTCCTCATCCCGGACCTGCGCGCCGGCTGCTCGCTCGCGGCCTCGATCACCGCCGAGGACGTGCGCCTGATCCGCGCCCGGCACCCGGGCGTCCCCGTGGCCACCTACGTCAACACCAGCGCCGCGGTGAAAGCCGAGTCCGACATCTGCTGCACCAGCGCCAATGCGGTGCAGGTGGTCGAGGCCATCGCCGCGGAGTTCGGCGCCGACAGGGTTATCCTGCTCCCGGACGAGTATCTGGCCAGGAACGTCGCCCGCCAGACGGAGATCGGCATCATCGCCTGGCGCGGCCGCTGCGAGGTGCACGAGCGCTTTTCCGTCGACGACATCGCCGAGATCCGAGCCGCTTGGCCGGGGGCGCAGATCCTGGCCCATCCCGAGTGCCCGGCGGAGGTTATCGAGGCCGCCGATTTCGCCGGCTCGACCGCGGCGATGTCGGCCCACGTGCTCGAGACCCGGCCGGCGCAAGTGGTCTTGATCACCGAGTGCTCGATGGCGGACAACCTCGCCGGCGACGCGCCCGACGTGGATTTCGTGCGCCCGTGCAACCTCTGCCCGCACATGAAGCGCATCACCCTGGAGGGCATCCGCGACGCCCTGCTCTTCGGCCGCTACGAGGTGACCGTCCCCGAGGACGTCGCGATAGGGGCGCGCGCCGCCGTGCAGCGCATGGTCGACCTGCCCCCGCCCAGCCGGCCGGCGCGCTACGACCTCGTCCGGGCCAGACATCACGTCGACGTGGAGCTGATCTGATGGCCTTTCGGCGCGCCCTCGACGGCGTGCTCGTGATCGGCGCCGGCCTTGCCGGCCTCAGCGCCGCTCTAGCGGCGGCGCCGAGGCGTGCGCTCGTCATCTCCGCCGCCCCGCTCGGAGCGGGCTGCGCCTCGCGCCTGGCCCAGGGCGGCATGGCGGCGGCGCTGGCGGAGGATGATGATCCAGCTCTGCACGCGGCCGACACCCTGGCTGCCGGCGCCGGCCTTTGTGATCCCGAAGCTGTCGCCGCCCTCACCCGCGAGGGGCCGGCGGCGGTCGAGCGCCTGGCGGCGCTGGGCGCGCCCTTCGACCGCGATGAAGCCGGCGGCTTCCTGCAAGGGCTGGAGGCCGCTCACTGCCGACCCCGGATCGCCAAGGTGGGCGGCGACGGCGCCGGCGCCGCCATCCTTCAGGCCGTGGCGCAGGCGGCGCGAAGCGCCGACCACATCGAGGTGTGGGAAAACGTCCGCGCCGTTTCGCTCCTTACCGGAAGCACCGGCGAGGTTCGCGGCGCCCTTGTCCGCTCGCCCGCGGGTGAAGCATTCGAGATCGTCGCCGCCGCCACCATTCTGGCCACCGGGGGCGCCGGCGGCCTTTACGCCGTGACCACCAATCCACCGGCGGCGCGAGGCGAGGGCCTGGCGCTGGCGGCCCTCGCCGGGGCGCGCCTGCGCGATCTCGAATTCGTCCAGTTCCACCCGACGGCGATGGCGCTCGGCGTCGATCCGGCGCCGCTGGCCACCGAAGCCCTCCGCGGCGAAGGCGCAACGCTGATCAACGCCGCCGGCGAGCGCTTCATGGAGCGCACCCATCCCCTGGCCGAACTGGCCCCGCGCGACATCGTCGCCCGCGCCGTCGCCGCCGAGCTTGCCGCCGGCCGCGGCGCCTGGCTCGACGGTCGCGAGCATCCGGGCGCGGCCTTTCCCAGCGCCTTCCCGGCAGTGTTCGCCGCCTGCGCCCAGCGCGGCCTCGATCCGCGCGGCGCGCCGATCCCGATCGCCCCAGCGGCCCACTACCACATGGGCGGGGTGGCGACTGACCTCTTTGGCCGGACCTCGCTTCCGGGCCTCTTCGCCGTCGGCGAATGCGCCGCCACCGGCGCTCACGGGGCCAACCGCCTTGCCTCCAATTCTCTCTTGGAAGCGGCGGTGTTCGGCGAGCGCGCCGGCCGGGCGGCCGCCGAGGCCCCGTTCGACGGCGTTGGCGCCCTCACCCGCGCGCCGCTGGCCGAACTGCCGCCGGAACCAATGGCCGAGTTGCGCCAACGCATGAGCGCCGCCGCCGGGGTGGTGCGCGAGGGCGCGCCGCTGGCGCGCCTTTGCGCCTGGATCGAAACGGCCCGGGCGCGGTACGGGCCGGCCGCGCCGCTGATCGCCGCCGGACTGATCGCCGAGGCGGCCCTGGCGCGGCGCGAGAGCCGCGGGGCGCACTTCCGCGCCGACTTTCCGGAGGCCGCCGCCACCGCCGCCTCGAGCCGGCGCAGCCTGCACGCCCCCTTGGCCAACGCCGCCTGAATTCGAGCGGCCGCGCGCCGATGGAGGCTCTTCCCGATCTGGTGGTCGCGCCGGTAGTCCGCGCCGCCCTGGCCGAGGACCTGGGCGAGGCGGGCGATGTCACCTCTCGCGCCTGCATCCCCGCCGGCGAACGCCTCGAGGCGGCGATCGTCGCCCGCAAACCGGGCGTGCTCGCCGGCCTTGGCTGCGCCCGCTTGGCCTTCAGGGCGCTGGATCCTGCCGCCGCGTTCGTTGGCGTGGTCGAGGACGGCGGACGCCTTGCTCCCGCCCAGACGATCGCCCGGGTTTCAGGGGCGGCGCACGCCGTGCTCGCCGCCGAGCGCACCGCCCTGAACCTCATGGGGCGGCTCGCCGGAATCGCCACCCTGACCGCTGCCTACGTAGCCGCCGTCGCCGGCACCGGGGCCAGGATCGTCGATACGCGCAAGACGACGCCGGGCCTCAGAGCCCTGGAAAAGTACGCCGTCCGCTGCGGCGGTGGCGCCAACCACCGCTTCGGCCTTTTCGACGCGGTGCTCATCAAGGACAACCACGTCGCCGCCTGCGGCGGGGTGGCCGCGGCGCTCGAGCGGGCGCGGACGCGCGTCGGGCATGTCGTGGCCATAGAGGTCGAGGTCGACAGCCTCGCCCAACTCGACGAGGCCCTGGCCGCAGGCGCCCGCGCCGTGCTGCTCGACAACTTCTCCTTGAAAGACCTCGAGGAGGCGGTCGGCCGCGCCGCCGGGCGGGCGACGCTGGAAGCGTCGGGCGGGGTGGATCTGGACACCGTGGCCGCGATCGCCGCCACCGGCGTCGACCTCATCAGCGTCGGCGCTCTCACCCACTCCGCCGCGACCCTCGACCTCGGCCTGGACATCGTTTGAGCCGCGTCGGCTCAGGCCGCGACCGCCTCGGAGAGCTTGGCCGTCAGCCAGTCGAGTCCGGCGTCGGGCGCATTGGCGCGGCGCACCGCCTGCACCGTGAAGCGGAAGGGGCGGAAGGGCCGGTCCAGCACCTCCAAGCCAAAGCGCGGCGCACAGCGGATGGCGAGGCGCCGCGGGCAGTCGGCCATGACATCGGTGGCGGCGACGATCAGCATCGCCGTCTCCCAGAGGCTCACGTAGCCGTGGGTGCGGATCAGGTCAGGACCGGGAAGCTCCCCATAGGTGGCGTTCATCGCCTCGCGATCGACGGGTGTTTCGTCGGCGTAGGCGCCGTCCGGATTGCCGACGAAGACGTGCCCTGCGGTCGCGTAGGCCGCAAGGTCGATTTGGCCATCGATCACCAGGGGATGTCCGGCGCGGGCGATGACGCAGTAGTCATCGTCGTAAAGAGGCGTGGCCTCGAAGGCCGGCGGTATTTCGGGGAAAAGGCCGATCGCCAAGTCGGCCTCGCCACGTCGCAGCGCCCGCAGCGCCCGATCCAGGACCGCCCACCGCATGGTAAAGGTCGCCAGCGGCGCCTCGGCGCGGAAGGCCTGCACCAACGCCGGACCGATCAGGCTCTCCACCGGATCGGCGCACGCGATCCGGAAGCGGCGGCGCGTGACGGCGGGGTCGAACACCGCCTCCTCTCCCACGGTCTGGCCGATCGCCTCGACTAGCGCCTCGATCCGCGGCCCGAGCTCCAGCGCCCGTCTGGTAGGCTCCAGACCGTGCGAGCGGCGGACGAACAGCGGGTCATCGAAGACATCGCGCAGGCGCGCCAGAGCGTGACTGATCGACGACGGGCTCAGGCCCAGCTGACGGGCGACCGCGCTCGCCTGCCTGCGGACCAGCAGTTCGCGGAAGACCAGCAGGACGCCACCGTCCAGTCTCCTGATTTTCGATTGATCGAAATCACTCATCAGGCGATTTCAGTATTTCGCTTGCGGTCCTGCGTCTAGGGTGAAGCCATGGATGCCGCCTCGCAGATCGCACTGCCGGCGCCGTTGGGCGCGGCGCGGGTGGTGCGGCCGATCTTCGCGCTCGGCGCGCCGCTGGTCGGCTTCTACCTGATCCAGAACGTGGTCAGCATCGCCACGGTGGCGATGCTGGGCCGGCTCGGCAACGCCGCCATCGCCGGCGCAGGCGTTTCCGGAGCTTTGTATACGGCGACCTGCGCCTTGCTCTGGGGCATCGACACCGGCGTGCAAGCGGCCGTGGCGCGGACCACCGGAGCGGGCCGAAAGGACCGCGTCGCCGACATCCTCGCGGCCGCCCACGCCGGCGCGATCCCGCTGGCGGCCATCCTCGGCGCCGCCCTGTGGGCCATCGGCCCGCGGCTCGTCGCGATCATGCTGCCCGATCGGCTGGCCGCCGCAGCCGGCGGCGCCTGGATCGTCCTGGCCGCGCCCTCGATCGTCCTTCTGGCCGCAACCCTGCCGATCAACGCCGTCTGGATCGGCTCGGGTCGGCCGGCGCTCGCCATGGCGGTCACCGCCTTTTCCGCGCCGCTGCAGATCGCCTTGACCCTGCTCTTCGTCCTCGGCGCCGGCCCGGTGCGCGGATCCGGCATCGCGGGCGCGGCGGTGGCGATGGACGTGACCATGCTGGCCGGCGTCTTCGTCCAGTTCGTCCTCGCTTTCCGCTTCGTTCCGGGCTTTCTGCGGGTGCGCCCGCGTCCGCCGCGCATCGCCGAGATCGCCGCCATCGGCTGGCCCATCAGCACCCAGCAGAGCCTGCTCCAGGTCGCGCTCATGGGCGTGTTCGCCATCGTCGGGCAGCTCGGCGCGGCGGCCGCGGCGATCGTCAACGTGTTGCTGACGCTGACGGCCGTGGCCGTCGTGACCGAGACCGCCCTCGGCGTCGCCGCCGCGACCCTGGTGGGACAGGCGCTCGGCCGCGGCGAGGTTGCCGAAGCCCGCGCATGGGGCTGGCGCACGACGGCGGTCGCGGTGGCGTTGACCGCGCCGATGGGACTGGTCCTTGTGCTGGCGCCGCATGCGCTGCTGGCGCCATTCCTGCGCGATCCGGCGACCCTGTCGGCGGCGATTTTGCCGGGACGCATCGCCGGGCTGGCCACCGTCGTCGGCGGCGCCTCGGTCGTACTCGGTTTCGCCTTTCGCGGCGCCGGCGCGACCAAGATCGCCGCGGCCGTGCCGTTCGTGAGCCTGTGGTTGATCCAGCTGCCGCTGATGGCCTGGATCGGACTCACCCTGGGCCAAGGGCTGACCGGCATTATCGCGGTGCAGGCCGGGGTCTCGGCGCTCGACGCGGTGGCGCTCGGCTTCATCTGGGCCGGCCCCTGGTGGACGCGGGTGCGGATCGACACTGGCGCCGCCGTGGCCGCCCTCCCCTCGCGTTTGCGACGGATCGCAGTTCTGGGAGGCGGGGGCGCCGGCAAGTCGACCCTGGCGCGGCGGCTGGGCGAGGCGCTCGGCCTTCCGGTGGTCCATCTCGACCGCCTGGTCTACGGGCCGGGATGGGTCCGCCGCGACGCCGAGGCCTTGCGAGCCGGCCTCCTGCCCGCGTTCGAGCGGGACGCCTGGATCGTCGAGGGGACCTATGCGGAGGCCAGCGCGCTCACCCTGCCGGCGGCCGACCTCGTCCTCTGGCTGGACCAGCCGGTGTGGCTCCGGCTGTTTCGTTCCTGGCGCAAGACCGTGATCCACCGCCGTCGCCCACGCCCAGACCGCCCCGACGGCTGCGAGGAGCGGTTTGGCTGGGCCTATGTTCGCCTGGTGCTCGAATTTGGAGCCTGGTCGCCGGCGCTGGCCGCCCGCCTCGAAGCCCTGGCCGGCGATCGTTTGCGCCGCTTACGCGGCGACGCCGAGGCGCGCGCCTTCCTCTTGGAGATCGCCGCTCGGCCCTAGTGCGCGTCCCCGTCAAGGGCCGCCGCGGCCCGACGCGCTTCGGCCAGCCGCCGCGGACGCAGCTCCGCATTGAACCTCTCGACGCGCTCGCGCACCGCGGTCGGCGCCATCTCCGGCCGTCCGGCCGTGAACGGCGGGTCCGGAGCGTATTCCAGCGTCAGCTGGATGGCTTGGGCGGTCTCGGGGCCGGCCATTTCCGCCGCCAGGGTGAGCGCGAAATCGATCCCCGCGGTGACGCCGCCGCCGGTGATCACATTGCCGTCCCGAACCACGCGAGCGGGATCGGGGATCGCGCCGAAAAGCGCCAGCAGGTCCCGCCAGGCCCAATGGCAGGCGGCGCGCCGGCCTTCGAGCAGCCCGGCCGCGCCCAGCACCAGCGAGCCGGTGCACACCGAGGTGAGGTAGCGGGCGCCCGCGGCCAGGCGCCGGATCTCATCCAGGAAGCCTTCGTCCACGGCGGCGGCGGTGGCGCCGGGACCGCCGGGAACGCACAGGACCTCGCAGGCGCCGATGTCGGCCAGGCGCTCGAGGCGCGTGAAGACGAGGCTGTCGGCTTCGATGTCGGCCCCGCCCTTGGAGGCGGCCACGACCCTGGCGCCGGGAAGTCGTGAGAACACTTGGTGGGGGCCGGTGAAGTCGAGCTGGGTCACACCCGGATAGAGGGCGAAGACGATGGGTCGCTGGGCGCTTTCCATGGGCGGCTATTAGCGCGCGCGACGGCGGAGCTGGAAGCTCCGCCGTGTCCTCGAAGAGGAAGGGTGCGCGGGCGCCCCTTTCCGGAATGGCGCTCTTTAGGCGGCCCGCCGGGACTTACGTCCGGTGTCCCGATCTTCGCCACGAGGTCACCCGCGCGAAAGGAAGGGAACGCCTAAACCCGGCCGCGGTCGAGTCCTTCTTCCAGCTTGTCCACAGAAATCGCTCCGCCTGTGAACAGCGGGGATTGATCCTCCCCCATCGCAGATGTCGCGGATGCGAGGAAGGATCGAGTCAGTTCAGCGGAATGCCGTACAGCCGCGCGGCGTTGCCCGAGAGGAGCTTTCTGCGCTCTTCGGCGGTGAAATCGGCCATCGCCATGGCCGCCCGCTCCAGCGGCCGGGGGTAGAGGCAGGTCGGGTGCGGAAAGTCGGTCTCGAACATGACATTGTCGACGCCGACGGCGCGCACCGCGGCGCCGAGTTCCTTCCGCTCGAACCAGAAGCAGGCGAAGACCTGGCGACGGAAATAGTCGATGGGGGCCATGGAGAGCCCGGCCGAGGCGCTGCTCTCGACGATGGAATAGTCGAGCGCCTCGAGCACGAACGGGATCCAGCCGACGCCGCTCTCGACCGACACGAATTTCAGTTTCGGGAAGCGCTCGAGCAGCCCGGAGACGATGAGGTTGACCAGCACCCGGGCGTTGGAGAGGAAGAGCATGGTCGAGCCCAGGGCCAGCTTGGCCTCTCCCGATAGCGAGGGCCAGGCGGACTCGGAAAACCAGGCGGTCGAGGCGTCGCTGGCGCCGATGTGGAAGTTCACCGGCAGGCCCTCAGCGCCGCAATATTCCCACAGCGGGGTCCAGTAGTCCCCCGAGAGGTCCTCCATGCCGCTGCGGTGCGGGTCCGAATTGATGTTGACCCCGCGCAAACCCATGGCCTTGCAGCGCTGCGCCTCGGCCACCGAGAGCCGCACGTCCCACCAGGGCAGCAGCGCCATGGGGTAGAGTCGCCCGCCCGAGGCTTCCTGCATCTCGGCCGCGGCGTCGTTGTAGATCTGCGTCGAGACAAGGCGCAGCTCCGGATCGACCCTGGCGCTCGGGCCCTGGCCGCCGAAGCCCAGGACGTTGGGATAGACCACCTGGGCGAACACCCCGGTCTCGTCCATCACCTTCAGGCGCGGCGCCACTTGCGAGCAGGCGTCGTGCACCTGGTCCACCGCCTTGGTGAAGAAGTCCAGGCCGGCCGTCTTGCCGCCGTCCGGAGCGATGACGCTCGCGGCGCACGGGATGCCCATGGAGACGTCGCCGTCGATCGTCCAGACGCGGCGCCCATCGGCGCCCGGCTTCATCTGCGGCACCCGCTCGCGCCACTTGGCCGAAGCGCGCGAGGTCCAAAGATCGAGTGGCTCGGAGAAATGGGTGTCGACGTCGATCACCTTGATGCCGGCGAGCGTTTCGGGGGCGGTCATGGGCGGGCTCCCGCGGTCGAGGGATTGCGGACAAGGCGGCCAGGCAAGGCGCCGGTGGCCTCGCCGCGGCGATAGGTGACAACCCCCGAGACCGCCATCGCCTCGTAGCCGCCGGCCTTTTGGGTGAGGCGTCGGCCGCCGGCGGGAAGATCGAAGGCCGGGCGCGGGGCGTGCAGGCGAAGGCGGTCGGGGTCGATCACCGCCAGGTCCGCCTTCTGCCCGAGCGCAATCTCGCCGCGGTCCGCCAGCCCCACCGCCCGGGCGGGCTGGCGCGCCAGGGCCCGGATCGCCGCCGGCCAGGATAGCCGCTTTTCCGGATCCGGGTGGCCAACCCAGTGTGTCAGCAGGTAGGTCGTGTACGAGGCGTCGCAAATGATGCCGTAGTGCGCCCCGCCATCGCCCAGGCCCAGGATGGCGTTCTCGTCGCGGACCAGTTCGGCCCCGGCGGTCTCGAAGCGATCGCCGTCGCGGTTGGCGGCCGGGAAGTACAGGATTTCGCGTCCGCCCCGCTCCAGCAAGGCATCGTAGACAAGCTCGATCGGCTCGCGCCCGGACGCGCGCGCCCGCTCGGCGATGCTCTCCGAACGCGCCGGGTTGTAGTTGGGCGGGTCGCCGAGCACGAAGAGCTGCTCGGTCTGCGAGGCGAGGTACACCAGCACCGGATTGGGGTCCGCCGGCGCTTCTTCGATCAACAGGCGCTTGAGCGCCGGGTCGCGCATCGCCGCCACCTTTCGTTCCAGCGGCAGAGGCGCGATTGCCTGGAAACTCGGCTTCAGGGCGAACGGATGCAAAGAGAGCTCCAGACCCATCAGCATGCCGATCGGCCGAGGCAGCGCCTGGCCGCGGATCGTCAGCCCCTCGGCGTTGGCCTGGCGCATCAGCTCGAGGCTCTCGCGCCAGCCGTCGGGCTGGCCAGGATCCTGGGCCAGGGTGAATGAGACCGGCCGCCCGGACGTCCCGGCGATCCGCCGGATCACGGCCATCTGTTCGGCGGGGCTGGCGCTCGTTTCGCCGACGAGCTGGAAGACCCCGGCGCCGGCGTCCCTGAGGCCCCGGGCCAGGGCCAGCACCTCGTCTTCTTCGGTGAGCACCGAAGGCACGTTGGCGCCGCTGCGGAAGCGGTGCACCAGGTTGCGGGTCGTGGTCACGCCCAGCGCCCCGGCCCGGATCGCCTGCGCCGTCAGCCGGCGCATGGCGGCCAGATCGTCGGCCGTGGGGGGCTCGCGCTCGGCCCCGCGCCTTCCCATGACGAAGACGCGCAAGGGGTTGTGCGGCAGCTGGGCGCCGAAATCGATGTCGGCGGCGCGGCCGTCGAGTGTGTCGAGGTAGTCCTCGAAACTCTCCCAGGTCCAAGGCACGCCCGCGGCCATCACCGACTCGGGAATGTCCTCGACCCCTTCCATCAAGCGGATCAGCAGCTCGTGGTCGCCGGCTCGCGCCGGGGCGAAACCGACGCCGCAGTTGCCCATGACCACCGTGGTCACCCCGTGCGCCGACGACGGCGACAAGCGGTGCTCCCAGGTCACCTGGCCATCGTAGTGGGTGTGGATGTCGACGAACCCGGGAGCCACGATCAGGCCCCTGGCGTCGATCTCCTCGGCCCCGCGCTCCAGGCCCGCGCCGATGGCGGCGATCGTCCCGCCGGCGCAGCCGACATCGGCCTCGAACGGCTCGCCGCCGTCGCCGGCGATCACCGTGCCGCCACGGACGACGAGGTCAAACCGCGCCGGCATGCTCCCTCGCCTGCTTCGGCGAGCGCTCCAGCCGGAAGCCTTCGTAGCCCCGCTCGGCGATCTCCTGGCAGCGGGCGCGGTAGGCGGAAAAGCCGCCCAGGTAGACGGCGAAGCGACGCGCCTTGCCGGGGATATTGGCGCCCACGTACCAGGAGTTGACCTTGGGATAGAGGGTGGCGTCGGCGACCTCGGCGGCGTGCTCGACCCAGGCCGCCTGGGCCTCGGCGGTGGGCTCGATCACCTCGAGCCCCTCGCGGCGCATGTAGTCGAGGCAATCGCTGATCCAGTCGACGTGCTGCTCGACGCCGGTGGGCATGTTGGCCACCACCGAGGGACTGAAGGGGCCGGTGATGGTGAACAGGTTGGGAAAGCCGGCGACGCCCAGGCCCAGATAGGTCTGCGGGCCCTCGCCCCACTCATCGGCGAGGCTGGCGCCGCCCCGGCCGCGCACGTCGATGCGCGTCAAGGCCCCGGTCATGGCGTCGAATCCGGTCGCCAGCACCAGGGCGTCCAGGGGATACCGGCCGGCCGCCGTCACCGCCTCCGAGGAGGTGAAGTGGGTGATCGGCGTCGCCGCGATGTCGACCAGTGTCACGTTCGGCCGGTTGTAGGTGGCGTAGTAGTCATCGCCCAGCGGCGGGCGCTTGGTGGCGATGTAGTGCCCGCGCGGGCTCAGCATCTCGGCGATCTTGGGATCCTTCACCACCTCGCGGATGCGCGCCCGCACGAACTCGGCGGCGGTGTCGTTGGCTTCGGCGCTGGTGATCAGGTCCGAGAACGTCTCGACGAAGAAACGCAGGCCCCCGAGCTCCCAAACGCGCCGGTAGATAGCCTCGCGCTCCTCCGCCGGCGTCTCCAGGGCCGAGCGCTGCACCCCGTCCCAGGGCACCGCCCCGGGCGAAGCCAGGCACTTGGCGCGGATCTCGTCGTAGTGGTCCTTGACCCAGGCCTCCCACTCCGGCTCCAGCGCGGCGTTGCGCGCCGGCAGCACGAAGTTCGGGGTGCGCTGGAAGACGGTGAGGTGGGCGGCCTCACGCGCCAGGATCGGGATCGCCTGCACCCCCGAGGCGCCGGTGCCGATGATGCCGACGCGCTTGCCGGCGAAGCTCGGCGGCTCGTGCGGCCAGGCGCCGGTGTAGAAGAGCTCGCCGGCGAACCCGTCCAGGCCGGGATAGTCGGGCTTCTGGATGGCCGAGATGCAGCCGCACGCGGTGATCACGAACCGCGCCTTCAGCCTGTCGCCCCGGCTGGTGGTCACGCTCCAGAGGTTCGTGGTCTCGTCAAAGGTGAGTTTCTCGACAGCGGTGTCGAAGGCGAAGGTGGGGCGGATGTCGAAGCGGTCGGCGACGTGCCGAAGGTAGGTCAGGATCTCCGGCTGCTCGGGGTAGCGCTGGGTCCAATGCCAGTCCTGCTGCAGCTCGTCCGAGAACGAATAGGAATAGTAGTAGCTCTCGCAGTCGCAGCGCGCGCCCGGATACCGGTTCCAGTACCAGACGCCTCCGACGTCCGAGCCCTTCTCGAAACCCTGGACGGCGAACCCCAGCCGCCGAAGCTTGTGCGCCGCGTAGAGGCCGGCGAAGCCGGCGCCGATCACCACGGCATCGATGGGCCTGTCTTCCGCCACTGTCATAACGCATGTTATGGCGCCGCCGTTTTTTCGTAACAAGCGTTATGGGGCGCTTCGAACATGAGCGGCATCGACGGCAAGATCGCCTTGGTCACCGGCGCCGGCAGCGGCATCGGCCGGGGCTGCGCCCAGGCGCTGGCCGCCGCCGGCGCCCGCGTCATCGTCGGCGACATCGACGAGGCCGGCGGCCGCCAGACCTGCGAGACCGTCGCTCGCGCCGGCGGCCGGGGGCGGTTCCAGGCCCTGGACGTGACCTCCGAAGCCGCCTGGGCCGAAGCCATCGCCGGAGTCGAGCGCACCGAAGGCGCCTTGCACATCCTGGTCAACAACGCCGGCCTGTGCATCTCCGTCCCGGTGGTGGAGATGTCGTTCGACGCCTGGAAGCGCCAGAACGCGGTCAATCTCGACGGCGTCTTCTTGGGGACCAAGGCCGCCCTGCCGCTGATGGCGCGCTCCGGCGGCGGCTCGATCGTCAACATCTCCTCGGTGGCTGGCCTCAAAGGCATCGCCGGCCTTGCCGGCTACTGTGCCACCAAGGGCGGAGTGCGCCTGTTCACCAAGGCTGTGGCGCTAGAGTGCGGGCAGGCCAGGAATGGCGTGCGCGTCAACTCCATTCATCCGGGCGCCATCGAGACACCGATCTGGATCAAGCTCGGCGCCGGCGGCGACATGCCGGAGCTCGGCGCCAACGAGCTCACCGACCGCATGGAGGCCATGCGCGCCGCCGGCGAGCGGGCGACGCCGCTGGGGACCACGGGCACGCCGGCGGACATCGCCGGGGGCGTCCTCTACCTGTGCTCGGACGAGGCGAGGTTCGTCACCGGCTCGGAGCTCGTCATCGACGGCGGCGCCCTTACCGCTTAGCCTGGTGAACAGATCGAGCGCGGGCGCGAGGAGGTGGTGTTGAAAGAAAACCGGGGCGACGGAGTCAGGCCTCCGCCAACAAAGCGCAAGTGGAAGCCCGATGAGAGACGCGCGATCATCGAGGATAGTGCCCGCCGCGGGGCCGCAAAGGCGCTACCTGGTCCGTGCGCGGCCCGCAGCCAGGATTTCCTCTATGATGAGGACGGCTTGCCCGCGTGACCATGCCCGACTGGAAGCTCGAACGTTTCTACCACACCATCATCAACGCCAAGGACATCGACGAGAGCGTCCGCTTCTACCAGGACCTGGGCTTTGTCATAGTCCGCGATCGCCGGCGCATGAAATGGCCGCCTGGAGGCGGCGTTGTCTTCGGCATGATCCCCGACGTGAAGGGACACGGCGGCACGCTGATGGCGCTGCCGGACGACCCGCCGCCCGACGGGCCTATGCTCGACATCATCCAGTGGATCGAGCCGCAGGCCGCTTTCGCCGAGCCCTCGCCCAACACCGTCCCGCGGGTCACCGCCTTTCGCACCCGCAATGTCCAGGCCGCTCTGAAGGCCATGCAGGCCAAAGGCTGGCGCACCACCCTGCCGGACGCCTACACCGGCAACGCCGCGGCCGGCATCAAGGCCGTAGGCGGGGTCTACGATCCCAACGGCAACGTCATCGAGCTGATCGAGCTGGAGGAAGGGCTCACCACCTCGCGCCTGCAGGAGACCTACGGGACGGACCCGGACTGATTCAGACTCTCCCGCCCAGGGACCTAACCCAAGAATTCTGGGCTCTCGGGCAATTGAGAATATTTTCCGCTGCTTAGGACCGGCGCCTGAGTGCGGACTTTAGCACGTTCCCGCACGTTCCCGCACGTTCCCGCACGTTTTCGCACGCTCTCACACGCTCTCGCACGGCTGCGCACGCTCCGGCACGCCGTCGCACGCATCGGCAAGTCGCGAGCGACCTCGGAACTACCGTAAATCACCGTATTTAACGGTGAACAGAGCCGCCGCGCGGGCAGGGACATGATACTTATCCCTGACCTGACAAGCTGTTCGACCGAGCGCGCGGGGGGACAAGTATCATGTCCCAGTTTCCGCGACCGCGCCCGAGGGGGCTTGAGTATCATGTCCCCGTCGCGCCAGGGCGTGGCGCAGACTGGCGCGAAGTGGCGCAGACTGGCGCGAAGTGGCGCAGGGTGGCGCGGAGTGGCGCGGGGAGCGGCGCGGACAGGGCTGGGCCGGCCGGTTCCTGTTTTCTGTGCTCCGAAGATTGCGATCCACACCATCCGGGACGTCTTTTCTCAACCGGATCCGCCGATTAGGTGCGGGGTCGGCGTGGTTCCCGGCTGCCCTCGAGGCCCTTCCCCCTCCCGGCCGGGCGTGCGCCGGCTGCGTCCCCCGGCAGGAGCGGGAGGAAAGGGTCAGTTCTATACACGATGTCAAAGACCCAGGCGCCCAGCTTGGTCAAGCACCCTCACAGCCGCAGCCGCGATGGCCCGAGGCATATTGCATTTAGCAAGTTGAGTCAAGGGATGGGATCCGCCGCGGCCGGCCGCTTCGGACGGGCCCACATCACGCCGGGATAGCCCTTGAGCGGCTTCAGCGGCTCCTGGCGGTAGGCCCATTCGGGAGCCTCACCCAGATGCAGATGGTAGCGCGGCTCACGCCCGGTGCGCGTCTCGAAGAGCGCCCGCGGAATGTTGACGTACCTGGGCGCGCGCTTGCTCTCATAGGTAACCGGCGCGCCGCAGTGATCACAGAAGCTCCTGATCGAGCCGGCGTCCTCGAACCGACGCAGAAGCTCCGCGCCTGCGAGCAGCCGGAACCGGACCTTGTAGCTCCCCACATAGGTGGCGTAGGCGCAGCCCTGGGCGCGCTGGCTGGCGCGCGAATGGTCGTGCCAGGCCCACACCGCCGGCACGTCGATCTCGAAGCGCACCGCCCCGCAGACGCAGCTGCCCTGGGCCTGCTCGTTGGAGCGCCGCGCGTTTGTCCTGTCGTCCCTCATTGTCGGCGCCTCCTGGGCTGTACTATAGTTCGGTACACTGCCTCATCCGGGATGGCCGACGATCGCGAGCTGCCGCGACGGATGGCTTCGAGCCTTCTTCGTCGAGGACGTCCGCTCCAGGCGTGTTCCGAACGACATCGAGCAACGTCTCTTCCGCCGGCTCCAGATGATCGACGACGCCATCACCTCTCGAGACCTTCGCGTTCCGCCGAGCAACAATTTCGAAAAACTGCGTGGGAGCTTGGAAGGCTTTCATTCAATCCGCGTCAATCAGCAATGGCGGCTCGTTTTCCGGTGGAGCGATCGCGGCGAGGCGCACGACCTATATCTCGACAATCACAGCTACCGATGAAGCGAAGCCGCCGATGTTGATGACGAAGCGCAGACCTGCTCCCGTGCGGGAGATCCTCGTCGAGGAGTTCATGAAGCCGCTCGGGCTCACCCAGACCGCCCTCGCCGAGTTGATGGGTGTCCAGCGCAAGCACGTCAACGAGCTCTGCACTGGCCGCCGGAATGTCACTGCGGCGACGGCGCTGATTCTTTCCCGGGTCTTCGGCAACAGCGCTGAGTTCTGGCTGAATGCGCAGCGGCGGACAGACCTCTGGGAAACGATGCACAGCCCGAAAGAGCTCGCGCGCATCGAGAGGGCCAAACCGATAGTGCTTGACGCCTGATCCTCACCCCGGATGGAAGTGGTCGAAGATGCGCTGCGCCAGGGCGGCGCTGACGCCGTCGACCTTGGCCAGGTCATCGGCCGAGGCGCGCGAAACGCCCCTCGCCGAGCCGAACGCGTGCAGCAGCGCCTTCTTTCTCCCCGGCCCTACGCCCTCGACCTCGTCCAGCGGATTGCGGCGCATCTCCATGCCGCGGCGGGTGCGGTGCGAGCCGATGGCGAAGCGGTGCGCCTCATCGCGCAGGCGCTGCAGGTAATAGAGCACCGGGCTCTTGGGCGGCAGCAGGAAGGGCGCCTTGCCCGGGACGAAGAAGCGCTCCAGCCCGGCGTCCCGGTCGGGCCCCTTGGCCACCCCCAGAAGGGCGATGTCGTCGACGCCGAGGTCGGCCATCACCTCCTGCGCCGCCGCCAGCTGCCCGGCGCCGCCGTCGAGGATGACGAGGTCGGGCCGCGCCGGCGCCTGGCCGGCCTCCTCCTCCTTGTTGAGGCGCGCGAACCGGCGCTTCAGCACCTCGCGCATCATGCCGTAGTCGTCGCCCGGCGTGAGCTCGGCGCTCCGAATGTTGAACTTCCGGTACTGGTTCTTCTGGAAACCCTCGGGCCCGGCGACGACCATGGCGCCGACGGCGTTCGAGCCCATCACGTGCGAGTTGTCGTAGACCTCGATGCGTTCCGGCGCCGCGTCCAGCCCGAAGGTCTCGCAAAGCGCCGACAGCAGCTTCGACTGCGCCGAACTCTCGGCCATGCGCCGGCCCAGCGCCTCGCGGGCGTTGAGCAGGGCGTGGTCGACGAGCCGGCGCTTTTCGCCGCGCGCCGGCCGGGCGATCTCGACCTTGCGCCCCGATTTCAGCGCGAACGCCTCGGCCAGCAGGTCGCGGTCGGCCGGCTCCAGGCTCACCAAAACGAGGCGCGGGATCGGCCGGGCCTCGTAGAACTGACCCAGGAACGCGGCCATGATCTCGGCCTCGTCATCGGCGCGATCGACGCGCGGGAAATAGGCGCGGTTGCCCCAGTTCTGGCCGGCGCGGAAGAAGAACACCTGCACGCACGCCGCCCCGCCGTCGGCAGCCAAAGCGAAGACGTCGGCCTCCTCCAGGGTCTCCACGTTGACCTGGATCTCCTGGGCCACCGAGGCCAGGGCGCGAATGCGGTCGCGCAGGCGGGCGGCCCGCTCGAACTCCAGCGCCTCGGAAGCTTGCTGCATCTCGGCGCTCATGCGCCCCATGACGGCCCGGCTCTTGCCGCGCAGGAAAGCCTCGGCCTCGGCCACCAGCTTGTCGTAGTCTTCGAGCGAGATGAGGCCGGTGCACGGGGCGCTACAGCGCCGGATCTGGTGCAGCATGCAGGGGCGGGTGCGGCTCTCGTAGACGCTGTCGGAGCAGGAACGCAGCAGGAATGCCTTCTGCAGGGTGTTGAGCGTCCGGTTCACCGCCCAGGCCGAGGCGAAGGGGCCGAAGTAGTCGCCCTTGATGGCGTGGGCGCCGCGGTGCTTCTTCAGCTGCGCCGCCGGATGCTCGCGGCGGATGACGATCTCGGGGAAGCTCTTGTCGTCGCGCAGCAGCACGTTGAAGCGCGGCTTCAGCTGCTTGATGAAGTTGATCTCCAGCAGCAGCGCGTCCGCCTCGGTGCGCGTGGTCGTGAACTCCATGGCCCGGGTGAGGTCGACCATCAGGGCGATGCGCTGGGTGTGGAACCGCCCTTGGGCGTACTGGGCCACGCGCTTTTTCAGCGACCGCGCCTTGCCGACATAGAGCGCCTCGCCGCCTTCGCCGAACATGCGGTAGACTCCCGGCGCGTCGGGCAGCCGCCGCACCTCGTCGCGTATCAGCGCCGCGCCGGTGATCCTCGGGGCTGCGTCATCGGCCATGGGAGCGGAATATAAGGTTCCTGGGCCCCGAGTCGGCCTAGCGGACCACCTCGATCTCGATCCGCGGATCGAACGCCGCCCAGGCGCGGTCGGTGGTCATCGCGACCGCCCCGAGTTCGGCGGCCAGAGCAAGACAGGCGCGATCTCCCAGAGAGAGGCCGAGGGCGCGTGTCGGTGCGTGCAGCAGGCCCGCGCGCTCGGCGCGGGCGCGGTCGAAATCCACGAGCTCAATTGGGAGTTGCTGCAACCTGGAACGAACCCTCTCTCCATCGGCGCCGCGATCGACCAGCTTGGCCACCACTTCGGCCCAGTTCACAGTGCTCACGCGCGCGCCCGGGATCACCGCCGCTACCCGTTCTGCGCCAATTTCGCGAAACAGCAGACAGAGCAAAGCCGAGGCGTCGAGGACCACGTCGGCGCTATTCACGCTTCGCTTCCGCCCGGCGCTCGGCGATCAATTCGTCGGCTACCGAGGCGCCATCGGCCGGCGCAAACGGGCGAAGGTAGTCCTGTAGCTCTCTTAGCGCTGTGGCCGCCGAGCGAACGCGCAGCTCATCGCCATGCAACTCCATGACGACGGCATCGCCCTTGTTCAATCCCATGGCGCGGCGAATGCCCGCCGGCACGAGCAGACGACCGCCTTCAACCACCTTCGCTCGAACCGATGTGCCCTTTTTCCCGATCTTTGGCATGAATCGAATATAGTGCAGATCTGTGCAAAATGCACCAAAGTTTTGCGTCACCGCCGTCAGTGATAGGTGAAGTTCCGAGGAGGGAGCAGATGCAGAGCAAGTTCACCTACGCCATCAAGTTCGTCGCCGACATGGACATGGCCATCGCCTTCCACCGCGACGTGCTCGGGCTGAAACCGAAGATGACGACCCCGTTCTGGAGCGAGTTCGACACCGGCGATGTGACCCTGGCGTTGCATCCGGCCTCGGTGACCAATCCGGCCGGCGGAGTGGAGCTGGGCTTCTCCGTCCCGGACCTGGCAGGCGTCTATGCGGCGCGGGAAAAGGAGGGGCTCACTTTCACCGAGGCGCCGCGCGACGAGCACGGGACTCAGCTGTCGACCATCCTCGATTGCGAAGGCGCGAAGGTGTCGCTCAGCGGCGCGTAGTTTCGGTTCCCACCCCGAGAACGCCCCCCGAGAAACTCGGGACTAGAGCGGGTTGCGATCAGGCGGAATGACGCAAGGGGCTCGGGCCCGCGGCATAGCCGCGGGCTGGGCCGAGCGCGCAGCGCGAAGGATGGTGGAGGGGTCGAAACCGATCCAATCCAAACCCCACGCGCTCTTAGGGCGGCTGGACCAGCCGCCGGTCGATCGCGAACGGTTGATCCGCGAGCATTCGGATCGCGGTCGCGCCCGGATGGCGCGGGTTGATCAGGACGTTTCGCTCCTGGGGCACGACAACGCTCGGAACGACCAGGGCCAGGGCAGCGCCGCGGCTCAGGAAATCATCGCCGAGGCGGAGGCATGCATCGGCATCGGGCGTTCGTTCCAGGACCTCTCTGGTCGCGTCGTCGCTCATCTCGATCGACAGCAGACGGTAGTCGTCCGGCAGCAGGTCGAGCGGCAGATCGAGATGAACCAGGACCTCGAGCAGGGCCAAGCTTGGGCTCGCCGATGCGTAGATCATGGGCCGGCCAGGCGAATTCCAGCGGCCGCCGAAAAGCCGCGCGCCTTCACCGTCGAGAGCTATATGCGCCGCCTTCGCGAGGCGGTGGATAATCAAGCCGCAAGACCGTGAGCGATCCGACCGAGCAGGGTCTCGACCTCGCGAGCGCCCAGGTCGGTGTCGGCGAGCGCCAGAGGCGCTTCTCCGCCCAAGGAGCGGTTCCTGCGCTCCAGCCAGACTCGCGCTTTGCTTTCATCGCCAAAGGTCTCGGTCGCCTGGGCGACGAGCCGCGTCAGGCGAACGAGGCGATCCGACTCCGCCGGGTCGAGCCTCTGCCCGCTCTGACGTCGCCGCAGGAACGTCCGGCGGGGCACGACGTGTTTTTCGATCAGGCCGAAGCCGAGGTGCGTGGTTTCCAGGAACCGATCCACAGCCGCCGTGGGCACGCCGCGGCGCACCAGGCGCATGAGATCGAGCTCGCTACGCAGCGGACCAGTCACGGTCTCGCCGCCAAGCAGCGCCTGAATATCGGCTACAGCGGTCATCGTCGCCTCGGACAAATGCCGGAGGGGACCCGGCAAATATCAATATGGACGGTAGGCGGTCGTTTGTGAAGCGGTCGCCACCACACCGGGACTGGACCGGTCGAAAACCATCTCGCAGGACTTGCGCCAACTAGTCGGCGGCCGCCTTCACCCCGACAGAGCCCGGAACATCGCGTGGAGCGCTGCCGCGAAGGGATTGGCGATGGTCAGGCCGCGCCAGGCGAAGCCGTCCTGCATGTCTTCGGAAAGCAGCAGGGTGCAGCCCGCCCGAACGGCGGTTGCGCAGATCAGAGAATCCCAGAACTGCAACTGGTGCTGGACCGCGAGACCGAGAGCCGCCGACAAGGTTTCCTGATCCGCGCCCAGGGTGTCGAACTCTGCAGAGTAGGTGGAGACCACTTTGCCGGCCTCGTCTGGGGCGGCGCCGGCGCGTCTGGGGCGGCGCCGGCGCGTCTGAGGACGACGTACAACTCACCCAAGGCCTGAATGGGGGCGAGGAACTGAGCCTTGGCCTTCGTTTCTGAGAGCAGCTGGCGAATGGCTTCGCCCTTGGCCCGATCGCTCGGTTCTCGGCCCACGCCGGCCAAGCAGGCCAGAACGTTGGAGTCGAGGCCGACCCGGATCACTCGTACAGGTCTTCTCTCCGCCAGGCCCCCGCGTGGCGCCAGGGCAGCGACTTGGAAAACGCCAGGATGCGATCGATCGCCTCGCCCGAACCCCTCTGCAGCGCCGGCGTCAGACGGGCAACCGGGCGTCCGCGAGAGAGGATGACGAACGAATCGCCATCCTGCACCGCCCGCAACATCTTCGAGAACTGCTGGTTGGCGTGCCCCGCGCTGACCGTCCGCTCCATAGGGGGGGGCTCCAATCTAGTGTCGAGCACTAAATAGAAGGTTAGCCCCGATCCCGGCTCTGGCTCAAAGCCGCGTCTCGCCGGCCACGATGGCGCGGTAGCGCTCCGGGGTGACGCGCTCGAAGCCGTAGCCCGGATCACGCACGTAGAGCAGGCCGCCGACAATGGCCGGATCGAAACCCTCGCCCGCGAGATTGGTCTTGCGCGGCTTGAAGGTTCCGGTGGCGTCGATGCGTGGCTCCAGGCGCAGGAACACCGGCCGGGCGTAAGGCGGCAGCTTGGCGTCGATGTGCTCGGCGAAGGCCTTCGGGTCGAAGTCCGGGCCCACGACCATGGCCGCCATCCCGGCCCGGCCCTCCAGCTCTCCGACCTTGACGCCATAGACTACCGCCTCGGCGACGTTCGGCTCTTCCATGAGAGCGCCCTCGACCTCGCCGGTGGAGACGTTCTGGCCCTTCCAGCGGAAGGTGTCGCCGACGCGATCGACGAAATAGAGGTAGCCGGCCCGGTCGCGGCGCATGAGGTCGCCGGTGGCGAACCAGCGGTCCCCCGTTTTGAAGACGCCCTCCAGCACCTTGGCCTCGCTGGCGGCGCGGTCGACGTAGCCGGAGTAGGCGGTGCGCGCGCCGGCGGCGATGCGGCCCAGGCACTCACCGGCCTCGCCCACCCCCGCGCGAATGCAGCGCCCCTTGCCGTCGCGGGCCGGGGCGCCGGCGGCCAGATCGAACCGGACCAGCGCCACGTTGAAGAAGCCCTCCAGCCACGGCGGCAGGCGCCCGCAGGCGCCCAGGCCGCCGTCGAAGTTGAAGAGGTACACATTGCCCTCGGTCGAGCCGTAGAATTCCAGCACCCGGGGCACGGCGAAGCGGCGCTCGAGGGTCTCCCACACGGCGGCGCTTAGGCCGTTGCCGAACGCCAGCCGCAGGCCGTGGCGGGCCTCGTCGGGCGCGCTCGGCTGGTTGGCCAGATACCGGCAAAGCTCGCCGACATAGACGAACATGGTCGCCCGCTCGGCGGCGATCTCGCTCCAGAAGTGGCCGGCGGAAAACTCGCGGCGCAGCAGCACGCAGCCGCCGTTCAGCAGCGCCGCGCCGGTGGCGCAAAGACCGCCGGTGGCGTGGTAGAGCGGCAGGGTGACATAGATGCGGTCGGAGGCGCGGGCGCCGGTCGAACCGGCGAAGCCGCGCATGTAGAGCTGGGCGCGCATGTGGTTGATGCGCGCGGCCTTGGGCAGGCCGGTGGTGCCGCTGGTGAAGATGTAGAGGGCCATGTCCGCGGCCCTGATCCCGGCGCGCCCGCTCCGGGGCGGCCGGCCCGGACTGGCCGCCTGCAGCGCCGCGCCCAGGTCGCGCACCTCGCGCGCGGGCCCATCGAGGGTCCAGACCTCGATCGCCTCCTGCAGGAACGGCCGCGCGGCGGCGAGCGCCTCGGCCGTGGTCGCATCGACGATGCAGCGCTTGGCCCCCGAAAGCGCCAGGCAGTGCGCCAGGGCCTGGCCGCGCAGGTCGTAGTTGACCAGGGCGCCCACGACCCCGGCCTTGGTCAGCCCCATCCACAGCGGCAGGTACTCGGCCCGGTTCGGCAGGAAGAGAGCGACGGCTTCGCCGCGCGCCAGTCCTTGGGCAAGCGCCCAGTGGGCGCAACGGTTGGCGAGCGCGTCCGCATCCGCGTACGACAGCTCGGCGCCCTCGAAGCGGATCGCCGGACGGTCCTCGAAGCGGTCGACGGCGCGCTCGAAATCGTCGCAGACCAGGTCGGCCGAGCGCGGCGCGATCGAGGCCACGCGCAACAGGGTCCGGATCAGTCCGGTGAGGAAGCGCAGGTCCCGGCGCAGCCCCTCGAGCATCCTCTGGCTTCAGAACGCCTTCGGCAGGCCGGCGTCCTTCAAGACCTTGTTCGCCGTGTGCCGCGAATCGATATTGACGGGGACCGTGAACGGCAGATCGGCAAGCGGATGCGCCACACGTCGTGGTCGCCTCGACCGCGCCGCACGAACCAACAGCCGTTCTGAGCGAGGATGTCGCGAACCGCCTTGCCATAGCCTCTCACGGCATAGGCGCCGGCCGAAGTCGCGTGCTCGCGTGAGCGATGAGTTCGATGGCCGCGTCCGTAATCACCGCGTCGTCGCCATCTTCGAGCAGATCTAGGATCGCTCCGGGGAGCTTGTCCCGCAACGTCTCGATGGTTTCCGCCTCGAGATTCAGCCCAGGCACATCGCTGGACTCGACGAACCACACCCTCGCTTCGGGATCGAACGCTGCCTTGACGACGATCATCGACATCAAGCGCATGTGGGAAGCCGAACCGTGACAAGTCAATCCGGGGCCGGTTTGCCGCCGCGTTCGGAATCGACGACGACATCCAAGCCCATGGCCTCCAGCAGGCGGAACTGCTGGTCGGGGCGGATGCGCACGCCTTCGAAGGCGGCGAGACGCCGCAGATCGAGGCCGCTGACCTCCGCCCCGGATAGGTCGGCGCCGGCGAGGCGGGCGCCGTCCAGCACCGCCTGGAAGAGGTCGCTCCCGCTCAGGTCCGCGCCCTCGAGGTCGGCGCCGGTGAGATTGGCTTCGCGCAGGCGGCAGCGCGTGAGCGCACAGCCCGGCAGACGGGCCTGCGCCAGCTCGGCAAGCTCGAGGTTGCAGTCCAGGAAGCTCACCGCGGTGCGCACGACCGTGCGCGAGAAGGCGCGATGGAAGCGGGCCTTGTCGAAGGCCGCGCCCATGAGGTTGCAGTCGGAAAAGCGCGCCGCATAGAGGTCGGCGCCCTCGAAGGAGGCGCGGCGCAGGTCGCATCCGGTGAAGCTGGCCTCGTCCAGCCGGGCGAAGGCGAATGCTGCGCCTTGGTCGTCCGGGGGCCGGGCAAGAACGCAGCCCTCGAACCGCGCTTCCCGCAGATCGGCGTGGCGGAAGGTGCATCCCGCGAGGCGGCAGCGAACGAAGCGCGCCCCGGCCAGGACAGCGCCGGCGAGACGGCCGCCGCCGAAGTCGCAATCCTCGAAGACGCAATCGGTGAGGTCGGCTTCGTCCCAGACCGGGGCCGCGATGGCGGCCCCGCGCACCAGGACGCCCGGCGCGGGCGCGCGCATTGGCTTACTCGGCGGCTTGGGCGACGCCTTCGGCCAGCAGCGCGCGTTTGCGGTCTTCGGTGAAGGCCAGCAGCCGGTTCATGTAGGCGAAGCGGACGTAGTCGCGACCCTCGGCCGACATCTTGTCGAACCAGTCATCCTCGCCCAGCATCTCGCCCAGGCGCGGCGCATTGCGGTGCAGCAGCTGCACGTCGGTGCGCTTCGGCTCCAGGCTGCGCAGGATGCCGCGATTGAAGTGGGCGTGCAGGGTGATGCGCTCGCCGGGCTCGGTGCGGTCGCCCTGCCAGTGCCAGACGCCCCGGGTGAAGTAGACCACCGAGCCCTTGGGCATCTCGATTGGCACGGCGCCCTTGGCCGCCTCGCCCGGCCGCGGCGGGCGCCGCAGGCGATGGCTTCCGGGGACGATCCAGGTGGGGCCGGAGGCGAGGGTCCAGTCCTCGAGCGCCCACACGCCCACGCCGGTGAGGGCGAAGTCGGGATAGGGCTCGGGCACGTGGGCGTAGTCGGTGTGCAAGGGGATGACGCCGGCGCCCGGGCCCTTCTTGATGCAGCTGAACGAGGCGATCACCGCGCCGCGCCCCAATGAGGCGTCGATCAGGGTCATCAGCTGCGGGTTCTGGATCAGGCGCTCGAACTCGCGCCCGTGGTAGAGCATCCAGTTCATGGCGAAGGTCTGGTGCGGCAGCAGGGCGCGGATCACCGCCGCGCGCACCTCGTCGGCGAACTCGGCCGAGATGGCGTTCTCGATGACGGCGTAGCCCTGCTCCTCCATCTGGCGGATGTGGCCGGCGAGACCCTGGCCATGGGCGCGGTGGGCGAGATCCGGGTTTTCGACCGTGCGCCGGCCGAGGTGGTCGTGCGTCAGGGTCGTCAGCTCGGCGACGGCTTCCGGAACCTGGCCGCGCACGCGGATGGCGTCGCGCCCGTAGAGGGTGGCGACTTCGCGGCGCATCTCCTCCATCGCCCCTGGCGCCAGCAGGCCGACGAATTGCGCCGCGGTCACCGCCGCCTGATAGTCGCCTTCGACGACGACGTCGGCCTCCGGATCGAAGTCGCGCCCGACGGCCAGGGTCTCGCCGTCCCAGCGCACGCTCCAAGCGGCCGCGCCGCCCGGCATGCCGAGGTGGGGCGGGGCGTTGCCGAAGCGCTCGGCCAGCGAGAACGGCGGCAGCGCATCCTTGCGCCGCTCGACCGTCTTGGTGAGGAACGCCCGCGCTTCGTCCAGCCAGGCATCCGACAGGAACTCGAAATAGCCCGGAAGCGCGTACATCCCTTCCTCCGTCACCATGCGGGGACCCGATAGTAAGCGCTTATCCCGGCGTCAGGAAAACCGCTCCCAGGCAGATTGCCGCGACACCCCCAGGGCCTCGCCGATGGCCGCCCAGCTCACCTCGCGCCCGCGCAGCGCCTCGACACAGGCCTGCAGCTGGTTGCCCATGCCTTGAAGCGTCTGTTCTATGGGTTTGAGCCGCGCCAGCAGGCGCTCGGTCGGAACCCTGTCGAGCGCGAACGCCGCAGGGTCGAGCTTCGGGGTGCGCCCGGCGACGTACGCATCGCACAGGGCCACGCACTCGTCGCAGATGAAGATCCAGCCTGGCCCGGCGATCAGCTTCTCCACCTCGTGCTGCGACTTCAGGCAGAAGGAGCAGTGCAGCGGGCCGTGAGCGGCGTACTCCTCGGCGGTCGGCCGAGCCTTGGGCGTGTTCCTGGGCATTTGAACTCCCGTCAGGTTTGTCCTGACTGTCAGGTACCTCCTGACTAAGCCCGCGGTCAAGCCGGGAATGAGGAGGCCATGCGCCGCGGCGGCCGCCGCACCATATGAATCAGCGCATGAACGCGCCGATCACGCCCAGCGAGGCCCGCCAACTGCAGCAGGCCTACGCCACCCGCCGCCGCCGTTGGGCCAAGGCCGTCGGCCGCCCCTATCCGAAGAAAAGCGATCCTCGGCCGCCGCCGGGCGAAATTGAACCGCCCTCCGACGACGACCTGGGAGAGTGATCCAGCCCCGCCCGCGGCGGGAGAGAATTTGGGTTCCGAGCCCTAGAAGGCTCGCTCGGTGCGCCAGCTGGTCTGCATGACCCCCTCAGGCGCGCGCGCGGTGGCGGGCGCGACGGCGGCCGGGGCCGGCGGGGCGTTGGCCGACAGCGCCGAGCAGTCGCCTGAGGTCCGTGTCATCACCTTGGGCGTGGCGGCGTCCCCGAGGTACTCGGTGGTGCGCGTGCACGCTTTGCCGCCGACGATCGTGGTCACGCTCGTATAGCCGCGCGCGCCGGGTGGCAGCCTGCCCAAATCGACCCTCGTCAACCCGTCGCCGGCGCCGAAGGCGGGCGCCGCCTCCGCCCAGCGCATCATCGCCGCCGTCTCGCGATCCATCTGGGCGGCGATCCGGTCCAGAGCCGCAAACGGCGCGGTCCCGAAGGGATCGGCGGTCGGGGCAAGGCCGGCAAGGTCGGGCTCGATGCGCACCCTGGGCGGGGTCGAGCCGGCGTACCAGATGTGCTCGGTCGAGCCGTCCGGCAACCGGAGCGCAAGCTCGTGCGCGTCGCGAATCCGGGCCGCCGCCGCGCCGGCGAGCGCCAGGGCGGCGACGCCGCCGATGACAACAGCAGTCTTCATGATCGAACTCCACTCGAGAACGAACGATCGCCCGGACGGCAGCGCCCTTCGGGCGGCTCGCAATAAGAAACGAGCCGGGCGAAGCTTGGACTGAGACCTGACGATTTCGTGGCGCCGCCTGCGCTTCCGTCTCAGTCTCGTGTCCCCCCGGAAGCTGGTTCGCGGCGCATGTGTGGGCGGGTTTGTCGCGCGCCGCTGGCGGCCTATGGTGGGCCGAGCCGCAGGAGAGAGCCATGGCCTACGAACAGATCCTCTATTCCGTCGACGATCGCATCGCCACGATCACGCTCAACCGGCCCGAGCGCCTCAACGCCTGGACCGGGCGCATGCACCACGAGCTGATGGACGCCATGCGCGCCGCCGCTTCCGACGAGGCGGTGCGCGTCATCGTGCTCACCGGCGCCGGCCGCGGCTTCTGCTCCGGCGCCGACATGTCCGCCCTGCAGGGGATCGGCCAGGGGACGGCGCGGTCGGAGCCGCGCGAGGGTCCCTATGATCCCGACGCCAATCCGAACTTCCAGAAGACCTATTCCTACTTCCCCTCCGTCCCCAAGCCGATCATCGCGGCCATCAACGGCGCCTGCGCCGGCCTCGGCTTCGTCATCGCCCTCTACGCCGACATCCGCTTCGCCTCGGACGCGGCGGTGTTCACCACCGCCTTCTCCCGCCGCGGCCTCATCGCCGAGCACGGCGTCAGCTGGATGCTGCCGCGCCTCGTCGGCATCGCCCACGCCGCCGACCTGCTCTTTTCCGCCCGCAAGGTGAGCGCCGCCGAGGCCGAGAAGATCGGCCTGGTCAACCGCGTCATCCCCTTCGCCGCGTTCGAGGACGAAGTGCGCGCCTACGCCCGCATGCTGGCCAGCGAGGTTTCCCCGAGGTCGGTGCGCGAGATGAAGCGCGAGATCTGGAACGGCCTCTTCCAGACCCTCGGCCAGGCCATCGAAACCGCCAACGCCGACATGCCGGCCAGCTTCCTTTCCGAGGACTTCAAGGAAGGCGTCGCCCACTTCGTCGAAAAGCGCGCCCCGGCCTTCACCGGCCGGTGAGCCTTCTCGCCGCCCTGGCCGCGGCCATGGCCATGGCCGGCGCCGCGCCGCCCGAGCTGATGACCTGGGCGGACCTGATGAGCCGCCCCAAGCCCGCCCCCAGCGAGCGCGTCCGCTACGGGCCGGGCCTGCGCCAGTTTGCCGACCTGTGGCTGCCGGCCGGCAAGGGCCCCTTCCCCGTCGTCCTCATGGTCCACGGCGGCTGCTGGCAGTCGAAGATCGCCGACCTGGGCATCATGGACTGGATCGCCGGCGACCTGGCGGCGCGCGGCATCGCCGTCTGGAACATCGAGTACCGTGGCGGCGACGAGGCCGGCGGCGGCTATCCGGGGACCTTCCGCGACGTCGCCGCCGGCGCCGATGCTCTGCGGGCCGTCGCACCCGGCAGGCTGAATATCGACCACATCGTCGCCTTCGGCCATTCGGCCGGCGGCCATCTGGCGCTGTGGCTGGCGGCGCGGCCGCGCCTGCCGCGCGCGAGCCCGCTGTTCAGCCCCGATCCCCTGCCGATCGCCGCGGTCGTCAGCGCCGGCGGCCTGCCCGACCTGGAGGCGGACCGGGCCGCCAAGGACACCGCCTGCGGGCCAGGGGCGGTGGACAGCCTCGTCGGCGCCCCAGGGGCGCGGCCGGACGTCTACGCCGACACCTCGCCGGCGCGACTGCTGCCGCTCGGGGTGCGCCAGGCGATCGTCAATTCGCAGCTGGATCCGATCGCGCCGCCCTGGCTCGGCCAGGACTGGGCCGGCAAGGTCCGCGCCGCCGGCGATCCGGTCGAGGTGCGCGTGATCCCGCGCTCGGGCCACGCCGAGCTGATCGCGCCCGGCACGGCCGCCTGGGCGGCGGAGGTGAAGATCATCGAGGCGCTGCTCTCCCGCTGACACAGCTCTCCTTCCTCTCCTGGGGAAGGTGTCTGACCGCCAGACGAAAACGCCGATCGCTCTCCTTCCCCTTCTGGGGAAGGTGTCTGACCGCCAGAGGCGGTCAGACGGATGGGGAAGGCGAGCGACGGAAGTTTGGAAAGCGAGCCTGGTAGGGCGCCGGCGGCCCCGCCCACCGACGGCTGACCGGCAGGCATCGTGGAGGCCGCCTTTCCCCATCCGGCCGGGCGCAGGCGCCCGGCCACCTTCCCCGGACGGGGAAGGAGAGATCACCGGAGCGCCCGGCGCCTTCCCCAGACGGGGAAAGAGAGATCACCGGAGCGCCCGGCGCCTTGCCCGGACGGGGAAGGAGAGATCACCGGAGCGCCCCGCCACCGTCCCCAGACGGGGAAAGAGCGATCACCACGCCAGTGGCTGGCCGCGGTAGTCGAAGAAGCCGCTGTTGCGGTCCTTAAGCGCCCGCTCGACGACGTCGGCCAGGCCCTTGGCGCTGGTGGCCACATCGATGGCCGCGCCGGCGCCGCCCATGTCGGTGCGCACCCATCCCGGATGCAGCGAGAGCACCGCCCAGCCCCGGTCGCGATGGCGCGCCGCGAAGCTGCGGGTGAAGGAGTTCAGCGCCGCCTTGCTGGCGCGATAGAGCTCCATGCCGCCGCCTTCGTTGCTGGCGACGCTGCCGAGGTTCGAGGTCATCAGGCCGACGACGCCCGTCCCGGGCTTGACGTTCTTGGCCAGCAGCTCGGCCAGGCGCACCGGACCCAGGGCATTGGTGACGAAGAGGTCGGCGAAAGCCTCGCGCGAGACGGTGCGCGGATTGGCCTGCGGCCCGCCGACGCCGGCGTTGACGACGATGGCGTCGAACTGCTCGCCATTCAGGCGCGCGCGCAGGCCCTCGGCCGAGGCCGGATCGGCGATGTCGACGGTCTCCAGCCTGACCTTGCCGTCCGACCGGCCGAGCTTCTCCAGCGCCGCGGCGTCGTTGCGGCGCGTCGCCACCACCTCCCAGCCTCTGGCGGCGAACTCCTCCGCCAGACCCAGGCCGATGCCGCGCGAGGCGCCGACGATGAGGATGCTGGGCATTTCAGGCCGCCGCCCGGCCCTCTTTGCCGGCGCGCTCGGCGGCGCGCGCGATCGCCTCCACGATGCGCGGCAGCACCGGGACCGGCAGGTCGTGACCCATGCCCTCGATGACCACCAGCTCGGCGCCGGCGATGTTGGCGGCGGTGTCGCGCCCGCCCTCGAGGGGCACCAGCGGGTCGTCGGCGCCATGGACGATCACCGTGGGCGCGGTGATGCGCTTCAGGCGCTCGCGCCAGTCGCCGGTGGCGATCACGGCGGCGTACTGGCGGGCGAAGCCGACCGGATAGAAGCTGCGGCGGAAGTCCGAAAGCGCGCGCTCGCGGATCTCGGCCTCGTTCCCCGGCCAGGCGGGCGAGCCGATGGTCCGCGCCCCCTTCACCGTGTGGGCGAGGAAACCTTCCAGGTCCTGCCGCGGGTCTGGACCGCGCTGGGTGATCACCGCCATGGCCTCGGGGGTGGCCCGGGGCAGTTCGGGGTTGCCGGTGGTCGACATGATCGAGGTCAGGGAGGCGGTCTTGGCCGGATGATCGGCGGCGACGAGCTGGGCGATCATGCCGCCCATGGAGGCGCCGACGATGTGGGCGCGGGCGATGCCCAGCGCCTCCAGCACCCCGGCGGCGTCCGCCGCCATGTCGTGCAGGGTGTAGGCGACCGGCGGCTTCGCGCCCCGGGCCATGGCTTCGAGCACGGCCGGGATGTCCGGCGGCCCGGCGGCCTCCAGCTTGGCCGAAAGGCCGACGTCGCGATTGTCGAAGCTGACGACGCGGAAGCCGCGCCCGGTCAGGGCCTCGATCATCGCCGGCGGCCAGCGGGTCATCTGCCCCCCCAGGCCCATGATCAGCAGCACCGCCTCGCCCCCGCGCGGGCCGACGTCCTGGTATTCGAAGGAAAGACCGTTGGCGGCGATCTGCGGCATGGGGCGCTCCTGGTGGCTCGGTGGGGGCATACTTATCGCGGACCCGGACAAATGGGGACAGGGGCGCGAATGGGGACAGGATACTTATCCCGGACCGGAACCTCTCGGCGACCGAGCCCGTGGCGGGATAATTATCCTGTCCCCGGCTTCCCTGTCCCCGGTCCGCCGGTCCGCGCAGGCCGGCTCGCCGCCGCCACGGAAGGTTAACGGGGGTCGCGATAGCTTCGCCAAGGCGTTCGTCGAACCGCGAAACCGAAGTGGCGCAGGTCTTGCTTCCGGCCTCGCAGGTTCGGGCGAACGGTGTTGCGCCGCTCGACACGGCGCGACTGCGGAGGCAAGCTTGACGGTAATGGATTCGGCAGGTGAGACGGCCGAGTTCGAAGCGCTCGGCGAGACCGAGGTGGCGCGGCGGTTGCGCCTGCGCGCCTTCTCCGAGCCCACGCGCGCCCGGGCGACGCGCTGGCTGAACGCGGTCGGCATGGCCAAGCTGGCCTCGGCGCAGGCCGAGGCCGGCCGCCAGCTGCTCTCGAGCGAGGCCGTCGCCGCGGCGCGCGTTTCCCGGCGCTGGTCGGCGCTCGCCATAGCGATGTCGGCCGCCGCCATGCTGATCTCTGGAACGGTGTGGGTCGCCGGGCGGACGGCGGTCGAGACGTTGTCGAGGCGCCAGGACGCCCTCGAGCGCCAGGTCGCGGCGCTCACGGAAAGGCCGCAGCTGCGGGCCCGATATCGCCGCAGCGTCATCGCCTCCTCGGCCGTCTCCGCGGTCAAATCGGCCTCCGCCGGGGCGCCCGAGAACTGAGCCCGGGAAGCCGAACGCATTTTCCAGCAGAACCATGGCTCGTTTTGTGTTAACGAATAAGGAGGCGCGCTCGGAGGCGCGGCGTTAGGGCGAGGGGCTCCATGACTCGATCTCACGGCTTGAGGAGCCGCTTGGGCGCGCGGCTGGCGCAAGCGTTTCGCAACTATTGCGGCGGGCGCGCCGGCAATGTCGCGCCCATCATCGCGCTCATGGTGGTGCCCATGGTCGGGGCCATCGGCATGGCCACCGAGGTCTCCAACTGGTTCCTCACCAACCGCTCGGCGCAGAACGCCGCCGACAGCGCCGTCATCGCTGCGGCGACCGCCGCGGCCAACAACAGCTCCAGCGACTACAGCGCCGAGGGTCAGACGGTGGCCACCCAGTACGGCTTCACCAACGGCGCCAACGCCGCCACCGTCTCGGTGGTCGGCGGGGTCACCTGCCCGGACGGGACGACAAGCTGCTACCAGGCGACGGTCACCAAGACCCTGCCGCTCTACATGACCGCGATCGTCGGCTACAAGGGCACCACCACCCTCAACGGCAATCCGGCGACCCTGGTGAAAGCCTCGGCCATCGCCGAGATCAAAAACGAAACGACGCCGGACTGCATCGTGGCGCTCGACCCGAAGAAAAACGCCATCGCCCTCCACACCAACGGCGCGCCCAAGTCCGACCTCGCCGGCTGTGTGGCGCAGACCAACTCCAGCGCCAACTGCAACGGCCACAACCTCGGGCTCGCAGCCATCATCGGACCGGGGGCGGCCGGCAGCGGTTGCGGCAACGAGCAATTCACCGGGCCCGCGATCGCCGATCCCTACGCCAGCCTGGCCAACAACATCCCGGCGACGCCGGCGGCGTGCAGCAATGCGGCGACGTTGCCGCAGGAGAGCGCCGGGACGCAGGACAAGGTTAGCGGAACCAATCCCTGGAGCGGCCCCGGCCCGATCTGCGGCGATCAGCAACTCACCGGGAACGTGACCCTGACCAGCAACCAGACGATCATCATCTACAACGGCATGCTCGATCTGAACGGCTATACGCTGACCACCGCGAGCGGCGTCGGCGTGACCTTCGTCTTTTCGGGAACCAATACCGTCGGCTCGGTGACCCCGTACCACATCTTCACCGACAACAGCTCCGCCGGCAAGGGCGTGCTCGACGTCTCCTCGCCCACGAGCGGGACGTGGTCGGGCGTCGCGATCTATCAGGACCCCAACCTAGCCGACACCAAGATCGGCAAGAACTACAGCCTCGACATCACCCAGGCCGGCAGCGCCCCGACCCTCGACCTCAGCGGGCTTGTCTACCTGCCGAACTCGAACGTCACCGTGAGCGGGGCCATCGACCAGGCGAGCAACGGGTTTTCCTGCTTCACCATGGTCGTCTACACAGTGCTCATCAACGGCAACGGCTCGATCTTCAAGAATCCGCAGACCGGTTGCGGCTCGCAGGGCCTGAACCAGGCCACGAGCACCATCCCCTACGCCTTCCTGGTGTCATGAGACGGCTGATCGCATACGCGTGCGAAACCGCCGGCGCGGCGGCGGCGGAGTTCGCCCTGGTGCTGGGCGTCCTCGTCGCGCCGCTGCTCGGCCTCGTCGACGTCGGAACCTATGTCTTTCAGGCGATGCAGGTGCACAACGCCGCCCAAGCGGCGGCGCAGTCGGCGCGCGCCACCTGCAGCGCCGCCCTTGTCGACTGGCCGGTGAGCTCCAACTGTTCGGCCGCCGCCACCAACATGGTCGCGGCGGCCCAATCGACGACGCTCGGAACCAAAGTCAGCATCGTCACCGCCACGGAAGGCTACTACTGCGTCACTTCCGCCGGCGCCCTTGCCGTGACCGCCGGCGCCAACTCGGGCCCGGTGACTTTCGTCACCAACAACACCGCGCAGACGCCGTCCCCGGCGCTACAAACGCAGACCACGTGCGGTTCCGGAAGCTGGGCCGCCAACGCCAGCCCGGGAGACTACGTCGAGGTCTCCGCCAGCTATCCGTTCACCTCCGTCTTCGGCGGCCTTTCCATCGCCAAGGTCTTCGGCTCGACCATCACCCAGAGCACCTGGATGCGTATCGACTGATGGTCCGCGCTCGCTCAAATCGTCCCCCGCGCCGCGGGGGAGGGGGACCGCCCCACGGGTCCGGCCGAAGGCCGGCCCGAGGACAGGCTCCGGCGGTGGAGGGGGCAGGGGCCGTGCGCCAGCGCTCCGTCGCTCGGCCCCTCCCCCAGCCGCCTGGGCAGCTGGTCCCCCTCCCCCATTTTATGGGGGAGGATGGCGCCAGCGCCGTCGAGTTCGCCATGGTGACGCCCGTCTTCCTCGCTTTGGTGCTGGGCATCATCAACCTCAGCATCTGCCTTTATGGCGTGGTGACCCTGCACTTCGCCACCGAGGACGCGGCGCGCTGCTTCTCGGTGAACGCCGTCAGCTGCCCGGACGCGGCCTCCACCGTCACCTACGCCCAGAGCCGCTATGCCGGCCCCGGTTTCACCGGCCTGGCGTTCGCGGCCAACAACACCGGCGATTGCGACACCGACAGCAAGGGGAACGCCGACGGCCACGTGGTCACAGCCAGCGCGTCCTACAACCTCGTCATCGGCTTTCCGAAGATCACCATCCCGATCTCCACCTCGGCCTGCTTCCCGTAAGGGCGCCTGCGGCGGCCTCGTCAGAGCTTCCAAGTATTCCGCAGATGACGCAGATCGGGCTCGGACACGGGCGGCCCGGCTCGGCGGCCCGGCTCGGCGGCCCGGCTCGGCGGCCCAGCTGCCGGTGCGCGCGCATGGCGCGCGCGATCCCTCCATCTGAATGCAGGTGGTAATTCACATTTGACGCTGAACGATCGGCGTCATCTGCGGATCGCCTTTCGCGCCGCACGGCAAATCTAATTTCACCTTTTCGGCTCACTAAGGCGCCCAAGAGGGAAAAGACGTGCTGCGAGCGAACCGTAAGAAAGGCGCCGGCCGCTTGGCTCGGCGCTGGCTGCGCGACAAGGCGGGCGCCATCAGCCCGCTCATGGGCCTGCTCATCATACCGCTGCTGGGGGCCGCGGCCATGGGCACCGAGGCGGCCAACTGGTTCTTCACCCAGCGGGCGATGCAGAACGCCGCCGACAGCGCCGTGCTGGCCGCCGCCACCAACGGCCAGACCGCCAGCCAGACCAGCGGCGGCACCACCCAGGACGAATTCCAGTGGGAGGGTCAGTCGGTCTCCTCCAAGTACGGCTTCACCGACGGGGCCAGCAACACCACCGTGACGGTGGCCAACGCCCAGACCTGCCCGGACGGCACCACCGTCTGCTACAAGGTGACCATCACCCGGCACGTGCCGCTGTGGCTCAGCCAGATCGTCGGCTACCACGGCAACTACACCTTCTCGGACGGGTCCTACGGAACCACCATCCAGGCCGTGGCCCTGGCCGGACCGGTGATCGCCCAATCGCCGCTGTGCCTCCTTTCCTTGGACACCAGCGGCGCGAACCCGGCCATGACCACCAACGGCTCGCCGACCGCCAACCTCACCGGCTGCAGCGGCCAGTCCAATGGCGCGGCCGATTGCCATGGCCACAACCTCGGCCTGGACTCGTTTTCGTCCACGGGCACGGACAGCGGCTGCGGCAACATCCAGGTCTCGAACGCGCCGGCGGTCAGCGACCCGTTCGCCAGCCTCGCCACCAACATCCCGAGCGACCCTTGCGGGGGCAGCTACCAGCAGGAGCCGAGCGGCCACGGCAGCCACTCCACCGGCGCCCCGCTGGTGGCGCCGAACACGCCCTCGGGCGCCGTTACCTGGGGCGCGGTCCAGACCTTCTGCGGCGACGTGCAGCTGCAGGGCAATGTGACGATCGACAGCAACACCACCATCGTCATCTACAACGGCCAGCTGGACACCAACGGCTTCACCATCCAAACGGCGTCGGGCTACGGCGACACCATCGTCTTCACCGGCTCGAACACCTTCACGGAAAGCGGAACGACTTATACCCCGACCCACACGCTGACCGGTGGCGGCGTGGTTGACATCGCCGCGCCCAGCTCCGGGACCTGGGACGGCGTTTCCATCTACACCGACCCCAGCCTCACCTCCGGCGTCGACATGTCGGCGGCCGGCAACAGCCCCACCCTGGACCTTTCCGGCGTGCTCTACATGCCGCATTCCTCGATCACGCTCAGCGGGGCCATCAACCACGCCACCCACGGCCTGTCCTGCTTCCTGCTGGTGGACGACAACCTCACCATCAACGGCACCGGGTCCATCTTCTCCAACCCGCAGGGCCAGTGCGCGCAGGCCGGCTACCGGCAGATCATGGGCGAGACCATGCGCGAGACCCTGGTGGGATGAGCATGGCGATTCATTCCTCCCTGCCCTCGATGGGGCGGGTGGCCGGCCGAACGGCCGGCCGGCCGGGGTGACGATGGCCAGCGCGGACCCCCCGTCTCGCCCGCTCACTGTGCGAGCGTCCGATCCACCCTCCGCACGCTTCGCGGGGGAGGGAGGCGCCGCGGCGGTGGAGTTCGCCTTCTTCGCCAGCTTCCTGCTGCTGGCGCTCTTCAGCCTCGTGGACATCGGCGTCTACATCTACCAGCGCCTGCAGCTGGAGAACGCCGCCCAGGTGGCCAGCCAGACCGCCTGGTCGATGTGCGAGGCCAACTACCAGCGGCCGGTGACCGCCAATTGCTCCGGCGTCCAGAGCGCGATCACTTCGGCCGCCCACACCACCAGCCTGGGCTCGGCCGTCAGCGTCACCTCGGTCAGCGAGGGCTACTACTGCGTCAACAGCTCGGGCGCCCTCACCCTGATCGGCAGCACCGGCACCTTCGGCAGCCCGCCCACGGCCCAGTCCAGCTGCGGCAGCGGAACCTGGGTCAACGGCAGCACGCCGGGGGACTATGTCGCCGTTACCGTCAGCTACGCCTACGCGCCCATTTTCGGGGCGATCTCGCTCGCCAGCCTGCTGACGACGCCGATCACCAAGACCTCGTGGATGCGGGTGGGATGATGGGCCGGCGGGGTGGGGGGCTCTCCCTCCCCTTTACGGGGAGGGTGGCCGGACGAACGTCCGGCCGGGTGGGGAAGGCCGCACGCGCCGGCGCTTCTTGCCTTCCCCCTCCGGCCCTTCGGGCCACCTCCCCCATGAAGGGGGAGGAGAGAGCAGAGCGCGGGGCCACGGCGCTGGAGTTCGCCATCCTGGCCCCGGTGTTCCTGGGCATCGTATTTGGCATCATCAACCTGGGAATCGCCTTATTCGGCATCGCTACCATGCACGCCGAGACCGAGGACGCCGCCCGCTGCTACGCGGTCAAGACCACGGTGTGCACCAGCGCCGCCGCCACCGCTTCCTACGCCAGCAGCCACTACCAGGGCCCCATACCCTCGCCGTCGTTCGCCGCCGCCACCAACGGCGCCTGCCATTCGACCAACGGCACGAGCGACGGCTACGAGGTCACCGCCACCGCCACCTACCCGCTGAACCTGATCCTCGGCAGCTGGTCGATCCCGGTGTCGACGGCGGCCTGCTTCCCTTGATCGGCAGATGGCGCCGACGACACCGCCGCCACTGGAAGTTCGGAACCTTCGCAAACGCTTCGCCTCGGGCCGCGGCCTCGAAGCGATCAGCCTGACGGCGCCCGCCGGCGCCATCACCGGTTTCATCGGACCCAACGGCGCCGGCAAGAGCACCACCGCCCGCTGCGTGCTCGGCCTACTTGCCCCCGACAGCGGCGACATCCGCCTCTTCGGCGCCCCGCCGACGCCGCGCGCCCGGGCCCGGATCGGCTTCATCCCCGAAGAGCGCGGCCTCTTTGCCGGCGAGCGCGCGCGCGCCGCCGTCGCCTTCCACGGCCGGCTGAAGGGACTCTCGCGCCGGGAGGCGATGCGTCGCGCCGACGCCCTCTTCGAGCGGCTCGGCCTTGGGGCCTGCCGCGCGGCCAGGATCGGCGAACTGTCGAAAGGCAACGCCCAGAAGGCGCAGATCGCCTGCGCCCTCGTCCATGACCCCGAACTGCTGATCCTCGACGAGCCGCTTTCGGGCCTCGACCCCATCGGCCAGAGCGAGGTCATCGGCGTGCTCGCCGAAAGGGCGCGCGCCGGCGCCGCCATCCTCCTTTCGACCCACGCCATGGCGGCGGCCGAGGCCTTCTGCGACCGCGTGGTCATCGTCCACGCCGGGCGCACCGTGTTCGAAGGAGCGGTGGCCGAAGCGGCCGCCCGCGCCGCGGCCGGCGCGATCGTGGCCACCACCGATGTCGGGGCCCTTGCCGCCGCCGCCGTCGACCTGGACGCCGCCCTCGTCCCCGCGGGACCCGGACGCTGGCGGGTGAGCCTGCCGGCGGAACTCACCCATCCGGCGCTGTTGCGCGCGCTCGCCCGCCGCGGCGTCGCCATTTCCGCCTTCGAGCCCATCCGGGCTGATCTCGCCGGCGCCTTCTGGACCCTGACCGCCCAGGAGGACGGCGCCGGCGCCGATGCGCGCCGGGCGGCCTAGTGCCAATTCCGGACTCGGGACGCTAGATGCGCCGCGCCTGGCTGATCGCCGAACGCGAGATCCGCTTCTACGGCGCGACCTTCAGTTTCTGGATCGCGCTGGCCTGCGGCCCCATCGCCGGCGCGGCGCTCGCCGCCGCCCTGGCGTTTGCCGCCCGCGCCAGCGGCGTGGCGGTGACGGCGCCCGATCCCGCCCTGGCGCGCGCCGCC
>DASYYX010000019.1:0-109030 GCA_035946795.1 Caulobacteraceae bacterium | reverse complement strand
GTGACCAACCACCACCTCGCCGGTGGCGTGTCCTTCGGTGGCGTAGTGAGCCGCATCCTGCAGCACGTTCTGCGCCTCGGGCGTGATCACGTACTGATCGAAGGGGAAGTAGATCACGTAGTCGCGCGTCTCATAGGCCGGAGGCGGAGGCGGCGGCGGCGGAGGCGGAGGCGGCGGGGGCGGAGGCGGCGGCGGGGGCGGCGGCGGCGGCGGAGGCGGCGGCGGAGCGGAAGGACCACCGAACGCATACCTCAGGCCAAGGGTGAGGGACTGGTCTCGATATTGGCCGCGCAGCCGTGCGCCAACCCCTGCGGTCGTGTTGAGGACCCCAAAGTCGTGGTCGGAACCCGACAGATACCGGTACGTGAGATCGAGGCTCGCCCGGCCTGTGACCTTGTAGGAAACTCCGGCGATGCCCTGATAGGCGAACTTGGTGCTGGAGCTGTCGAGAACGAGGTGCTGAGGGGCGCCAGTCTCCGGCGCGGGCAAGAGGGTCAGACCCGGACCGACGACGTCGCCCTTCTCGCGGAGGTTGATGTAGTTGAAGCCGACGCCGCCGCCGATGAAGGCGTTATACGGCGACTCAGGCGGGAGGACGTCGAAAAGGACGTTGAACATCCCCGTGATCGAGCGCGTGCGCCCAGCCGGACGCGGGCAGCTACTGCCGTCGGCCGGGGACCCGGTCTGGCACCAATCGACGTCGTTGACGTCCGCGCCCTGAAAGTCGTGGACCGAGCGGTTGGCGCCCCGCCGATATCCGGCTTCCAGTTCGATCCGCACATGGGGGGCGATCCGGTAGCCCAGGCGGGCGAAGCCGGTGAAGTCGGCTTCCTGATTACGAACGTTGAACCCCGTGGCGCCGCCGACGTTGGCCGGTACGTCAGCGCGCAGTTCCATGCCGCGCTGATGGTGAACGCCCAGATCTATGGCGCCATACCAGCCGGTGTCCTGCGCCGCGGCAGAGCCCGCGCCGGCGAGCGCCACAGCGGCTGCGCCAGCCAGGAATCTGATTCTCATCGGAGTCTCCCCATGATTGCCCGGCGGGGAAAGAGAACCCCGCCCGCGCACAAAGTCACTCAAGCTTGACGAGACTATGGCCCGTCCCAGCTGAGCCCTTTCGGCGGTCGTCAGCCAAAGGCGACTGCCCAGGGTTTGGTTCCCGACAGACGCGCTTTTGCGCGCCGTCGTTGCCGTGGCGCCCCAACCTTAAGGGGAAGTCTGGACCGACGCCCAGGTACGCGGGTCCCCGTGGGCCGCCGCACGAAAATAGGCGAGGTTGTTCTCGACAGCGGCCGGCGGCAGATCCTGCCGCTCCAGCGCTTCGGCCTCCGCAAGTCGACCCTGGAGGCCCAGCAGGAGGGCCAGATCTTGTCGGACCTGCGCGGTCGCGCCCGGTTCGGACACAGCCTTCCGCAACAGCGCCTCGGCATCGGCCGGTTGGCCGTGGGCCGCTTCGAACATCCCCAGATTCGTCAGCGCCGCCGGATTGTCGGGCGCCAGCGACAATGCCAGCCGATGGGCGGCAAGGGCCTCGTCATCGCGCTGGTCCTGCTCCAGGGCGATGGCCAGGAGGGACGGCGCTCGCCAATCGTGCGGCGCCAAGCGCTCTGCTTGCTGCGCCGGCTCGATCGCGGCAAAGCCGTGGCCGGCGGCGATTCGCTCGCGGGCCTCCTCGAGGAGCGCCTCGACGTTGTCGGGTTCGATTACCAGGGCCTGACCGACAGCGGCATCGGCTTCGTCGTAGCGGCCGAGCGCCCGCAGAGCGCCGGCCAGTTTCACCTGCGCTTCGACGTTGCGCGGGTCTGCGGCGAGGACCTTGTCCCAGAACGCGACCTGAGCCAGCGGATCCATGCGCGCGACCTCGGCCCGATCGCGCGCCGTGACCGCGACCGGAGCGGTGGGCGCCTTGTCGTCATGGGGCTTTCCGGCCGCCAGCGCTGGCGCGACCCAAGCGAGGGCCGCGATTCCGACCAGTATTAGTAGTGGGCGCATGTATGCCCTCACGCACGAGCGGACTGGCGAGAGCTTCCGGCGCGAGCGATAAACGAAGCCTTAAACATGAGAGGTTCGCGCCTCGCACTATGACCGAGTTGATCGTGGACAGGCCGGAGGGCCGGCCGACACCGGTTCTAGCCGTATGGGCAGGCGAGCAAGAGGCGGCTCTCACGAGCGCCAGTCCGACGGCGCGCAGCGCCGCCGCGGTTGCCAAGTTCGCCGGGAAGAGCGGCCAGATTGTCATCGCGCCGAGCGACGCCGGCGGCATCGAATTGGTGCTGGCCGGGCTGGGCGAGCGCCGCGCCGAGGCAGCCTCGAGCTTCCGCGCCCTCGCAGCCATCCTCCCCGCGGGAGAATACCGGATCGAGGGCGACGTGAGCCCGCTGAAGCCGCAACTCATCCCCCTTGCCTGGGCGCAAGGAGGATATCGCTTCGATCGATACAAGAGCGTGCGCGAACACGGAGCGGCCCGGCTCGTCGTCGACCTCGGGGCCGATGCGCTGGCCGAAGCGCGACAGGTGGCTCATGCCTTGGCGCTGGCGCGCGACATGGTCAACGCCCCCGCCAACGACATGGGCCCGCTGCAGATCGAAACCATAGCCCGCGAGATCGCCGAGGCGCACGGCGCGGCGATGACGGTCGCCGTGGGCGAGGCCCTAGTCGACGAGAACTATCCGGCAGTGCGCATCGTTGGCGCCGCTGCGCCGCGCGGGCGCGCGCCGCGAATGATCGAGATTACCTGGGGCGAGGCCGACGCACCGATGGTGGCGCTGGTGGGCAAGGGCGTCACTTTCGACAGCGGCGGCCTCGACCTGAAGCCGGCTGCAGGCATGCGTTTGATGAAGAAGGACATGGGCGGCGCCGCGCACGCGCTAGCGCTGGGCCGCATGCTGATGGCGCACCGCGCGTCGGTTCGCCTGGTGATCCTCATTCCTGCCGTCGACAACGCCATCTCGGCCGAGGCCATGCGCCCGGGGGATGTCATCCCGACCCGCGCCGGCCTGACGGTCGAGATTGGCAATACCGACGCCGAGGGGCGCCTCATCCTTGCCGACGCCCTTGCCCGAGCCCGCGAGCTGGCTCCTGACCTCACCATCGATCTGGCCACCCTCACTGGCGCGGCGCGCGTGGCTCTGGGCCCTCAGGTGCCGCCCTTCTACACCCCGAACGAAGATCTTGCGGCGGCGCTGGCGCGCGCCTCCGAGGAAACCGCCGATCCCATCTGGCGCCTGCCGCTGTGGGCGCCGTACGCGGCCGCCCTCGACAGCGACATCGCCGATATCAAGAACGACCCCGACGCCTGGGCCCAAGCCGGCTCGGTGACAGCGGCGCTCTTTCTGCAGCGCTTCGCGCCCGCCGGCGCATGGGCCCACTTCGACATTTTCGCTTGGAATCCGCGGCCACGGCCGGGTTTTCCCCAGGGCGCGGAGGCGCAGGCGATCCTGGCGATCTATGCCGCTATCAAGGCGCGCTACGCGTGAGGTTCGATTCGCGAACGACCCTGGCCCGGCCCGATCTGGCGAGCGTTGATCTGCAAGGTCTCGTCCGTGCGGAACGCTTCGCGGCGCCCCGACCCATGCGGTTGGCGGCGCCGTGCATGGCCCTGCGCGCCAAGCCAGAGCCCGGCGCCGAGCAAGCCGATCAGATGTTGTTCGGAGAAGTCTTCGACGTCTTGGACGAGATCGATGGCTTCGCCTGGGGTCAGGCGCGCCGTGACGGCTATGTGGGCTTCGTGGACCGCGGCGCGCTGACGCCGGAGCCGGCGGAACCTAGTCACTGGGTCGCGGTGCGGTCGACTTGGGCCTTTTCCGAACCGAGCGTGCGCGCTCGACCGTTCGGCCCTTTGTCGCTGAACGCCCTCGTGTCCGCGGAAGCGGAGGAAGGGGCCTTCATCAAGCTCCGGGACGCCGGCTGGGTCCCGGCGGCGCACCTGCGCAAGATCGGCGAGAGCCTCGACGATGTCGCCGGGGCCGCGCAGCTTTTCGTTGGCGCGCCTTATCTCTGGGGCGGCCGTGACGCGTCAGGGCTGGACTGCTCGGGCCTGGTCCAGCAAGCGCTGGCGGCGTGCGGCCGCGCCGCGCCGCGTGATGCCGACCAGCAGGCCCGTCTCGGAACAGCGGTCGAACCTCAGGCGCTGCAAAGCGGCGACCTGGTGGCTTGGAAGGGCCACATTGGCCTCATGCTCGACGAGGAGCGCCTGATCCACGCCAACGCCCATCATATGGCCGTCGCGGTCGAACCGCTATCGGCCGCGCTGGAACGCATCGCGGCCGGCGGCGCCGGGGCCCCGATCGCGTGGCGACGGTTCCGGCCCGGCGCCAGCTAAAGGCGTTCGGCGAGAACCTCGGCAAACAAGGCGGCGTCCACATTGCCGCCGGAGAGGATGGCGACCGCCGCGACACCCCCGAGCGGGATCTTGCCGGCGAGCAGCGCCGCCAAAGACGCCGCCCCGCCCGGCTCGACCACCAGCTTCAGGCGCGAGAACGCGGCCCGCATCGCCGCGGCTACCTCAGCGTCGCTGACCGTCGCCACCGCAGAAAGGTGCGCCTGGAGCACCGGGAAGGTCAGCTGGCCGGTCATTGGGGACTCGAGCGCGTCGCAGAGCGAGCGCGGTCGCGGGGGTGCGCTTACCCTCCTGCCGGCGGCCAGCGAGCGGCGAGCGTCGTCGAAACCCTCTGGTTCCACCCCCACGAGGCGGCACCGGGGCGCACACGCTGCGAGCGCCAAGCATACGCCAGCCATGAGGCCGCCACCGCCGATCGGGCCGACGACGAAGCCGGGAGCCGCCCCGGCCGCGTCGATCTGATTGACGATTTCGAGCCCCACCGTCCCCTGGCCGGCGATGATGTCCGGGTCGTCGAAGGAAGGCACTATGAGCATGCCCCGCTCGTTGGCGATGGCGGCGGCGATCGTTTCCCGGTCTTCGCTCACGCGATCATAGAGCCGCACCTCCGCCCCAAGGGCGCGGGTCCCCGCGAGTTTCACGCTGGGAGCATCAGCCGGCATGACGATCACGGCCGGAACGCCGAGCATCCTGGCCGCCAGGGCGACGCCTTGCGCGTGGTTGCCGGAGGAGAAAGCGACCACTCCGGCGCGACGCTGCGATGCATCGAGCTGGACGAGGCGATTGTAAGCGCCACGGAGCTTGAAGGCGCCGCCGTGCTGAAGGGTTTCGGCTTTGAAGAACACCCGGCCCCCCAGGCGCTCGGAGAAGGAGCGGCTCTCGATCAGCGGGGTGACGGCGGCGACCCCCTCGAGGCGGCGGGCGGCCGCCTCGATGTCCGCGATGCCGACGCTCAGCCGACCCGCTCCCTGATTCTATCAACGACCATGCGCCCTTCTTAGAATCCCGGCCGGGCCCTATGAAAGCGGCACGTCAGCATCAGGAGGCATGATGGAAGCCCTGGAGATGAACGGCGAAACCTGGACAAGCGCGGGAAAGGCCCTGCTCGCCGACGCGATCTCCTTGCGGCGCGCGATCCACGCCGAGCCGGAACTCGGCCTGAAGCTGCCGAAGACGACGGCGAAGGTGAAGGCGGCGCTCGCCGGCTTGCCGCTGGAAATTCGCGAAGGCCCCTCGACCAGTGGCCTCATCGCCGTCCTGCGCGGGCCGGCGAACGGCCGCACCGTGCTGCTGCGCGGCGATATGGACGCCCTGCCGCTCACCGAAGACACCGGCCTGCCGTTCGCGTCGACCGCGGCTGGCGCGATGCATGCGTGCGGCCATGATACGCATGTAGCCATGCTGGCAGGCGCGGCGCGGGCTCTGTGTGACCACCGTGACCGGCTCGCCGGCACAGTGATGTTCATGTTCCAACCCGGGGAGGAAGGCTGGCATGGCGCCCGGTTTATGCTCGATGACGGTCTGATAGATCCCATCCCCGACGCCGCCTTCGCGCTCCATATCTCGCCGAACATGCCGGCCGGGGTCTTTGCCACGCGCGCCGGACCGCTGCTGGCCTCATCGGACCGGGTGCGTATCCGAATTATCGGCCGCGGCGGTCACGCCTCCATGCCTCACGACGCCCTCGATCCGACCCCGATCGCCTGTGAGATCGTGCTGGCGCTGCAGACGATGGTCACGCGTACCATTGCAGTGAGCGACCCAGCGGTCATCACCATCGCCCGCCTGGAGGCGGGAACGACCGACAACGTGATTCCCGAAGAAGCCCGGCTTTGGGGTACGTTGCGCACGCTGTCCGAACGAACCCGCGCCATGGCCCATGAAGGCGTCCGACGGGTGGCCCAGAACATCGCCGCCGCCCACGGTGCGCGAGCCGAGGCGGAGGTCGAACATGGCTTCCCAGTGACGGTGAACGACGCCCGAGCCGCGGGGCTGGCCGCCGAGGTCGCGACCAATCTGTTCGGCGCTCAAGCCTTCATGCCCATGGCCCACCCGATGATGGGCGCCGAGGACTTTTCCTATCTGCTCCAGCGCGCGCCTGGCGCCATGGTGTTTCTGGGGGCGGCGCCGGCCGGCGGCGACTACCGCAGCTGCTGCGCGCTGCACTCCAACCGCATGGTGCTGGACGAGACCGTGATGGCCCGCGGCATCGCCATGCATTGCGCGCTCGCGGAGACGGTGCTGAACCAAGGTCTGTAGCCCCCGCGTTGGCCACCGAGCCGATCTGGCTGTGAGCCGGACCCCGACCGCGCCTCTGGTCTCTGTCGTCATTCCTTGCCTCAACGCTGGGCGGATGCTCGCCGGCGCGGTCTCTTCGGTTCTCGGCCAGACCGTTCCCAACCTGGAGATCATCTTCGTCGACAACGGCTCGAGCGATGGCAGCGCCGAAATCGCCGAGCGCATGCTCTTGCGCGGCGGGCGTCCGTATCGACTTGCGGTCTGCGCGGAGCGGGGGGTCAACGCGGCGCGCAATCATGGCTACGCCTTGGCCCGCGGGGACTTCATCCAGTGGATGGACGCGGACGATCGCCTCGATCCCGACAAGATCGACCTCCAACTGCAGGCGCTGCGGGCCAGGCCAGAATTCGACATCGCCTACGGGGATTGGACGCAGATCACCCTCAGGCCGCCGGCCGCGCCGCTGACGAAGCGTCACGAGCTTCGCCAGGTAAACGATCAAGTCGAGCGGGTCCTGTCGGGAGTTTGGTATCCGTTGCACGTCTATCTCGTCCGGCGAGCCGCCGCGGAGCGCCTGCAGGAAATAGAAGCCTGGCCGCCGTCGCGGCGGCTGGGCACCGACGCCGAGTACAGCGCCCTGGCGGCGCTGGTCGGGATGAAGTTCCTGCATGTTCCCGGCGCGCACGTCGTCTACAACATCTGGTCGGCCGCCCAGATCTCCAGCGGGACGCCATACGCGGAGCGGGTCGAAGCCTTGGGCGCGATCTACGCTAGGCTTCGGGCGTTCGTCGAAGCGGGAGTGGCGCGCCCTGTCAAACCGGCGCACCGGCGGCTTCTAGACCAAGACTGGGGGGTGTGGCGCCTGAACCCGGACTTGACGGAATTGACCCGCCTAGGTCCTCGACTCTTCAGGCTTCGCCGGCCCGGCGACGCGCGCGCCGTCGAACTGCGGCCGCGCGAAGCCGCCGTCGCGGCGGCGCTCATGGCCTCCGGCCGGGCGATGGCGATCTGCCACCACGCGCTCACCGTCGCCGCCGGCGAGCCCGACCTGGTTGACGCCGTCCCGTTCGTTTTCGACACCATCGACCGGTTGCGGCAGGCCGGCTTTCTCGAGCGCTGGGACGCTGCTTCCGGCAAACCGATCGCGACCTAGTCGGCGCCGGCGCATCGACGCGATATCGCTGGAGCGGGGCCGGCCCGATGGGCTAAAGGGCCACGGAAAGGCCGCCGCCTTTCCACTCAAAGACGTCCTCTAAGGAAGGCGGGAGCCCGCGCTCGTGGCCAATGTAACCGTGGTCGGCGCCCAGTGGGGCGACGAGGGCAAAGGCAAGGTGATCGACTGGCTGGCCGCCCGCGCCGACGTCGTGGTGCGGTTCCAGGGCGGCGCCAACGCCGGTCACACGATCGTCGTGGGTAACGCCGTCTACAAGTTCTCATTGCTGCCCTCCGGGGTGGCCCAGGGAAAGCTCTCGATCATCGGCAATGGCGTCGTGGTCGACCCTTGGACGCTCCTGGACGAGATCGCACGCGTTCGCGACCAAGGACTTCGAATCACGCCGGACATTCTGGCCGTCGCCGACAACGCCTGCCTAGTTCTGCCTCTCCATCGCGACCTCGACGCAGCGCGCGAGGCCAGGGCCGGCGCCGGCCGGATCGGGACGACAGGACGGGGCGTCGGGCCTGCCTATGAAGACAAGGTGGGCCGGCGCGCCATTCGATTCTGCGACCTCGAAGATCCGGAGGCCTTGAGAATCCGTATCGAGCGCCTGCTGGCGCACCATGAGCCGCTGCGCCGCGGCCTCGACCTGCCGGAAGTCACGCCGGCAGAGCTCAACGCTCAGCTGGCGGCCATCGCCCCCGCCGTGGCGCCGTTCGTCCGACCGGCGTGGAAGCTTCTGAGCAAGGCGATGGATGAAGGGCGGCGGGTTCTGTTCGAGGGCGCCCAAGCGGTGTTGCTCGATGTCGACCACGGCACCTATCCGTTTGTCACTTCCTCCAACACCCATCCCGGTCAGGCGGGCGCAGGCGCAGGCGTGCCGCCGTCCGCGGGCGGCTATGTGCTGGGTATCGTCAAGGCCTACACCACCCGCGTGGGCGAGGGCCCGTTCCCGACCGAGCTGAGGGATGAGATCGGCGCGCGGCTCGCTCGTGGCGCCGTCGGCGGCCAGGGCGCGGAGATCGGCACGGTGACGGGCCGGCCAAGGCGCTGTGGGTGGTTCGACGCGGTTGTCGTGCGCCAATCGATCGCAGTCAGCGGCGTAAATGGCGTGGTGCTGACCAAGCTCGACGTGCTCGATGGGCTGTCGTCGATCCAGATCTGCGTCGCTTACGAGCTCGATGGCGCGGTCATCGACCACCTGCCCGCGGGGATGGCCCGGCAGGCGCGAGTCAGGCCCATCTATGAAACCCTCGAGGGATGGAGCCAAAGCACCCACGGCGCGCGCACTCTAGATGAACTGCCCCCCGCGGCGGTTGCCTATGCGCGCCGGATCGAGGCTCTGATCGGCGCCCCGCTGGCCCTGATCACCACCAGCCCCCAGCGGGACGACATTATCGTGCTCGAGGACCCGTTCGGCCGCTGAGACGGCAACGGATCGGCAACCGTGTTTGTCAAACCCATCTTCATGGTGAACGCGCATGCTCGGCGGACCTATGCGCGAGCCGCCGACCATCATCCTGCATCTGGAGCGCCTGCTTGCGCTCAGGGCGGCTCCGCTCATCGAGCGGGTGCTGATCGTCGATCCCGATGTCCACGCCGCCAAGGCGCTCTCGGAGCTTCTGAGGCCGATCGCCCCGGCGCAGGTATGGACCACCGCCGACGCCGCAGAAGGCCTGGAGCTGGCGAGGCGCATCGATCCCAAGTCCGTCTTCGTGGAACTCGACTGCGGAGTTGACGGCGCGGCGTTCACGCGCGCGCTGCGGCGCTGTGGGTTTCCCTGCGCCCGGGCGGTGGTCATCGCCGCCACCGGCGCTCCGACACTGGCGAGTCTGATCCGCGCCCGGGACTGCGGCGCCCACGAAGCATTGCGCAAGCCCTACGTACAGGGCGAACTCGTCCGACGCCTGGCCGCCGCCGGCAGTGACAAACGCGCCTGGATCGAAGTGGAAACCTACGTCGGCCCGGATCGCCGCCGTTTCAACGCCGGCGATTATGCGGGGCCATGGCGGCGCGCGGGCGACCACGAGACCGCGATCACAGACCTGCCACCGGCCGCTTGAGGTCAGCCTTCAGGCGTCGACCAGATTGCGCTCGGTGGCAGCGGCCCGCATCGCCTTCTGCAGCTTCTCGAAAGCGCGCACTTCGATTTGCCGCACCCGCTCGCGGCTGACGCCGTATTCCGACGCCAGGGTTTCCAGCGTGGTCGGCTCATCCTTCAGGCGCCGCTCGGTGAGGATGTGGCGCTCGCGATCGGAGAGCTCGGTCATGGCCTCCTCGAGCAGCCCCATGCGCAAGGTCTTTTCCTCGTTCTCGGCGAGCCGAGCCTCCTGGCTGACGGCCTCCTTGTCTTCGAGCCAGTCCTGCCACTCGTTTTCCGAATCGCTCCGCAATGGCGCGTTCAAGGAGGCGTCAGGACCGGCCAGGCGTCGATTCATCGACACCACCTCGGAGTCGAGCACGCCCAGGCGAGTGGCGATCTGATGGACCTGGTCGGGATGCAGGTCGCCCTCGTCCAAGGCGCTGATCTCGCTCTTGGCCTTGCGCAGGTTGAAGAACAGCTTCTTCTGCGCTGCGGTCGTGCCCATCTTCACCAGCGACCAGGAACGCAGGATGTATTCCTGAATCGAGGCCCGGATCCACCACATGGCGTAGGTGGCGAGCCTGAAGCCCTTCTCCGGTTCGAACTTCTTCACCGCCTGCATCAGGCCGACGTTGCCCTCGCTGATCACCTCGCCGATGGGCAGGCCGTAGCCGCGGTAGCCCATGGCGATCTTGGCCACCAGCCGCAGGTGCGAGGTCACCAGCCGGTGGGCGGCTTCCGGATCCTGATGCTCGCGCCAGCGCTTGGCCAGCATGAACTCCTCGTCCTTTCCCAGCATCGGGAACTTGCGGATTTCGGTCAGGTACCGGGAGAGGCCGCCGTCGGGCGACATCACCGACAGGGCGCCGGCCGCTGCCATGGACTTCCTTTCGCCTTGGGCTCGTTCAATCCGCGCGTCGCACGCGCGCGCGGCCGCCTCACCCCTTAATGAGCAAGATAAGCATATGTTGCGACTTCTTTAAGACGGCGATAGCCAAGGCTTTCTTCACGCCCCGTCAGAGCTTCTGCAAAGCTTCTTCCAATCTTCGCAGATCCTCGGGCAACGGCGAAACGAACCTTACAGCTTCGCCGCTCGACGGGTGCTCGAACCCAAGGACCTGGGCGTGCAAGGCCTGACGCTCGAGCCCCACGGCCGTCATGGCGGCGCGGACTGCCGGCGCGGGCGCTCCGGCGCCGTAGGCCGCGTCCCCCAGGCACGGCGCCCCCAGATGGGCTAGGTGCACGCGGATCTGGTGCGTGCGGCCGGTATCCAGGGTGAGGCGCACCCTCGCCGCCGTCGGTCTGGCCGGGGGCCCGAAGATCCGCTCGACGCGCCAATGCGTTCTCGCCTCCCGCCCGCCCCGGGCAAGCACGGCCATCTTCTGCCGATGGCGCGGCGAGCGGCCGATGCGGGTGACCAGGTTCCCGGACCGCGTCTTCGGCGCTCCTCGGGTGAAAGCCACGTAGGCGCGCTCGATATCGTGCGCCGCGAACTGCGCCGCCAAACCGCGGTGCGCACGCTCCGTCTTGGCCGCCACCATGACCCCGGACGTATCCTTGTCGAGCCGATGAACGATCCCTGGGCGGGCGACGCCGCCGATGCCGAGCAGCGACGGGCCGCAATGATGGAGCAGGGCGTTGACCAGGGTGCCGGCGCGGTTCCCCGGACCAGGATGCGCCGACATCCCCGCCGGCTTGTCGATGACGATCAGGTCCGCATCCTCGAAGAGCACCTTCAGCGGCAGCGGCTCCGGCTCGGGCTCGGCCGGCTCGGGCGCGGGGATGTCGATGACATAGACGCCCGGCGCCGGGCGCGCCGCCGGATCGCCGACAATAGCGCCTTGCCACCGCACCGAGCCGTTCGCGATCAAAGCCTGGAGCCGTGAGCGCGAAACCTCCGGGAGGGCGGCGGCAAGAGCGCGGTCGAGGCGTCCCGAAAGTCCGGCAGGCAGTTCGACGCGACGGCGCCCGGCCTTGCCTTTCGCGTCGCTCAGCCGCGCAACCCCTTGTCGAGGCCTTCCTGGCGCTCGGCGATCGAGCCCCCGTGCGGCGCGTGCAGATTCTCACTCGGCATGTACGCGGCCTTTCGACTGCCGGTCGGCGGGCTGCGCCTATGCCACAGTCCTCACCCAACCTCCACCAGCGCGCCGTTGTCGATGCGGCGGTAGAAGCAGGAGCGAAAGCCGACGTGGCAGGCGCCGCCATCACCTTGCGGAACGACCTGCAACCAAACGGCATCCTGGTCGCAGTCGATGCGAGCCTCACGGATCTTCTGCACCTGGCCGCTCTCTTCGCCCTTTCGCCACAGCCGTTGACGGGAGCGGCTGTAGTAGTGAGCTTCCCCGGTCTCCAGGCTGAGACGCAGAGCCTCTGCATCCATGTGCGCCACCATGAGCACTTCGCCGCTGTCGGCGTGAGTGGCGACCGCTGTGATCAGGCCGGCGCCATCGAACCGGGGCGCAAGCACCCGACCGCGCTCCAGGGCGAAGCTGTCGGGCGCAACGGGAAAGGTCACGGTCATGTTCGTCCCTCAGTGAATACGCCAGGCCTCGGGAACTCGCCTCGGACGCGAGGCTTGACCTCCCGCCCGCGCCGCGCGCAAGTGGCCAGCCACTGCAGTGCCTTCCATCGGAGGAAAATTCTATGCGGCCACTTGGCTTGGCCCTGGCAATCGTGCTGGGCGCGACCCTGGTCTCAAGTCTGGTCCCCTCGAGGGCGGCGGCGGCTTCAGCGCCATCAATAAGCAAGGACGAACGGGCCAAGGGCATGGCCGCGGCCCCGGCGCTCATCAGCGCCGCCGGCGCCGATTGCCAACTCGCCGACGCCCGCTTCATCGGCCAGAACAAGGATCCGAAGACCAAGACGACGAGCGACTTCTACGAGGTGGCCTGCACCGGCAACGAGGGCCTCATCTTCGACAAGTCCGACGATCAACCGCCATCGGTTTTCACCTGCGCGGAGACCTCGGTCCCGCAGCCGAACGGCAAGCCGAACAACCTGGCCTGCATCCTCCCCGGCAACCTTGATCCGAAGGCCGGCCTCGAGCCGTACATCGCCAAGAGCGGCGTCGCCTGCACGCCGACGAAGCTCCGGCCTATCGGCCACAATGCGCAACTCAGCGTCTTCGAGATCGCCTGCCAGAACGGACAAGGGTTCGTCTTGCAGACTTCGTCGCCGCCGAAGCGCACGGAGCCGGCCAAGATGATTCCGTGCATCGGCATTCCCGAAGGCGCGAACATCTCCTGCACCCTGACGACGCGGGAGAGCCAGTTGGCCATGGTCGATCAACTGGTCGCCCAGTCCGGCAAGCCATGCGTGGTGAAGGACCGTCGCTACATCGGCGCAGCCACCGCAACTGGTGACATGTACTACGAAGTCGCGTGCCAGGACGGCAAAGGTTACGTTCTGGAGACCACCCCCAACGGCGGCTTCAAACAGGCGATCGATTGCGCCGGAGCGGAAGGGATCGGCGGTGGCTGCACCCTCACCAACGCCCGGGAAGCCGAGACCGCGCAGGCGGGCCTCTATTCCCAGTTGGCGGCCAAGGCCGGGTTCAACTGCAGCGTTAGCAAGTACGCGCCCTTGCCGGCCAACGTCGCCGGGAAGGAAGTGGTTGAGCTGGTGTGCTCGAACCGTCCTGACGGCGCCATCGCCATGTTCCCGACAACCGGGACGCAGGCCGCCGAAATCTATGACTGCGCCCATTCGGAGCTGAAAGGCTTTCGCTGCGCCTTCACGCCGCCCAGCGCCGCCTATCCCAAGCTGACCGCCGAGCTGAGGGCGCAAGGCAAGACCAGTTGCGTGGTTTCCAACTCGCGCATCGTCGGCATCGCCGCGGACAAGGGCTATATCGAAACCGCGTGCGCCGACGGTCTTCCCGGTTACATGATCCGCTACCGGCTTACACCGCTGACGGCAGAGGCTGCGGTCCCGTGCAGCGAAGCCAGCGGCATCGGCGGGGGTTGCCAGTTGCCCGGCAATAGCAAGCGCACCGGTTAAGGGATCGCCGCCTCGATGAAATGTGGGCCGGCCTCGGCCATTGCCCCCGCGAACGCCGCTTCGAACGACTCGGCGGTGTCACAGTAGCTCGAGGCGGCGCCCATGCCTTCGGCCAGGCGCGTCCAGCCGATCGCCGGATCGCCCAGGCTCAACAGCCGCGAAGCCGCGGGGCCCGGATTGCCGGCCCCGGTCCGGCCCAACTCGATGGCCAGGATCCGATAGCTGTGGTTGGCGAACACGATAACCGTGAGGTCGAGGCGCTCGCGCACCGCGGTCCATAAGCCCTGAACCGTGTACATCGCGGCGCCGTCGCCGTTCAGCGAGATGACCTTGCGGCCGGGGCTGGCGACAGCCGCGCCCACTGCGACCGGAATGCCTTGCCCGATAGCGCCGCCGGTAAGTCCGAGCCAGTCGTGCGGCGCGGCTGACCGCGTGAGATTGAGGATCGGCTGACCGGAGGTCACCGAGTCGTCGCTGATGATCGCGCCTTCGGGAAGATGGCGGGCGATGGCGGCGCCGGCGGCCGCCGGCGTCAGCGGGCCCGAGGCCGGGTCCGGCCTGTCGTGGCCGCCTGTCGGGAAATCCTGTGGCGCGCCCACCGCCTCGGCTACGGCGTGGAGCGCTGCTGGGCCATCCTCGGCCCGGCCGGCCAGTTGAATCGTCCGGCAGCCGTCCGGGACGAGCACGCTGGGCCGGCCGGGATAGGCGAAAAAGGCCACTGGATCGACGGTTTCGACCAGCACGATCAGGTCCACGCCCTCCAGATCGGTCAGGGCGCTCTCGGCGAAATACATCATCCGATCCGGGGCGAAGCTGCCCGCGCCGCGCGGCTGGCGGGCGATGAAGGTATCGGTGAGCGCCCGTGCGCCCCAGGCGCGGAGCCGGCCCGCCGCCGCGATCCCGTCGCTGTTGCAAGCGCCCGAGCCGAGGAGCACGACCGGCTTGCGGGCGGCTCTCAACGCGCTCACGGCCTCATCGATGGCGCGCGCAGCGACGCTGGTCTTCGCGGGCGCTTCGATCAGCGGACCTTCTACCGTGGTTTCGGTCCAGGCGCAGTCGGCCGGAAGGATGAGGCTTGCCGAACCTCCGGGCGGCGACAGACTGACGCGGACGGCTTCGGCCGCCAGTGGCCCGACCTCGTCGGGCGCGCGCGCAGATTTGACCCACACCGAGTTGGCCGAGGCGATGGCGGCAATGTCCGAGGCTAGCGGCGCATCGTACTGCTGATGCCAGGTGGCGTGGTCGCCGATGATGTTGACGATCGGCGTGAAGGCGCGTCGGGCGTTGTGCAGGTTGGCGAGGCCGTTGCCGTAACCTGGACCGAGGTGCAGCAGGGTGCAGGCTGGACGTCCCGTCATCCGGCCGTGGCCGTCCGCCGCGCCGGTGGCCACCCCTTCAAACAGGCACAGCACCGAGCGCATCTCTGGGCGCCGATCCAGAGCGCTGACGAACTGCATCTCGCTGGTGCCAGGGTTGGCGAAGCAGGCGGTGACACCATTCTTGGTCAGAGTTCGGATCAGGGCGTCGGCGCCGTTCATGTCTGCGTCCCCAGCGTCTCCAGAAATCGAACCGGCGCTCCGGCGGGCGGCGCCGTCAGCTCACCATCCCGCATAACGACTCGGCCGCGAATGACGGTCGCCACCGGCCAGCCATGCGCCTCCATGCCGTCGAAAGGCGTCCAGCCCACGCGGCTCGCCATGTCGGCGTGCCGCAGGATCCGCGTCGCTCTCAGGTCCACGATGGCGAGGTCGGCATGGAAGCCGACAACTATCCGTCCCTTTTCGGCGAGGCCAAAGATCCGCTGCGGCCCGTGGCTGGTCAGATCCACGAGGCGTTCGAGGCTGAGGCGGCCGGCGTGGACGTGCGTCAGCATCACCGGCAACAAGGTCTGCACCCCGGGCATGCCCGAGGGCGAAGCAGGGTAGGGTTTCGCCTTCTCCTCGCGCGTATGCGGCGCATGGTCAGAACCGAGCACGTCGACCACACCCTCGGCGACGCCTCGCCACAAGCCGCGCCGGTGGCTCTCGTCCCGGATCGGAGGATTCATTTGGGCCAGGGCCTGGAGGCGCTCGTACGCGCCGGGCGCGGCGAGCGTCAGATGTTGCGGCGTCACCTCGACCGTGGCCACCGCCTTGTGCTCGGCGAGCAGCCCTATCTCGTCGGCGGTCGAGACGTGGAGGACGTGCACCCGCTTGCCGCGACTCTCGGCCATGGCGAGGAGGCGCCGGGTGGCCCGGATCGCCGCCTCCGCGTCACGAACGAGCGCGTGACTGCCCCAATCGCCTTGCCGGGCCAGGGCGGCGCGCTCGAGAAGTCGCGGCTGGTCCTCGGCATGAAAGGCGGCGCGGCGGCTCACGGCGCCGATCACCTTCTCGAGCCCGGCATCATCGGCCACGAGCAGGGCGCCGGTGGAGGCGCCCATGAACACCTTGACGCCGGCGCACCCCGGGAGCCGCTCGAGATCGGGGAGTTCGGCCACGTTCTCGTGCGTCGCCCCGACCCAGAACGCGTGATCGCAGTGCATGCGCCGGCGCGCCCGCGTCAGTTTGTCGTTCAGCGCCGCCGCGGTCGTGGTCGGCGGATCGGTATTCGGCATCTCGAACACCGTGGTGACGCCGCCCAGCACGGCGGCGCGCGAGCCCGACTCGAGATCTTCCTTGGCCGGGCCCCCAGGCTCGCGGAAGTGAACCTGGCTGTCGATGACGCCCGGCAGGACGGTGAGGCCGCGGGCGTCGAGGGTCTCGGCCGCCGAGGCTTGCGACAAGTCGCCGATCGCGGCGATGCGGCCGGCGCGTGCGCCGATGTCGGCGCGGCCCCGGCCCGCGTGACTGACGACCTCGCCGCCGCGGACAATCAGATCGAAGGTCTCAGGCATCGGCCCGAACGGTATCCTCGAGGAGGGCCTCGGCCCTGGCGAGCACGGTCTGCGGCGTCAGGTCCATCATGTGGCAGATCTGTTGGTTGAGCTCGGGATCGATGTCGAGAATTTCGTCGAAGGTGCGCGGTCCTCGGACCGTCCGCGCCAGTGACCCCCACGGTGCGTAGAGGTCTTCGTCGGACGGGCCAAACAGGCCCAGAGTGGGCGCGCCGGCCGCCGCGGCCAAGTGCGCGACCCCGGAATCATTGCCGATGAACAGCCGCGCCCGCTTGAGCGCAGCGTAGACGACGAGCAACTCCTCGCGCCCGACAAGATCGATGACTCGGGATCGCTCGACCGCCGAGCGCACCGGTTCGGCGGCCATCTGGTCCTCGGGGCCGCCGACGACCATCAGGCGGGCGCCGGCCAGGGCGCCGTCGCGACCGAGGAGTTGGCGGGCCACCAGGGCGAAACGCTCGGCTGGCCAAGCCTTGCCGACCCAGTTGGCGAACGGCGCCATGGCCAGGATCGGGCTGGCGCCGCGGGTAAGCGCCTCGGCGCGCGATTCGATGGCCTCGTCGGTGAAGAGGAACGGCGAGGGCGGGGCATCCTCCAGCTTCAGGAGCCGGGCCGCCTCCACCACCTTGTGCTCGGCGCTTTCGCCGCGCCGGCGCACCGCCCGACGCCAGGGCTTGAGCAGGCGGGCCATGGCCGAGCCGCGCATGTCGACCACCAGGCCCCAGCGGCGCGTGCGCACCCGCCGCCACAGGGAGAGCCAGTGTCCCGCCGCGGGCCGCTTGTCCATGACGATCAGCTCGTCGAGCCTGGGCGTGGCGGCGAAGAGGGGCGCGGTCAGAGCGCTGCCGACGACGGTGAACCGAGCCTCAGGGACCTCGTCGACCAGGGTTTTCAGCAACCCCGAGGAAAGGACGGCGTCTCCGATCCTGCTGGCGGTGATGAACAGGATCGGAAAGCGCTTGGCCGCCATCGGGCGCAACTTATAGGGCGCGCCCCCCTGGCGCTCCAGGCCGCACACGGCCACACTTTGCGCCATGGACGGCCCTTTCCTCGCCCGCCTCGCCAGCCGCGCCGGCATCGCCGTCGCCGGCGAGGATTGGCGCCCATTCCTGCAGGGCCTCGTGAGCCAGGATGTGCTGACACTGGGGCCTGGCGAGATGCGGTTCGGCGCCCTGCTGACGCCCCAGGGCCGGCTCGCCTTCGACCTCTTCCTTCTTGGAACCGAGGAGGGCTGCCTCATCGACTGCGCCGCGGCCGCTCGCCCCGCGCTGCTGGAGCGCCTGTCCATGTATCGGCTGCGCGCCAAAGTGGAGATCGCGCCCGCCGAGCCGCACATCGAGGGACTCTGGGCCGCCCAGAGCGCACCGGGCGGCTGGTGGCGCGATCCCCGGCGAAGGGAGCTCGGGTTCCGCGGCTATGATGCGCCGACGCCGGCGGCCGCCCTTGTGGCCGAGGAGAGCGCCTACGAAGCTCACCGGCTGAGGCTCGGAATCCCTGGGAGCGCCGATTTTCGCGCCGACGACTATCCGATCGAAGCCGACTTCGACCTCCTCGGGGGAATAGACTTCAAGAAGGGCTGTTTCATCGGCCAGGAGACCGCCTCACGGGTCAAGCGCCGCGGCGCCATCCGCAGCCGGATGGTTCCGATCAACTTCGCCGGCCCGCCGCCGGCGGCGGGGTCCGAAGTGCTCGTCGGGGATTTACGCGCCGGCGAGGCGCGCTCGGGGATGGAGGGCCGCGCCATGGCGCTGTTGCGGCTGGACAGGTTGGCCGCAGGCCCGTTGAGGCTCGCGGACGGGCGGCCCTGCCAGGTCGATCTTCCCTCCTGGCTGCAGCAGGCGGGCTGACTGACAACTGCAATGTCGATGCTCGCTTAAAGAGGGGGTTCAGGCGCGGCGACTCCGCCGAGAAGGCAGATTTCTCTTTTGAATCCAGATAGTTGGCCGTCCTCTGCGGTCCGGCCAAGGATGCTCGAATCGGTTCGTTCCTGCTCGCCGGCGCTCGCTGGGGCACGGATTTGCGCCTCCGGGGCACGGCTGTGCACGCCCCGGCACGCTCGGGCGCGCATCTGCGCGGGCCCCTCTCTTGCGAGGTGTGAGGCAAGGCCCCTCTCCCGTCCTGCCGTCCGCCCAGCCCAGGGGGAGCCTGTGGGGGCCCTCCCCGTCCGGCCCTTCGGGCCGTCATGAAGGGGAGGGAGAAGAACTGCGCCCCTCTGCCCCCTCTGGGCGCCGCGCTCCGCTCGCGCGAACGGCGCCCCGGGCGCCGTAGATCACCGTATTTAACGGTGACGGAGCACGCCGGGCGGGCAGGGACATGATACTTATCCCTGACCCGGAATGCTGTTCGACCGCGCCCGAGGGGGATAAGTATCATGTCCCCGTCGCGCCACGGCCCGGCGCGGAGTGGCGCAACCTGGCGCGAAGTGGCGCGGGGTGGCGCGGACAAGGCCGGGCCGGGCGGTTCCCGTTTTTTGCGCTCCGAAGATTGTGATCCACACCATCCGGGACGTCTTTTCCCAATGCAATACGTCGATTAGGTGCGGGGTCGGCGCGGTTCCCGACGAGGCGCAAACGGGAACTTTCGGGAACCGCGGCCCGGAGCGGCGCGCAGCCGGGCCGCGGCCAGGACGGCCGACACCGTAACCCCTCACCTTCCCATTGCTGCGCCCCAGCCCGCGCTTCGGGCGCGGGCGCTCCTCACGGCGATCGCCGCTGGCGATCGCATCGAAACCGCGAGCGCGTTTTCGCGCTCGTCGCCCCCCTCCTCTCCCTGTGGGAGAGGAGAAGAAGCGCTGCTCCCGAAGGGAGAGGAAGGGTGAGGGGTTAGGGCCCAGATCCAGTTTGGCCGCTACCGCTCTAGCTGTTCACGATGTCAAAGACCCAGGCGCCCAGCTAGCCAGGCGCCCCCACAGCGCAGCCGCAGTGGTTCTAAGATATTGCAATGCGCAACTAATGTCAAGCGACGGGGGCGTTGGCCCGCTCCCGTGGCGTGGAGCGCCGGGAACTTGCGGCGAATGTCGAACCGCGACAGGTTGGGATGCGCCGCTCGGCCCCGGTGATCGAGCCGAAGTCGGCGAAGGTGCGGACGCTCGTTGCCGCGTGGAAATGTCGAGGTTCGGGAGCGAAATCGGGGCGGTGGCGAGCGGCGCGTCTGGAACCTGGGCCTCGGGGGCGAGCGACCGCTGCGCCTGGGCCGACCCGCGCGACCGGCTCTATGTCGCCTATCACGACGAGGAATGGGGCGTCCCGGAGTACGACCCGCGCGCCCTTTGGGAAAAGCTGGTGCTCGACGGCTTCCAGGCCGGCCTTTCCTGGATCACGATCCTGCGCAAGCGCGAGGCCTTCCGCGCCGCCTTCGCCGCATTTGATCCGGAGGCGGTGGCGCGCTTCGGCGATGCCGAACGCTCGCGTCTGCTGGCCGATCCGAGGATCGTGCGTTCGCGCGCCAAGATCGACGCCACTATCGAGGGCGCCCGCCGCTACCTGGAAATGCGCGATACGGGCGAGGACTTCTCGGCCTTCCTGTGGAGCTTTGTCGACGGGCGGCCGGTGCAAAACGCCTGGCGCGTCGTCGCCGATATCCCGGCTCAATCGCCGACGGCGGCGGATATGTCCAAGGCCCTGAAGGCAAAGGGATTCAAATTCTGCGGCCCGGTGATCGTCTACGCCTTCATGCAGGCGGTCGGGATGGTCAACGACCACGTCGAAGGCTGCTTTCGCCGAGCCGAGGTGGCGAGGTTGGGAAGGGTGGCGTGAACCGGATCGGGCCGGACCTAAAGCTCGAGCGCGCCTGCCCAGCGCCGGTCTGCGGTGTCGACGAGGCGGGCCGGGGGCCCTGGGCCGGGCCGGTCGCCGCGGCCGCGGTTATCCTGCGCACCGGCTCGCGCACCCTTGCCGGCCTCGATGATTCAAAGAAGCTGACGGTGCTGCAGCGCCGCAAGCTCGAGGCCAGGATCAAGTCGCGGGCCGTCGCCTGGGGCGTTGGCTTCGCCTCGGTGCAGGAGATCGCTTCGTTCAACATCCTCCAGGCAACGGGCCTAGCCATGCGGCGGGCGATCGAGGCCCTCACCGTCGCCCCCGCCTTCGCTCTGGTGGACGGCGCCTACGCCTTCGCCCTTCCCTGCCCGGTCAAGACGGTGGTCGGCGGCGACGGACGCTGCGCCTCGATCGCTGCCGCCTCGATCCTGGCCAAGACCGCGCGCGACCGCCTGATGGCGAGGCTCGACGCCGAATACCCAGGCTACGGCTTCGCCGCCCACAAGGGCTACCGCGCGCCGATCCACGCCCGCGCCCTGCTGGAGCGCGGCCCGTGCGCCATCCATCGCATGAACTGGGCCCCAGTGAAGCTTGCGCTGATGGGCAAGGATCCCATGCTCGCCTGGGAGGAGGCGGCCGAGGCGGAGTTGCCGTTCGCCTGATCAGCGTGGCCGAGCGATGCCGAACACCAAGTGACGGCGCAGCGGGTGATCGGGCGCCAGGGCGGGATGGTCGAAGTCTCGCAGCGGTTCACGGATCATCCCGAGGCGCTTCATGACGGCTTGCGAGCGCACATTCGGAACGGCGGTGAAGGCCACGATCTCGTCGACAGGGAGGTTGGCCCAGGCCCAGGCGAGCGCCGCGGCCGCGCCTTCGCTGGCGTAGCCCGCACCCCACGCCGGGCGCGCCAGACGCCACCCCAGTTCGGTCGAGCCGGACAGTGGATGATTCCATTCTGGGCGCACCCGCCGCACGCCGATGCTGCCGATCACCGCCCCGTCGCTCTTTCGCTCGGCGGCCCACATGCCATAGCCGTCCCCAGCGACGATGGCGGCTGCCTGCCGAAAACCCTCCTCGGCCGCTTCCGGCGAAAACGGCCCGCCAAGCCACCGGCCCACCTCCGGGTCGGTCATCATCGCCGTCCACGCCGGCAGGTCGGCCTTGCGCCAGGGCCGAAGGATCAGGCGCGCGGTCTCGATCAACTTGGCCGGGGAGCGACCAGCGGACCGTAGAGGTCGCTGCGGCGGTCGCGGAAGAAGCCCCACGCGGCGCGATGGCGCTCGAGGAAATCGAGGTCGAAGGCGGCGACGGCGGCGCCCTCCTCGTCAGGCCCTAGCTCGGCGACGATGTCGCCGCGGTGATCGCAGATGAAGCTCGAGCCGTAGTAGGTCTGACCCCCTTGCGGGTAGCCGCGGCGCGGCTCGAAGCCGACGCGATTGGCGCCGGCAACCGGCACGAGATTGGCAACCGCGTGGCCCTGCATGGCCCGCCGCCACGGCGCCGCAGTATCCAGATTAGGATCGTGCGGCTCCGAGCCGATCGCGGTCGGGTAGAGCAGGGCCTGGGCTCCGGCCAGCACCATGGCGCGGGCGGCTTCGGGGAACCATTGATCCCAGCAAATGCCCACGCCCAGGCGGCCAAAACGCGTGGGCCAAACGCGAAAGCCGGTGTCCCCCGGGCGGAAGTAGTACTTCTCCTGATACCCGGGGCCGTCGGGGATGTGGCTCTTACGATAGAGACCAAGCAAGGCGCCGTCGGCGTCGGCAACGACGACGCTGTTGAAATAGTGCGGCCCTTCGCGCTCGAAGATGGAGATCGGCAACACCACGCCGAGTTCACCGGCCAGCGGGGCCAGGGCAAGGACGCAGGGATGTTCGCGCCACGGAAACGCAGTAGCGAACCACCGCTCCTCCTGGGCCACAGGGAAATATAGGCCCTGAAAGAGCTCCGGTGGCAGAATGACCTGGGCGCCACGCCCCGCGGCTTGTCGCGTCAGTTGGGCGACCTTGTCGATGTCGGCGGCCATGTCGTCGCCGAAAGCGCCCTGAAGGGCGGCGAGAACGAGGGTCCTGGCCATCAGGCCGGCTGCTGCTGGCTGATGCAGTGGAAGGCGCCGCCGCCAGAAAGCAGCGCCCGCGCCGGAAGGCCAATGACCCGACGCCCAGGGAACTCGCCGGCGAGCGCCTCGCGCGCCAGGCGCGCGGCGAAGTCCTCATAGGTCGGAACGATTACTGCGCCGTTGGCGATGAGAAAGTTCATATGCGAGGCGGGAAGCGAGCGATGCTGCTCGTCGATCTGCCGGCCGGGCGAAGGCACGCGCACCACCCGCAGCGCGCGCCCGGCGGCGTCCGTTGTCATCGCCAGAGCGGCGGCGGCGCGATCGTAAGCGTGCTGGTTGGGATCGTCCGGGCCGAAGGCCATCGGGCAGGCGACGATCCCGGGAGCGAGAAACCGCGCCAGGTTGTCCACGTGGCCATCGGTGTGGTCGTTCAGCAGGCCCTGGTCGAGCCACAGGATCTTGCGGACCGCCAGCGCCTCGGCAAGGGCGGCCTCGGCCCTCTGCTCGTTCCAGCCGCGGTTGCGGTTGGGATTGAGCAAGCACTGGCGGGTCGCCAGAGCCGTGCCCTCGCCGTCATGATCCAAGGCGCCGCCCTCGAGAACAAACCCGGCGCGCGACAGCCGCGCCCGCGCGCGCCGCGCGATCGTCTCGGCGATCCCGTCGTCGCCAGCGAAGCGATACTTGCCGCCCCAACCGTTGAAGGCGAAGGCGACGGCTTCCGCTTCTGCGGTGAAGATCGGGCCGGTATCGCGCAGCCAGATGTCGCCGAAGACCGTGTCGATGATATCGATGCCTCTGGTCCCACGCAGCAGTTCGGCGGCCGCCGAGGTCGCATCCGCCCCGCAGGCGAGCAGCTTCACCTGTTCGGCGCCAACGTCGGCGAGCGCGCGACAGAGCCCCGCCGTCTCTTCCCGGGCCTCCTCGAGGTGCTCTTCCCAGAGGTCGAGGTGGCTGGGAAAGCCGACCCACATCGCCGCGTGCGGCGCCCATTCGGCCGGAACGGTCATGCCGACGCGGAAGCGAACTCCGCCTCGGTCTTGCCGCGCACCTCCTCGACCGTCACGCCGGGGGCGAGTTCGACCAGCTTGGCCCCCGCGCCGCGGCCGAGGTCGAACACGGCCAGGTCGGTAATCAGGAGGTCAACGACGTGGGCGCCGGTGAGCGGCAGGGTGCAGCTCTTCAGAAACTTGGGCGCGCCCGATTTCTCTACATGCTCCATGACCACGACCACGCGCCGGACGCCGGCGACCAGGTCCATAGCCCCGCCCATGCCCTTGACCATCTTGCCGGGCACCATCCAGTTCGCCAGGTCGCCGCCCTGGCTCACCTGCATCCCGCCGAGGATCGACAGGTCGATATGGCCGCCGCGGATCATGCCGAAGCTGTCGGCGGAAGAGAAATAGGACGACGACGGCAGCTCAGTGATCGTCTGCTTGCCGGCGTTGATGAGATCGGCATCGACCTCGTCGGGATAAGGGAACGGGCCCATGCCCAGCAGGCCGTTCTCGCTCTGAAGGGTGACGCTCACCCCGGCGGCAATGTGGTTCGCGACCAGCGTCGGAATGCCGATGCCGAGGTTGACATAGAAGCCGTCGCGCAGCTCGCGCGCGGCCCGGGCGGCCATCTGATCGCGGCTCCAGGCCATCAGGACACGCCAGCCCTCTCGCGCGTGGTCACCCGCTCGATGCGCTTTTCGAAGTCCCGTCCCTCGAACAGTCGGTCGACGAAGATTCCCGGGGTGTGGATCATCTCCTTGTCCAGCGCCCCGACCGGGACCAGCGCTTCCACTTCCGCGACCGTGACCTTGCCGGCCGTCGCCATGACAGGGTTGAAATTGCGCGCCGTCTTGCGGAACACGAGGTTGCCTACGGTATCGCCCTTCCACGCCTTGACGATGGCGAGATCGGCCGTAAGCGCGCGCTCCATCACGAAGAGCTCGCCGTCGAACTCGCGCACCTCCTTGCCCTCGGCGACCACGGTGCCGACGCCCGTCTTGGTGTAGAAGGCGGGAATGCCGGCGCCGCCGGCGCGGATGCGCTCGGCCAGCGTCCCCTGGGGATTGAACTCCAGCTCCAGCTTCCCCTCGAGATAGAGCTGCTCGAAAAGGCGGTTCTCGCCGACGTAGGAGCTGACCATCTTCCTGATCTGGCCGCCGGCGAGCAGGACGCCGAGGCCGAAATCGTCGATGCCACAGTTGTTGGAGATCACCGTCAGGCCCTTGGTCCCAGCTCGACGGACGGCGGCGATCAAATGCTCGGGAATGCCGCACAGGCCGAAGCCGCCGGCCATGATGGTCATGCCATCGAAAAGCAGCCCTTCCAGAGCCGCGTCGGCATCGACGCGGATTTTGTCCGCCATGAGGTCCTCTTCGCCGGGAGAGGCGCCGTCCTTAGTCCCGAACGGGCGCGCGATTCAACGGCGCGGCCCGAGCACGCAACCGGCCAGGTCGTCGCGACGCACCAAGCCGGCGCGGGCGTCGATGCTGCCGCTGCGGCGGCGCACGTAGGGTCCGGGCCGCACCACCCGCCATTTCAGCGGATCGGGCAGGATGGCCGCAAGGCGGGCCGCCTCGATCGGGGTGAGCCGGGAGGGTGGCGCGTGGAAGTAGCGCTCCGAGGCGGCGCCGACGCCGTAAAGTCCAGGTCCCATCTCCACGGTGTTGAGGTAGACCTCGATGATGCGGCGCTTGCCCCAAAGCGTCTCGATGAGGACCGTGAACCAGGCCTCCAGGCCCTTGCGCACCCACGAACGATCCGGCCACAGAAATACGTTCTTGGCCGTCTGCTGGCTGATGGTCGAGCCGCCGCGAAGGCGGCGCCCGCCGGAGGCGTCGTGCGCCAGGGCGGCGCGCATGGCCGCGAAATCAAAGCCATGGTGGGCGCAGAAGCGGGAATCCTCTGAAGCGATGACGGATCGCACCATGACGGGCGAAATTTCGGAGATCGGCGTCCAGCGCCTTTCCATGCCTCGACCATGAAGCCAGCGCTCGACCATGAGAAAGGTGATCGGCGGCGGAACGAACCGGTAGAGAAGCGCGACGGCGGGACCGGCGACGAAGATCAGGGCCGCCAGCGCCAGCAGCGCATTTCGGGCAAGACGGCCGATGGCGGCAAGCACACCCGGTGATCGGCGCGAGCGCCGCTTTCGCTGTCCTCGTCCGGGCGGCATCGGCGGCTAGACTTGCGCGGTCACGCCGCCGAAGGTCAAGGCTAGACGAAGCGAGGGTGATCCCATGGACGTGAGCGAGGCTGTGGCGGCGCGTATTTCGGTGCGCGCCTTCCTCGACCGGCCGGTCGCCGGCGCCCTGGTGCGCGACATCCTCGAGCGCGCCGCCCGCGCCCCCTCCGGCGGCAATCTGCAGCCCTGGCGCGTGTTCGCTCTGGCCGGCGGCCCGCTCGGGGCCTTCAAGGCCAAGGTCGCCGCCGGGCGCATGGAGGCGCCCGAATACGCCGTCTACCCGCCCAATCTCTGGGAGCCGTTCCGGACCCGCCGCTGGGAGTGCGGCGAGGACCTCTATGGCGCCATTGGCATAGGCCGCGACGAGCGCCCCAAACGTCTGGCGCAATTGGCCAGGAACGGCGGCTTCTTCGGAGCGCCCGTCGGCCTCTTCTTCTGCATCGACCGCAACCTCGGGCCGCCGCAGTGGGCGGACCTGGGCATGTACATGCAGACGGTGATGTTGCTGGCGCTCGAGCGCGGCCTGGACACCTGCCCGCAGGAATACTGGGCCAATTACCCGAAGCTGGTCGCCGAGTTCCTGGGCTTGCCCGCCGCGGAGATGGTCTTCTCGGGCATGGCCATGGGCTATCGAGACAAGGACGCGTCCATCAACCGCTGGCGCACCCGCCGCGATCCGTTCGAGGTCTGGGGCGAAATGCGAGGCTTCGAGTAGGGTCGTCCCGGTCTTCCGCTGATTTGCATCTTGCTAGTGGGCGGCGCGCGTCGCCTCTCTGAAAAGCGGGCGGCGCGCCAGCCTTTACATCGCCGCCCATCCGGGCCATGGGAGCCGGCGCGAAGTACGGAGCAGCCGATGGCCGCCAAGCTCGCCGGCGAGAAGACCGGCAAATTCGATCTCGGGCAGAACAGCGACATGAACGTCACCCCGTTCGTGGACGTGATGCTGGTGCTGCTGATCATCTTCATGGTCGTCGCCCCGATCGCCACCGTATCGATCCGTCTCGACCTGCCGCCGGCCAAGGCGCCGCCGCCGAACGCCAACGAAAAGCCGCCGACGTTCATCTCCATCCAGGACAGCGGCCAGATCTACGTGTCGTTCGGCAAGAACGACATCCGCCCCTCGTCGATGGAGCGCCTGGCCGTCGACCTCCCGGCCTCGTTGGGCGTGCCCGACCCGACCAACCACCGCATCTTCATCCGGGCCGACAAGCACGTGAAGTACAAGCAGTTCATGGACGTCATCAACCAGCTGCAGCTGGACGGCTATTACAAGATCGGCCTGATCTCGGAGGACCTCGGCACCGGCAGCTGACCGGAGTCGGCCCCGGCGCTGGCGCGGTTGACTTCGCAGGAGGCGGCGGAGTATCTCCCGGGGCCTCGCCCGCCGGCCCGCCTGCGGGCGCATTCCTTGTTTGAGCGCCAAGCGCTCTCCATCGTTCTCGTCAGGGCGCCATCGATGTACGCGGTGATCCAGACCGGCGGCAAACAATACCGGGTCCGCCCCGGCGATCTGCTTGTGGTCGACAAGCTCGCCGGCGCGGTGGGCGACGTCGTCGCTTTTGAGAAGGTGCTGCTCATCGGCGAGGGGCCGAGCGTCACTGTGGGCGCGCCCCTCATCGAAGGGGCCAGCGTCAGCGCCACCCTGGTGGAGACGCGCAAAGCCAGGAAGATCAAGATCTTCAAGAAGATCCGCCGGCAGGGCTATCGCCGCACGCGCGGCCACAGACAGTGGGAATCGGTGCTGCGGGTGACTGCGCTTGCCGGCGCCGGCCAGTCCGAGACCTGGGATGGCAAGGTCAGCCTCATCTCCAAGGCCGAGCTGGACGCGCGGGCGCGCGGCTTCGCGCCCGTGAGCCTGGAAAGGGCCAAGGCCGCAGTCGCCGAGGAAGCGCAAGCCATCGCCGAAATGGCCGAAGAAGCCACGCCCCAGGCGGCGGTTCCAGCGCCAGCGGCCAAAGCGGCGGCGCGCCGGGCGGCCGCGCCGAAAGCGGCCCAGAAGCCGACCGGCACAGCCGCGAAGCCCGCCGCGGCCAAGGCCCGGCCCGCAGCCAAGAAGCCGGCTGCCAAGCCGGCGCCGAAGAAGGTGGCGCCGCCGGCAAAGGCCGCCGCCCCGGGGGCGAAGGCGAAAGCCGCGCCGAAGGGCAAGGAGAAGTAGGATGGCTCACAAGAAGTCAGGCGGTTCTTCGCGCAACGGCCGTGACAGCGCCGGCCGTCGCCTGGGCGTGAAGAAGTTCGGCGGTGAGATCGTCGTCGCCGGCAACATTCTGGTGCGCCAGCGCGGCGCCAAGTTTCATCCGGGAACCAACGTCGGCATGGGCAAGGACCACACCCTGTTCGCGCTGACCAACGGAGCGGTGAAGTTCGTCTCCGGCCGCGACGACCGGACCTTTGTCACCGTGGTTCCGGGCGAGCCGACGCCTTAACGCGGGCCCCGGGCCCAGGGCAGCTCTGCCTGGGCGATCATGCGGTCCAGGGTTTTTTCGTCCTGGTGGTAGCCGTTGGACCATGGCCGCAAGCCCAGGCGCTCGGCGGCGAGGGCGATGGTTTCCGGGCAGAAGTAGTAGTTGACTATCCGCGAGATTTTACCGTCGACTTCCTCGAGCCGCTCGAGGCCGCCCAGACGCCTTCCGGGCCGCGTCTCGAAGGTGAACGCAACCACGGTTACGCCATCTACGACTTGGCGCTCCGCCCGCACCGGGGCCGGGACGTTCATCCAGATGGGATCGCGCGTGCCGCGCTCGCCGCCGACCCCCTGAGGCTCAGAGGCGACCGAGTCCAGCAGGATCGGGACCAAGGCCTTCATGTCCCGCGCGTTGAACGCGGCGACGAACCGGTCGACGAGCTCCGAAGAGGCCGGCCGGCCGCGTGTGATGGGGACGGGCTGCGCCGGTGAGCTTGCCGCGGCCACGGCTGAGCGCCGATTTCACCGCGCCTTCGGTTGTCGAGAGCAGCGCCGCGATCTCATGGAGCGAGAAGTCGAAGACATCCTTCAAGACGACGGCGGCGCGTTCCTGAGGCGCGGCGCGTTCCTGAGGCGCGGCGCGCTCGAAGAGGACCGCAACAGCGGTGCGGGTTATCGGGGTCGACTCTTTAGTGACCCGCTCTTCCGGAACGAGCCGCGCATCGCGACCAGCCGCCGCCAGCGATCGATCCAGAGATTGGTGGCGATCTGTGCGAGATAGGCTCTCGGCTCGTCAAACCAGGGGGCCATCCGGGCGCCGTGCATGTCGGCGCGTCCGATGGCGCCAAAGCCTCGCACGAGCGTTTCCTGGACAAGATCCTCGGCATCCCAGATCTGGCCCGTCAGCGCCAGGCAATAGGCATGCAGCTTCGGACGCGCGGCGGCGATGGCGTCGAGGTAGTCGAACCACAAGCCTCGCATGGCGCGGACGGAGTCGTCCGTAAGCGAGCCCGCCATCTTCACCTCCGCAACCCAGATCCGCAGACGACCGAGCCGAACCAAAGGATACTTCAGGAACGCCAAGCTGGCCTCTTAACAAGCCCGGGCCGGCGCCCTATATGAGGCGCACATCGTTTGACAGCATCGGATGATGCTTTCGAGCGGCGGCCCCGAAAGGAGCCTGCCGCTTTTTCTTTGGCCCGAGGGATGCGCGCCAAGACCGCAGAAGATTTTCGGCTTCTCGAACTGCTCGACCCAGCGGCGCGCGCCGCCGGTTTCGAGATCGTGCGCCTGCGCCTGATGGGCGGCGATCGCCAGCGCCGTCTCCAAGTCATGGCGGAGGGTCCGGGCGGAACCCTAGGCGTGGACAACTGCGCCCGCCTGTCGCGCGCGCTCTCCTACGTGCTCGATGCCGTCGACCCGATCCGCGGCGGCTATCTGCTCGAGGTCTCGAGCCCCGGGGTCGACCGGCCGCTGACGCGTCTGGAGGATTTCTCCGCATTCGCCGGCCTCGAAGCCAAGATCGAGCTGCAGCGGCCGATCGAGGGCCAGAAGCGGTTCCGGGGCCAGATCGCCGGCCTGGACGGCGACACCGTTCTCCTGAAGCCCGGGCCGGGCCTCGTCCGCCTTCCTTTCGTCGACATCGCCGAAGCCAAGCTCGTCCTCACCGACGCCCTGTTGGAACGGGGCGCCCGCGAGCGGGCGGCCCGGCAGGCGTCATCTCAAGCCAGCCCGGACAACCCAGCAAGGACCCTGCACTAGATGAGCGTCACCGGCATTTCAGCCAACCGCCTCGAACTCCTGCAGATCGCCGACGCCGTCGCCCGCGAGAAGGCGATCGAGAAGGAGATCGTTATCGACGCCATCGAGGAGGCGATCCAGAAGGCCGCCAAGACGCGTTACGGCGCCGAGCACGACATCCGCGTGCACATCGACCCCAAGAGCGGCGAGACCACCATCACGCGCGTGGTTACGGTGGTTCCCGACGAGCTTCCTGAGCCGGCCGAAGGCGAAGAGCCCGTCGGGCTCAACGAATACGCCCAGCGCCGGATCTCCGACGCCCTGGAGACCGATCCCGACGCCTTCGTCGGCAAGACCTATGAGGAAGTGCTGCCGCCCTTCGAGTTCGGCCGCGTGCAGACCCAGATGGCCCGGCAGGTCGTGACCGGCAAAGTTCGCGAAGCCGAGCGCGAGCGCCAGTACGAGGAGTTCAAGGATCGCGTCGGCGAGATCGTCAACGGCGTCGCCAAGCGCGTCGAGTATGGCAACGTGATCGTCGACCTCGGGCGCGGCGAAGGTATCATGCGGCGTGACCAGTCGATCCCGCGCGAAGCGTTCCAGGTCGGCGACCGGGTGCGCGCCTACATCTATGACGTTCGCCGCGAGACCAAGGGGCCACAGATCATGCTCTCGCGCGCGCACGGCGGCTTCATGGCCAAGCTCTTCGCCCAGGAAGTCCCCGAAGTCTACGACGGCGTCATTGAGATTCGCGCCGTCGCCCGCGATCCGGGCAGCCGGGCGAAGATGGCCGTCGTCTCTAACGATTCTTCCATTGATCCGGTGGGCGCGTGCGTGGGTATGCGCGGCTCCCGGGTGCAGGCGGTTGTCGCCGAACTTCAGGGCGAGAAGATCGACATCATCCCGTGGAACCCCGACGAAGCGACTTTCCTCGTCAACGCCCTGGCCCCGGCGGAGGTGAGCAAGGTGGTCATGGACGAGGACGAGGAGCGCGTCGAAGTGGTTGTCCCCGACGAACAGCTGTCGCTGGCGATCGGCCGCCGCGGCCAGAACGTCCGCCTCGCGAGCCAGCTCACGGGATGGCAGATCGACATCATCACCGAGAGCCAGGAGAGCGAGCGGCGCCAGCGCGAATTCGCGGAGCGCACCACCATGTTCCAGGAGGCTCTGGACGTGGACGAGGTGATCGCCCAGCTGCTCGCGACGGAAGGCTTCGCCACGGTCGAGGACATCGCCTACGTCGAGCCGGCCGAGATCGCCGCGATCGAGGGCTTCGACGAGGACACCGCCGAGGAGATCCAGGCCCGAGCGCGCGACTACCTCGACAAGGAGGCGGCCGAGTACGACGCGCGCCGGCGCGAGCTGGGCGTGGACGATCAGGTGCTCGAGGTGGAGGGCGTCACCCTGGCAATGGCCGTCGCTCTTGGCGAACACGAGGTGAAGACCCTCGAGGATCTCGCCGGCCTGGTGCCAGACGACATCCGCGGCTTCTACGACACCAACAAGGACGGCGAGCGCGTCCGCGAACCGGGCGTGCTGGAAGACTTCGGCCTCTCGGCCCAGGAAGCAGAAGTCCTGATCATGCGCGCCCGGGTTGCGGCCGGCTGGATCGAGCCCGAGGCCCTCATCGAAGAGGAAGAAGAGGTCGAGGACGAAGCCCTTACCGAGGCTTCGCAGGGCGCGCCAGCCTGACCGTCACCACGCCGAGCGGGGCGGGGGGCGACCCCGGCCGAGACGGCCGGCTTCGGCGCGACATCGTCTCGGGCCGATCGATGGACGAGGCGAGCCTGATCCGCTTCGTCGCCGATCCCACCGGCGCAATCGTCCCTGATCTTGCGCGCCGCCTGCCGGGGCGAGGGGTCTGGGTGGCCTCGGAGCGCGCCGCGGTCGAGACGGCGGCGCGCAAGGGCCTGTTTGCGCGCGCCCTGCGCGCTCCGGCGAGCGCGGGTGAAGACCTCGCCCAGCGCACCGCCGATCTTCTCAGGGCGCGGGCCCTGGCCGGCCTGGGGCTTGCGCGCAAGGCGGGCGCGCTTACCTGGGGTTTTTCCAAGGTCATCTCGGCTCTGGAGGCCGGCCGGGCGGCGTGGCTGGTCGAGGCGAGCGACGGCGCCGACGATGGACGTCGCAAGCTCCTCGGCGCGGCGCGGCGCGGCGCGGGCCGCCCCAGGGTCCTGGGCGCCTTCTCCTGCGATGAATTGGGTTTGGCCTTGGGAGCGGACAATGTGATACACCTCGCCTTCCTTGCCGGGCGAAGCGCGGATCGCTGGACCGTCGATGTCGAGCGGCTGGGTGGCTTCGTCCCCCTGCTCCCCGAGAGTTGGCGCGAGGAGCGAGAGACCGGCAGCGCCGACTCTCGCTGAGGTGTCCTTTTTGAAGTTCCGCGGCGCGCCGGAGAACCGGCGGGCCGCGCTGTTAAGAGCGATTAGTCAAGCGAGCGCATGACGGAAGAGAACAACAACGACCGGTCCTCGTCAGCGCCCCCCGCCAGGGCGCCGCTGTCATTGAAGCCGAGGACCAGCGGCGCGGTCAGCGCCGGCGTTGTCAAACAGAGCTTCAGCCACGGCCGCTCCAAGACCGTGGTGGTGGAGACCAAGCGCCGACGGATAGACGCGCCGGCCGGCCATGGCGCCGGGCCAAGCCTGGGCGGGCCCTCCGCCGCGGAGCGCCGCGCCGCCTTCGACGTGCGCGGTCCGGCTACGCCGGCGCGTCCGGCGGCGCCCTCGACCGGGGCGGCCACCGGCGGCTTGTCGGAAGACGAGCGCCGCGCCCGGCAGCGCGTCATCGAAGCGGCGCAGGCGCAGCAGGCCAAACTCGACGCCGAGCGTGAGGCCGCCAGGGCGCGGGCCGAAGCGGCCCGGCGTCGGGAGGCAGAGGAGCGCGCCGCCGCGGCGGCGGCCTCCGCTGCCGAAGAGGCGGCAAAAGCCCCGGCCGAAACGCCGTCGGCCGGAGCGGAAGAACCCGCCAGTGAAGTTCGGGCCGCGCCGCAGCGGCCGGCAGCCGCGCCCCGGCCGACCGAACCGCCCGCTCCAAGGCCGGCCGCCCGCCCATCCGAGCCGGCGCGCCCGGGTTTTGTGCAGACGCGCACCTACGAGCCCGGCCGCGAGCGCCGCGACGACCGCATCAGCACCACCACCTATCGGCCAGAACGGCAGGGCGGCGACACCGGCTTTGGCCAGCGCCCTGCGGCGCGGGGCCCGTCGCGCGGACCAGCGCCAGCAGGCGGCCGCTCGGAGCGGTCGCCGCGGCCGGGCGAGACGGTCCGCTACTCGGCCGTGGCCCCCAGGACACCGCGCGAAGGCCGGCCAGGCCCGCGCGGTCCGAGCCTGGGTCGCGCCGCGCCCCCGCCCACCCCCGAAATTCAGCGCGCCACGCGTCAGGCTCCCAGGCCCGGCAGTCTCGACCTTGATCGCCGGCCCGATTTCGATGACGAGGAGGCGGCGCGCAAGGGCAAGACGGCCCCCGGCAAGGCGGTGTCGCGCACCCGCGGCGAACCGCGTCGGCGCGAGGGCCGACTGACCATCCAGGCCGTGGCCGGCGACGACGAGGATGCGGTCGAGCGCATGCGCTCGCTCGCCTCGGTGCGCCGCGCCCGCGAGCGCGAACGCGAAAAACGGCGAGGCGGCGGCCAGAGCGAGCAGCGCGCCGCCCGAGAGGTCGTCATTCCCGATGTCATCACGGTCCAGGAGTTGGCTGGCCGCATGACCACCCGGTCGGTGGAGGTGGTCAAGTTCCTTGCTCGCCAGGGGATGATGCTCAAGCCCGCCGACGTCATCGATTCCGATACGGCCGAACTGGTCGCCACCGAGTTCGGCCATACCGTGCGGCGCGTCTCGGAAAGCGATGTCGAGACCGGCTTCCTGACGGCGGAAGGCGCGGCCGATGAGGGCGCGGTCGAGAGGCCCCCTGTGGTCACGGTCATGGGCCATGTCGACCACGGCAAGACGAGCCTCCTGGATGCGCTGCGGTCCACCGACGTGGTGTCGAAGGAACACGGCGGCATCACCCAACACATTGGCGCCTACCAGACGCGCCTGCCCAGCGGCGAGAGCGTGACCTTCCTCGATACGCCCGGCCACGCGGCCTTCTCCGCCATGCGCGCCCGCGGCGCCAACGTCACCGATATCGTGGTCCTGGTGGTGGCCGCCGACGATGGTGTCATGCCCCAGACGATCGAGGCCATCCAGCACGCCAAGGCGGCGGGTGCCCCGATCATCGTGGCCATCAACAAGGTCGACAAGGCGGACGCCGATCCCAACCGGGTGATCAACGAACTGCTGCAGCACGAGATCGTGGTCGAGAGCCTCGGCGGCGACACCCAGGCAGTGCAGGTCTCCGCCGTCCAGAAGACCGGGCTCGACGACCTCCTCGAGGCCATCCTGCTGCAGGCCCAGGTGATGGACCTGAAGGCCAACCCGGACCGGAACGCCGAGGGGGTGGTCGTTGAATCCAAGGTCGACCGCGGCCGTGGGGCGGTCGCGACCGTGCTCGTCAAGCGCGGTACGCTGCGGCGCGGCGACATCGTCGTGGCCGGCGCCAACTTCGGACGCGTGCGGGCGCTGCTCAACGAGCGCGGCGAGCAGGTCGCCGATGCCGGGCCATCCGAACCGGTGGAGATCCTCGGGCTCGACGGCACCCCCGATCCGGGCGAGCCCTTCGCCGCCGTGGAGAACGAGGCCCGGGCTCGGGAGCTGACCGAGTACCGCACCCGCATGAAGCGGGAACGGACGCAGGCGCCGGTGGCAGGGGCTTCGCTGGCCGACATGATGGCCAAGTTCGCCGACAACCGCGTCACCGAGCTGCCGCTGGTGATCAAGGCCGACGTCCAGGGTTCGGCCGAAGCCATCGTCGGCGCGATCAACAACCTGGGAACGGCCGAAGTCCGCGCCAGGATGATCCTTTCCGGCGCGGGCGGTGTGAACGAGAGCGATGTGATGCTCGCCAAGGGCGCGGGCGCGCCGATTCTCGGCTTCAATGTCCGCGCCTCCAAACAGGCCCGGGACTTGGCCGAGCGCGAAGGCGTGGAGATCCGCTACTACGCGATCATCTACGATCTCATCGACGATATTCGCGGCGTTCTTTCCGGGCTGCTGGCGCCGGTGCAACGCGAGAACTTCCTCGGCAACGCCGAGGTGCTGCAGGTGTTCGACATTTCCAAGGTCGGCAAAGTGGCCGGCTGCCGCGTCACCGAGGGCGTGGTGCGCAAGGGCGCGCGGGTGCGCATCGTACGCCAGGACGTGGTGGTGCTGGAGCTCGGCACGCTGCAGACGCTCAAGCGCTTCAAGGACGAGGTCAACGAGGTCCAGACCGGACAGGAATGCGGCATGGCTTTCCAGGGCTTCCAGGACATCAAGGCCGGCGACCTCATCGAGTGCTTTACCGTCGAGGAGGTCAAGCGGACCCTGTAGCCGCTCACAGGCGGCGCTCGTCGCGGGCGCGCCGGCGGTTGGCCTTGTGAATGGCGATCCAGCGCTTGCGGCGCTCCGCCCGCAACAGCGGATCGTCCCGCGCGGCTTCGAACGCCGCCTCGCGAGCGAGCTTGCGAAAGCTTGCCAAGCGCGCCGGATCCAGCGCCCCCGCTTCGACAGCCGACCGAACGGCGCACCCGGGCTCGCCGCAATGACTGCAGTTGCGAAAGCGGCAGTCGGCAGCGAGTGATTCGATGTCGGCGAAGCCGACCGCGACCCCGTCCTCGGCGTCCCAGAGTCCAAGTTCGCGCATGCCGGGAGTGTCGAGAACAAGGGCGCCGCCCGGCAGAAGGATGAGCTCGCGATGGGTGGTGGTGTGACGCCCCCGCCCGTCGTTCTCGCGCACCCCGCCGGTGCGCAGACGATCCTCGCCCAGGAGACCGTTGATCAGCGTCGATTTGCCGGCGCCGGAAGCTCCCAGCAGGGCGGCCGTGATCCCGGGCGCGAGGAGGGCGCGCACGGCGTCCAGACCGGCGCCGGTGACTGCGCTCACCGCCAGCATCGGGACGTCAAAGGTGACCGCCGCAACCTCAGCCGCCGCAGCGTCCAGGTCGGCGCAGAGATCAGCCTTGGTGAGCACGACCGCAGGCCGGGCCCCGCTCGACCAGGCCGCTGCAAGATAACGCTCCAGCCGTCGCAGGTTGAGGGTAGGGACCAGCGGCTCCGCCAGCAGCGCCAGGTCGGCATTGGCGGCGACCGGCTGGCCAGTGGGCCGGGGTTGGCGTCGGCCGCGCGTGCCCGCCGCCCAGCGCGTGAACAGCGTGCGCCGGTGGAGAACCTGGCGGATGATGGCGAAACCCGGACCGGCCGGCTCGATGGCGACGAAATCGCCGGCCACGGGCAGATCGACGGGCGTCGCCTCGCGGGCGAGTCGGCCGCCGATCTCGGCGTCGACTTCGCCGGCGGCCGCGGTAACGAGATATCGGCCGCGATGCTGGGCAATAACGCGGGCCGGGGCAAGCCCCGCAGCGGCGTGCGGTGCGAACTGGCGCTGAAGCTCTTCGCTCCAGCCGAATTCTTTGAGCAATGTGAGTGACCTTCAAGAGTCGGGGGGCGAGGACGCGCCGCCGACCTGAAGGTCCGTCCCGTTTCGAAGACGAGCCTACTCGGCGACGCCGCGGAGGGCGAGGCGAATGACGACAGCCATGTTGCGACCCTCCTTTCCGCTCTGGGCTCGGGGACAGTGAAGGAGGGTAGGCGCGCCGGCGGGGCTCGTCAACGCGCGCCTTGCCATCGCCCAAAAGCCCTGCTCATTGCGCGCGCGTGCCCCAGTCATGGCCAAGATGGGCGGCGCAAGCGGGCGCGACCCTTTTCCTCGCCGCATGCGCGACGACCACCCGGTTGGGCGCGGCCGAGGGCGCCCATGCCCTGTTGGTCGCGGTCCGCGACGATGACAAGGCCGCCTTCGAGGCCCACATCGACCACCCGGCGCTCGAAAGCGCAGTGCAGGCTAAGCTCGTCGGCGAGGCGCGCCAAGCCGACCTTCCCGTGCTGCTCCGGGGCGCCGGAGTGCTCGCCTCGGGACCGCTGTCCAGGCTCGCCGTGGCGGCGCTCATCCGGCCCGAGGTGTTGCGCGGCGTCGCCGCCTACTATGGCTACAGGCTGGGGCAGCGCCTGCCGGGTATGATCGCCATCGCCGGCGCGCTCGAAACCTTGCCGGGCGATCGGGTGTGCGCGGTGACGCGCCGTGGGGCTCCGTGCCTGGTCACCCTGGCGGACGAGGGCGGAAGCTGGCGGCTGGTCGACTTCGACCTCGACGAGGCCGCCCATCTTGCCGCTCGGAGCGGCGGGCGTTCCAGGTGAGGGGCTCTGCGACCATCCTCATGCTCGTCGTGGCGGCGATCGCGGCCGGCGCGCTGCCAGCGCGGGCCGCCCAGCGTCGCTTCTTTTCGTTCGACCCCGCCGACGCCGCCACGCGCGCCGCCGCCGGCGCCCTCACCTTCGAGTTTGATCAACATCTGTTCTCCACCCACGTGATCGCCATCCGCGCCACCGAGGGAGAGGCGACGGCCGATCTACAGCACGTCGGCGAAGCCAGCCTGGGCCCCGGCGGGCTCGACCATGCCGCCGGCGGCCACACCGACGATCGCGATCTCTACCGCATCAAGCCAGACAAAGAGGGCGGAGCCATGGTCTCGGCGCTGTGTCCGGGAGCGAAGGAAGGCTGGGTGGCCCTGCCCCGGATTCGCGCCGACCGCGACCTCGTCATGCTTGTCATCGGCCGGAACGCGGGCGGAGCCGCCCACCTGTGCCATCGACTCGCCTTTACCTTCCACGGCGAGTGGCGTCTGCCGCCCGGGCCCGGCGTGAACCCCAACAGCGTGCCCCAGCCGCACTTCCCATATTAGTGAACGCGTCTCACGCCATGGTGATTCGAAAGGCGCTGGCGGGGCGCGCACAGTGCCAGCGGAACCCTGAAGGTCTGGAAGTCCCTTCGCCCGCCGCCCTCCTCGCCCCCAAGAGACGAGCGGCGGGCGCTTCTTATTCGAACAGGCGCGCCTCGATGTCCTCACGCAGAGCGCGGTCGACGCCAAGCCCGCGCTCGAGATAGGCGTCCACCCCGCCGAACTCTCCTTCGATGGCGGCGAATGCGGTCTCGAGATACTCGGCTTCCACGCCCATCGCGGTCATCACCGCCGCCTCCGAAGGGCGAACTCCGGCCATTTCCTCGATGATGCCGGCCACCAGCGGCGCCCGCCGGGCCAGGCGCTCGCGATCGTTGGTGAGGAGGTAGTCCTCGAGAATATCGTCGCTGTGAACGCCCGCCATGTGATGGGTGAGGGCGACGAGCAGCCCGGTGCGGTCCTTGCCGGCCGAGCAGTGGACCAGCACCGGGCCGTCCACGGCCGCGAGGGCGGCGAAATAGCGGGAAAAGAGATCCAGGTGCCGCGCGTGGAAAGGGGCGCCGCGGTAATAGTCCAGCAGATAGCGACGAAACGACTCGGCCGAGAGATCGCCCTTCAGGAGATGGGCGCGCCAGTCATCCGGCGCGTTCTCATCGTTATCGATCACCCGCCCGGCGAAACCGATCGGACGCCGGGTCGGGTCCCTCAGGCGCTCGTCCGGGCGCCGCAGATCGATGATGACCTCAAGGCCCATGGCCGCCAGGCGGTCGAGATCGGCGTCGCTGGCCCGGCTGTGGCCGGCCGAGCGGTAAAGTCGCCCGCGGGCGAGCCGCCGGCCGTCGGCGCGCGCGTAGCCGCCAAAGTCGCGGAAATTGTCGATACCCTCGAACGCCAGCGTCCTGCTCATGCAGGCCCGCTTCGCGCCTCGAGCCGACAAAGCCGAGACGGCAATGGCCTAGTGGGCGGTCGGCGTGGCCGCGCGCCGCTGCATCAGGCGGTCGAATTCGGCCCAGACCCCCTCCTGGCCATGCCAGGCGCCTTTGGTGGCGGCCTTGGAATACTCGGTGGCGCGCGCCTCGAAGAAGTTGGCGTGCTCGACGCCGGAGAGAAGGCTCTGGAGCCACGGCAGTGGGTTCTCCGCCGCCTGGTAGAGGCTCGGCAGGCGGAGCTGCTTCAGCCGCCAGTCGGCGATGAACCGGATGTAGCCCTTGATATCGGCCGCCGTCATGCCCTCGACCTCGCCGGCCTCGAAAGCGAGATCGATGAACCGATCCTCCAGCGCCACAACGGTGCGGCAGCAGTCGACGATGTCATCGGCAACGCTCTTGGTCACCGCGCCGGTCTCGGCGTTGAAGGCGTGATAGAGCCGGGTCACCCCCTCGCAATGCAGGCTCTCGTCGCGCACCGACCAGGAGATGATCTGGCCCATCCCCTTCATCTTGTTGAACCTCGGGAAGTTCATCAGCATGGCGAAGCTGGCGAAGAGCTGCAGCCCCTCGGTGAAGCCGCCGAACATTGCCAGCGTCCGGGCGATGTCGGCGTGGGTATCGACGCCGAACTCCCGCATGTAGTCGTGCTTGGCCTTCAGCGCCTCCAATTCCATGAAGACCGAGAACTCCGACTCGGGCATGCCGATGGTCTCGAGCAGCAAGGCGTAGGCGGCGATGTGGATTGTCTCCATGTTGGAGAACGCCGCCAGCATCATCTTGACCTCGGTCGGTTTGAAGACGCGGGCGTAGCGTTCCATGTAGTTGTCGTTCACCTCGACATCCGATTGGGTGAAGAATCGGAAGATCTGCGTCAGAAGGTTGCGCTCTTTGTCGTTCAGCTTGGCCGCCCAATCCTTGCAGTCCTCACCCAGAGGGACCTCTTCGGGCATCCAGTGGACCTGCTGCTGGCGCTTCCAAAAGTCATATGCCCAGGGATAGCGAAAAGGCTTGTAGGCCTTGGACGGGGTCAGCAGCCCTGGCAGAGGTCGATGCGAGCCGGTCATGAGCGCCTCCAAACGTCGCGAACGACTATCTTACCAACATACGGGGGGTTTGTGTAGGGCAGACTACAATATGTTGTGGGGTGAGTCGTCATGAGCGCGTCCGCACGAGCGTTGGTCGTGTACGGCTCGGCGGGAAGCGGGTCGGTGGCGGTCGAGGCGGCCCTCACCTTGCTCGGCGCGCCCTACGAGGTGCGGGAAGGCCCCGCGCCAGACAATCCCATGGCCCAGGTCCCGTCACTGATCCTGCCCTCTGGAGAGGTGATGACCGAGAGCGCGGCAATCCTCGTCTGGCTCGCCGACAGCTTCCCGGAGCGCCGGCTCGGGCCGGCGCCCGCCAGCCCACGGCGGCCTCGGTTTCTGCGCTGGATGAACTTCGTTTCGGCGGCGATCTACGCCCTCTATTGGGTGCGCGACGAACCCTCGCGGGTGGTGTCCGATCCGACCCAGGAGGAGATCGTCAAGTCGCGCCTGCACGAGCGCATCGCCGCCTGCTGGCGCATTATGGATGGCCAGACCACGCCGTCGCCGTATCTGACGGGCGCGGACCTGTCGGTGCTCGATCTCTATGTCACGGTCGTCTCCCGCTGGTCACCCGGGCGAGCGGCTTTTTTCGCGGCGGCGCCGCGGCTGGCCAAGGTCGTGCGCCTCGTCGACGAGGCGCCCCGCCTGCAAGCTTTGTGGGCCGACCGGTTTCCCCTCCGGACAGCCGAGCGCTAGGCGCAAGATGCGGGTCGACGGGCAACCCATGCGGACGATCTGGGACGCCGCCAGCGCGGTGAGGATCATCGACCAGACGCGCCTGCCGCACGCGCTCGTCACCGCCGCGCTCACGGGGCTCGCGGATGCGGTTCGCGCGATCGCCGAGATGCAGGTGCGCGGCGCCCCCCTGATCGGCGTCACCGCCGCCTACGGCTTGGCGCTGGCCCTCCGCGAAGACCCGACCGACAGCGGGTTGCGGCGGGCCAGGGCGGCCCTGGCGGCGGCGCGGCCGACCGCGGTCAACCTCGCCTGGGCGCTGGAGCGGGTGGCGGCCGCAGTCGCGCCCCTGGCGCCTGGCGACAGGGCGCAGGCCGCCTTCACCGAGGCCCGCGTCATGGCGGAGGAGGACATCGCCCGCTGCCGCGCCATCGGCGAACACGGGGCGGCTCTCATCGCCGATCTCGCGAGGGTAAAAAGCGGCGGCCGGGTGAACATCCTCACCCACTGCAATGCCGGCTGGCTCGCCACCGTCGATTACGGCACCGCGCTCGCCCCCATCTACGCCGCTCGAGACCGTGGCATCGACCTGCACGTGTGGGTGGACGAAACCCGGCCGCGCAACCAGGGCGCGGCTCTCACCGCCTTCGAGCTCGGCCACGAGGGCATCCCCCATACCGTGATCGTCGACAACGCCGGGGGCCATCTGATGCAACACGGCCAAGTCGACCTCGTCATTACCGGTGCGGATCGGATCACGCGAGAAGGCGACGCCGCCAACAAGATCGGCACCTATCTGAAAGCGCTGGCCGCGCGCGACAACGCCACGCCGTTCCACATCGCCGCGCCCTCCTCCACCATCGATTGGCGCCTGCGCGACGGGGTGGCGGAGATTCCGATCGAGGAGCGGGACGGCGCGGAGGTGCTCGAGATCGGTGGCGTACGGGTCGCCGCCCCGGGCAGTTCGGCGGCCAACTACGCCTTCGATGTGACGCCGGCGCGCCTGATCACGGGCTTTGTCACCGAGCGGGGCCGCTGCCCCGCGAGCGCAGCGGGCCTCGCCGGCCTCTTCCCCGACCTGGCTTGGGGCGCCTAGTCTAGGCCGACACGAAGGGCTGGGACGCGGTCGGCTTGCCGGTCATGGCCAGTAGGGCGTTGGCGACAGCGGGCGCGATGACTGGCGTGCCCGGCTCGCCCACCCCGGAGGGAGCATTGGCGGAGGGGACGATGTGGGTCTCGACCTGCGGGGCCTCATTCATGCGCAACACCCGGTAGCCGTCGAAGTTGGTCTGGTCGACGTGGCCGTCCTTCATGGTCACCCGGCCGAAGAGGGCGGCGGCCAGCCCCAGGCACGTGCCGCCCTCCATCTGAGCGGCCACCTGATCGGGGGCGACGGCGATGCCGCAATCGATCGCCGTCACCACGCGGCCGACGCGCGGCTCGTCACCCTCGAGCTTGACCTCGGCGATCTGGGCGACCACCGAGCCGAAGCTCTCGTGCACCGCCAAGCCCCGCGTCCAGCCCGGAGTTGGAACCGGGCCGGCTTTGGCAAGGGCCAGATCCAGAACCCCGAGATGACGGTCGAAGCCGGCTTTCCGGTACAGGGCGCGGCGATAGACCGCCGGCTCGATCCCTGCGGCGCGCGCCAGCTGGTCGATGGTGTGCTCCATGACGAAGGCGTTGTGGGTCGCCCCAACCGAGCGCCACCACAAGACCGGCACGCCTGTCTCCAGCAGCGACACCTGGCCGTCGACGTTCGGCGTCGCCTTCAGATAGGGCGAATCTTTGCACCCTTCCACGGACGATGGGTCGAGCTTGGGGGTGGGGACCGGCGAGCCCTTCATGATCGAGGGCGTCACCACGCGATGGCGCCAATGGAGCGGATAGCCGTCGGCCCCGAGGGCGACGCGCAGGGCGTGGTGCGCCAGAGGCCGATAGAAACCGGCGGCCATGTCGTCCTCGCGCGTCCACACCAGCTTTACCGGCCTGCCGTGGCCGACGTGCTTGGCCACGTGCACGCACTCGCTCACATAATCGGACGGGAAGTTGGCGCGCCGGCCGAACGAGCCGCCGGCGAAGAGGGTCTCGACTTCGACCGAACCGGGCAGGACGCCAACGATCTTGGCGGTATTGAGCTGGTCGAGGGTCGGCGCCTGCGAGCCGAACGTGAGCTTGGTCTTGCCGCCGCCGACCTCGGCGACGCAGTTCATCGGCTCCATCGCTGCGTGGGCGAGGAACGGAAAGTCGTAGCTCGCCTCGATGATGCGGGCCCCGGCCGGCGCCGGCCCGCCCCGACCAAGGAAGACCTGCCAGGCCTCGTCCCCCGAGGGGGTGATCCTGCCGGCAGCGATGGCGTGAGCCCTGGCGAACAACGCGTCCGAACCCCGGGTCTCGGCTTTGGAATCGTCCCAGGCAACGGTCAGGGCCTCGCGGCCCTTGCGCGCCGAATAGGTGTCTCGGGCGACCACCGCCACGCCCGTCGGAATGGCGAAGATGTCGACCACGCCCGGAACCTGGCGGGCGGCCCGAGCATCGAAACTCTTCACCTTGCCGCCAAAGCGCGGCGAGTGGGCCACCATGGCGGTCAGCATGTTCGGCAGGTGGACGTCCTGGGTGTATCGCGCCGCCCCGGTCGCCTTGAGAGCCGAATCCTTCCGGCGCACCCGCGATGTTCCCACGAGGGTGAACCTGGACGGATCTTTGAGCGGCGGATCCTTGGGCGGGGTGACCCGGCTCGCCGCCGCGACCAGCTCGCCGAGGCCCGCGCGCCGGCCCGACGGGTGGCTGACGACACCGTTTTCGATATCGATCCGCCCGGCTGGAACGTCCCAGCGCTCGGCCGCGGCCTGGACGAACATCGCACGCGCCGCTGCGCCCGCCTTGCGGAGCTGTGTCCAGGAGTTTGAGACGGCGCTGGACCCGCCGGTCCCCTGCACGCCCATACTGGAATTCGCGTAGACCTTGGCGATCGCCGGGGCCTCGACCCATTTCACCTTGTCGAAATCGGCGCCGAGCTCCTCGCAAACCAGGGCGCAGAGAGCAGCGTGGCTCCCCTGGCCCACTTCGACATGCTTGTCGACGACGGTGACCGCGCCTTCTGGGTCGATGCGGATGAAGGGCCCGAACGGGCCGAAATCGGTCCCGGGCGCGCCCAGCGACAGCAGCGTCGCGGGCGAGCAGCCGACCAGCAGCACGCCCCCTGACAGGGTCGCGGACGCCACCACTTCGCGGCGCGAGGGCCCTTCCGACGATGGTGGAACGTAGGGGCTGTGCGGGCCTTCCATGCGCCTTGTCCTCCGCGTCAGGCGGTCGTCACGCCGGCGGCGTCCTTGATGGCCGCGCGGATGCGCTGATAGGTGCCGCACCGGCACAGATTGCCGCTCATGGCCGCGTCGATGTCGGAGTCGGTAGGCTTGGGCACGCGCTCGAGCAGCGCTACCGCGCTCATGATCTGCCCGGACTGGCAGTAGCCGCATTGGGGCACGTCCAGCTTGACCCACGAGGCCTGCACCGGGTGCTTGCCCGCCAAGCCCTCGATGGTGGTCACCTCGACTCCGGAGAGAGCGCTGATCGGGGTCTGACACGAGCGGATCGGCTGGCCATTGGCGTGCACGGTGCAGGCGCCGCACTGGGCGATGCCGCAGCCGTATTTGGTGCCCGTCAGCTCGAGTTCGTCCCGCAGGACCCAAAGGAGCGGCGTTTCGGGCGCCGAGCGGACTTCGTACTGGCGACCGTTGATACTTAATGTTGTGGGCACGCTTTTGGCCTCCGGCGCAGTGAGGCATGTTAGGCGCGTTTCGGGCCCCTCGCAAAGCGCCGCTCGCGCGGCCGAAGAGGCTCACAGGAGACGCCATTGGAGGCTTTTCCGGCCTTCTTTCCCTTGCGCGGGGCGCGCGTGGCCATCGCCGGCTCCGGCGATGGCGCGGAGGCCAAGGCGCGTCTGCTCGCTGGCTCGCCGGCTGACGTTGTCCGGCTCGAAGGGGCGGCGGCGCACGATCCGGCGCGCTACGCCGGCGCCGCGCTCGCCTTCATTGCCGACCCGGACCCCGCCTTCTGCAAGCAGGCGGCGGGCGCCGCGCGTGCGGCTGGCGCGGCTGTGAACGTTGCCGACGAGCCGACACTCTGCGATTTCCACACCCCGGCCATCATCGACCGCGGCGCCGTCGTCGCTGCGATCGGAACCGCGGGCGCCGCGCCGATGATCGTCTCGCTATTGCGAGCTGACATCGAGATCCGGCTGCCCGCCGGCATTGGCGCCGCCGCCGAAGTCCTGGGCGAACAACGCGAGACAATCCGCGCCGCCCTGCCGGATCTACCGCGCCGGCGGGCCTTCCTCCGCCGGCTCCTTGCGGGACCGTTCACCGAGGCCGCCGCCCGAAGGCGGGCCGAGGCCGCACGGCTCCTGGACGAGGCGCTCGCCGCCGCGAATGACGCGAGCGGCGAAGCGATCCTGATCAACCCGCCCGCATCACCCGGTCTGCTGACGCTGGATGCCTATCGCGACCTCACGAGCGCCGACGTGCTGATCGTAGGTCCCGGAGCCGAGGCGGTCGCCTCGCTCGCTCGACGCGACGTGACCCGGCTCTCGCTCGCCGAAGGCGGGGCGCAGAGGATCGCCGCGCTGGTCGGCCAAGGCGCACGGGTGGTGGTGCTCGACCCCGCCGCGGAGGCCCTGCGCGCCTCGCTCGAAGCCGCCGGGATCGCCGTCCGAACCCATCCGTCCGCGACGGGCCGATGACGCTGACCGCCGACGAAACCGGAGCGATCTTGCTGTCCCTCCGGGTGGCGGCCACGGCGACGGCGCTGACGCTGCCCTTGGCGTTGCTAACGGCCCAGGCGCTCGCCCGCGAGCGATCGGTGCTGCGCCCGATCCTGGACGCCGTCGTCCACCTGCCGTTGGTGCTGCCGCCGGTGGCCACCGGCTACGTGCTGCTGCTGCTCTTCGGCCGCGCCGGACCCCTCGGACGGCTGCTGGCCCACATCGGCGTGATCCTCGCTTTCCGCTGGACCGGCGCGGCGCTGGCCTCCGCGATCATGGCCTTCCCGCTGATGGTGCGACCGATTCGCCTTTCCATAGAAGCGATCGATCCAGAGCTGCTGGAAGCGGCGCGCACGCTCGGGGCGTCGCGCCTGAACCGTTTCGTCCGCATCACCGTGCCGCTGGCCGCGCCCGGGCTGATCGCTGGCGCCGTCCTCGGCTTCGCCAAGGCGCTGGGGGAATTCGGCGCGACCATCACCTTCGTGGCCGCCATACCCGGCGCCACACTCACGTTGCCCACGGCGATCTGGGAGGCGGCGCAAACTCCGGGTGCGGAGGGCCATGCGCTGCTGCTGTGCGCCATCGCCGCGGCGATCGCCGTAGGCGCGATCTTCGTGGCCGAAATCGTCAGTCGTCGGCTGGAGGGTCGCCGGAAACCCGGCTGAGGTCCGGGCCTACTCGTCGATCCGTCGACGGAACGTTTCCGGCAGCAGCAGCGGCAGCAGGATCACGTTGAGCGCCGTGAAGATCACCGGGTACCAGAGACCTGAATAGATATTGCCGGTCGCCGTGACGATGGCGAAGGCGGTGACTGGCATGAAGCCCCCGATCCAGCCGGTCCCGAGGTGATACGGCAAGGAGAGGGCGGTGTAACGGATGCGGGTCGGGAAAAGCTCGACCAGGCAGGACGCCTGCGGTCCGTAGAGCGCGGTGGCGGCGACGACGAAGATCAACATGACCCCGAAGACCCCCCAGAAGTTCATCTGCGCCGGATCGGCCTTGGCGGGATAGCCGGCGCGAGACAGGGCGGCCTTGACCCTCGCGCTCACCTCGGCCGCCGCTGCCTTCGTCTGGGCGGACGACAGGCCGGTGGCGTCGATCGACGGCACGGACTGGCCACCGACGCGCACCTGCGCCACGGCGCCCGCCGGCGCGGGCGCGTTCGCATACGATACGCCGGCGTTGGCGAGCGCCGTCTTGGCCAGATCGCAGGAGGTGGAGAAGCGCGCCTTGCCGATGATGTCGAACTGAAGCGAACACCGCGCCGGGTCGGCGACAACGACCACCGGCGTGCGCGCCTGGGCCCGCTCCAGCGCCGGGTTCGCCAAGTGAGTCAGGGCATGGAAGCCGGGGAAGAAGGCGACCAGCGCCAGGATCAGGCCGCCCCACATGACCCACTTGCGGCCGACGATGTCCGAGAGCCAAGCGAAGAAGACATAGAGCGGCGCGCTGGCGATGCTGATCGCCAGCAGCAGCCGAACGCCCGTGGTCGGGTCGATCTTGAGGAAGCGCTCGAGAAAGACCTGCTCGGCGTAGAAGAAAATGGCGTACCAAGCCGCGCCTTGGGCCGTCATGAAGCTGAAGAAGGCGGTCAACACCAGCTTCAGGTTTTCCCAGCGACCGAACGCCTCGACGTAGGGAGCGCGCGACTGCCCTCCAGCGGCCCGGATCTTGGCGAACGCCGGACTCTCGGTGAGCCGAAGCCGCATCCAGATCGAGACGGCCAGGAGGGCGGCCGAAACCAGGAATGGAATCCGCCACCCCGCGTCCCAACCCGAAGCAGTGAATCGCGCCTCGCCCATCTGCGTGCGGGTGACGAAGATCACCCCCAGAGCAGCCACCAAGCCCAGCGCCGCCGAGGTCTGGATCCAGCCCGTGAAGAAGCCGCGGCGACCTTCGGGCGCATGCTCGGCCACATAGATGGCCGCGCCACCGTACTGGCCGCCGAGCGCCGTGCCCTGAAGGATCCGCATCAAGATCAGCAGCAAGGGCGAGAGCGCGCCGGCTTGGGCGTAGCTCGGCAGGAGCCCAATGGCGAACGTCGCCCCGCCCATCATGGTGACGGTGACCAGGAAGGCCCCCTTGCGGCCGATCCGATCGCCAAGGCGACCGAAAATCAGCGCCCCGATCGGGCGGAAGAAGAAGCCGGCGCCGAAGAGCGCCAGGGCGGCGAGCAGGCCAGCGGTTGGGTCAAGCTCGGCGAAGAAGTTCTTGGCGATGACCGGAGTCAGCGTGCCGAAGACGAAGAAATCGTACCACTCGAAGGTCGTGCCGATGGTCGAAGCAATGATGACCGTGGGCAGGGACGCAGGGCGCGCCGCTTTCGCGATTGTTCCCGGACGGTCGCGGGCCGCATCCATCCGCCACTCCCTAAAAGGCGTTCTGGCCGGTGATCGCACGCCCCAGGATGAGCGCGTGCACGTCGTGGGTGCCTTCGTAGGTGTTCACCGTCTCCAGGTTGGCGGCGTGGCGCATGACGTGCTGCTCGCCGAGAATGCCCGCCCCGCCATGAATGTCCCGAGCCGAGCGGGCGATATCGAGCGCCTTGCCGCAGTTGTTCCGCTTCATGAGGCTGATCGCCTCCGGAACGAAGGCGTCGGCGTCGAGCAGCCGCCCCAACGCAAGCGCGCCCTCCAAGCCAAGCGCGATTTCGGTAAGCATGTCGGCGAGCTTTTTCTGCACCAGTTGGCGCGCGGCGAGCGGGCGACCGAACACCTGCCGATCGGCGACGAAATCGCGGGCGGCGCGGAAACAGAACTCGGCCGCGCCCATCGATCCCCAGCAAATGCCGTAGCGCGCCTTGTTCAGGCACGAAAACGGCCCCTTGAGCCCTTCGACGCCCGGCAGCAGGGCGTCGTCGGCAACGAAGACGTCCGCAAGCGCGATCTCGCCCGTGACCGAGCAGCGCAACGACAGCTTGTTTTCGATCCGCGGCGTCGACAGGCCATCGGCGCCGCGTTCCACAAGGAAACCGCGGATGCGCCCGTCGAGCTTGGCCCATACCAGTGCGACATCGCAGATCGGGGCGTTGGTGATCCACATCTTGGCCCCGTTGAGCACGAAGCCGCCGGCGACGGTGCGGGCGGTCGTGCGCATCGCCCCCGGGTCCGAACCGCCGTCGGCCTCGGTGAGGCCGAAACAGCCGACCGCCTCGCCACGAGCCATGAGCGGCAGCCAACGCCGACGCTGCGCCTCCGAGCCGAAGGCGAAGATGGGGTACATGACCAGCGAGGATTGCACGCTCATGGCGGAGCGGTAGCCGGAGTCTATGGCTTCGATCTCGCGGGCAATGAGGCCGTAGGCGACATGGCTGGCGCCGGCGCCGCCGTACTCTTCGGGTATCGTCGCGCCCAGGAGCCCGAGCGCGCCCATCTCGGTCATGATCTCGCGGTCGAAACGCTCCTCGGCGAAGGCCGAGACCACCCGCGGCAGGAGCCTTTCGCGGGCGTAGGCGCGCGCCGCCTCGGCCAAGAGCCGCTCCTCCTCCGAGAGTCGGGAGCGCAGGTCCAGGGGATCGCCCCAATCGAAGGTCTTCGGCGCGCCTGAGTCCAGGGCCATCCCCTTGCTCCATCCACCCCTCGAGGCTCTTATGGCCGAGCGTGGGCCAGACCGCAAAGGACGGGGGTCGGGGACGAGCAATGGAAATCAACGGCGTCGCCCACATCTTCATCACCGCCGGTGACTTCGAGTCGTCGCGCGCCTTCTACCGTAAGCTGCTGCCGTTCTTGGGCTTGAGGCCGGTGCTCGACGCTGGCGGCACATACTATTGCGTCGGCGGGCGCACCGGCTTTGGCGTGCGCGCCCCGCCGACGGCAAGATCGCGTGAAGTCTTCGACCAGAGCCGCACCGGGCTGCATCACGTCTGCTTCCGAGTGCGTGAGCACGATGAGGTGGACGAGGCCCACGCCTTCCTGTGCTCGATCGGCGCGAGCATCGTTCACGGTCCGCAGGATGACGAGTGGGCGCCCGGCTACTATTCGGTGCTATTCGAGGACCCCGATGGCGTGCGCCTGGAGATCAATCATGTCCCGGGCAAAGGGCTGCTGTCGCCAGGCGGCGCGGGGCACATGGGCGGAACTTGGCCAGAGCGCTGAGAGATGGTGAAGCAGGCGAAGGAGGTAGGCCCGCACCGGTATCGCGAGACGTTCGGCCGCTACTTCGAAGATTTCGCGGTAGGTGACATCTACGAGCACCGGCCCGGCAAGACCGTGCTCGAGGCGGACAACCACTGGTTCACCCTGCTGACACTGAACACCCATCCTCTGCATTTCGATGCCGAATACGCCAAGGCGAGCGAGTTCGGCCGCAACCTCGTGGTCAGCACCTACACTCTGGCCCTGCTCATTGGCATGAGCGTTTCGGATTGTTCGCAGAAGGCGATCGCGAACCTGGGCATGGATGAGGTTCGGTTCACCGCGCCGGTGTTCGCCGGCGACACCCTCTACGCGGAGAGCGAGGTGCTCGCCAAGCGCGCGTCGCGGAGCCGACCGGGGCAAGGGGTGGTCACTATTCGCACCATCGGCAAGAACCAGACCGGCGAGGTCGTTTGCAGCTTCAGGCGCGACATGCTGATCCCGGGCCGGGGCCAGGCCGTCGAAGATCGACTGGAGACCTATTGATGTCCTGGCGCCTCGAGCCGATCGGGTTCGTCGGCGGCGGCCGATCCGAGCCGATCGATGACGATTGGGGCCGGGTGTGCGCGACGATCGCGCTCGACCCGACGAAGTTCGGGCCTGCGGCCCTGGCCGGGCTGGCCGAGTTTTCCCACGCGGAAATCGTCTTCGTATTCGATCGGGTGCCGGAGGAGGAAATCGAGCTTGGGGCGCGGCGACCGCGTGGCCGGCCCGACTGGCCCCTCGTCGGCATCTTCGCTCAGCGCGGGCGCGCGCGGCCCAATCGCCTTGGCGTCTCCGTTTGCAACATCGTCGGCGTCGACGGGCTCGATCTTACCGTCCAGGGACTGGACGCGGTCGATGGAACGCCCGTCGTTGACATCAAGCCGGTGCTCAGCGGCTTTCTACCCCGCGAGGCGGTGCGCGAGCCGTCCTGGGCGCGAGAGATCATGAAGGACTACTGGTGAGATGAACGATGTCTCCACCGCCGGCGCGCTGACGGAGGCCGACGAGCGTGCCTTGCTCGATTCGGTCGACCGATGGCTCGAGCGCAAGGTGGCGCCGGTGGCGAGCGCCCTCGAGCAGGCGGACGAGTATCCGCGCGAGCTCGTGACCGACATGTGCGAGATGGGTCTCTTCGGAGCTCTGATAGGCCCCGAGTGGGGAGGGCTGGGCCTGTCGGCGCTGACCTATAGCAAGATCGTCGCGCGGATATCCGAAGAATGGATGAGCCTCACCGGCTTCTTCAACAGCCATCTGATGATGGCGCTCATCGTGCAGAAGTTCGGGACCGCGGCGCAAAAGCAGCATTGGCTCCCCCGCTTCGCCAGCGGCGAACTGCGCGGTGGCTTGGCGCTCACCGAGCCGGACGCCGGCACCGACCTTCAGGGCATCCGGACCGTGGCGCGGCGGGAAGGCGATCGCTATGTCGTCGACGGCTCGAAGCTGTGGATCACCAACAGCATCGAAGGCGACGTCCTGGCGCTGCTCGTCAAAACCGACCCGGAGGCCGAGCCGCGTCATCGAGGCATGTCGATGCTGATCGCGCCCACGCGGGACTCGGCGAGCGGCGGCGACCTCCCCGGCGTCCATCGCGGCCGCAAACTTCCCAAGCTCGGCTACCGCGGCATCGACACCGGCGAAATCGGCTTTTCCGGTTACCAATGCGATGCTGGGCTCGGCCTCGTAGGCGGCGAGGAGGGCCAGGGCTTTCTGATGGCCACCGGCGGGTTGGAGATTGGGCGGGTCAACGTCGCCGCCCGCGGCGTCGGCATCGCCCGCAAGGCCTTGCGTGAGTCAGTCGCCTACGCCCAGGTGCGCAAGACCATGGGCAAGCCCATAGCCCAGCACCAAGCGATCCAGCTGAAGCTCGGCGAAATGGCGGCCAAGACACGAGCCTCGGAACTGTTGGTCGAAGATGCCGCCCGCGCCTACGACCGTGGCGGCCGCGTGGACCTGGAAGCAGGCATGGCCAAGTGGTTCGCGACCGAGACCGCCTTTGAGGTCGCGACCGAAGCGATGCGCATCTTCGGCGCCAACGGCTATTCGAAGGAGTACCCGATCGAGCGCCTTTACCGCGACGCGCCGCTACTGATCATCGGCGAGGGCACCAACGAGATGCAGCGGATCATCATCGCCCGCCAGCTCATCGCCAGAAATCCGATCTGATCCCTAGCCGCCCCGGGCGACGAACCAGCCGTTGCGGAAGCCTTCCTGCGCCTTGCCATAGACGAAAGGCTCGCCTTGCGGCGTCGTCAATCGGCCGCCTGCCGCCGTGAGAATCGCGTGGCCGGCCGCGATATCCCATTCCATCGTCGGCCCGTGGCGCGGGTAGATGTCCGCTGCGCCTTCGGCGATGCGGCAGAGTTTCACCGACGAGTCCATCGCGCGGGTTTCCGCAAAGCCATAGTCCGCCTTCAGCGCCGCGAGCGCGTCCGGCTTCATGGTGTGGCTGATGAGCGCCACCGCCCCGGCGCCGGGCCAGGGTCGCACACGTATGGGCCTCGCCTCGCCGCCCGCGAGCGGCCGTTTGAACGCGCAACCGTCGGCAAACCACAGCTCTCCGCTAGCCGGCGCCGCCACGGCGCCGGCTACAGGAACGCCCCGCTCGATCAAGCCAACGTTGACGGTGAAATTCGGATCGCCGCGGACGAAGGCCTTGGTGCCGTCGAGTGGGTCCACCAGCAGGAAGCGCTCGCCGATCTCGTCCGGCACGCCGAACTGACTCGCGTCTTCCTCGGAGATCACCGGCAGCCCCTCGAAGCATCTGGCAAGACGCTCGACGATCAGCGCTTCGGCTCGTTGATCGGCTTCCGTGACCGGGCTCTTGTCGGCCTTCGCGGCGACCGCGAGGCCGCTTTTCCACAACGGCAGGATGAGTTGCGCCGCCTCCGAGACGATCTCGGCCAGGGCCGTTCCGACGGAGTCTCGGGTTGGGGCCGCGCCCATGTAAGGGGTCCTTAAGGGCGCTTTGGCAAAGCCGCAAATCAGACGAGGGTCGTTCTCCCCGATGCCCCAGAGCGCCGCCAGCCCCAGCTCGCCCGATCCGGCGCCGGAAATCTCCCACGAGACATTGGCCGCCAACCTGGTGGCGCGCATCTGCCATGATCTGATGAGCCCGGTAAGCGGCGTGGTTTCCGGACTGGACTTGCTCGAGGACCCCAACTCCAAGGATCTGCACGGCGAGGCGATGGCCCTCGTCGCCGAGAGCGCCCGCCGGCTGGCGGCGCTGCTGGTGTTCCAGCGCGCCGCCTACAGCCCCGGCGCTGAAGCGCCCCCGGGACCGGAACTCGAGTCGCTGGCCCGCGGCGGCATTGCCCACGGGCGGGCCGCGCTCGTGTGGGACGTCGATTCCGGACCGCTTCCGGGGGCCGCCGCTCGCGCGCTGCTCATTCTCACCCAGATCGGCGCAGCCGCTTTGCCCGTTGGCGGGCGCGTGCGCGCCAGCAGCACCGTCGGCGGCGGCTGGAGGATGGTCAGCGCCGAGGCGGAGGGCGGGCGGGTGAAGTTGCACCCCGAAGTCGCCGCGGGGCTCCGCGGCGAGGGCCCCGGCGAGGGCTCGGCCGGCCGGTGGGCGCAGGCCTATTGGCTTCACGCCCACGTGCGGTCGGCGGGCGGCCTCCTGGCGGTTGAATGCGAGGACGAGCGCCTGCGCTTGCGCGCCGCCTTCCCGGCCTGAAGGCGGTGGCCTCAAACCGACCTTAACCTTGGCCAGGCGATATTCCTGCGTCTTGGGAGGGCCGAGGAGGGCAAGATCGGTGCGCACCTGTCTCGTGGTCGACGACAGTCGTGTGATCCGCAAGATCGCCGGGCGCATCATCGAGGGGCTGGGCTTTGCCGTCATCGAGGCGGAGGACGGGCTCGAGGCCATGGCGGCGTGCAAGAGCGCCATGCCCGAAGCGGTGCTGCTCGACTGGAGCCTGCCGACGGTGGATGGCCTGGAATTCCTGCGCCAGCTGCGGGCCGCGCCCGGCGGCGGCGCTCCGGTGGTGGTGATGTGCACGGTTCGCAACGAGCCCGGCCAAATTGCCGAGGCGCTGGCCGCCGGCGCCGACGAGTACATCATGAAGCCGTTCGACGGCGACATCATAGCCGCCAAGTTTGCCGAGGCTGGTCTGTGAGCCCGGACGATCTGGCATTCGTCGTCGCTCTGTGCGGCCTCCAGGCAGGATTGAACATCGCCGCCGATCGGACCTATTCGACCGAGACCCGGCTGACCGCATTGGCGCGGCGGCAGGGCTTGGTTTCGGCCGAGGCTGTCATCGCTGCGGCCAGACATCCCTCGCAAGCCCGGCTGCGATGGCGCATCGTCGAGGCTATGGCGGCCGGGGAGACCAGCTTCTTCCGCGATCGCGCCTTTTTCGAGCACCTGCGCGACGGCTTGCTTCCCGGCCTGGGCGAGGCGCGCAAGGGCTCGCGATTGCGGCTCTGGAGCGCCGGCTGTGCAACCGGCCAGGAAGCTTATTCCCTGGCCATCTTGGCAGAGGAGGCGGCCGAAACCTGGGGTGACCGCGCCGACGTATACGCTTCGGATATCAATTCCGCCGAGCTGCAGCGCGCCCGCTCCGGTCTCTTTTCGCAGTCCGAGGTCCAGCGAGGCCTGCCGATCCGGCTGCTCATTCGACACTTCGAAAAGGTCGGCGAGGATTGGCAAGCCAGCCCCGAGTTGCGCGCCCGCTTGCGCTGGCGGCGCCTGAACCTCGCCGCTCGGTTCGAGGAAATCGGCAGCTTCGATGTGATTCTCTGCCGTTATGTCCTCTCGCGCATGGATGCCCCCGGACGGATCCGCGCCCTGGCATCCTTGCGTCGCGCCTTGGCGCCCGATGGCACGCTCGCCCTGGGCATGGACGAGACAATCGCGGAGATTGGCGACTTCTTCCTCGCAGATGCCGGGCCGCCCGGCATCTACCGGTCCAGGCCCCGTCCGGCAATCGCCGCCGCCTAGAGGGGCCGTCCGCGGTTCGCCAACCGCGTGCGTTTGCTATAGGGCCCGCGCCGAAGCTGCCAGGGAGGGCGGATGCGGGCCGCCTACGATATCGTCGCCATCGGCAATGCCCTGGTGGACGTGATTGCGCCTTGCGACGAGGCGTTTCTGACGAGCGAGGGCTTGGCCAAGGGCTCGATGACCCTCGTCGAGGAGGCGCGCGCCCAGGCTCTCTACCGGCGCATGGCGGCTGCCATCGAGACCTCCGGCGGGACCGCGGCGAACACAGTCGCGGGCGTGGCGAGCTTCGGTGGTCGAGCATCCTTCATCGGCAAGGTCGCCGACGACGGGCTTGGCGCCGTTTTCGGCCATGACATCCGCGCCATCGGCGCCGCTTACGCCACACCGCCGTTGCGGGACGGCCCATCCACCGGCCGCTGCCTGGTCAACGTCACGCCCGACGCCGAAAGGACGATGTGCACCTATCTGGGGGCGGCCGTGAAACTAAGCCCCAATGACGTTGCCGCGAGCACCATCCAAGCCGCCTCGGCGCTGTTTCTGGAGGGTTATCTCTTCGACCCGCCCGAGGCGCGGCGCGCCTTCGCCAAGGCGGCGGGACTGGCACGCGCCGCCGGTCGCACAATCGCCCTTTCCTTGTCCGACTCGTTCCTCGTCGAGCGCCATCGCGAGGCTCTGTTGGCATTCATCGAGTCTCAGGTCGACGTGGTGCTTGCGAACGCGGCCGAGGTCTGTTCACTCTTTCCCTCACTGGGCCCCGAGGAGGCGATCCGACGGCTTACCCGTATCGCCGGCATTGCCGCGGTGACCTTTGGCGAGCGCGGCTCGCGCGTGGCGACGGCCACGTCCAGTCACGATATCGCCGCCCGGCCCATAGAGAGGGTCGTCGACAGCACGGGGGCCGGAGACCAATATGCAGCCGGCTTCCTGTTCGGGCTCGCACGGGATCAGCCGCTCACGGTCTGCGCCGAGCTGGGCGCGCTGGCGGCAGCCGAAGTGATCACGCACTATGGTCCAAGACCCCAGGCTTCGCTGAAGGACTTGGTGCGGGCGGCGGAGCCATGATCGTCCGCCTAACGAGGAGACGTCATTGAAAAGCCGCGCCGCGCGCTTGGAGCGCAAGACCAAGGAGACAGAGGTGAGCGTCGCCATCGATCTTGATGGTCAGGGTCGCGCACGGGTTGGCACCGGCGTGGGCTTCTTTGACCACATGCTCGACAGCTTCGCCCGGCACGCGGCTTTCGATCTGGAGATCGAGACCCGTGGCGATCTCCACATCGATATGCACCACACCGTGGAGGATACCGGAATCCTTCTTGGTCAAGCCGTTCGCCAAGCCCTCGGCTCGTTCGCGGGCCTGCGCCGGTTCGGGGCGGCGCTCATCCCCATGGACGAGACGCTGACCCGCTGCGCCGTCGATCTCTCAAATCGTCCCTATCTTGTGTGGAAGGTGGCCTTCGGTCGCCCCAAGGTCGGCGACATGGACACCGAGTTGTTCAAGGAATTCCATCATGCCTTCGCCATGCACGCGGGGGCGTGCGTCCACCTGGAAACCCTCTACGGCGACAATTCGCACCACATCGCCGAAAGCGGCTTCAAGGCCCTGGCCAGAGCCCTGCGGCAGGCGATCGAGCCAGACGCGCGCACCGCGGGGGCGGTCGCCTCGACCAAGGGCGTTCTCTGACCGATGCAGGAAGTCGCGTTGGTGGATTACGGGTCCGGCAATCTTCGTTCGGCCGAGAAAGCCCTGCAGTGGGCCTGCCGAGCGGCGAGAGGCGCGCGGCGCGTCGCAACGACAGCGGACCCGGAGCGCATCGCACGCGCCGATCGCATCGTTCTGCCCGGGGTCGGCGCATTTCGCGCCTGCATGCTGGCGCTCCAAGAGAGAGCCGGTGTTCTAGAGGCGCTGGAGGTCGCGTCGCGGCGCCGAGGCGCGCCCTTCCTGGGAATCTGCGTTGGCATGCAGCTGATGGCCTCGCGCGGGCGGGAGTTCGATGAGACGCGGGGGTTCGATTGGATTTCCGGCGAGGTGCGGCGGCTCGCGCCGGAAGATCGGCGCTGCAAGACGCCGCACATGGGTTGGAACGCGCTGGAGCCGGCCGGGGAGCCGCCGCTCCTGCGCGGCCTGCCCAGCCACGTCGACATGTATTTCACCCATTCCTATGCCTTCTTTCCCGACGAGCCCGGGGATGTCGCGGCCTGGACCGAGCACGGCGGCCGCTTCCCGGCCGCGGTGCTGCGCGACAACCTTGCCGGCGTCCAGTTCCACCCCGAGAAGTCGCAGCGCGCGGGACTGGCCCTGCTGACGAACTTCCTTGAGTGGCGACCGTGATCCTCTACCCGGCCATAGATCTGAAGGACGGGGCTTGTGTGCGCGTCGTCAGGGGCGAGTTGGCCACGGCGACAGTCTATAACCGCGACCCTGCGGCTCAGGCGCGCGCCTGGGCGGCTGACGGCTTCTCCTGGTTGCACGTGGTCGACCTCGACGGCTCGGTTGCCGGCCGATCGGTCAACCAAGAAGCCGTTGCCGCCATTCTGGGGGCGGCCTCGATCCCGGTTCAACTCGGCGGCGGCATCCGCAGCTTCTCCGATATCGAGCATTGGCTGGAGGCCGGTGTCGCCCGCGTGATCCTCGGAACCGCGGCGGTTCGCGATCCGGAGATGGTCGCGGCGGCCGCGACGGCCTTTCCCGGCCGCATCGCCGCCAGCATCGACGCCCGCGCCGGCAAGATCGCGATCGAAGGTTGGACCAAGGCCACCCAGCTCGCCCCGATCGAGCTCGCTCGCCGCTGCGAGGACGCCGGCGTGGCCGCACTGGTGGTCACCGACATCGATCGCGACGGTGCGCTCGCCGGGATCGACGCCGCCGTCTTCGGGTCTGTCGCCGACCAAGTCGGAATTCCCGTGATCGCGGCTGGCGGCATCGCCTCGCTTGACGACATCAGGGCTCTGGCGGCCTGGCGCGGAAAGTCGATCGGCGGCGCTGTTCTGGGCCGGGCCTTGTACGTCGGGCAGATCGCGCCCGCCGAAGCGTTGGCGGCGGCGGCCTGATGGTCAAGGTTCGGGTCATCCCGTGCCTGGACGTGGACGCCGGCCGCGTGGTGAAGGGGGTGCGCTTCCAATGCCTGCGCGATGCCGGCGACCCTGTAGCTCAGGCCACCGTCTACGATGACGCCGGCGCCGACGAGCTCATGTTCCTGGATATCAGCGCCAGCCATGAGGGGCGGGCCGCCACCCTGGACGTCATCGCCCGCACTGCCGAGGCCTGCTTCATGCCCCTGACAGTCGGCGGGGGCGTGCGCTCGGTCGAAGACGCGCGACGGCTGCTGCGGGCGGGCGCCGACAAGGTGGCCGTCAACACGGCCGCCATGAGAGAACCGGAGCTGGTGCGGGCTCTCGCTTTGTCGTTCGGCTCCCAGGCCGTGGTGGCGGCGATCGACGCCCGGCGGGCGGGCGACGGCTGGGAGGTGTTCACCCATGGCGGGCGCACACCGACTGGCTTCGACGCCCTGGCGCACGCCGAGCGCCTGGTCCGGCTTGGCGCCGGCGAGGTCCTGCTCACCTCCATGGATAGAGATGGCGTCAGGGGGGGATACGACCTCGACTTGGTGCGGGCGGTGGCCGCGGCCGTCCCGGCGCCGGTGATCGCCAGCGGCGGCGCCGGGACCTCTGCGCACATGGTCCAGGCGGCGCTGGCTGGAGCGGACGCTGTGCTCGCCGCCTCGATATTCCACTTCGGTGAGACCACGATCGGCGCGGTGAAAGACGCGCTCGCGGCCGCCGGATTCCCGGTCCGGCGCCTGCCGGCGGCGGAGACGGCGTCATGAGCCGGCTCGGCGAAGTCCTCGAACGTCTCTGTGGCGTTATCGAAGATCGCCGCGGCGCCGATCCCAAGCGGTCGTGGTCGGCGCGCCTTTTGGCCGACCCCACGCTGGCGGCCAAGAAACTGGCGGAGGAGGCCCTGGAGACGTCGCTGGCCGCAGTCAGGCGCGAGAAGCCGTCGCTGGTCTCCGAGAGCGCCGATCTGCTTTACCACTGGCTGGTGGTGCTCAGGGCGAACGAAGTTTCGCTCGACGAGGTGGCGGCGGCCCTGGAGGCGCGCGAGGGGCGGTCAGGTCTGACGGAAAAGACGGCGCGCAAGGGCGCGCGCAAGCGCTAGTCTTAGTCTAGCCGGGGGGCGTCCGCTTGAGCGCCACGTACAGAGCGCCCTGACCACCGTGCCGCTGGTGCGCGTGCGACAATCCCGCCACGACGCTGACGAGCGGCGGCTCCGCCAGCCACTCGGGCACGCGCCGCCGCAGGACGCCATCGCCAAGCGCGCCCTTGCCGGTGATCACGAGGAGAGAGCGGACTCCGGCGTGGTGCGAACGGGCGATGAAGCGCCTCAGCGCCGCTTTCGCCTCGTCCTGGCCAAGGCCATGGAGATCGATGCGGGCGCCGATGACGTCCCGCCCCCTTTCGAGCCGTCGGCGCCGGACCGGTTCAATGGCTTTCGCTGCCGGCCCGGCGCGCGACTGCGCGCGCCGCAGCAGCGTCATCGCCAGCTGGGGGGTCTTGGTGATGAGGGGGCCGGAGAGCGACGCCGGCTCGGGCGGCCGACGGCCTGGAAGGGGCCGCACCGTAGCCGTGACCGCCCGCCACAGACTTTCGCCTTCTTCGTCAGGGCGTCGCATCAGCCGGCGCCAGCTGATAAAGCCGCAGATCCGCGCGCACACGACCCGCGATGACGCCGGCTTGCGCGCCGCGTCCAAGATAGAGATCGGCGCGGCTCGGCCCGCGAATGGCGCCGCCGGTGTCTAGCGCGACCACCACACGCCGGTACTCCGCTTCCGTACCGTCAGCATCGATCCAGAAGAGCTCGCCCAAAGGGTGGAACTGCGTATCGACCGCGAGGCTTCGGCCAGAGAGCAATGGCGCCCCGGCCGAGCCGATCGGAGCAGCATCCCCAAGGGTCAGCCGGAAATAGACGTAGCGCGGATCCAGATCCATGATGCGGTCGGCCTCCGGCCCGCGGTGATCGGCCAGCCAACGGTGAATGTCCGAGGCTGACGCGGCCCCGGGCGCCAGCAGACCTTCGCTGCGCATGGCCGCGCCGATAGCTACGTAAGGCGCCCCGTTACTGCCGGCGAACCGCGCTTGGGCCCACCCGCCGTCGCTGAACACGAGGATACCGGACCCCTGGATTTGCAGGAAAAACAGGTCCTCGGGACGCATCCACGCCAAGGCGTGCGGCGCGGCGCTGGCTTCGATGCTGGCGCGATCAAGTTGCGCGGCGGCCTTATTGCGGTCTGGCGGCGAGCGCACGGGCGCGGTGAAATCGCCGCCAGGGACTCGCGCCGCCGCGAACACTGGCGAGAAGTAGGCCGTCAGCAGTCCCGGTCCGGGAACGGGAAGCGCCACCAGCCACCGCTCGAGGAAGCCGCGCGCCGTCGCCTCGTCGGGCGGATCGATTCGGCGGGCGAGGTCACAGACGTCGGACAAGCCCGGATCTCGACCCAGCTCGCAAGCAGCCATCAGGGCTGCGAACGCGGCGCGATGGTCTTCCTCCTCCCAGCCCGGCAGCGCCTGCAGCGGTATCGGTCGCCCGCTCGACAACGCCGCTGCTGGTGGCGGGCCCACGGGCGCGGCCGGGGCCGCAATACGCGGGCTCGCGCAAGCCCATGGCAATCCTACGGCCATCGCTATGGCGAGGACTGCCCCCCGAGGCCGTCGCATCAGGCCTCCGCTGCGTCCACGTGCACCAATGTCCAGTTGGGGTTGCGGCTCTTCAGGTTGCGCTCGAAGGTCCAGATCTCGGCGGTTCTGCGTTCGTCGACCTCCTCGCCTTCAGGTCCGGCAATGCGGTTGCGCAGCTCCGCCAGAAACCGGACCGACGCCTTGGCGATGTCCCCGCTCAGGTCGACGCCCTCGAAATCGGCTCGCGGCGCCTGGAGGAAGTCGACAGATTCGGTGCGCCCCTCGCTCTCCCGCTGCCTGATCGCAGCCTCGAAGCCCTCCATGACCTGAGTCGACAGCAATGGGCGCAAGGTTTCCCGGTCGCCGGAGGCGAACGCTTTGACGATCATCTGGTAAGCCTGCCGGGCCCCCTGAAGAAAATGACCGACGTCGAAACCCGGGTCCCTCGCCCGTATCGCCGCCAAGCCACTCAGCGGCCCCGACTGCTCGGCCCCGGTGACGGGCTGTCGGGCGTCCACATCCTGCAGTCCCGGAGGTCCGGAGCGGACATCTGCCGGGCCACGTCCCACCCTACGCCCCAACACGGCGTAGAGCTGGAACAGGACGACGGCAGCCAGGGCCGCCAAGATGATGAGTTCTAGCACCTGCAAATCGAGCACCCGTCCGCCGATGCGCCGAGCCTTTCAATATAGGCGCCGCCGTCGGTTCCGTCAGCGCCCACGCGTTGCGCCCCCGGCGCCCTCATGATAGCGAGCCGGCCCCGACGGCTACGGCCCGTCGCCTTGGCCCAACACGGATAATCGCCGGCCATGACCGAAACGGCAGACGGCCAGCCGGACGCGGCAGGCGGGGAAGCGGCCCCGCCCGGGCTGCGCATCCTTGCTCAGTATGTCCGCGACCTCTCCTTCGAAAGTCCGCACGCCCCCGAATCCCTGCGCGGCGGCCCGGCGCCCCCGCAGATCGACCTCGGGGTCGAGCTCAATGTCCGGCGCCGGGAAGACGAGCTGTTCGAGGTCGAATTGAAGCTCAACGCCCGAGCCGTACGCGAACCTGAAACCATCTTCCATGTCGAGCTCGTCTACGCCGGATTGTTCCAGGTTGTGGGGGTGCCTCAGGCCGATCTCGAACCGGTGTTGATGATCGAGTGCCCCCGGTACCTGTTCCCGTTCGCCCGCCGCATCGTCTCTGACGTCACGGGGGACGGCGGGTTTCCCCCGTTCATGCTCGAGCCGATAGACTTTGCCGGCATTTACGCTGCACGAAAGAACCAACCGACGGCAGGCACCGCCTGATCTGCGCCCAGCGGGCTAGGCGGTCCTGAGCCAAAGAGCCGCCGGACCTAGTTCCCGAATGAGCGCGGCGTGCGCCGCCGCCTCCGCCGGGGTGAGGCGTGGCGGAAGCGCTCTTGGGCGCGCGCCATGGTTCTGAAGAACGGCCGCGGGCCTCGTGACCGATTCGCCAAGAGCGTCGAGATCGAGCGCCCGCTCCCGCCCCCCCTTCAGCTCGATGTACACCCGCGCCAGCAGTTGGGCGTCGATCAGAGCTCCGTGTTTCCCTCTTTGCGCCAGCGAAATCCGAAACCGCTTACAGAGCGCATCGAGTGAATTGTACATTCCGGGAAAGCGCCTCTGGGCGAGCTCCAGGCTGTCGATCCAGCGGTCAGCCGTCGGGGCTGGCCGACCGGCGCGCGCCAACTCGTGCTCGATGAAGGCGCGATCGAAAGCGGCGTTGTGCGCAACAAGTTGCGCATCGCCGACGAAGGCGAGCAGCGCATCGGCGACATCGGGCTCGCTGAATGTCGGCTTGCCCGCCAGGAATTCCGCGGTGAGGCCGTGCACCTTCTGCGCCTCCCGGTCGATCGGGCGCTGGGGGTTGACGTAGCGATGGAAACTCCGGCCGCTGGGCGCAAAATCTTCGATCTCGACCGCTGCAAGCTCGACCAGTCGATGACCCTCTCTCGGGTCGAGCCCGGTAGTCTCGGTATCGATTACGATCTCGCGAGTCATCGAGCCTGGGCTTGCGCCTGTTCGGCCCGGACCCGCAAGCGCTTCATCACCTCGGCGACCTGACCGCGGGCATCCGCGACACCGCGGCTCGTATCGATCACGAAATCGGCCCGCGCGCGCTTCTGTTCGTCCGGCGTTTGCTCGGCCAGGATCGCCGCGAGCTTGCCCGGGGTCATTCCCTCCCGGGCGAGCACCCGTTGCCGCTGAACCTCCGGCGGCGCCGAGACCACAACCACCGCGTCAAACGCCTTGTCGCCGCCGGTCTCGAACAACAAGGGGATATCGAGCACAGCCACTACCGCGCCGCTGGCGCGGGCGCGCTCGAGAAACGCCTCCCGGCTGCTGCGAAGCAGCGGCCAGACGATGCCATTGAGCTTGTGCAGCCGGTCGCGGTCGCCGAGCACTTCCCCTGAGAGGCGCGCTCGGTCGATGGCCCCGGCAACAGTCACGCCCGGGAAGGCCGCCTCCACCGGCGCGACGGCCGCCCCACCTTTAGCGTACAACCTGTGGACCTCGGCGTCGGCGTCGTAGACCGCGGCCCCCGCTTCGGCAAAGAGCGCCGCGGTGGCGCTCTTGCCCATGCCGATCGAGCCGGTGAGCGCCACCAGGATCATGTCCGGGCAGCCGCCGCCAGCGCCACCGCGCGGACATCCAGGCCCGGCGGCTCGCGCCCGAAGATGGCGGCGAAGCTCGGCCGCGCCTGGCCGATGAGCATGGCTAGCCCATCGACCGTCGCCACTCCGTGCCGGGCCGCCGACTCGAGAAATCGGGTCCGCAGCGGCCGGTACACCATATCCACGGCGACCGCGCCCCTCGCCAGGCGCTCCCACTGCGGCTCCGCCTCGCTTTCAGGGGTGGCCTTCACGACCAGCGCCGCCCCCCCGAGAGCGTTCGAAAGCTGACCCAGGCCGAAGGCTCGCGCTCGCGGCCCCAAATCATCGGCAAGGACCCGTCCGCGCACTGCAGTCCGATTGACTATCCGCACCCCCGGCGAGCCGGCGTCGAGGATGGCGGCGGCGGCGGCGCGGGCTGCGCCTCCTGCGCCAAGGACGACCGTGGGACCGCTCGCCAGGTCGAGCGCCGGCGCCTGCTCAGACAGGGCCGCAAGCAATCCTTCGCCGTCGGTGGTGTCGGCGCTGACCACACCGTCACCCGCGAAGATCAGCAAGTTGCACGAGCCCGCGCGATGCGCTCTGGCGGTGGCGCGATCGGCTAGACGGAGGGCTTCTTGCTTGCATGGCGCGGTCACGTTGAGCGCCATCATGGCGCCGCCGCGCATCCCATCGACGAAGCGGCCCAGGCTGTCCGCGTCCACCGGGAAGGCGACATAAACTGCATCCAGCGCGGCCGCCTCGATCCAGGCGTTGAAGATCACTGGGCTCAACGAATGCGCGACCGGCTGGCCGGCGACACCCAGCACCCTGGTCGCGCCACTGATGCGCCGGCCGGTCAGGGCCACTGATTTCGCCGCCCCGGGACCCACCCTCAGCCCAGGACCTCGACTTGGCCCCGGCCTCCCGAAAGGATGTTGATCACAGCGGCCGCCGTTTCCTCGACACTCCTGCGCGTGACGTCGATCGTCGGCCACTCATGGCGCACGAACAGCCGTTTCGCCTCGACGATCTCGGCCCTGACACGATCCAGGTCGACATAATCGCTCTCGCGATCTTCGTTGAGGCTGCGCAGCCGTTGCCTGCGAATCTGGATGAGGCGGTCTGGAGAGATGGTCAGGGCGACAACCTGAGGATGCGAGCGCCCGGCCAGCTGCGGCGGCGTGGTTATCGGCGGCACCAGCGGAACGTTGGCGGCGCGCACGCCGCGATGGGCAAGGTAGATACACGTCGGTGTCTTGGAAGTCCGGGACACCCCGACCAGCACAACATCGGCGCCGTTCAGATCGCCCCTGCCCTGACCATCGTCGTGGCTGAGCGCATAAGAAAGCGCCTCCATGCGGTTGAAGTAGTCGGTGTCGAGGGCGTACTGCGCTCCCACCCGCGGCAGGGCATGGGCGCCCAGGTACCTCGACATCGCCGAGACCAGCGGGTCCAGAGCTGCGATGCAGGCCATGTCCAGTTCCCGGCAGCCCGCTTCCAACCTGGTGCGCAAGGCGTTGTCGACGATGGTGTGCAGAACCACGCCCGGCGCATCCGCGATCTCGCCCAACGCCCGCTCCAACTGCCGTTGCGAGCGCACCAGAGCATAGATGTGCTCGATGGGCAGGACATTGTGGAATCGCGCGCAGACCGCGCGCGCCATGGCGTTCAGTGTCTCCCCCGTGGAATCGGAGACCAGATGCACGTGGAAATAAGTCGCCAGGCGTGGTGAGGGGCTCAATCTTGGTCTCCCGGCGTTTGCTGTGGATAGCGGCAGGAAAAGACCGCAATCTGCGGCGCGAAACCAGAGCGCGCAGCCAGCCCGACTGGCTCTGGCGGGGCGGTCGTGGCCCTGAGCTGCCGATCGCCCACATCCGCGTCTTCCAAATCGGTGATTTTATCACTTGAGGGGATGACCCCTGCCCGTCCACAGCGTCGCCACTGAAAGGTGGACGCCCGCCCTTTGGAGAGGCCACCATAAAGGGTCCGAGTTTTCCCCGCTTCTCACGATTCGTGCCGACGGTCCCTCCACCCTTGCGCTTGTTGTGGGACAAAGCCGCGGCCATGCCTCTCGGGCCACGATATCCGCGGGATTCTGCGGCCCTACTATCTCCTCTCTTAAGATTCCTCTTTGAGACTCTGATAGTGGTTCTTGAACGAGGGGACCTCGCGAAAAATCAGCAGGCATGGAACCGTTGCTGGCGGCCAAGGAGCCTTCCATTGTGCGGGTGCTTCGGGGCGCGGTTGTCCAGCCAACGCCCGTTTGGTTCATGCGCCAAGCGGGGCGGGCGCTGCCGGAATACCGAGAGCTTCGATCGCGGGCGAAGGATTTCATCAGCTTCTGTCTCGATCCGGAGATGGCGAGCGAAGCGAGCCTGCAGCCCGTGCGCAGATTTGACTTCGACGCGGCGATCATATTCGCCGACATCCTGCTGACGCCGGCGGCTCTTGGTCAGAAGGTCTGGTTCGAAGCGGGCGAGGGTCCGCGGTTGGGGCCGCTGCCCGACTTGGCGCAACTCGAAGCTGCCGTTGCGGCTGTCGCGGTTCGACTGTCACCGGTCGGAGAGACAATTCGACGGGTGCGCGGCTGTCTCCACGAAAGCAAAACCGTCATTGGTTTTGCCGGAGGCCCGTGGACGGTGGCGACCTATATGCTCGAAGGGCGCAGCAGCGATCGTTCGCACGCGCGGGCGCTGGCGATTGAGCAGCCCGAGTTTGTGGACCGGCTCGTCGACATCCTTACCGAGGCTACCGCCCTGTACCTGGCGATGCAGGCCGACGCCGGTGCCCAGGTCCTGCAGATTTTCGAGTCATGGGCCGAGCAGCTGGCCGAGGACGTATTCGAGCGACTGGTGATCCGGCCCCATAGCCGGATTCTCCTAAGGCTGCAGGAACTCGGCTTGACGACGCCCGTGATCGGATTTCCGCGCGGCGCGGGCGCCTCGGTGCTGGAATATGGCCGACGATCCGGAGTCCAGGGCGTCGGTCTCGACGTCCAGGCAACGGCGCGGATGGGGCTCAAACTGCAGGAACGCTTGGCCATACAGGGAAATCTGGATCCACTGCTTTTGCGTGCGGGAGGCAAACTCCTGGACAGACGGGTGGGGGAGTTGCTGGCCCAGTGGGGTGGCGGCCCGTACGTCTTCAATCTCGGCCATGGGGTGCTTCCGGACACCCCGCTCGATCACATTGCCCAGGTCGTGGCGCGCGTGAAGGCGGCATGAGCACGGAGGCTCGAGTCGCCGTGGTCCTGTTCAATCTGGGCGGACCCGATAGCTTGGCGGCCGTCAGGCCGTTCCTGGAGAACTTGTTCTCCGACCCGGAGATCATCGGTGCTCCGGCGGTGGTTAGGCCATGGCTCGCCCGCGCCATCGCCAGGACGCGTGCGTCAGCGGCGCGGAGAAACTACGCCCACATGGGCGGCGGCTCGCCGCTGCTTCGTCAGACACGAGCGCAGGCCGAGGCCCTGGAGCGGCGGCTCGAAGAGCGCCTTGCCCCGGCGGTGGTGAGAACCTTCGTCGCTATGCGTTATTGGAGACCGATGACGGAAGCGGCGGCGGCCGAGGTGACCGCGTTCGACCCGGGCAAGGTCGTGTTGCTGCCGCTCTATCCGCAGTTTTCGCGCGCCACGTCCGGCTCGTCCCTGGACGCTTGGAACGAGATCTATAGGGGCCATGCCGCGATTCATGGTGTCTGTTGCTGGCCAGCGGCATCTGGCCTCGTGGCGGCGCATGTCGAGCGTATCCTGACCACGTGGGAAGCTGCGGGCAGGCCTACTGTAAGGCTCCTATTTTCCGCTCACGGGTTGCCGACAAGCCTGGTTCGCGCCGGTGATCCCTATCAATGGCAGATCGAGCAGACCTGCGCGGAAATAGCGGCGCGTCTTCCCGGCGCGTGGGCCTGGCGAGTCTGCTACCAGAGCAAGGTGGGCCCGATGCCCTGGCTTGGCCCGAGCACCGCCCAGGAGCTCGTGAGGGCCGGCGACGACCGCATCGGCGTTATCATAGACCCGGTGTCGTTCGTGTCCGAGCACGTCGAGACGCTCGTCGAGCTGGACCGGGATTATCGGCGAATCGCAGAGAGGGCGCGCGTCCCGGTTTTCCTCCGCTGCGCGACAGCAGGAGATCACCCAGCGCTGATTGACGCCATGGCAAACGCTGTTGAGGGCGCGCTCGGGCGTCCGGGCGTCGGGCCGGATGGGGTCGCCTGCCCGCCGGTATTCGCAAGGTGTTGGCGCCGTGGGACAGACCGGGCTCTTGTCTGAGGAGCGCTCGGCTTGACCTACAACCTGCTCGTTGGGCTGCACATCATCGCGGTGATCGCGTGGACGGCGGGGCTGCTCTACCTGCCCCGGCTCTTCGTCTACCATACGGCGGCGCCCGTCGGCTCCGAGCTCGACCACACGTTTCAGGAGATGGAGCGGCGGCTGTTTCGCATGATCATGAACCCCGCCATGATCGCGGTTGTGATCATGGGTGGGACGCTCGCCTGGTACGACGGCGCTCACAGGCTTGGGTGGCGGTTTCTGCTGTCCGGCTGGATGCTGACCAAGCTTACTGGCGCGATTGCGCTCATCTGGTGGCATCACTATTTGGGAAAGGCCAGGAAGACGCTGGCGGCCGGCCGCCGCGAACGGAGCGAGCGCTTCTGGCGAGTTTCTAATGAGGCGACATTTCTGGTGATCGCCATCATGGTTCTGGCGGTCACCACCAAGTTCAGCGGCTCGTGAGCCCTTGACCAGGGCGCCAACGTGTGGTCCCGTGGGAACGGCGACCCGGATCAGGGCGCTATTCTCCTGCCGATACGTGATCTCGCCGACCCGTGAAAGGCCGCGTGGGATGTTGACCTCGCCTTGAGCCGTCGCGAGCCGGCGCTGTGAGCCAAGAAGGGCGAACACCGCCCACACCGGCGCCGCCACCCCCTTCCAACGAAAGCTTTTCTGAACATGTCAGACACCACCGACATCGAGGCTCCAGCTCAGGGCGTCGCCGACGAGACGCCGCTTCCCGAGGAAGCCGAGGCAGGCGCCGCCGAGCCGAGTGAGGCCAGGAAGGCGATCCTGGCTCTAGGCCTCACGCGCATGTCGCTGCAGGAGTTGAAGGAGAAGTCGCCGGCGGACTTGCTGGCCTTCGCCGAGCAACTCGATATCGAGAACGCCAGCGCGATGCTGAAGCAAGACATGATGTTCGCGATCCTAAAGACTTCAGCTGAGGAAGGGGTCGAGATATTCGGGTCTGGAACACTCGAAGTGCTGCAAGACGGGTTCGGCTTTTTGCGCAGTCCGGAGGCAAACTACCTGCCAGGACCGGACGATATCTATGTGAGCCCGTCGCAGATCAGGAGATTCGGCTTACGGACCGGCGACACCGTGGACGGCGGCATCCGAGCGCCGAGAGAGGGTGAGCGCTATTTCGCCCTCACCAAGGCCGATCAGATCAATTTCGAGACACCGGAAAACGTCCGCCACAAGATCCACTTCGACAATCTGACGCCGCTCTATCCGGACGAACGGCTGACCATGGAGATCGACGATCCCACGATCAAGGACCGGACGGGTCGGGTGATCGACATCGTCTCGCCGCTCGGCAAAGGCCAACGCTGCCTGATCGTCGCCCCGCCACGCGTCGGCAAGACGATCATGATGCAGAACATCGCCAAGTCGATCGCGGCCAATCACCCCGAGTGCTACTTGATCGTGCTCCTCGTGGACGAGCGCCCGGAGGAGGTCACCGACATGCAGCGCACCGTTCGGGGCGAGGTGATCTCCTCGACATTCGACGAACCGGCGACGCGCCACGTCCAGGTGGCCGAGATGGTGATCGAGAAAGCGAAGCGCCTGGTCGAGCACAAGCGCGACGTCGTCATCCTTCTGGACAACATCACGCGCCTGGGCCGGGCCTACAACACCGTCGTCCCCTCATCGGGGAAGGTGCTCACCGGAGGCGTCGACGCCAACGCCCTCCAGCGGCCGAAGCGATTCTTCGGCGCCGCCCGCAACATCGAGGAAGGCGGATCCCTGACCATCATCTCGACCGCGCTGATCGACACCGGAAGCCGGATGGACGAGGTGATCTTCGAGGAGTTCAAGGGCACCGGCAATTCGGAAATCGTGCTCGACCGCAAGGTAGCCGACAAGCGCATCTTCCCGGCAATCGACATCCTGAAGTCGGGTACGCGCAAGGAAGAGCTCATCACGCCCAGGGAACAGTTGCAGAAGACATTCGTACTGCGCCGCATTCTCTCGCCCATGGGTCCGCAGGACGCGATCGAGTTCCTGCTGGACAAACTCAAGGGCTCGAAGAACAACGCCGACTTCTTCCAGTCGATGAATACGTGAGCCCGCAGGTGTTGCTGCAGGGTTGGCAACCGAGGGTGCGTTCATGAAGGTGAGCCTGGAAGTCGATTGCACGCCGGCCGAAGCGCGGGCGTTTCTGGGCCTGCCTGACGTAAGCGCGCTGAACGAGCGGCTCACTAACGAATTGAAAGCAAAACTCGAGGCCAATCTCGCGGCGACCGCCCCTGACGAGCTCATGAAGGCGTGGATGGCGTTCGGCGGTCAGGCTTCCGAGCAGTTCCTGAAGCTCATGACCTCCGCCGTGGGGACGGCCGCCAGGGGCGGATGACCGACACGGTCTACGCCCTGGCCACAGCGCCCGGGCGCGCCGCCATCGCCGTCATCCGGATCAGCGGCCCCGATTCGGGGCGAGCGCTGCACGCGCTCGGCGCGGGTGATCTACGGGCCCGCCGCGCCAGCGTCCGCCTGATCAAGGACGGCGCCGGCGCGCCTATTGACCAGGCCCTGGTCATACGTTTCCCGGGTCCGAGCAGCTACACCGGCGAGGATATGGCCGAGCTGCATGTGCACGGCGGCCCGGGGGTCATCGAGGCGGCTGTGGCGGCGCTCGCCGGTCTGGGGATCCGGGCCGCCGAACCGGGAGAGCTGACGCGCCGCGCCTTCCAAAACGGTAAGCTCGGGCTCGACCAGGCCGAAGCGATCGCCGATCTCGTCGATGCCGAGACGCGCGCCCAACAGGCGCAAGCGCTGCGGCAACTGCAGGGGTCGATCGGGCGCCGTTATGAAGGCTGGCGGGCTCAACTCACGACCGCGCTTGCCCAACTCGAGGCGGCGATCGATTTCGCTGACGAGGACATTCCGACAGACACGGCGAGCTCGGCCGCGGCGCCGCTGGGCGCGGTCCTGGAGCAAGTCGAGGCGGCGCTGGCCGGCGCCGGCCGCGGGGAGCGGATCAGGGAAGGGTACCGGATCGCGATCATCGGCGCTCCGAACGCCGGCAAGAGCTCGCTCTTCAATGCGCTGCTCGAGCGCGATGCGGCCATCGTGACGCCGCAGGCCGGCGCCACCCGTGACATTATCGAGGCGACGCTCCGCCTAGGGGCGTACCGCGCCATTCTGGCAGACATGGCCGGCCTGCGGCGGGCGCGCGGTGTGGTGGAGGCCGAGGGAGTCCGCCGCGCCCGCGGCTGGGCCGGCGAGGCCGAGCTTCGGCTGTGGGTAGTGGACAGCGCCGCCTCCGGCAGTCGTTGGCGGGCGGCCGCGGACATGCTGCGGGAGGGGGACTTCTGCCTGCTGAACAAGGCGGATCTCACCCAAGGCGCCGACGCGTCCTCCGCCGCCGCCCACGCGCGCGAAGTCGGGGCCCAGGTCTCCAGCGTGTCCCTGACCGCCCCGGGCAACAGCGCCGTAGATCAGGTTCGATGCGCCCTTGGGGCGAGGATTCAGAATGATGTTGGCGGCACGGACGTCCCTCTGGTGACCCGCCAGCGACACCGTCGGATTCTGGTCGAGGCCAAGGAACACCTTTCACGCGCCGGCGCACGACTGGGCGCGCCGGAACTGGCTGCCGAAGACGTGCGACTGGCAGCCAGGGCGCTGAGCCGGGTGACCGGGCGAATCGGCGCCGAAGACGTACTGGACGAGATCTTCGCGACATTCTGCATCGGCAAGTGATGTTTCACGTGAAACCCGGCGGGCCGGGCTCCCGGGAAGGCGCTGGATCAGAGTCGGCGAGAAAGGGTAGGCTGGCGCCATGATCACCCAGCGCCATTCCTGGGACGTCATCGTGATAGGGGCCGGGCACGCCGGTTGCGAAGCGGCCGCCGCGGCCGCCCGCTTTGGCGCCCACACCCTGCTACTGACGCACCGCCTCGACACGGTCGGCGAGATGTCGTGCAACCCGGCCATCGGCGGACTGGGCAAGGGCCATCTGGTGCGCGAGGTCGACGCGCTCGACGGGCTCATGGGGCGCATCGCCGACGAGGCGGGAATCCAGTTCCGTGTTCTCAATCGATCGCGCGGCCCCGCCGTGCGTGGCCCTCGCGCCCAGATCGATCGTAAGCTCTATCGGCAAGGCATGCGCGCGGCGCTGGAGGGTCAGGCGGGGCTCGACCTCATCGCCGAGTCGGTCGACGATATCATCGTGCGGGCCGGCAGGGTGGTGGGCGTCAGGGGCGCGAGCGGCCAAGACTATCGCGCCGGCGCGGTGGTCCTCACCACCGGGACCTTTTTGAAGGGAATCATCCATCGCGGCGACGAGCGCACGCCCGCGGGAAGGATCGGCGAGGCGCCGGCTGTGAAGTTGGCCGATCGGCTCTACGGGCTAGGCCTGCGGATCGGGCGCCTGAAGACCGGCACGCCGCCGCGGCTGGACGGCCGCACCATTCGGTTGGAAGGCCTGGATGTCCAGGAAGGCGATCAGCCGCCGACGCCGTTTTCGTTCATGACCCGGGAGATCCGCACGCCGCAAGTCTCGTGCGCCATCACCGCCACCACCCCGGCCACGCACGCCATTATTCGGGAGCGGATCTCGGAATCGGCTGTCTACGGGGGCCGGATCCAAGGGGCCGGCCCCCGGTATTGCCCGTCGATCGAGGACAAGGTTGTGCGCTTCGGCGACCGGGACCGGCATCAGATCTTCCTCGAGCCCGAGGGCCTTCACGACCACACCGTCTATCCGAACGGCATCTCGACCTCCGTCTCGGCGCAGACCCAGGAGGCTTTCGTACGCACCATCCCCGGGCTGGAGGAGGTGCAGATCCTTCGTCACGGCTACGCCATCGAATATGATTTCGTCGACCCGCGGGAGCTCGACGCCAGCCTCGCGGTCAAGCGCTTGCCGGGCCTTTTCCTCGCCGGCCAGATAAACGGCACGACCGGCTACGAGGAAGCCGCGGCTCAAGGGCTCCTCGCCGGCCTCAACGCCGCCCGGGTGGCCGCCGGCGACGATCCGGCCGTCTTCGGCCGCGACGAAAGCTATCTGGGGGTGCTCGTGGATGACCTGGTCACGCGTGGGGTCAGCGAACCCTATCGGATGTTCACGAGTCGCGCCGAGTATCGCCTGACCTTGCGTGCGGACAATGCCGACCAGCGGCTCACGGCGCGGGGGGTGCGGCTGGGATGCGTCGGCGCGCGGCGCGCCGGCGCCTGCGCCAAGAAGCTCGAGCATATCGAGCGGGTCCGCCGCGAGGCGGAGCGGTTGTCCCTCACATCCGCGCAGGCGGTCGCCGCGGGCCTACCGGTGAGAGGGGACGGCCGGCGCCGCACTTTGCCGCGACTACTCTCCTATCCCGGCGTGAGCTTCGAGCAGCTTGCCCCCATCTGGCCGCAGATCCAGCGCTGGCCGGCGTTCGCGCGCGAACGCCTGGAAGCCGACGCCGTCTATCTGGGGTACCTGGAACGGCAAGCCTCGGACATCGCGCTTTTCCGCCGCGACGAAGCGCTCCCGATCCCTGCCGACCTCGACTACGGCTCGGTAGGCGCCCTATCGCACGAAGCCCGCGAGAGACTTTCATTGGTGCGCCCAGCGACCCTGGGGCAGGCCGCGCGTATCGAAGGCATCACTCCCGGCGCCCTCACGGCGCTTCTGGCGCATGTCCGACGCGTCGACCGCGCCGCATGAGGGCCTCGGCAGGGAAGCCCTGTCCCGCGCGCTCGAGGCTGCCCGGCCGGAGTTGGACCGTTACCGGGGCCTGTTGGCGCGCGGCAACGCGTTTTTCAATCTGGCCGGCGCCAGCGCCATGGACAACTTCTGGTCCAGGCACGTTCTCGACTGTGCGCAACTCACTCTGTTGGCCCCGGCGGCGCGGACCTGGGCCGATGTCGGCGCCGGAAACGGCCTTCCCGGGATCGTGCTCGCCATCCTTCTCAAGGACGCGCCGGGCGCCCGCATCCACCTGATCGAAAGCGTCGAGAAAAAATGCGCCTTCCTGCGTTCGGTCGTATGCGAGCTTCATCTTCCGGCGCTGGTGGAGCATGCTCGCGCGGAGACGCTGGACTTGAGCGTCGAGGTGGTCACCGCCAGGGCCTGCGCGCCGCTCTCTCGCCTGTTACCCATCGTCCGCCCGTACCTTGCCCGGGGCGCTCGCGGGCTCTTTCTCAAGGGCGCCAGGGCCCACGAAGAGCTGCGCGAAGCGGGTCGTCGCTGGCGTTTCAGAAGCCGGGCCCACCAGAGCCTCAGCGATTCGCGCGGCGTGATCATCGAGATTGAGGGCGCCCCCGATGCGCTCTAGACGGCGGCGGGTCCTGGCGATCGCCAACCAGAAGGGCGGGGTCGGGAAAACGACCACCGCGATCAACCTCGGCACCGCCCTGGCGGCGATCGGAAGACGGGTGCTGCTGCTCGACGCCGACCCTCAGGGCAACGCCTCCACCGGGCTCGGGGTCGCCCCAGAAGCGCGTAAGGTAACGCTCTACGATGTGCTCATGAACGCCGCGCCCCTGGCCGATGCGGCGTTGGCTACGGCCGTGCCGGGGCTCGACCTCGCGCCCGCGCATCCGGACCTTGCGGGGGTAGAGCTCGAACTCGGGCCTGCCGCCCGGCGCGCCCTGAGGCTGCGCGATGCGATCGGGGCCCTGACCTCGCGGTCGGACTACAGCGAGGTTCTCATAGATTGCCCGCCGGCGCTCAGCCTGCTGACTATCAACGCATTGTGCGCCGCCGACGCGGTGCTGGTGCCGCTTCAGTGCGAGTTCTTCGCCCTTGAGGGGCTCAGCCATCTGCTGCGGACGATCGAGCGGGTGCGCTCGCACCTGAATCCGGGGCTCGCTCTCCAGGGCGTGGTGCTTACGATGCACGATCGCCGCAACCGGCTCTCTGAGCAGGTGGCCAGCGATGTCCGCAGCCATCTTGGCGATGCCGTCTACCAGACGATCGTGCCGCGAAACGTCAGGCTCTCCGAGGCGCCGTCTTTTGGCAAGCCAGCTCTGATCTATGACCTGAATTGCGCGGGCAGTCAGGCCTACCTGCGCCTCGCTCGCGAACTGTTGCAGCGGGAGCGGATGGCCCGGAACGCCGAACCGGCGTGCGCAAGATAGGGCGAGGAGCGGACGATGGCGGAGGTGCGGCGGGGCCTGGGCCGAGGGTTGGCGGCCCTCTTGGACGAAGCCGGTGGTTTCGAAGTCGGCCGCGCGGCCGGCGAGGGCGCGCCGGGCGTGACCGAGGTGGCAATTGAGCATGTCGACCCAAACCCGGCGCAGCCGCGCTCGAGCTTTCCCGAAGGCGAACTTGAAGCCCTCGCCACCTCGATACGGGACAAGGGCGTGATCCAACCCATCCTGGTTCGACCCGGCGCCTCGGGACGATTCCAAATCGTTGCCGGGGAGCGGCGGTGGCGGGCGGCGCAAAAGGCGGGGCGAACGTCAATTCCGGCGATCGTCCGGGCGCTGAGTGATGAGCAGGCGATGGAAATCGCATTGGTAGAGAATGTTCAGCGCGCAGACCTCAACCCCCTCGAAGAGGCGCGCGCCTATGCAGCGCTGGCGCGAGATTTCGCGCGCTCCCAGGAATCGATCGCCCGCGCGGTCGGCAAGAGCCGCAGCCACATCGCCAATACCATGCGCCTGCTGCGACTCCCCCCCAGCATCCAGGCGGACCTCGAAGCGGGCCGTCTCACGTCGGGGCACGCGCGGGCGCTCCTCGAGCTGGACGACCCTGTCAAGGCGGCGGCGCACGTCGTTACCACGGGGCTGAACGTTCGTCAGACGGAGGCGCTGGCCCGGCGGATGCGCCGCGGCTCCACCGGTCGTGGGGCGCCTGAGGCGTCGGCAAGGGATCCGGACACCCGCGACCTGGAGACGAGCCTCGGAGATATGCTCGGGCTGAGGGTCGAAATCCGCCACGCGGGCGCCGGCGGCCAGCTACGGATCGACTATGCCACGCTCGAGCAGCTCGATGACCTCTGTCGGCGTCTGACGCGGGCGGCTTGAGCGGTCGGAACGGCGGCCCTCAGAGACCCAGTCGTCGCGCCCGCGCCGCGATCGCCAAGGTGACTCTCTGGGCGATCAAGTGGTCGACTGCTCCAGGGCGTTTGCATTGCCGATCCGCCGTCAGGAGTTCGGCCTGGGCGCGGTCGAGTCCCGGGCCGGTCCAGGCGCGCAACTGGCGGCGAAAGTCGGCCTCATCCTTCCAGAACACGCCGCCGGAGCGCAAAGCCGCCTTGGCATCGGCGCCGGCCCGCGAGAGCGCTCCCACTCTCCGCAGGCGGAGCAGATGCATTCCCAGCGCCCGGAGTGCGGCGACCCCGCCTTCCCCTGCACGTTCGGCTTTCCGTAGCGCCGCCAGCGCCGCCTCGAGCCGGCCACCAAAAGCCGCCAGGGCCGCTTGGCTAAGGGAAACGTCGCTTTCGGCGCCCCAGAAGGAATCCAGCTCCGGTTCCGAGATCGGGCGCGGGAGCCCCGGGCCGAAGAAGAGAATCAGCCGCTCCAACTCCCTTTGAGCCAGGGCGCGGTCCTGAGGAAGACGCACGGCCAGGGCGTCCAGCGCCTCCGGACTAATCCGTAACCCGTCTTCCGCCAGTCGCTGACGGATGAGGCGCACAATCTCGCCCGCGTCCTGCTCCCAGCAGACGATCGCCAGACACTGTTTCGAGGCCTCGGCCAGCCGCAGCAACCCAGAACCAGACCTGAGATGGCCGGTTTCGATGAGCAGGAAGGCGTCCGGATTGAACGCCTCGCCCAGATGCCGCTCGAGCGCGGCGGCGGCCCTGTCCGTGGCCGCCGGAGCATCCGGTCGGAACCGCAGGCGGACGAGTCGACGGCCCCCCATCAGCGAAAGCGACGTCAGCTCATGCTCGAGCAGATCCGAATCGACCCCGGACAAGCCGTCCCCCACCCTCGCGACATCGAATGGATTATTCGGGTCCCTGGCAATGGCTGCGGCAAGAGCGTCGGCGCGCTCGCTCACGAGCCCGGAATCCGGTCCGCAGATTAGAGCCGCGCTCAGGCCGGTCGGCGGATGCGCAATGGCGGCCTCGATCTCTTCGGCTCGCCTGAGCCGCATGTTGGCGCTGCTAGCCGGCGCCGCGCCGGTTGAACCACGCGCTCAGGTCGAGCCTGATGCGGCGCGCTGCATCAGCGGCGGAGCGTTGCTGGCTGTCCTGGCGCGCGGCTATGCCGGCGTAGGGCTGGTCGGCGGCGTCGTAGCTTACTTGCGAGGCCACCTCGCCGGAGTGGACGATCCGGCCGGTAGCGATCTCGGTGAGGTTGTAACGGACACGCACGCCCAGCTGGTAACGCTGCGCCACGTCGGCGATCGTCAGACCCCTCGGAGAGCGCGTCTGGACGAGCTCCATTTCCAGACGCCAAACTGGCGCGGTGTCATGGTCGCGTCCGAATTCGTCGTCGAGATCTTCTCGCAGCAGGTAACCGACGCGCCCGCGCGGCGCCACGACCTCGATCGCCGATAGCCCCTGGGACACCCCTGGTCGAGCGTAGAGCGGCGTGAACCCGCAGCCCGCCAATGGTGCGGCGGCGGCGAGGGCGGCGGCGAGCATGCCCAGGGTCAGGGTCGTTCGCGCCGGCATCAGGCCGCGACCAGATTGACGATGCGATCGGGGACGACGATGACCTTCTTGATCGTCAGCCCCTCCAACCGCCGGGCGATTTCCGGATCGCGGAAGACGATATCCTCCACCGCACTCTGAGAGGCGCCGGCCGGCGCTTTGATCTCACCACGCCGCTTGCCGTTGATCTGCACCGGAAGGACCCGCTCTGCCTCCTCCACGAGCGCCGGATCGAACTCCGGCCAGGGCGCGTGCGCCACCAGGCCGGCCTCGCCGAGCTTGCTCCAGCACTCTTCGGCCAAATGGGGCGCGAAGGGAGCTATCACCCGCGCCAGAATGCTCAGCGCCTCGCGGCGGGCGGCTGCCAGTTCACGATGGGAAGCTTCGCCTGCGCCGCGCAGAACCGCCACGAACTCGTGGATGCGCGCCACGGCGCTGTTGAACCGAAAGGCTTCAATCGCCTCAGTGACAGCCTTCACGGTGCGATGGGAACTTCGCCGCAAGGCCAGCGCCTCCTTCGCCGGATCGCCTTCGATGGGCGGGCCGGCGGCCGGCTGCGAAAATGCGCCCCAGATTCGATTTACGAGCCGCGATGCGCCCTCGACGCCGGCCGTGGTCCATTGGACGTCGCGCTCCGGCGGCGAATCGGAAAGTACGAAAAGGCGCGCGGCATCGACACCATAGACTCCGGCGATGTCGGCCGGCGCGACCACATTGCGCTTGGATTTCGACATCTTCTCGGCTTCGCCGATAATCACCGGCTCGCCCGTGGCCCTGAGCACGGCGCGACGCCCGGCGCCCTCCTGTCGAAAAGTGACCTCGGACGGCTCCAGCCACTCGCCGTTCTGCCGGCGATAGGTCTCGTGGGTGACCATCCCCTGCGTAAACAGGCCAGCGAACGGCTCGTCCACGTCCATCAGGCCAGCATCTCGCAAGGCCTTGGTGACGAAACGGGAATAGAGGAGATGGAGAACCGCGTGCTCGATCCCGCCGATGTACTGATCGACCGGGAGCCAATAGTCGGCGCCGGCGCGCCCGATGGTCTCCGCGGCCCATGGGTCAGCAAATCGGGCGAAATACCACGCCGAATCAACGAACGTGTCGAGGGTGTCGGTTTCGCGCTCGGCCTTGCCGCCGCACTCCGGGCAGGTGACGAGCTTCCATGTCGGGTGCCTCTCGAGGGCGTTGCCGGGACGCGAGAAGTCGAGGTCCCTCGGTAGTAACACGGGCGGACTGGCCTCGACCGGCCCGCAGGCTTGACAGTGAATGATCGGAATCGGGCATCCCCAGCCGCGCTGACGCGAAACGCCCCAGTCGCGCAGCCGATAGGCGAGGACGCGTTCGCCGGCGCCCAACGATCTTGCTCGGTCGATCGCGGCCTCCTTGGCGGTCTCCACCTGAAGACCATCGAGAAACTCGGAATTCATCAGCGTTCCGGGCCCGGTCCAGGCCTCTTGTTCCACGTGAAACAAGGCCGGGTCGGCGCCCGGCGGCAGCACTACTGGCCGGACCGGCAAGTCGTATTTGCGCGCGAAATCAAGATCGCGCTGGTCGTGGGCGGGGCAGCCGAAAATCGCGCCTTCGCCGTAATCCAGCAGCACGAAGTTGGCGATGTAGACCGGCAACTCGATCGAAGGGTCGAACGGGTGCGCAGCCGTCAGCCCGATATCAACGCCCTTCTTCTCGGCCTGTTCGATCTCGGCCTCCGAAACCCCGCCGCGGCGGCACTCGGCGATGAACGCCGCAATCGCCGGATCGGTGGCCGCGACGACGGCGGCCAGCGGGTGCTCGGGCGAGATGGCAAGGAAGCTTGCCCCGAACAAGGTGTCGGGCCGCGTCGTGAAAACCGTGAGACCCTCATCACGACCTCGGAGCGGGAAGGTGATGCGCAGGCCGGCGGACTTGCCGATCCAGTTTTCCTGCATCAGCTTGACCTTGTCGGGCCAGCGCGGAAGGGACCGAAGACCGGCCAGCAGCTCCTCGGCATAATCGGTGATGCGCATGAACCACTGTGGCCGGCGGCGACGCTCGATCAGCGCCCCGGAGCGCCAGCCGCGGCCCTCGATGACCTGCTCGTTGGCCAGCACCGTCATGTCGACCGGGTCCCAGTTCACGAGACCGTCGCGCCTGTAGACGAGGCCCCGTCGCCACAGCTGGAGAAACCACGACTGCTGCCGCCCGTAATACTCTGGCGCACAGGTGGTGATCTCTCGAGACCAGTCTATCCCAAGGCCCAGGCCGTCGAGCTCGGCGCGCATGGTGCTGATGTTCTCTTCGGTCCACACCGCAGGGTCGACGCCACGCTCTGCGGCCGCGTTCTCCGCCGGCAGCCCGAAGGCGTCCCAGCCCATCGGGTGGAGGACATTGTAGCCCTGGGCGCGCTTGCAGCGCGCAATTACGTCGCCCATGGCGTAGTTGCGGGCATGGCCGACGTGCAGACGTCCCGACGGATACGGGAACATCTCCAGCATGTAATACTTCGGCTTGTCCGAGCCGGCGTCCGCCCGGAACGCGTCCGCCGCCTTCCACGCCGCGCGCCACCGGGGCTCGACCTCCCGAGGATCGTAGCGTTTCATGGGGAGGCGTTCGGCTATCCGCGCAGATTGGACAGCCGCAACTGCCGCGCCCGCGTCAGGATGGCATTCTCGATGTCGGCTGCGGTGTCCGGCGAAGTCGGCGCATCCACCCATCCGCCAGAACCATTGCTGGTCTGTTTGAAGACGGTGACGTTGATGCCGTCGGCGCGCAGACGCGAGTCGAGAATGTAAACCGTGGCCTTGAAACGCTCGTCGGGCTTCTCGGGGTTGGCGTACCAGTCAGTGATGATCACGCCGCCATAGGGGTCCGCGGAGGCGAGCGGCATGAAGGCCAGCGTGTCGAGAGTCGCGCGCCAGAGGTATCCGTTGACGCCGATGGTCGCCACCGCAGCCCGGCTCTTGTCGGCGCCGCCGTGCGCGCACGAAGCCAGTGCGGCGCATGCGAGCGCCAAGCCAGCCGCCTTGGCGGTTCGCATCCAGAGCTTCATGGCTCGTTTCATCACTCCGCGATCTGTTCTGTATGGCAAGGCGCCGTGACCCGGCGCCGGCGTGCCGCCCCGCAGCCACCGCCCCTTACAGCATAGGAGTTCCCCCGCCCAGGGCGCAACGCGTGTCGGCGCGGACACAGCCGATCAGCAAACGGCGCCGGCGAGGCCGATCCGCGCCCGAGAGGAGGTTGACGTCGGCGTGCGCAGGCACTTAATCGAATGCGGGGCGCCGCGACAACGCGGGGCAAGTCAGGGTCGAATGTCTATCGAACGATTCTTCTGCGCCCTTGCGTGCGTCGTCCTGCTCAGCAGCGCGGCCGGGGTCGCCTGCGCCCAGCAGGCGGGATACAGCGCGGCGGCCCTTGGAATGCAATCGCCCGCAGCTGTCCCAGTGAGCGGCCGGCGGATTCTGGAATGGGATCCGCAGAAAGGCCGTTGGGGCTTGAGCCTTGGCGTGCAGCAGCGACAGGACGGGACAGCTTGGCGGGACGTCGAGCCGGGCCTCTACTACAAGGTGACCCCGAGGTTGCACATCGGCGGCGCCGTCGGCCTCGGCAATGGCGACGCCGGAGAGCCGCCCCTCCGGTTCCAGCCCCAGGGGGCCGCGCCGCGGGTCAGGCTCGAGACCACGTTCAAGTTCTAACGCCGCAGGCTCCCTCAAACCGTCAGGGACTCGACCGCGGCGATTCCAGCCAACCCGCAGGCGCCTAGTCCCTTGGTGGTAGAGACGTTCACGCCGCCAAGGGCATAGACCGGGAGCCGGATGGCGCGAGCCCAGGCTGCCAACCGGCGTGAGCCGAGCGGCCGGCCAGCCGAAGCGCTGGAGCTCGGAAAAACAGGTCCGACGATGGCGGCGTCGACCTTGGAACGCTTGGCGACGAGCAAGGCCGGCCAGTCGTGCGCACTCGCGGTCACCAGAAATCGCCGGCGGGCCGCCCCTATCACGCCCTTGCGGGCCGCAAGACGCTCCGGCACGTGCAGGCCCTGCGCGCCGAGGGCCGAGGCGAGGGTGCGGTCGGCGCCGACAATGAGCATGACCCCGCGCCCTGCTCCGGCTGCCTTCATGCGGCGGCCTTGCGCGATTGCGTCCGAAGCGCCGAAGGCGCGAAACACCACGGCGGCGCCGCGCGGCAGCCTGGCGACGGTTCTCGCCGGATCGGGCGTGCGCGCCGGGTCAGTGAAGAAAAGCATCGGCGGCAATGTCTTTCGGCCGCGGCGCACAGGCCCTAGCTTGCGCGCAAAACGCCACAACTGTGCGCCCTGCCATGCCGTCATCTCATCGCGCCAGCGAACAAAGCCCGGCCGCGGCGCTGGCCTCCCTCCGTCGCCGAATTGCAGCGGCGGCGAGGGAGGCGGGGCGCGTCGACGAGATCACGCTGACCGCCGTTTCAAAGCAGCAGCAGTGGGACGCAATCGCGCCGGTGATCGGGGCCGGGCAGAGGACCTTCGGGGAGAACCGCGTCCAAGAGGCGATCGCCCGGTGGTCCGGGCGCCGCGCCGGACTGGAGCTACGCCTCATCGGTCCGTTGCAGACCAACAAGGCCCCCCAAGCGGTGGAACTGTTCGACGTCATCGAGACTCTGGACCGGCTGTCGCTCGGCGAGGCGCTGGCGCGGCAGGCGGAGCGACTTGGGCGCTTGCCGAGGTTGCTTGTGCAGGTGAACACCGGCGAGGAGCCGCAGAAGGCAGGCGTTTCGCCGGGCGCGGCGGATGCGTTCATCGCGGCATGCCGCAAACAGCTGGGCCTCCGGCCGGAAGGACTCATGTGCATACCGCCGTTCGGCGAACCACCGGCACCCCACTTCGCCCTCCTCCGGGAGATCGCGCGCCGGAATGGGCTATTCGAGTTGTCGATGGGCATGAGCGCCGATTTCGAGATCGCCATCCACTTCGGGGCCACGGCAGTACGTATCGGCGAAGCGCTGTTTGGTCCTAGGGCCCGCTCGCCCCGACACTCGGAGGGGTGATCTCGAGGGTATCGCCGGGCTGGGCCGCGGCCAGAAGGCCCTCGAGATCTGGTCTGCTCAGGGCGATGCACCCAGCCGTGGCGGCGTAGTCGCCGGTGGCCAAGTGCACGAAAATGGCCGAACCCCGGCCCGCCCTTGGGGGATCGTCGTTGTAGCCTATCACTACGAAAAGGTCATAGGCGGCGTCCTCGCGCCAGAGCCGTTCGGCGCTGGCTACGTACGGCAGTCGGACGGGTCGGTTGTAGGACGGGTCCTCGGGGGCGTCGCACCAGCCGTCGTCTGCGGTGATCGCCTGGACTGGAAGATGCGTGCGCACGCGGTCGGTGCGGTCGGGGCGGTAGAAGACGCGCCGCAGAGGCCAGTCGCCAGCCGGCGTGGCGCCGTCGCCCTCGCGCTTTTTCTCGGCAGGCACGACGCCGGATCGTCCCAAGGCGCACCGCCGCCGAACTCCGCCAATATCGATCTCGCCTCCTGCGAACACACGAAATCTCATGAGAAAATCAGCAGCTCCCTTGGACCGGGCGGGTCGAAGGTGCATGTTCCACGGCATGGCGCAACCCAAGACAATCCTCATCATCGACGACGATGCGGATCTGCGCGAGCAGTTGTCGGAACAGTTGGAAGGCTCTGCCGCGTTCGCGACATTGTCGGCGGCTTCGGCCGAGGAGGGTTTGAGGCGGGCGCGAGAGGCGCGACCAGATTTGATCCTGCTGGACGTCAACCTGCCGGACGCCAGCGGACATGAAACGTGCCGGCAGCTGCGCGCGGCGGGGGTATCGGCCCCGGTGGTCATGCTGACTGCCTCCGCCGCCGAGGCCGACACCGTGGAAGGCTTGGACTCCGGGGCGAGCGATTACGTTACCAAGCCGTTCCGGGTCGCAGAGCTTTTGGCCCGCATTCGCGCCCAATTGCGCAGCCACGCCCAATCGGAGGATGCGGTCTTCAAAGTGGGGCGATACGAGTTCCGCCCTGCGGGCAAGCTCCTGGTCGAACCGGGCGGCGGTAAGCTCCGTCTCACCGACAAGGAAACCAACATACTCAAATACCTCTACCGGGCCGGCCCGAAGGCGGTCTCGCGGGAGGAGCTCCTGGCCGAGGTTTGGGGTTACAACGCCGGTGTGACCACGCATACGCTGGAAACCCACATCTATCGTCTGCGTCAGAAGATCGAAACCGATCCCGCGAACGCGCAGCTGCTCCTGACCGAAGCCGGCGGATATCGTCTGGCGCCCTGAGCTTCCTCAGAGATCGAGATCGATGCTTACCGGGGCGTGATCACTGGGCCGGACCCACGAGCGCACGTCGTCGTGGATCCGGACTGCGTCGATATTCGCCGCCTGTCTGATGGCCGGCGTCACCCACAGGTGGTCCAGGCGCAGTCCCCGGTTGGAGAGGCGAAAGTCGAGGGCCCGATAGCTCCACCATGTAAACAGCTTCTCGGGCGCCGGCCGGGCTTCGCGGGCAAGGTCGATGAACCCGAGGCTGTCTCTGACCGCGACCAAGGCATCTATCTCGACGGGCGTATGGCTTACGACCTTCGACATGAATCGATGATTCCAGACGTCGTGCTCGCCTGGCGCGACGTTTAGGTCGCCAGCCAGGACCACGGCCTCGCCCGGGTCTCGACGTCCCATCTCGCGCGCCAGACGACCCAGAAAATCAAGCTTGTGTGCGAACTTCGGATTCGCCGAACAATCTGGAACGTCGCCGCCCGCAGGTACGTACAGGTTGTGAACTTCGATCCCCGCCACCCTGGCCGAGACGTTGCGGGCGTGGCCTTCACGGCATAGCGCCAGCGCAGGGGTGTCCTGCAGCGGCAGGCGCGAGGCGATCGCCACGCCATGCCAGCCCTTCTGGGCGCATATCCGCAGGTGTCGGAGCCCCACGTCAGCGAGCGCCTGCGCCGGAAACTCGGCCTCGCGACACTTGATCTCCTGAAGGCAGAGTACGTCGATCCCCCGCTCGGCCACGAGCCGGGCCGCCTGTTCGGCGCGGAGCCGGGCGGAGTTGATGTTCCACGATGCGATTCGAACGCCCACATCCGCTTGTACCGCGTTCGGCCTCGGCTCGCAGGGATGGCGGAGCAAGCCTAAGGCGGGGCCGGGGCGCCGCGGTACGGATTGCGCAGGTCGAAAAGGCGGGGATCAGCCGGGCCGGAAGGGCCGAAGTCGATCAATCGAACCGTGGTGACCTGGCCCTGCGCGTCGATGACGGTCCAACCTGCCAGCCGTAGCGGATCGCCGGCAAAGTCCAATCTCAAGGCGCCGCTGGTCCGGCCCCTGCGCAGGGTGAGCGAGAACCCATCGGCCCGGCGCTCCACCCCGCTTACATAGGCGCCGTGCTCGAGGCGGACGCTGCGGGCGAGCAACAAGCCAAGCGGCGTGGCTCCGAGGGGGTAGTTCTGAAAGGACCGCAACCCTGGATTGAGCACCGAGACAAGCCGTCCGTCCGAGGCGATGACAAGGCGCGAGGGCGGATCGTACTGGAACCGAGCTTTACCCGGTCGGTGGATCCAGACCTCTCCGGTCGTTTGGCGCCCCTGCGAGTCGGTCTGAACAAAACGGCCGCGGGCGTTCTTTATCGAGTCCAGATAGGTCAGCGCGTTGGAGACTAGGCCTGCATCATCGGCCGGCGGAACGGGGACGGCCCCCAGTACCCCGGCCGCCACGAGCAGGACTGGGGCGGCTAGGGCGAAGCGGCGGCTCCGGAATAGGGCGGCGGGCATCGCTCCACCATAACCCAAGCGCCAGCCTTGCGGTTTCTCGGGATCTGCAGGGTCCTCGAAGCGGCTGTCAGGGCGCAGGGGCCGCCAAGACATCGCGCTTGCCGGCGTGGTTGGCCGGCCCGACCACGCCCTGCTGCTCCATCCGTTCGATCAGCGAGGCCGCCCGATTATAGCCGATCTGAAGTCGGCGCTGGATGTAGCTCGTCGACGCCTTGCGGTCCCGCGTGACGATGGCGACGGCCCGGTCGTAGAGATCGTCTCCGCCATCGCCCCCGGCAGCAGAGAGGTCGTCGTATTCGTCCTCCTCCGGCGCGGCGGTGATTTCGTCCAGATACTGGGGCTGGCCCTGGTCGCGCAGGAATTTCGCGACGGTCTCGACCTCGGCATCGGACACGAATGGCCCGTGAACGCGGGTGATGCGACCGCCCCCGGCCATGTAGAGCATGTCGCCCTGGCCCAGCAGTTGCTCGGCGCCCTGCTCGCCCATGATGGTTCGGGAATCGATCTTGGATGTGACCTGAAAGCTGATCCGGGTAGGCAGGTTGGCCTTGATGGTGCCGGTGATCACATCGACAGAGGGTCGCTGCGTGGCCATGATCAGGTGGATGCCGGCGGCTCGCGCCATTTGCGCCAGCCGCTGGACGGCGCTCTCGATATCCTTGCCGGCCATCATCATCAGGTCGGCGACCTCGTCGATGACCACGACCAGATAGGGCATCGGTTCGGGCCGGAGCGTCTCCTCCTCGAAAATCGGCCGGCCCTGGTCGTCGAATCCGGTCTGGACCGTGCGCACGAAATGCTCGCCGCGACCGAGGGCCTCGCGCGCGCGTTCGTTGTAGCCGGCGATATTTCGTACTCCGATCTTCGCCATGCGACGATACCGATCGTACATTTCCCTAACGGACCATTTCAGGGCGACAATCGCCTTCTTGGGGTCCGTCACCACCGGCGCCAACAAATGCGGGATGCCGTCGTAGACCGAGAGCTCGAGCATCTTGGGGTCGATCATGATGAACCGACACTGATCCGGCGGCAGGCGGTAAAGGATCGACAGGATCATGGCGTTGACGCCGACGGACTTTCCCGAACCGGTGGTGCCGGCGATCAGCAGGTGCGGCATCTTGGCGAGGTCGGCGACATAGGGCTCGCCGCCGATTGTTTCGCCGAGCGCCAGAGGCAACACTTGTCCCGCTTTCTCGTACTCCGCCCGCGCCAGCAGGTCGCGCAGGTAGACGGTCTCTCGGCGCTGGTTGGGAAGCTCTATGCCGATGGCGTTGCGGCCGCTGACGACGCAGACGCGGCATGCGGCCACGCTCATCGAGCGAGCGATGTCATCGGCGAGGGCGACGACGCGGGCGGATTTTACTCCCGGCGCGGGAACAAGTTCGTAGAGCGTCACCACAGGCCCGGGGCGGATCTGGTCGATGTTTCCGCGCACTCCGAACTCGGAAAGGACTGTCTCCAGCACCTGCGCGTTTTGCCGCAACGCCGACTCGTCGATAGCCGACGCACGCGGTCGCGGCTTGGCGAGCAGGGCCAGTTCCGGCAACCGGAAGCCGCCCTTGTCCTCGAACGCCAGAGTGGGTTGCTCCTCGCGCTGCTCGCGGGCCGATTGTCTCGATGAGGCGCGAGGCTGGCGGATGGAGGGCGTTCCTTCGGCGGCAGCGGAGCTGATCTCGGTGGGCTCGGGCGCTCGGCCGCGAGACACGTCGCCAGCCTCGACGGGGGTCGGGGCTCGGACCAGCCTTTCCGCAGCCGCCGGGGCGGCTGGTCTGCGCACCAACGCCATGAAGGCGAGCCAAGCCGGAGCGCAGATCAGCGCCATGGCGGCCGCGGCGAGGGTCTGAGGCCACGGCGCCCTGAGCTCCGCTGCCGCGTCGCGGGCTGCTGCGAAGAGTCCCTGGCCGGCGAGGCCGCCAAGGCCGGTTGCGAGCGGCCACGACAGCGGCGGCTGCGCCGCCGCCAGCAAGGCGGCGCCCGAAGCCACGCCAAGCGCCAGCACCGCCATGGCGAGCCGGCCGCGTCGCGGAGCCCGCGCCAGATCAAGGCTGAACAAGCGCTGCGCCCCGAGGGCGAGCGCCCCTGCGGCGGCCAGCCAAGCCGCAACGCCAAGGCCCTGGAGGGCCAAGTCCGCCACGTCGGCGCCGACTGATCCGAGCCAGTTGCGCGGCGCCTCTGAGGCCCCGGCGTCAAGGCTTGGGTCGGCGGCATGATAGCTGGCCAGGGACAGCATCAGGACCGCCGCCGACCCGGTCCACATCGCTCCGCGAACCCGCAACGCGGGCGCGGACGTCCAAGCGACGAAGGCTGAAAGCCTCGCCGCACGCCGCTCGATCTTCGCCGCCGCCATGATCCCCGCTCCCTTCGGAGCGTTGTGGGGAGAAGAGGGTTAAGGCCGGTTTACGCAGAGGCGTGGCCGACGGTGGCGGACCGCCCGGGCGCATCGGGCTGCTGATCGGGATGGGCGCCAATGAAGGCCGGATGCTCCGCGGACCGGGCGTAGACGGCCCGGATCGCCGGGAACGGGGAAAGGTCGACCTGAAAGCGAGAGGAGGCCCAGACCTGTGGGACGAGGCAGCAGTCGGCCAGCGTGGGCTCGGCGCCGAAGGCGAAACCTGCGCCGTAGGCGGCAACCATCGGCTCGAGCGCCCGAAACCCGTCTACGATCCACTTCTCGCCCCAAGCCAATTGCTCAGGCCCGCCCATCGGATGGCCAAGCTCGGCCAAGGCCTTGAGCACCCTCAGATTATTAAGTGGGTGCACATCACAGGCGACGATGGCCGCCATCGCCCGCACGCGAGCGCGATCAACGGGGTCTTGGGGCAGCAGCGGCGGCCGGCGATAGGTCTCCTCGAGCCATTCCATGATTGCCAGACTTTGGACGAGCACATCACCGTTGTTCTCGAGGCAGGGGGTCAATCCCTGACGGCTCAGGACACGATATTCGGCGCTTTCCTGCTCGCCCGCCAACAGGTTCACCGGCTCGTAGACGAACTCCAGGCCCTTCAGGCGCAGCGCGATTCGCACTCTGAAAGGCGCCGTCGCGCGCCAGTACGAATGGAGCCGAAGCTGGGGCATGGCTCAGCCGATCCGGAAGGACAGGACGCCGACCGCATCGATGGAACACTCGACGAAGTCGCCGCGGCGAAGCTGTCCGACCCCTTCCGGCGTGCCGGTGAAGATGAGATCGCCGGGAGCGAGGGCCCACAGACGCGAGGCTTCGGCGATGATCTCGGGAACCTTCCAGATCATGTCGCCCAGACTGGCGTCCTGGCGGACAGCGCCGTTGACGCTCAGGCAGATACGGCCGTCCGGCGGTGAACGCCCGCCCCAAGGCCTTATTGCGGAAATCGGCGCCGAGCGGTCGAACGCCTTGCCAGCCTCCCACGGCTGCCCCTTGGAGCGCGCCTGGTTCTGCAGATCGCGGCGGGTGAGGTCCACCCCGACGGCATAGCCGAAGACAAGCCCGAGCGCTTCTTCTGGAGGTACATCGCCGCCCCCCGCGGACAAGCCCACCACGAGCTCGACTTCATGATGCAGGTCGGCGGTAGCGGGAGGGAAGGGCGCCGTCCCCCCGCCCGGCGCGAGCGCGTCGGCAGGCTTGGCGAAAAAGAAGGGCGGATCGCGTTCGTCGCCGCCCATTTCGCGACGGTGGGCGGCATAGTTGCGGCCGACGCAGAGGATGCGACGGACCGGAAAGAGGGCCCGCGATCCGAAGACCGGGACGGTGGCCGGCGCTGGCGGCGGGAAAACGAACTCAGCCACGGAGGGTCCTACGATCGGCCTGCCGCGAGCGCCAGCGCAGCGGCGATCTGATGCACGTTGTAGGGCTTGCGCACCACGGGGGCGTCAAAGCCCTCGGGGGCGGCGACCTGGTCGCCATAGCCTGTTGCGAAGATGAAAGGCCTACCCTGTCTCGCCAGAGAATCGGCCACCGGCCGCACCGACACGCCGTTCAGATTGGCGTCGAGTACGGCCACATCGAACGGTCGCTGGATCATCGCCTGGGCTTCTTCGAGGCTGGCCGCCGCGCCCACCACCTCTGCGCCGGCTTCGGTCAAGCCGGCCTCGAGTTCGAGCGCCAGCAGGACCGCGTCCTCGACCAGCAGAACCCGCATGCCGCGGATATCGCCGCCAGGTGAAACGCCCAGCGACGAGCCGGCGTTTTCAGGGGGCCGTCGCGGCGGTCTTGTTCTCGGGATCGGCGCCTTGGGCGAGAGCGCCGAGGCGTCGGCCCGAATGGAGGCGCGCACGCCATCGGACCGAAATTCGACGTTGACGCTTCCGCCGAGCTCCTGGCCGGTGACCCGCTCCAGCAACGTCGTCCCGAAGCCGCGCCGGGTCGGCGGCGTCACCGAAGGGCCATTGCGCTCTCGCCACAGCAACTCGAACCCCCCGGCCGGCAGCCGCCGCCAGCTGACTTCCACCCGCCCCGCGTCGACCGAAAGGGCGCCGAATTTGACGGCGTTGGCGGCCAGCTCGTGCAACGCCAGCGTGAGCGCGTTCGTCGCGCGCGCGTTCAGGACGATTTCCTCTCCGTGCCAATGAGCCTGGCCCGGGGCCAGGGCGGCCAGTTCGGCGGCGGCGATGCTGGCGATATCTGCGCCTCGCCAACGCGTGGCCGTGAGCAGGGTGTGGGCGGAAGCCATGGCCTCGAGGCGACCGGCGAAATTCTTGAGGAAAGCTTCGAGCGAGACGGTTCTACGCGCCGACTGGGCCGCCAGCGATTGAACCGAAGTAAGGACGTTCTTGACCCGATGGTCGAGCTCGGCCACCAGCGCCTCACGCTCGTCTTCCTCGGCTTTTCGTTTCGAGATGTCTTCCACAACCCCGACGATCCGGCCCTCCGCGGCCTCACCGCGGGAGATCGCGCCTGAGGCGCACAGCCACAGGACTTGATGATGCTTGGGGCGCAGCATCCGAAACCGCGCCTGGAAGCGGCCGGCTCGATCGAGACCCTCGAGGATGGCGGCGCACAGAGAAGAGGCGTCGTCCGGATGGACGCCGGGAAAGGGGCACTCCCCGGCCGGCGCGCGCATCGGCCCCGCGGGCAGACCGGTTATTTTCGCCAGTCGCCCGCTCACCAGGAAGCACTCGTGAGAGGGATCCCACTCGAACTCGCCCAGTCCAGCCGCAGCCAGGGCAAGACCGGCCCGATTCTGATCCGGCGCCTCAGGCCGGGCCGGGGCGAGGCCAGGCTCCTGGGGATTATCGGTCATGACGCGCGACCCTTTCGCCCCAGCTCACTCGCGCCACAAAATTCGCCGCTTGGCAACGGCGATCACCTGAGGAAGCGCCGTTTAAGCCTATCTTCGGACCTTGACTCTAGGAGCAAAGACGAGCCCGGAACTCGGCCGTGCGCGCCGCGTTGACCGGCTAGCGAGAGCGTCGCCGGGACGGCGACGGCCAACGCAGCCACAGGAGGCCCTCATGCCCGTCAACACGCTCGACCCGGCCGCTGAGCAAGCGAAGGAGGCCCGCAGCGCCACCGACGCAGCTCTCGAACATGGTCAGAAAGCCTTCGCTGAAGCCGTCAGCGCCGCCGAACGCACGCTTTCGGAGGCGGCGCGGACTGCGGAAAGGGTCTTTCGCGAGGGCGTCGATAGCCTTCGCAATCAGACGCGCGCCTATACCGACGATGCCGGCCAGAGGGTCGAAGAGGCTCAAAAATACGTTCTCGAACGGGTGCGCGAGCGGCCGGTGACGGCGACACTGGCGGGGCTGGGCGTCGGTCTGTTGTTGGGACTGCTGCTCTCCAGCCGCAACAAGTGATCCAGAGGCTGATGGCCGGCCTTGCCGCCGCGGCGGTGGGCCTCGCCAGCCTTGCGGTCATTGTCGTGGCCCTGGCGTTCGCCCTGTATCAGCTCGCGTTGCCGTGGGCAGGCGCAGCGGGGGCCGCGGCCGTGGTCGCGGCGGTCGCGGCTGCGCTGCTCGGATCTGCCGCGCTCGCGATCGGCTTGGTCGCGCGCCCGAAACGCCGTCCAGCCCCAGCAAGAGCTGAGGACTGGGCGGGACGCGCGCTGGCGTTCGTCCGTGAAAAGCCGGTGCTGGCGATTTCGGCGGCCGTCGCCGCGGGCTTCCTGGCGGTTCGCAATCCGCGCTACCTAGGAGAGGCGTTGCGCTCTTTCGTGGACCCCGGGCCCAAACAACGCCGCTGACCCAGGATCCTCGGCTGCGACCATCCGACGGTCGAGCGACCACGTCCGCCAAGTTTCCAGAGCCGAACCGTTCCATGCCTGGGCCGCGACGGTAATGCGCTTCGCGTCGGCCGTAATCAGGTTGAAACCCGCCGGCGCCCCGCGCTCTCGCAGCGATAAAGTGCTCGCGCCAACGGCGTAGGAGCCGGGCGCCCAGGGCAAGGCCCACACAAACGGTGCGTGGATGTGGCCGCTGAGGATGAGGTCCACCCCTGCCGTCGCCAGCCTCCGCGCCGCCCTCTCGCCGCCACGCACCCGCGCCGTCATCGGGCCGCCGACCATCTCCATGAGCGGGTGGTGCACCGCCACGACCGCCAGGGCGCCGTTCGGCCGGCCAGCGAGCGCCGCCAGCGCCGAGTCCACCTGGAGCCTGCCAATCGCCCCCTTTGACCAGTTGAGGCGCATTTGCACCCCGCGCGCCGTGTTTACTGTGGCGACGACCGCCTCGGGGTGAGCCCAGCGTCGGCCATCGGGAGGGCCCAAAGCGGCTCTGTAGCGGGCGAACGGGGCAACCAGCCTCGCAGGCACATCGAAGTAGGGCGTGTCATGGTTCCCCGGGGTGACCAGCACCGGGGCGGTCAGCCGCCTCACCCAGGCCTGCGCCTGGCGGAATTCCTCGGTGCTGCCGAACGAGGTGATGTCGCCGGTAATGACGATCAGGTCCGGACTATCCCGCTCGAGCAACTCCTCGGCGGCCTCGAGCGCGGCGGTGTTCTCGCCACCAAAGTGGATGTCCGAGAGATGGGCCAACCGGACCGTCACCCCGCTCGCCGCTCCCGCGCGCGTAGGCCAGCCTCGGCGCCGGGCGCGTCAGCTCGCCCGCGGCTAGGGACCCGCCTTTTGCTTGAGCTGGTTGCCGGCGTTCTCGAGCGCCGAGCCGGCCCGATCTTCGACGTTTCTGACCGGCGCTCCGGCGCGCTGGGCAACCGTACCGACAGCCGCGTCGGCCGCCGCGCCGGCCGCACCGAAGGAGCCGTAGTGTATCGCCATCGCCACACCTGCGACCGCCAGGATGGCCAAAAGACCCACGATCAGGCTCATGAACCCCGAGCCGCGCCGCCGCAACGCCTCGTCGCGTCGCCCGCGATCATAGGCGGCCCTGAGGTCGGCCCGGGATGGCCGCGAGTCGGTCGATTCCTCTTCAGTGCGCCGGCGCTCGTCGCGGCGACCTGTCCGGTAGGCCGTAAGTTCGTCTGCGGGCGCGGCCGGACTGGGGGCCAATCGTCTGCCGAACCAGCTTGCCATCTCAAAGTCTCCACCAACGCCCCGCCAAGCTGGAATCTGAACGGCGACGCCGGGGACGGGTTCCCCGCGGGCAACCGGCGGAACCGCCATGCCCGGCGGCACGTTACAGCCAAGGTTGAGGTCAAACGGCGCCAAATGGGGGGATGGGTCTTCGGATGGCGTTCAGGGCAAAGGGGCTGGCGACTGGCGCGGTTCTGGCGCTGGGCTTGGCGGCGTGCCAGACAACCATGCTGCCGGGCCGCCGGGCGCCACTGATCGCCGCTGAACCGGCGTGCAGCGACTTCCAGATCACGATCTACTTCGACAGCGATTCCTCCCGCCTCACCCCAGAGGCGAAGGCCGTCGTCAACGCCGCGGCCAGGAGGGCGCGTGGCTGCCGGGTCAGCGCCATCGATGTCGTCGGCTTGTCGGATTCGCCAGGCGTCGCCAGCGCGAATCTCGCCCTCTCCGCGGCCCGGGCCAAGACAGTCACGCGGGCTTTGTCGCGGCGCGGCCTGCCGCCGCTCACCTTCGGGGTCGTCGCTGCAGGTGCCGCGGGCGCCGAGACGACGGCGGGCCAGGAGCGTCCTCTGCGCCGGCGCGTGGACGTGGCTTTCCACGTGACCCGGGCGCTTGCAAAGTCGCAGTGATCACAGGAACGCGGGCTTCCCCGAGGCGTTCGTCCTGACGGTTTCGGCTTTCCCAAGGTGAGCATGGCCCGCAAGTCCGATGCAACTCGGCTGCCGGCGACCGCCGCGCGCCAGGGACGCAGCGGCGTTCCGGTGCTGGTGGTGCTGCTGGCATCGACCGCCCTCGCGGTCATCGTCGTCCTGATTGTCTGGCTATTCCGAACCGGCGAATTCACCCAGGCGACCCACAGAATGTCGCCATCCCCGGCGCAAGCGGCGGCCCAGCACGCGCCACCGCCGAACAGCGTCATTCGTCAGGTCGGCGCGCCCGTATCCGGAGGCCGCTAGCGGTTCAGGCGGCCAGGTCGGCTTTCCGGGGGTGGAAGAACAATGCCTGCCCGATCGCAGCCTTCACTGTCTCCGGCTGGAATGGCTTGGTGATCAGGAATGTCGGCTCCGGCCTGTCGCCGGTGAGAAGGCGCTCCGGAAACGCCGTGATGAAGATGACGGGAACCTGGCTCCGGGCCAGGATGTCGCGGACCGCGTCGAGGCCGGAAGAGCCGTCGGCGAGCTGAATATCAGCGAGAACCAGACCGGGCTGGCTGCGCTGGACCGCTTCGGCCGCCTCACCGCGAGTGGCGGCGATGTCGGTGACCGTATGGCCGAGTTCTTTCACCAGCGCCTCGAGGTCGGCGGCGATCACTGGCTCGTCTTCGATGATGAGGACGTCGGTCGCCAGTTCGGCGTCGATCTCGGCCTGCGCCGCCGAAATGAGCCGCTCGATTTCCCGAAAGTCAGTCCCGAGAATTTCCGCCGCCTCGCTAGGGGTGAAGCCCTCTACGGCGGTCAGCAGGAATGCCTGTCGGGACCGAGGCGCGATCCGGAGCAGCCTCTGACCAGCGTCGGCGACGCCGCCGGACGCCTCGCGCCGCGGCTCCAGCTGCGCGCCGGAGGAACACCAGATGGCGTGAAAGACCTTGTAGAGGGCCACGCGCGGGCTGTTGGCCGGCTCGAGCGAGCGCTCGCCGGCAGCCACCGCCTCGAGCGCCACGCGCACGTACTGGTCCCCAGTCGCCTGGTCGCCGGTCAGGGCGCGCGCATAGCGCCGCACATACGGCAGATGCGGCGCCAGCCTTGCCAAGAGACTCATCGCCCCTCCCTATCTCATGCGGGCAGAACCGGGCGGCGGCGAACCGCGCCGGCTAACTCCGCAACGCAGCCCGCGAGATCTGGTTCCCGCCGCCACGCAAACTGGAACCTCGCCCATAGGCGGGGCGTTTGGCTATAGTGCGGCGCACCAGCAAGGGGGGCGAGCCTTTTCGCTCGCGAGTGATGATCGGACAGAAGGCGGCCAGGAAAGTGAGGCGGCCGGTGGCTCTGGAGGAAGCGCGTCTGCGTCAGCAGGCGATCGGGGCCAAGCTTCGGCAGATGTTCGACGAGATCGTCAATGAGCCCGTGCCGGACGAGTTTCTCGACATCCTCAGGCGGGGAGACGCGCGACGAACGGAGAAGGGCTGATGAACCCTCATCCGGAAGCACGACAGGCGGATGAAGATCGCGACGACACCTTCCGTCGGGAGCTTGTCAGCCTGATTCCCCACTTGCGGGCCTTCGCCCGCACCCTCGCGGGCGATCCGACGGCGGCTGACGACCTGGCGCAGGACGCCATGGTCAAGGCCTGGGACGCGCGCGAAAGCTTCGAGATGGGCACGAACATGAAGGCGTGGACCTTCATGATCCTGCGCAATCAGTTCTACTCCGAAAAGCGGCGCTCGTGGCGGCAGAGCCAACTCGACCAGGAAGCGGCAGAGCGGACCCTGGTGGCTACCGATGATCCCGCCGCACCGGTGGCGCTCGACGAGCTGCGGCTGGCCTTGGCCATGCTGCCGGCCGAACAACGCGAAGCCCTGATCCTCGTCGGCGCCGGCGGCTTCGCCTACGAGGAGGCGGCCGAGATCTGCGGCTGCGCCGTCGGCACGGTGAAGAGCCGGGTCAGCCGCGCCCGCCGCGCCCTGCATGGTATTCTCTCGCGCGGTGACTATCAGCGGGACGGCGCAGCAGCGGGCGAGGCCATGGGCTCGATCCTTGCACACGCGGAGCGTTTGAGCACGGTTCGGTGAGGCGGCGCCTGTCGATCCGCCGCCGCCCGGCAAGGACCGTCCGCGTACGTTTGGGGGTGGCGCTCGGGTTGGCGCTCGCCCCTGTGCTGGCGCTTTCGGCTATCCAGGCCAATCTGAGCTTCCGGCGCGAAGCCGCAGCCAAGCGCGCCGAGCTCGCCGGAGCGGCCGAAGGGAGCACCGCGACGGCCCAAACGCGGATTCTTTCGGCGGAAGTGCTGCTTCAGACATTGGCGCCTCAATCCCAAGGCCCCGAGTGTGCGCAGCGGCTGGCCGAGGCCAAGAACAGGGTCGCCGGCTACGACAACCTGATCCGTGTCGATTCCGAAGGGCGCGTCGTGTGCGCAGCTTCGACGATACGGCTCGATGGCGGAGTAACCCGCGGCCCCTGGTTCGCCGCGCTGGCCAGCGGCGCGCCGGAGGCGGTCGCAGTCGTGCAGGGCCCGGCCCACGCGCCGGGGGCGGCCGTGCTTGCCGCGGTGCGCATGAACGCCCCGGGGGGCCGGTTCGACGGCGCCCTTGCCGCGATCATCAGCCTCGAAGCGCTGCGCCAATCATGGGCCGGCGCGGCGCCCGACGGCCGCTCCGAAGTGGCGCTATCCGACAGGCGGGGGCGCTATCTTTCGGCGACCGAGGCGGAAGCGTTTCCCCGAGACCCGCAAGAGCGGCTCAGGCCTCCCGCCGCGGGGGCGGCCAGCGTGTGGTACGGTCGGGATGCACGGGGAGACCTGCGCGTGTTCTCCGCCGCGCCACTGCTGGGACGCACCCTGTTCCTAGTGCTGTCCTCGCCGGCGCAGGGCTTGGCCGCCTGGGCCTGGTTGAACGCGATCAGTGTCATCGGCTTGCCCCTGCTGACGTTCGGCATCGCCCTGGCCGCAGTGCTCCTCGTGGCCGAGTACGGCGTGGTGCGGTGGATAGCCTACCTCCAGCGGATCGCCGCCATCTATGCCCGCGGCCGATTCACCGTCCATCCCCAAAAGGCCGAACGCGCGCCGCCGGAAATTCGCGACCTCGCGCAAACCCTGGACAGCATGGCCCAGACAATCGCCGCGCGCGATGCGGACCTCAAGCACTCGCTCACCGAGAAGGATAGCCTCATGCGCGAGATCCACCATCGGGTGAAGAACAATCTCCAGGTGATCTCGTCGCTCATCAACATGCAGGAAAGGACGCTGACGGATAAGGGAGCGCGCGCCGCCATGAGCGACACGCGCCAGAGGATCAGCGCCATCGCCCTGGTTTATCGCGCTCTCTATCAGGGCCCCGATCTGAAGCGCGTCGACCTGCGCGAGTTCCTGGACGAGCTGATCGGGCAGCTGCTCGCCATCGAACCACCGGGGGGCGCCCCCGTTCGGACCAAGCTGTCGATCGAGCCCCTGATCATCGATCCCGATCGTCTCGCGCCCCTGGCCCTGTTCGCCGTCGAGGCGATCACGAATGCCAAGAAGCATGCGCTCGGCGCGGCCGGGGGCGTCCTGAGTGTGGGCTTCCATGTGGCCGGGGCCAAGGCCGTCCTGTCGATTTCGGACACGGGCGGGGCGGGCCGCACGCCGACGGTGGGCCAGGGGACCGGCCGAGCCTTGATGACGGCCTTCGCCCGCCAGCTCCAGGGAAAGGTCGCGTTCGAAAGCAACTCCGAAGGAGGGCTTACGGCGCGGCTTACTTTCCCCAACCCGTCCGTGGACGCTGACATGCCCGCGCCTATGAGGGGCCAAGACGGGGCTGGTCTGGGGTGAAGGCGGAACTAGGCTGCAACCTTGGCGTTCCAGCCTCGCGGGGCTTGGCCCCATTTGCAACCGGAGAGCCACGCGAATGCGCAAACTGATCGTTTATGCGGCGCTTGTCGCCAGCTTGGCAGTGGCGGCCTGCAACACGGTCGCCGGAGCGGGCAAGGACGTGCAGTCGGCCGGCAACGCGGTCACGGACACTGCCCACGACGCATCTGGCCACTGATCAGCGTTTGCCGGGCGCCCCTCAGGCGCCCAAGAAAAGCTCGCGGCTCGGACAGAGATCAGCGACCACGCAGCGCTCGCATCGCGGCCGCCGCGCCAGGCAGGTGTAACGGCCGTGCAGGATCAGCCAATGATGGGCGCGCGTACGCCGTTCGGGCGGCGTGACGGCCATCAGATCCTTCTCGACCTCGGCGGTGGTCTTGCCCTTTGACAGGCCCAGCCGGTGGGCGACCCTGAAGACGTGGGTGTCGACCGCGATCGCGGCCTCGGCGCCTAGTTCGTTGAGGACGACGCTCGCGGTCTTGCGACCAACGCCCGGAAGCGACTCGAGCGCCTCGCGACGCAACGGCACTTGGCCGCCGCACTCATCGAGAAGCTTCCTCGACAGCGCCACGACGTTGCGCGCCTTGGTGCGAAAGAGGCCGATCGAGGCGATGAAGGGGATCAGCCCTTGTTCCCCGAGGGCCGCCATCTTTTCTGGGGTGTCCGCAACCTTGAAGAGCTTCGCTGTGGCGGCGTTCACCGATTTGTCTGTGGCCTGAGCCGAGAGAACGACAGCCACGAGCAGGCAGTAAGGATTGGCGTATTCCAGCTCGGTGCGCGGTTCCGGGTTCTCGGCCGCCAAACGGTCGAAGATCTGCGCGACCCGCGCCTTCCTGCCTCTCCGCCCCGCCGCCATGACGACCTTCTAGAGGATGAACCGCGATAGGTCGGCGTTCTTCGATAACTCGCCCACTTTGGCGTGCACGTCGGGGGCGTCGAAAGTGACCGTCTGGCCCGACCGATCACCGGCCCCAAAGCTGACCTCTTCGACGACCTTCTCCAGCACCGTCTGAAGGCGCCTCGCGCCGATATTCTCGAGGGCCGCGTTCACGCGTTCGGCGGCGTCGGCCAAAGCATCGACTGCGGCCTCGGTGAATTCCAGCGTCACGCCTTCCGTGGCCAGCAGCGCTTGGTGCTGGCGGATGAGATTTCCCTCCGGCTCGGTGAGGATGCGGCGCAGGTCGTCCCGAGTCAGCGCCTCGAGCTCCACACGAATCGGCAAACGTCCCTGAAGCTCAGGCAACAGGTCCGAGGGCTTGGCGACATGAAACGCGCCCGAAGCGATGAAGAGGATGTGGTCGGTCTTCACCGGACCATAACGCGTGGCCACCGTGGTCCCTTCGATGAGCGGCAGCAAATCGCGCTGTACGCCTTCGCGCGAGACGTCGGCGCCGATGCGTTCGGCGCGGGAGGCCACCTTGTCGAGCTCGTCGATGAACACGATCCCGGACTGCTGCGCCAGTTCCAGGGCCTCCTGCGTCAACGCCTCCTGATCGAGCAGCTTGTCGCTTTCCTCGGCGATCAGCGGGGCCCAGGCGCCCGAGACGGTGGTCTTGTGGGTCTTGGTGCGGCCGCCGAACGCCTTGCCGATCACCTCCGAGATATTGATCACCCCCATGGAGGCGACGGGTTGGCCGGGGATATCGAAGCCCTGGAGCGGTGAGCCGGTGTCCGCCAGCTGCAGTTCGACGTCCTTGTCGTCGAGCTCGCCCTCGCGCAACCGTCGCCGGAACGCCTCGCGCGTCGCCGCCCCGGCGGTCGGCCCCACGAGGGCGTTCAACAGCCGCTCCTCCGCCCCCTCGGTCGCCTTGGCCCGAACCGCGGCGCGCCGGCGGTCGCGGACCATGGTCATGGCGGCCTCGGCCAGATCGCGGATGATCTGGTCGACGTCGCGGCCGACGTAGCCCACTTCCGTGAACTTGGTGGCCTCCACCTTGAGGAAGGGCGCCTGGGCCAGCCTGGCGAGCCGGCGGGCGATCTCGGTTTTGCCCACGCCGGTGGGGCCGATCATCAAGATGTTCTTGGGCATGATTTCGTCGCGAATCGCCTCGGGGGCGCGCTGGCGGCGCCAACGGTTGCGAAGGGCGATGGCCACTGCACGCTTGGCGGAGTTGTGGCCGACGACGAATCGGTCGAGCTCGGAGACGATCTCCCGAGGCGTGAACTCGGTCATGACGCCGCGACCGTCTCCAGGGTGAGTTCGCCGTTGGTGTAGACACAGATCTCGGCCGCGATCTCCATGGCGCGCCGGACGATCTCCTCGGCTGTGAAATCGAGCGGCGCCAAGGCCCGCGCCGCCGCCAGCGCGTAGGCCCCGCCCGAGCCGATGGCGGCGATGCCGCTTTCGGGCTCGAGGACATCGCCGGCGCCCGAGACAGTGAAGATGGCGCTGGCGTTGGCGGCGATCAGCATCGCCTCTAGCCGCCGCAGATAGCGGTCTGTCCGCCAGTCCTTGGCCAGATCGACGCAGGCGCGCGCCAGCTGGTCCGGATACTGCTCGAGCTTGGCCTCCAGGCGCTCGATCAGAGTGAAGGCGTCGGCGGTGGCGCCGGCGAAACCGGCGACGACGCGGCCGCCGGCGAGGCGGCGCACCTTGCGGGCGTTGGCTTTGACGATCGTCTGGCCCATCGACACCTGGCCATCGCCGGCGACGACTGTCGTTCCGCCCTTGCGCACGGCGAGGATCGTGGTCCCATGCCAATCGGGAAAGGCCGGATGCATCGGCTGGCGATGTGGCGGCGACACATGGCAGGGTCAAGCCGCATGCAGTTCTCCGACGAGGAGGTGGAGCGCTACGCTCGGCACCTGGTGCTGCGCGAGGTAGGCGGGCCCGGGCAGCAGCAGCTCAAGGGCGCGGCGGTGGCGCTGGTGGGCGCCGGCGGCCTGGGCGCGCCGGCGGCGCTGTATCTGGTCGCCGCCGGGATCGGGCGCCTGCGCGTCATCGACGCGGACGTCGTCAGCTTGTCGAACCTGCAGCGCCAGGTGCTGTACGAGACTACGGATGTCGGCGGCTCGAAGGTGGAAGTGGCGGCGGCCCGGCTGGCGCGCCTCAACCCACATGTCAGGCTGGAGACGGCGAACGAGCGGCTGGACGGCGCCAACGCTGATCGCCTGATCGGCGATTGCGATCTGGCGCTGGACGGGACGGACGACTTCGCCACTCGATTCGAGGTTAACGCCGCCTGCCTGGCCGCCGGCATTCCGCTTGTCAGCGGCGCCATCGGGCGCTGGACGGGGCAGGTGGGGATCTTCCCCGGCCGGCCGTGCTATCGCTGCCTCGTCCCCGAGATTCCGCCGGAAGCCGAGACCTGCTCCGCCGTCGGCGTGATCGGGGCGCTCGCCGGCGTCATCGGTTCGGTGATGGCGCTGGAAGCGATCAAGGTGATCGCCGGCGCGGGCGAGCCCCTGAGCGGACGCCTTCTCGTTTACGACGCTCTGGCCGGAGAAGCGCGGACGGTGCGCATCGGCGCCGATCCGGCGTGCCCGGCTTGCGCCTAGCCTCCCGGCGCAGCGGGCGCAGCCGAGGCAGGGGCCGGCGCCGGCTGGGCCATGGGCGGCGCTCGCCGGGCGAGCAGCACGAGGGCGATCGCCGCCGTGGCGGCGGCCAGGGCCACAACGGCGACCAGCGTCGCCCACCATGCCCGGCCGGAAGGGCGGGCGTCGGCCCGCGCCGGGCGTGGACCCCGGAGGACGATCACCAGCCCTGCCGCGAGCACCACCAGCGCCCCGATGATAATGGCGAACAGCCTGAGGTCGTGCCGCCGCGCTCTGGCCTCGGCGGTGAGCTGCGCCTGCGCTTGGACCCGCGCCTGAGCCTCGGCGGCTATGGCGGCCTCGTCCGCTGCCAACCGGGCCGAGAGGGCGGCTTCAATGGGCGCGACGCACGGCGCGCCCGTCGGCCGCAGGCCCTGCGGGCCGAGGACGTCCGCCAGGACTGAGGCGCTGACCGCGGTGGATTGCCCCTCGGCCGAGGTGAAGCCGCCGGCGCCGTTGTCGAAGCCGCCGATCTGGGCGTTGACCCCGATCACGCGTCCGCACGGATCGATGAGCGGGCCGCCGCTGTTGCCCTCGTTGATCGCTGCGGTGTGAAAGATGGTCTGAAAACGGTCGCCCCCCGGGGCGGTGGCGGAAACCAAGGCGACAGAGCCGGAAGTCACGTACGGTTCCTCCGGGCTCAGCATCTTCTCGACCGGAAGCTTCCGCATTGCGTCGGTAACGCCCGGGTAGCCGAGGGCGTAGACGGCTGCGTCCTTGGCCGGAATGGCGAGCGCTACCGTCAACGCGGGCGCGGCGAGCCCGGGCGCGGACAGGAGCGCCAGGTCCGGCGCCGGCCAGTCCTTGGCTACCTGCGCCTGGGTAGGGCGCCCGCCGCTGTCGCGTTCGGGAATGACGAACACCTGGACCTGCGCCGCCCCGGCCGCTCCGGCGATGACGTGATGGTTGGTGACCACCTCACCTGGGGCGACGGCGAAGCCGCTGCCGAGGGACACGCCGGTGAGCTGGCCGCTCGCATCGAAGGACAAGGTGACGATGCGCACGACCGATCTTTCGGCGCGAGCGATGGGATCGGGCCCGCCCTGGGCTTGGACGGCGGAGACGCCGGCGAGGGCGAAAGCCAAGCCGAGTCCGGCAGCCACCCACACGGCGCGAAGTCTTCGCAACAAAGCCCGCCCTCACCTCCCGCGCGCCCCCGCGGACAAAGGGTTCATAGCCCCCGCGCCGAGCCATCCACAATCGCGCGTTGACCCCAAGGAAGCCTTGCCGTTCTATTCGGGGCGAGGGGGTGGGCCCATGCGTTGGACACTCTTGCCGCCGGTGGCCGTCTTGGCGATGGTCTCGGCTCTGTCGGCGCGCGCGGCGGCGCCTCTTGCCGAATACGGCAAGCTGCCGGCGATCGAGCAGATGGCGTTGTCGCCATCAGGCTCGAACATCGCCTTCGTGGCGGTCGAGGGCAACGCGCGCAAAGTCGTGGTCGAGGACGCGGCCGGCAAAGCGCTCTTCGCCGTCGCCGTCGGTGATCGCAAGCTCAGGGAGGCGGAGTGGCTGGATGACGGCCACATCCTGGTAGGCGTCAGCAGCACGGTGCTGCTGGATGCGTCCGGCTGGGTCCCGAAGGGTGAGTTCATGCAGTCGAGCATCATCAGCCTCGACGGCGCCAAACCCTTCACCGTGTTCGCCGGCGAACCGAAGATCGTCCACGCCACCTACGGCTTCTACGGATCGGCCCAGTTCGGCGGCCACTCGTACGGCTACTTCGGCGGCCAGACGATGATCGGCAGCGGCAACAGCTTCATCGACTTCTCCAACAACGCTTCGGGTGGCGTGAACGGCTACATCGATCTCTACCGGGTCGATCTGGACAGCGGGCACGCCGAACGCGTGGCGGGCGGCAGCGCGCTCTTCGGCAGCGACTGGGTCGTGGCCCCTGACGGGACCATCGCCGGGGTATCCAAATACGACCCGCGCACGAGCGAGTGGCGGCTCTTCGGCAGACCTGACGCGGAGACGCCGATCGAGCAGATCAGGGATCCGATCGGCGACACCCAGCTCGTCGGCCTGGGGCGGACGAGCGGCTCCATCCTGGTGCAGCAGCCCCAAGGTTCCGGCGACTGGCAATACGTGGAATTCCCCAGCGGCGAGCCGCTCGAAGGCGGGCAATCGTTCCGAACCCTCGTTTACGACCCGCGGTCACACCTGCTGATCGGGGCGGTGCTCAACGGCGACGAACCGAAGACGGTGCTCTTCGATCCGGCCCTGCAGGCTAAGTTCGACAAGGTCCCGCGCGCTTTTCCCGGCGAGCAGGTCGAGCTCGTTTCAGCCACCGGCAATCTCGACAGGATGATCGTCGAGACGACCGGGCCCGGCGATTCGGGCACCTATTATTTCGTCGATATCGCCGCCGGCAGCGCCCATGCCGTTGGCTGGGCCTACCCGAAGATCCTGCAGGGCGATGTCGGCGCGGTAAGCGTCGTCCGTTACAAGGCCGCCGACGGGCTGGACGAAGAGGGCGTCCTCACCTTGCCGCCGGGACGCGAGCCGAAGGACTTGCCGCTCGTCGTGCTGCCGCACGGCGGCCCTCAGGCCAGAGACTACCCGGGGTTCGATTGGTGGGCCCAGGCCTACGCGTCCTTGGGGTATGCGGTGTTTCAGCCGAACTTCCGAGGCTCGGACGGCTTCGGCAAAGCGTTCCGTGACGCCGGCTTTGGCCAGTGGGGCCGCAAGATGCAGTCGGACATCTCCGACGGGGTCGCCGAGCTCGCGCGGCAGGGGATCGTCGACCCCAAGCGCGCCTGCATCGTCGGTGGCAGCTACGGCGGATACGCGGCGCTCGCCGGGGTGACGCTTCAGCATGGCCTCTACCGCTGCGCCGTGGCGGTCGCCGGGGTCAGCGACCTGCCCGCCATGAAGACATGGTCCGAGCAGAGGTCCGGCTACGACTCGGCCGCGACCCGGTACTGGCGCGAATTCATGGGGCCGGATGCGGGTCTGGGGGACATCTCGCCCGCCAGGCAGGCGGCGAAGGCCGACGCTCCCGTCCTGCTGATCCACGGCCGCGATGACACGGTCGTGCCGCCGGATCAGAGCCAGCGCATGCGCGATGCGCTGGCGGCGGCGCACAAGACCGTCGAGCTCACGGTGCTGCCCAGCGAGGACCACTGGCTGTCGCGGCCGGAAACGCGCACCCAGATGCTTCAGGCCAGCGCCGCCTTCATCGAAAAGTACAACCCACCGAACTAGGCGGCCGCTCACATCATCGAGGCGATCACCCGGTCCGGAGGCTTGTGGCCGTCCATCCAGGTGCGGATGTTGATGATCACCTTTTCGCCCATGTCGATCCGGCCCTCCACGGTGGCCGAGCTCATGTGCGGCAACAGCACGGCGTTGGGGAGTGCCAGGAGCTTGGGATTCACCGCCGGTTCGTGTTCGTAGACATCGAGGCCCGCGGCGGCGATGTCACCGCGCTCGAGCATGTCGGCCAGGGCCGCCTCGTCGATGATCTCGCCGCGCGAGGTGTTGACGACGACCGCGTGCGGCCGCAGCAGTTTGAGGCGCCGCGCCGAGAGAAGATGGTAGGTCGCCGGCGTATGGGGGCAATTGACGCTGACCACGTCCATGCGCGCCAGCATCTGGTCGAGGCTGTCCCAGTAGGTCGCCTCGAGGGCCTCGGCGATCGGCGCCGGCACCGGTTTGCGGTTGTGATAGTGGATCGACAGGCCGAACGCCTTGCCGCGTTTGGCGAGCGCCTGGCCGATGCGCCCCATGCCGATGATCCCCAGGCGCTTGCCCCACAGCCGCCGGCCGAGCATCCAGGTCGGCGACCAGCCGTGGAAGCCGCCCTCGTGAATGACATTGGCGCCTTCGACTACGCGACGGGCGGCGGCGAGAATGAGGCCCATGGTAAGATCGGCCGTGTCCTCGGTGAGCACGCCGGGCGTGTTGGTGACCATGATGCCGCGGGCCGCCGCCGCGGCGATGTCGATGTGGTCCACCCCGACGCCGAAGTTGGCGATCAGCTTGAGCCTGTCGGCGGCGCGGCCGATCATCTCCCCATCGAGGCGGTCGGTGATCGTGCAGGCGAGCACATCGGCCCGCTGCAGGGCTGCGCCCATGGCCGCATCATCGAAAGGGGTGTCGGTGAGATTGAGTTCGGTGTCGAAGAGCTCGCGCATCCGCGTCTCCACCGGATCGGGGAGCTTGCGGGTGACCACGACTTTCGGCTTGCGGACGGCCATGGGGCTTCGATGACGGACTTCAGCGGCGAAGCTCAGAAGCCGGCTCCTCTAGCAAAGCGCCCGGGGGCGGCCAAGCAAGGCGCTGGCTGGAGGCAGGGCATCGGCTTGGGCGCCGGCCTCGCCATCGCCGCTCTGGGGGTGGCGTGCGGCCGGCTCGGACCTGCGCCGGCTGTGTGCGCACCGCCCGCGAGGACGAGCGCCGTCACCGGCTTTTGCCTGCCGCGATGGGTGTCGCTGAAGAGCGACGATGTGACCGGGCGCAAGGGGCCCTCGGCCGACTATCCCGCCCTCTGGGTCTATCACGCGCGCGGGCTGCCGGTGCAGATCGTCGCCGAAACCGAGGAGTGGCGGCGGATCTGCGATCCGGACGGCGGCGCAGCCTGGGTGAACCGATCCCTGGTCGCGGGGCGGCGCACGGTCATGGCCAAGGCTGGAACACCCACGCCGCTTCGCCGCAGTCCCAGCGCCGGCGCGCCGGCGGCCGCGCTCCTGGCCCCGCGCGCCCTTGCGGTCCTTGAGGAGTGCCGGGGCGATTGGTGCAAGGTCCGCGTCCAAGGCCGTTCCGGTTGGGCGGCCGCCGACGCTGTCTGGGGGACGGCGGCGGCCGCTCTGTGCCGCTGATCCGAGCCGCCCCTTGCAAGGCGCGCAGCAAGGGCCACTATGGCGAGGCTAAGCCGCCGGGAAACGGCAATGGCCCGGGGAGAGAGCCGAGATGACGCCTGAACTCACCTATCTCGTCTGGTCGGTGGCGCTGACCTTTCTGCTGATGCTCGTGGCGGTCAGCGCGGCGATGCTGAAGGTCGGCCTGCCGAAACTCGCCGGTAATCGCGAGACCATGCCGGAGTTCACCGGGATCGCCGGACGGGCGCAACGGGCGCACCGCAACATGCTCGAAAGCCTCGCCCTGTTCGCCGCCCTGGTGCTGACGGCGCAGGCGGCGGGGATCCACAACGGCATGACCCTGCTCGGAGCTGAGCTCTTCTTCTGGGGGCGGGCGGCGCACGCGGTCGTCTACATCGTGGGTCTGCCCTGGGTGCGCACGGCGGCGTTTGCGGTTTCCGTTGTCGGCCTCATCCTCATCTTCCTGCAGCTCGTCTAGCGGCGCCGTGGAGCGCCCGCCGGCCGCGTGCTAGCAGCCGCCGATGGATTTCAAGAACAGGACGCGGTTCGAGCGCGACGACCTCCTGGCCTGCGCCCGCGGCGAGATGTTCGGGCCCGGCAACGCCCAGCTGCCGGCTCCGCCGATGCTGATGTTCGACCGCATCGTCCACATCTCGAGTAACGGCGGCGCCTTCGACAAGGGCCAGGTCGTCGCCGAGCTCGATATCCAGCCGGGCTTGTGGTTCTTCGACTGCCACTTCCTGGGCGATCCGGTCATGCCGGGCGCGCTGGGCGTCGACGCCATGTGGCAGCTGGTCGGCTTCTTCCTCGGCTGGTCGGGCGCGCCCGGCCGCGGCCGCGCCCTGGGCGTAGGGGAAGTCCGCTTCTCCGGACAGGTCGCTCCGACGGTGAAGCGGGTCGTCTACCGCATCGACCTCAAGCGGGTGATCCTCAGGCGTCTGGTCATGGGCGTGGGGGACGGGGTTATGGAGGCCGACGGACGCCCTATCTATGAGGCCAAAGACCTGCGGGTCGGCTTGTTCAGCGCGGCCGACCTCGCCTGAGGGTCCTGGACGGGAGGGTTGAGCGAAGGACATGCGCCGGGTGGCGATCACGGGCCTGGGCGTCGTCTCCTCGATCGGCGCGAGCGCTGCCGAGGTCGCCGAATCCTTGCGCCAGGCGCGCTCGGGAATCGTGTTCGCGCCGAAATACGCCGAGCTCGGCTTCCGCTGCCAGGTGCATGCAGCCCCAACGATCAATTGGGAGGCGCTGATCGACCGGCGGGCGGCGCGGTTCCTGGCCGACGGCACCGGCTTCGCCCACATCGCCATGGAGCAGGCGATCGCCGACGCCGGCCTGACAGCCGAAGAGGTCTCCCACGACCGCACCGGTCTCATCGTCGGCTCCGGCGGCCCCTCCACCCACGCCATCGTCGAGGCGGCCGACACCGCGCGCGCCAAGGGCGTGAAGCGGATCGGGCCGTTCGCCGTCCCCAAGGCGATGAGTTCCGGCCCCTCGGCGACGCTGTCGACCTGGTTCAAGATCCGCGGGCTGAACTATTCGATCTCCTCGGCGTGCGCGACCTCGGCCCACTGCATCGGCGCCGGCTTCGAACAGATCGCCATGGGCAAGCAGGACATCGTCTTCGCCGGCGGCTGCGAAGAGCTGGACTGGACTCTGTCGGCCCTTTTCGACGCCATGGGCGCCCTGGCGACCGGCTTCAACAACCGCCCGCAGGAAGCGAGCCGGCCGTACGACGCCGACCGGACCGGCTTCGTCATCGCCGGCGGGGCCGGAATGGTGGTGCTCGAGGAGCTGGAGCGCGCCCGGGCCCGAGGCGCCAAGATCTGGGGCGAGGTTGTCGGCTACGCCGCCAACTCGGACGGCTTCGACATGGTCGCGCCCTCGGGAGAGGGGGCGGCGCGCTGCATGCGCATGGCGCTGGCGAGCGCCGGCGATCGCGGGATCGACTACCTCAACCCGCACGGCACCGGGACCGAAGTCGGCGATGTGAAGGAGATGGAAGCGGTGCGCGAGGTCTTCGGCGACCGCGTCCCGGCCATCTCCTCGACCAAGGCGCTCACCGGCCACAGCCTCGGCGCAGCCGGCGCCCAGGAGGCGATCTACTGCCTGCTGATGATGGACGAGGGCTTCGTCGCCAAGAGCGCCAACATCGACCATCTCGACCCCTGCTTCGAGGGCTTGCCCATCGAGCGCTGCGGCATCGAGCGCCCGCTGGAGACGGCGATGAGCAACAGCTTCGGCTTCGGCGGCACCAACGCCAGCCTGATCCTGGCCCGGGTGTAGCTCCGCCCTCGCCCGGCGGCTAAAGAGCCGCCAACACGGGCGGAGGGCTCATGGCCGACGACTGGAACCTGCCTTCGGGCGCGCTGATGGCCGGCAAACGCGGCTATGTCATGGGCGTCGCCAACCAGCAGTCGATCGCCTGGGGAATCGCGCGCCAGCTTGCGGCCCAGGGGGCTGAGCTGGCCCTCGGATACATGGAGATGAACGAAAAGCGCGTGCGGCCGCTGGGCGAGAGCATCGGCGCTTCCGTCTTCGCTCCCTTCGACGCCTCGGCCGAAGGCTCCATTCCGGCCGCTTTCGAGGCCGTGGGCAAGGCTTTCGGCTCGATCGACTTCCTCGTCCACGCCATCGGCTTTGCCGATCGCAGCCAGATCGCCGGCTCGTTCGTGGACAATGCCGAACGCGGCGCCTTCCTGCGCGCCATCGACATCTCGGTGTTCAGCTTCGTCGAGGCGGCGCGGTCCGCAGCGGCCCTGATGCCGGACGGCGGGGCCATGGTGACCATGACCTACCTCGGCTCCGAGCGGGCGATCCCGAACTACAACACCATGGGCGTGGCAAAGGCGGCGCTGGAGGCGGCGACCCGCTACATCGCCCGCGACCTCGGCCCGCGCGGCATTCGCGTGAACGCCATTTCGGCAGGGGCGATGCGCACCCTGTCGCTGGCGGGGATCAAGGATGGCCGGGCCATGCTCGCTCATGGCCGGACGATGAGCGCGCTCAAGGAGGACACCTCGATGGAAGGGGTCGCCGGCTGCGCCCTGTGGCTGCTGTCGGATCTTGGCCGGTCGACCACCGGAGAGGTGGTGCACGTCGACGCCGGCTTCCACATCATGGGCCTGCCCAGCGAGGGCGAGGAGGCCTAAGGAGGCCCCAATGGCCGACCTTGCCGCCGAAGTGGTGGTCGTCGGCGCCGGCATGGCCGGGGCCACCGCGGCGCTGGCGCTGGCCAGCGGCGGGCTCGAAGTCGCTCTGCTGGAAGGGGCGCCCTTCGAGGTCCTGACTGCGCCGACCTTCGACGGCCGCGCCAGCGCCATATCGGCCGCCGCGTTTCGGCAATGGCGCGTGCTGGGAGTCGCCGACAAGCTCGCGACCGAGGCGCAACCGATCCGGCAGATCCTGGTCACCGATGGCCGCGGGGCCGGCCCCGCCTCGGGCGCTCCGGCGTCCGCCTTCCTGCGTTTCCACGCCGACGAGGAGAGCGTCGAGCCCGGCGAGCCGCTGGGCTTCATGGTGGAGAACCGCCACATCCGCGCGGCTTTGGCGCAAACGGTGCTGGGCTCGAGGATCTCGGTCATCGCGCCGGCGCGGGCCGCGCACGTCGAAACGGCCGCGGGGCCGATCGCCATCACCCTGGAGGACGGCCGGCGGATCGAGACGCAGCTCCTGGTCGCCGCCGACGGCCGGACCTCCCGCATCCGCGGGCAGCTGGGGATCGGCGTCTACGGCTGGAGCTACTCCCAGACCTCGCTGGTGGCGACGTTGGCTGTCGAACGAGACCACGGCGGCGTCGCCTACGAACATTTCCTTCCCTCCGGCCCCTTCGCCATCCTGCCGCTGACGAACCGGCGCGTGAGCCTGGTGTGGACCGAGCGCGCCCGGCTGGCGAAAGCGGCGGCGCAGGCCGCGGACGAGCTCTTCGAGGCGCTCGTGCGTCGCCGCTTCGGGCCCTTCCTGGGGCGCCTCACCCTCGCCGGCCCGAGGTTCGCCTACCCGCTGTCGCTGCAGCTCGCCGAGAGCCTCGTCGGCCCCAGGACCGCGCTCGTGGGCGATGCCGGCCACGCCATTCATCCGATCGCCGGCCAGGGGCTCAACATGGGGCTCAAGGACGCCGCCGCCCTGGCGGAGGTGGTCATCGAAGCGGCGCGGCTGGGTGAGGATATCGGCTCCGACGCCGTCCTGGCGCGCTACGCCCGCTGGCGCCGGCTGGACAACCTCGCCGTGGCCGCCTCGACCGACCTCTTCAACCGCCTCTACTCCACCGACCGCCGGCCGGCGCGCCTGGCCCGCACGGCCGCCATGGCCGCCGTGAACGCCACCGGACCGGTGCGCCGGCTATTCCAGCGCGAAGCGGCGGGCGCGTCCGGCGACCTGCCGCGGCTGCTGAAGGGGGAGGCGGTCTGAGGGTTTCTTGGGGGTCTCGCGAGCGCGCTTGTGAGGCCGGCCGGCGTCGTGACCCGCCGTAGATCGCCGTATTTAACGGTGAACAGAGCCGCCGGGCGGCAGGGACATGATACTTATCCCTGACCCGGAAAGCTGTTCGACCGCGCCCGAGTGGGGGATAAGCATCATGTCCCCGTCGGCGCCCGGCATCGCCGCCACGGAAAGTGGCGCGAAGTGGCGCGCACTGGCGCGGGAGTGGCGCGCCGATCGGCGCCGACCGCTAAGCCGGCCGGTTCCCGTTTTTGCGCTCCGGAGTCCCGATTTCGCACGCTTCCGGAACCATTTTTACGAGCCCGGTCAGTCGGTTAGGCGCGCACGCAGCGCGGTTCCCGACGCTGAGAAAACGGGAACTTTCGGGAACCAAC
>DASYYX010000018.1:0-154217 GCA_035946795.1 Caulobacteraceae bacterium | reverse complement strand
TCGAAAAAGCTCAGAAATGCTCAGATCGGCGGCTAACACGCTCAGCTGCGCCACGGTCGAGCTACACCATCACCTGGGACACGACCACACGACCCCCGCAAGGGACGGCGCGGCCGGAGGCGCCGCCTCCGCCGGTGTTCGGTCAGTTCTATTCACGATGTCAAAGACCCAGGCGCCCAGGTAGCCTGACCGCCCCCACGACCGTAGTCGCAGATGACGCGGCCTATTGCAATTCGCAACTTGTGTCAAGCGCCGATCCTTGGCGTCGCCTCTCAACCCGCGGCCGGGGGGGCGCTGATCGCAGACGGCGGCCGAGGATTGCCCACCGCGAACAGGCGCGGCAAGGTTTCAGACTATGAACGAGGCGGATTTCCTGGCCCGGCTCGGCGTGCGCCCGGTCATCAACGTCTCGGGGACGATGACGGCGCTGGGCGCCTCGATCGTGGTTCCCGAGGCGGTGGCGGCCATCGACGCCATCCTCGGCCAGTTCGTGCTTATCGACGAGCTGCAGCGCCAGGCCAGCGCCGTCATCGGCCGGCTCTGCGGGGCCGAGGCGGGGTTCGTGACCGCCTCCTGCAGTTCAGGCATCACCCTGGGCGTGGCCGGGGCGATGACCGGCGGCGATCTCGCCGCCGTCGAACGTCTGCCCGACGCCACCGGCCTGAAGAACGAGGTGGTGATCCTCGCCGGCCACATGGTCTCCTACGGCGCTCCGGTCGAGCAGGCGATCCGCCTGGCCGGCGCGCGCGTCGTCCCTGTCGGGCAGGCGACCTCAGCGCACGCCTACCAGCTCGCCGGCGCCATCGGCGAACGCACTGCAGCGGCCGTCTATGTCGTCTCCCATCACACCGTACGCTACGGCATGCCGCCGGTGACGGAGTTCGCGGAAATCGCCCACGCCGGGGGCGTCCCCGTCATCGTCGACGCCGCCTCGGAATACGATCTGCGCGGCTTCATCGCCGCGGGGGCGGACCTGGCGCTCTACTCCGCCCACAAGTTCCTGGGCGGCCCGACGGCCGGCATCGTCGCTGGTCGCCGCGACCTCGTCCACGCCGCCTTCCTGCAGAACAGCGGCATCGGCCGCGGCATGAAGGTCGGCAAGGAAGGGATCGCCGGCGCCATCGCGGCGCTGGAAGCCTGGGAGCGGCGGGACCATGCCGGCATTCGCGAACGCGAGGCCCGGACGCTGCATCTGTGGTGGGAGGCGCTGCAGGGGCGCCCCGGCGTGACCACGTCCATCGTCCCCGACCCAACCAAAAACCCGCTGGACCGGCTGCAGGTGGCCGTGACGCCCACGCTGGCGCACATCACCGCCTGGGATCTGGCGGACCGGCTCGCCTCCGGCGGCCCGCGGGTGATCGTGCGCGACCATGAGGTCGAGCACGGCTGGTTCCAACTGGATCCCTGCAACCTCCATCCCGGCGAGGAGACCGTTGTCGCCGCGCGGCTGGCCGAGGAGCTGGACCGGGCCCTCGCCTCGAAGAAGATCATCGCCACGTCCGTCTCCGACCGCCGTCGGCGACGCACTCGGGCCCGCCTGGCCTGGCCGGCTTGACGGCGCCTCCGGGCGGGAGAGGCCACGCCGGACGCCCTGGCAAACGGCGCCCTCACCGGCTAGGCTTCGCATGCGCCAATCGAAGATTCTGGGCGCGTTGCCGGGGGCCCCCTCACGTGCGCCACGCTGTTCGCCGTCTGACGCTCGCCGCCGCGATGGTGGTCATGGCCGCAAGCCTGGCGGGCTGCGGCATCAACGCCATCCCCACCAAGCAGGAGACGGCCATGGCCCGCTGGGCCGACGTCCAGGCCGACTACCAGCGCCGCGCCGACCTCATCCCCAACCTAGTGGAGACGGTGAAGGCCTACGCGGCGCAGGAGCGCAATGTGCTCACCGCTGTCACCATGGCCCGCGCCAGCGCCACCCAGGTCAAGGTGGACGCCTCGACGCTCACCAATCCGGCCGCCTTCGCCCGTTACGAGCAGGCGCAGAACCAGCTCAGCGGCGTGCTCGGGCGCCTGATGGCGATCAGCGAGCGCTATCCGGACCTCAAGTCGAACGAGAACTTCCTGGCCCTGCAGTCCCAGCTCGAGGGTACCGAGAACCGCATCGCCATCGCCCGGCGCGACTACAACGACGCCGTGCGCGACTACAACACCACCCTGCGCGTCTTCCCGACGCTGATCTGGGCCAAGACCTTCTATTCGGCCGAAAAGCCGATGGCCATGTTCTCCGCCACCGAGGGCGCCCAATCGGCGCCGCAGGTGAACTTCGGCGTGCCGGCGGGGACCTTCGCACCGCCTGCGGGCGCGGGGCCGCCCCCGACTCCGCCGGGCGCTGCGCCCGGCTCGCCACCGCCTTCGCCTGCGACCAACGCCGCCCCATAGAATGCGCTTAGCGGGGGCCTTGGCGATCTTCGCCTTGCTGTTCGCGGCAAGCGCCCTGGCCGCGCCGAAGTTCCCGCCGCTGACGGGCCGGGTCGTCGACGACGCCCACGTGCTGCAGCCGCAAGTCGCCGCCGAGCTCACCAGCGAGCTGGCCGACCTGGAAGCCAAGACCAGCCGCCAGCTCGTCGTCGTCACCCTGCCGAGCTTGCAGGGCTACGCCATCGAGGACTTCGGCTACCAGCTCCTTCGCACCTGGGGCATCGGCCAGAAGGGGCTCGACAACGGCGCCCTCTTCATTATCGCCCCGGCCGAGCACAAGGTGCGCATCGAAGTGGGCTATGGGCTCGAGCCCATCCTCACCGACGCCCTTTCCAGCGTCATCCTGCAGCGCGCGGTGCTGCCGAAGTTCCGTTCCGGCGACATCCAGGGAGGCGTCGTCGACGGGACGCACGAGATCATCGCCCAGCTCTCGGCCGATCCGAGCACCGCGGAGGCCAAGGTCGCGGCCGCCGAGCGGCAGGCCGACGTTGGCCAATCCGACTCGGGCGGCGGCGGCTTCCCCATCCGGGCGCTGCTGCCGCTTCTTTTCATCGGCTTCTTCCTCTTCACCTCGATCTTCCGCGGTCGTGGCGGCGGCCTCGGCTGGTTCTGGCCGGCGATGATCCTGTCGGGCGGCATGGGACGCGGCTGGGGCGGCGGCTTTGGTGGCGGCGGCGGCTTTGGCGGCGGCGGCTTCGGCGGCTTTTCCGGGGGCGGCGGTTCGGGCGGCGGCGGCGGAGCCTCGGGCGGATGGTGAACTCGCTCACCGAACTCGACCGCGAACGCATCGCCGCCGCGGTGGAACAAGCGGAAGCCGGAACCTCCGGCGAAATCGTCTGCGCCATCACCGGCGAGGTTTCCCGTTATCGCGAGGTGCCGATCGCCTGGGCGACCGCGATCGCGCTCGGCCTCCCGCCCTTCGCCGCGGCCTTGGGCCTGAAGCCGCTGGCCCTGGCCTTCGCCGTCTCACCCTGGATCGCCGCGCAGGCGAGCGCCGTGCAGGCGGAGCTGGCCCTCGCCATCTGGGGCTACGCCACCGCCCAGATCACGCTCTTTGTCCTCGTGGCGATCATCGTGGCGACGCCCGCGGTGCGCCGGCTGGCGACGCCGCGGGTGCTCAAGCGCCACCGCGTCGAGCACGCCGCCCGCCACCAGTTCGCCGCCATCGCCGCCCACGCCACCGACAGCGACACCGGGGTGCTCATCTTCGTCGCCGTCATCGACCGGCAGGTGCAGATCCTCGCCGACGCCGCCATCCACGCCAAGTGTGGCGAGCAGCCGTGGAAGGAAGCGGCCGGCGCCATCGTGGCGGCGATGAAGAGCGGCCGCGATCCGACGGCGGGCATCGTCCGCGCGGTCGAGATCTGCGGGGCCGCCCTCGAGGCCCACTTCCCTGCGGACACGCCACCTGACCACCGCTTCGCCGCCGGCCCCGTGGAGGTGTGAGAAAATACTCTCGCTCCCCGCCCGGGGAGGGTGGCGGCCCGAACGGGCGGCCGGGTGGGAAAGGCCGCCCCAGAGCGCCTGCGCAAGCCGCCTTCCCCCTCCGGCCCGGAGCCTGTCCTCGGGCCGGCCTTCGGCCGGACGTGGGGGCCATCGCCCCCAGACGGGTGAGGAGAGCTTTCAGCGGCCCTGGAAGACCGGCCGGCGCTTTTCGACGAAGGCGCGGAAGGCTTCGCGCGAATCCTCGCTGCCGCCCAGGGCCGTGTGGCGCTCGGTCTCCAGGGCGATGAACTCGGCCAGGCCCAGGCGCTCGGCGTCCAGGAAGTTCGCCTTCATGGCCTTGAGCGCCAAGGGCGCGGCGTTCTCCAGCCGAGCGACGATGGCGTCCATCTCGGCGGTGAAAGCCTGCGCCGAAAAGACGCGCGAGACGAGCCCGATGCGGTGCGCCTCGGCGGCGTCGAACTTGCCGGGCAGGAAGTAGAGCTCGCGGGCCTTGGCCGCGCCGACGATCCTGGGCAGCAGCCAGGGGCCGCCCATGTCGCCGGAAAGCCCGACGTCCAGGAAGGCGCTGTTGAACTTGGCCGTGTCGTCGCAGAAGCGCAGGTCACAGGCCGCCGCCCAGCCAAGGCCCGCGCCGGCGCAGGCGCCGCGGATCGCCGCCACGCTCACCACCGGGGTCTCGTGCAGGATGGCGCTGATGGTGAAAGCCTTGGGGTCGCTGCGCTCGGCTCTGCCGCCGGCGTAGTGCTTGATGTCCGCCCCGGGGCAGAAGTCGCGGCCGGCGCCGGCGATCACCAGCACCCTGAGGGCCTTGTCGGCCCCGGCGTCCTGCACCGCCTCGAAGGTCTCGGCCAGCAAAGTGGGCGTGATACCGTTGCGGGCCTCGGGCCGGTTGAAGGTGACGCGGGCGACGTGGCCGGCCTTCTCGTAGAGGATGGTTTCGTAGCCGCTCATCGAGACCTCCGTGCGCGCTCCAGACCCTAAACCATCTCGCCTCGGTGCATCAGTCTCTCCCGGCCCGGTCTTTCCATCCGGCGCACGGCCGCTACAGTCGGTCGGGAGGAAGAGAGGGACCGTCATGCGCTTTGGCGTCTTCTACGAACTACAGCTGCCCAAGCCCTGGGCCGAGGGCGATGAGGAACGCCTCTTTCACGAGGCCCTCGAGCAGGTGCGCCTGGCCGACAATCTCGGTTTCGACTACGCCTGGGAGGTCGAGCACCATTTCCTGGAGGAATACTCGCACTCCTCCGCGCCGGAGGTGTTCCTCGCCGCCGCCGCGGCGCAGACCAAGCGCATCCGCGTCGGCCACGGCATCCGCCAGGTGATCCCCAACTACAACGCCCCGGCGCGCTCGGCCGAGTGCATCGCCACCCTCGACATCATCTCCCACGGCCGCGTCGATTTCGGCATCGGCGAAGGCGCCACGCGCCTGGAGCTCGGCGCCTTCAAGATCCCCGCCAAGGAGAAGCGCGCCATGGCGCTGGAGGCGGCGCGCGAGATCGCCAACATGATGGTGATGAACCCCTACCCTGGCTACGAAGGGCAGGGCTTTTCCTTCCCCTGCCGCAACATCGTTCCCAAGCCGGTGCAAAAGCCCCATCCGCCGATGTGGATGGCGTGCACCAACCGCGACACCATCCGCATCGCCGCCCAGAACGGCATCGGCGCGCTCGCCTTCTCCTTCGTCGACCCGGAGGAGGCGAAGACCTGGGCCGATATCTACTACGGCATCATCAAGAGCGAGGCGTGCGTGCCGCTCGGCCACGCCGTCAACGCCAACATCGCCATGGTCTCGAACTTCTCGCTGCACGAGGATCGGGACGAAGCGATCCGCCGCGGCGAGGAGGGCTTCGAGTTCTTCCGCTATGCGGTGAATGCGCTGGTGGCGCAGGACACCACGCCCGGGCGCACGCGTCTCTTCGAGGACTTCCTCGACATCCGCGCCGCCAAGGCCGCCGCCGGCGAGACCGGACGGACGACGGCGACCACCGGCATCGGCACGCCCGACGACATGCGCGCCCACCTAGCCGCCTTCCAGGAGGCTGGCGTCGACCAAGTGATCTTCCTGCAGCAGGCCGGCCGCAACCGGCACGAGCACATCTGCGCCTCCCTGGAGCTGTTCGCCGCCAAGGTGATGCAGCCGTTCGCCGCCCAGGCGGCCGAGCGCGAGGGGAAGAAGAAGGCGGCCCTGGCGCCCTTCATCGAAGCGGCGCTGGCGCGCAAGCCGCGGCTTGCGGCGCTCGCCGACGACGACATCCCGGTCGTCAAGGCCTCGGTCCAGCGGGCCCAGGTCCCCAGCGCCGGCGTGGCGGGACTGGAGCCGGCGGCGGCGGGTTCGTAGTGATTGATCCTCCCCCGAGGAACGGGGGAGGGGGCCCACAGAGTGGGGGAGGGGGGCAAGGGAAAGGACGCCGGCGCACGGCCCTTGTCCCCTCCACCGGCTTCGCCGGTCCCCCTCCCCCCCCCCGCTATAGCGCGGGGGAGGATCTAGGCGATCAATTCGCGGCCGCTTGGTCCCGCACCTGCCGAAGTCAACAGCGACCCCGCTCAATCGTTTGTTTCCGCGCGGCCGATAGTCTGAGCGCGTGATCACTCTTTCCAACGATTGGATCTGGACGGCCGTGGCCGTGGCCCTGGCCGCCGGCGTGGGGCTGCTGCTGGTTTTCCGCCGCATCTCCGGGACCCGCGCCATCGGCGCGGTGCTGGCGATTCCGGCGCTGCTCTACGCGGCCCTCCTCAACGCCAGTTGGAGCGCGCGCCTCGACGGCGCCGGCGTCAAGGTCGACGCACCGTTCTCGTTGACGCGCCAGAGCGGCGCGATCGCCTGGTCCGATGTGCAAAGTGTCCGCCTGGTGCAATCCGGCGTGCGACGGCCATTCTGGCACCTCGAGATCGCCGGCGATGGCAAGACCCTGGCCCTGCCGGTGCAGTCGCTCGGCCGCGACCAGATCCAGCCCTTTGTCGAACTGGTGCTGAGCCGCAGCGAGGCCAGCGCCCAGGATGCGGCGGCCGTGCGCGCGCAGCTGCCATTCGCGGTCGGCCGCGCCTCCCTGACCCCTTCGGTCCGGCTCGCCGGCGACCTCTAGCCGGCCGCCGCCGGCTGGTCCCGCAGGGTCGAGCCGAGCTGCCAGCCCGCTTCGTCCGCGAACCTCTGGAAGAAGTCGGGCTCGTAGGCGTGCTCGGGGGCGCGGCGGACGAAATCGTCGAGCCGGGCCGCGTCCTCGCCCACCAGGATGCGCCAGCGGTCGGCCTTGACCCCATCGAGGATGATCTTGGCCGCCTGGGCGGCGCTGGTCGGCGCATTGTCGCGGAAGCTGCGCGCCATCTCGGCGGCCGCCTGCTCGATCGCCTCATCAGGCAGGGTGTCGGCATCGATGCCCATGCGCTTCATGCGCTGGCGGGCCAGATTGAGTTCCAGCGGGCTCATCTTCTCGGAATCCGCGCCCGCAAGGATCTTGCGCGTATTGGCCACGATCTCGGTGCCGATATGGCCCGGCATGACGACGCTGGCCTTGATGTGCGGGGCGTTGATGGCGAGATCGGTGATCAGAGCCTCGGTGAAGCCTTTGACGGCGAACTTGGCGGCCGGATAGGCGGTGTGCGGGATGCCGGGCCCGAGCGAGGCCCAAAAGCCGTTGACCGAGGAGGTGTTGACGATGTGCGCCTCGGAGGCCGCCATCAGCAACGGCAGGAAGGCGCGGCAGCAGAGATAGACCCCGCCCCAGCAGACGTTGAAGGTCTTCTCCCATTCGGCGCGATCGCCGGCCACGAACGAGCCGCCGCCGCCGATGCCGGCGTTGTTGAAGAGCAGGTGGATCTTGTCGGTGTCCTGGTCGCGCGCGGCCTCGGCAGCGAAGCGCTTCACCTGATCTTCGATGGAGACGTCGGCCAGGTGCGTCGATACCCGCACCCCCTGCGGCGCCTCCTTCTCGCAAAGGCTCTTGGTCACCGCCATGTTGGCCGCCGAGACATCGCACATGGCGACGCTGCATCCTTCGGCGGCCAATTGCCTGGCCAGCTCCCGGCCCATGCCCGTGCCGCCGCCGGTGATGACGGCGATCTTGCCTGCGAAGTCCTTCATCTCATCGTTCCTTCCGCCGCCCCGGCTCCTCCATAGGAGAAGCCGTTAGGCCCTCCAAGCCGTCGGCGTCCCGCAGTCAGGCGGTGTGGAAGCGGAAGATGTCCTTGATGGCGCCTTTCAGGTGCGGCGCGGGACGCCGTCCCTCCTCGACCGGGCCTGCGGCAGCGCGGTGGATGATGGCGCGCCAGAAGGCGAAGGCGGCGCGGTTCTCCGGGATGACGTTGACTTCCCAAAGACCGGGGAAACGGGCGAACAGCGTGCTTGCCGCCCAGGCGCCGATGCCTCTGCCCTTGAACTTACGGTGGACGAAGAACTGCGCCATGTTGAACTCGACCTCAGGGCTCGAGCCCTTGGTGTCGACGACGGCGAAGCCGCCGAGTTCGCCGGCCACGCGGACGAAGTAGCAGTGGGCGTCCGGGTCGGCGAAATACTTGTCGAACGGCTCGCACCCATAAAGGCCGGTATCCGGGAATTCCCAGCCGCAGAATTCGCTCATGTCGTAGACGTAGTAGGTCGCCATTGTCTGCAGGATTGGCAGGTCGGCGGGGGCGATGGCGACGAGTTCGCAGCGGCTTTCGGGCATCGGGCGCTTCTGACATGCGAGCCCGCGGACTGCCAGCGCAGGCGGTGACCGGGCCCGGCCGTTCCTTTGCAGAAATGTCACGGCCGCAGCTTTTCCGCATCGCCGCAGCTTGACCGCGCCCTCCCGTCATAAGACTTTCACGCTGACCAGTCGTCACGCCCGGGGGCGGAAAAATGAGCATTGTGAAGGGCCAAGGCGCCTTGCGGCCGACGGGCCGCGCCGCCGCGTTGCTCGCGTCCACCATCCTGGCCAGCGCCGCGCCGGGGCTGGCCCACGCCGCCACGGCCGCAGCCGCCGCCACCGGCGTCAGCACCACCATCGGCGAGATCGTGGTCACGGCCGAGAAGCGCGCCGAGAACGTCCAGGCGGTGCCGATGTCCATCCAGGTGATGGACAGCCGCACCCTCACCAAGCTGAACGTGGTCAATTTCGAGGACTACACCAAGTTCCTCCCCAGCGTGACCTTCCTGACCTACGCGCCCAACCAGACCACCGTCTACATCCGCGGCGTCTCCGATGGCGGCAACGCCATCCACTCCGGCCCGCAGCCGGTGGTCGGTATGTATCTGGACGAACAACCGATTACGACGATCGACGGCAATCTCGACGTCCACGTGTACGACATGGCGCGGATCGAGGTGCTGGAAGGGCCGCAAGGCACGCTCTACGGGGCGAGTTCCGAGGCCGGCACCATCCGGTTGATCACCAACCAGCCCAACCCCGCCCATTTCGCTGCCGGCTGGGATCTCACCGGCGACTACGTTGACCACGGCAATGCCGGCTATATCGCCGAAGGCTTCGTCAACGTGCCGATCACCAATAACGTGGCGGTGCGGTTGGTCGGTTTCGCGGAGCGCGACCCGGGCTACATCGACAACGTCTACGGCCAACGCACCTACGCTACGACCGGCAACACCATCAACAACGCGGCCTTCGTCAAGAAGAACATCAATACGGATACGCAGTACGGCGGCCGTATCGCCTTGCGCTGGGACGTCAATGAAAACTGGTCGATCACGCCGATGGTGATGGCCCAGCACCTGAATGCGCCGGGAGTTCCCAGCTTCGAGCCTTCGGTGGGCGACCTGAAGGTGAACCGCTTCGCCCCCGATGAATGGAAGGATGATTGGGTGCAGGCCGCCCTGACCATCCAGGGCAAGATCCACGACTTCACGCTCACCTATTCGGGCGGCTACTTCAACCGCCGCGTGAATTCGATATCCGACTATACGGATTATTCCGTCGCCTACGACGCCTATTATGGCTCCGGCGCCTACTGGGTGGACAACAATAACAATCCGCTCCTGAACCCGCAGGAGATCATCTACGGGCGTGACCGCTACGAGAAGGAGAGCAACGAGCTGCGGATCGCTTCACCCGACAATTGGCGGTTCCGCTTCGTGGCTGGCGTGTTCCAGGAACGCCAGACCCACTGGATCATCCAGGACTACATCATGCCGGGGTTCTCGACCTTCTATTCGGTCACCGGCTGGCCGCAGACGATCTGGCTCACCGACCAGAACCGGATCGACCGGGACGAGGCGGCCTACGTCGATGCGAACTTCGACATCACTCCGCAACTCACCCTCAGCGGCGGCGTCCGCTACTATCACTATAGAAACTCGCTATTCGGCTTCTACGGCTACAGCGCCAACTACAGCTCGCACACCGGCGAAGTGAACTGTATCGCCGGGCTCTCCTTCCGGAACGCCCCCTGTGTCGACCTGGACAAGCCCGACGCCACCGCCTCCGGCGAGGTGCACCGGGTCAACCTTCAATACAAGTTCAATCCCGACGCCCTGGTCTATTTTCAATATGCGACGGGCTTCCGGCCGGGCGGCATCAACCGCAGCGGCGTCTTCCCTCCCTATGGCGCTGAAACCCTCACCAGCTACGAAGTCGGCTGGAAGACCTCTTGGCTGGATCGGTCTCTCATCTTCAACGGCGCGCTCTACGACGAAGAGTGGAGCAACTTTCAGTTCTCCTTTCTGGGACCAAACAGCCTCACCATCATCGCCAATGCCCCGTCGGCGCGCATCTACGGCGCAGAGACCACCGTCGATTGGCGTGTGACGCCGCAGTTCACGCTCTCCGGCTCGGCGAACTACAATCACGCGGTCCTGACAGGTAACTTCTGTGGCACGGATCAGGCGACGGGGCAGTTCATTCCGACCTGTCCCGACAGCGCCGCCGAAGCGGTGCATGGACAGCCGTTGCCTTACGTCCCCAAGTTCAAGGGCAATCTGACCGGCCGCTACACCTTCCCGTTCATGGGATGGGACGCGCACGCCCAGGCGAGTGTGGTCTACCAGACCATGACCTATCCCGCCCTGCGTACGGGAGACTGGCAGGTCCTCGGGACGATGCCGGGGTACGCGACGGTGGATTTCGCCGTCGGGGCGGACCGTGGTCCGTTCAGCTGGGAGCTGTACGTCAAGAACGCCTTCGACGAACGCGGAGAGGCCAACCGCAACACCCCGTGCACCACCAGCGTCTGCGCTCCCGCCTACCCGGCCCTCAATGACCCGGCGGCGACCTACGTCCTTCCGATCCGGCCGCTGACCGTCGGTCTCCGCATCGGCGAGAAGTTCTAGCCCGGCGCGCCAGAACTGCGGGAAGCAGGGAATTTTGATAGGGAGAGGCTATGCGCCTCTCCCGCATCACCTCCAAGGGACGAGTGACCCTCCCCAAGCGCGTGCGCGACGCAGCAGGTCTGGCCGCCGGCGACGTGGTCGTTTTCTCGGTCGAAGGGGAAAGCGTCACCTTGCGCAAGCTTCGGCGGCGGTGAGCGGCGTCGGGGCTATGCTGTCCGAGTGGCTCAGCGCCGAAGACGAGGACGCCTGGCGCGACCTCTGACGCCAGGGCCGACCTGTTCCATGGTCGTGTTCGGCCGATCGCTCGCTTTGAGTGAGCCCGCCGTCCTAAGTCGAACAGAGCCACCAGGCGGAGGCCAGGTCCTGGACGACGTGGCCTAGGGACTTGTAGGCGGTGATCTCGTCCGCCGTGCGCCGGCCGGGGACCTTGCCCGCCAGGACCTCGCCGATTTCGGCGACGATGTGGTCCTCGCCGATAAGGCCCGCCTGCCTGGCCCTGAGGAACTCTGCGCCCTGCGCCAGCACGCCCTCGCGGCTGTCGGCGATGAAGCGGGACCTGACCACCAGATCGTTGTCGACTTCCACTGGCCCGGCCGCGCCGGAGCCGACGAGATTGACGTGGGTTCCGGGCTGCACCCAGGCGCCTTTCAGCACCGGCTCGCTCGCCAGGGTCACGGTGCACAGAATATCCGAGGCGGCCGCGAGGCTTTGGGCGTCGGCATAGGGCGCAAACGGCAGGCCCAGTTCAGCCTGCATGCGCCGGCAGAAGTCCGCGGCGCGCTCGGCTGAGCGGCCCCACACGCCGATGCGCTCGAGCCGGCGCACCTTGGAGATGGCCCGGGCGTGCGTTGTCGCCTGCTCGCCATAGCCCAGGATTCCCAGGCGTGAAGCGTCGGCGCGGGCCAGGGCGTCGGTGGCCACGGCGCTCGCCGCCGCGGTGCGGATGGCGGTGACCTCGCGGGCGTCCACGATCGCGGCCGTCGCGCCGGTCGAAGGCTCGAAGAGAACGATCACGCCCTGGTGCGAGGGCCGCCCGAGATCGAAGTTGCCGGGATAGACGCTGATGAGCTTGGCGCCGAAGGGCCCATCATCGGCCAGCGCGCCTGGCATGAGGCCAAGGACGCCCTTGGCCACGGGGATGATCGAGCGCAGCAGCTGGCGGGTCTGCCCCGCGGAAAAGGCGATCATCGCCTCGCGCACGAGCGGTATGCAGACCTCGTAGGTCAGCCGCCGCTCGACCTCGCCCCGATCGATGAAGCGCATCTCTCTTGCCTCCGCCGGCCCTTCGCCTCCAGTCTAGTGTCCCGAGTCCGAAGTTCGTAAGAGCATAAGGCGAGCGCTGCATGAACTTCGGACTCGATAAGGACACTAGCAAACCAATGATTCTAGTGTGGTTTACGGATTCGAAGTTCGCCACCGGAGCCGCCCCAACGAGCAGGCGAACTTCGAATCCACCACACTAGCCTTGGCATGGCGCAGACGACGCATCCAGCCACCGGGACGATCGGAGAGGCGCTGGCGCATGCGGCGCGGCTGCTGGAAAGCGCGCCGGACCTGGCCGAAAAACAGGCGCGCGAGGTCCTAGAGGCGTCGCCTGCCGACCCACGCGCGGAGCTGATCCTCGGCGCGGCCCGTCGGCGCCTGGGCGATCCGGCCGCCGCGCGCGCGATCCTCGAGCCTCTGGTGCGCGCCCAGCCCCGCGTGGCGCGGGCGCACCTGGAGCTGGGGCTGGCGCTGGCGGAGATGGACAAGCCCGGCCCCGCCCTGACCGCGCTGGAGCGCGCCGTCGAGCTCAAGCGCGACCTGCCGGAGGCCTGGCGCGCCATCGGCGACCTGAAGCTTCTCGCCGGCGACGACTCCGGCGCCGACGCCGCCTACGCCGAACTGATCCGCGCCTCGGTGCGCGATCCGGTGCTGATGCGGGCCGCCGACGCCCTGGTGCGCGGGCGCCTGGCCGAAGCCGAGCACCTGCTGCGCGATCACCTGCGCGCCCATCCCACCGACGTGGCGGCCATGCGCATGCTGGCCGAGACCGGCACCCGCCTGGGCCGCTATGGCGATGTCGAGGCGCTGCTCACCGAATGCTTGGCGCTCAGCCCCAGCTTCTCGCCGGCGCGGCACAACCTCGCCGTCGTCCTCTATCGCCAGCAGAAGGCGGCGGCGGCGATCCCGCACCTGGAGCGCCTGCTTTCGGAGAGCCCGAACAACCCCGTCTACCGCAACCTGCTTGCCGCCTGCCTCGGCCTGGTCGGCGAATACGGCCGCGCCATCGACATCTTCCGTGAGCTGCTGGCCGAACACCCGAACCAGTGGCGGGTGTGGCTGAGCCTCGGCCACGCCCTGAGGACCGGGGGCCGGTCGGCCGAAGCGGCGGAGGCTTACCGCCGCGCGGCGGCGCTCAAACCCGACCTGGGCGAAGCCTGGTTCAGCCTCGCCAACATGAAGACCCGCCCCTTCGAACCTGCAGACGTCGCCGCCATGGAAGCGGCGCTCGCCCAGCCGGGCCTGGACGAGGAGGACGCACTCAACCTCCACTACGCCTTGGGCAAGGCGCGTGAGGACGAGGGCGATTTCGCCCCGGCATTCGAGCACTACGCCAAGGGCGCGGCGCTGCGGCGGGCGCGCTATCCACACGACGGCGACGAGACCCACGCCTTCGCCGGGCGCTCGCGCGCGCTCTTCACCGCCGGGTTCTTCGCCGAGCGCGCCGGCGCCGGCCTTGCCGACCCGGCGCCGATCTTCGTCGTCGGCCTGCCGCGCGCCGGCTCGACCCTGATCGAGCAGATCCTCGCCAGCCACTCGTTGATCGAGGGGACGATGGAGCTGCCGGACATCGGCCACCTCACCCGCGACCTCGGCGCCGAGGGGCGCAAGGGCCGGGGCGCGCCCTATCCGGAAATTCTGGCCGAACTGAGCGCCGATGAGCTGAGATCTCTGGGGGAAGCCTTCATCGAGCGCACCCGCATCCACCGCAAGGCCGGATTGCCCTTCTTCATCGACAAGATGCCCAACAATTTCCAGCACATCGGCCTCATCGTCCTCATTCTTCCCCAGGCGAAGATCATCGATGCGCGCCGCGCCCCCATGGCCTCGTGCTTCTCGGCCTTCAAGCAGCACTTCGCCCGCGGCCACAGCTTCTCCTACGACCTCACGGACGTCGGCCGGTACTATGGCGACTACGTCGAGCTGATGGCGCACTGGGAAAAGGTCCTCCCGGGCAAGGTCCATCGCGTCATCTACGAGGACGTCATCGACGATCTCGAAGGCGAGGTGCGGCGCCTGTTCGCCTACCTTGGTGTTCCGTTCGAACCGGCCGCCCTGCGCTTTTGGGAAACCGACCGCGCCGTGCGCACCGCCAGCTCCGAACAGGTGCGCTCGCCGCTGTTCCGCCAGGGCCTCGAGCAATGGCGCAATTTCGAGCCCTGGCTCGGCCCGTTGAAGGACGCCCTCGGCCCGGCGCTGACGAGCTGGCGCGGCTAGCCGGCGCGGCGGGCGCCCCTATGGCGGCGTGACAGGCCGCCGTCTCCGGCGCAGAGTGCGGCCCAGGAGACCTGCATGACCTACGCCGCCAGCCACGCGCCGCATCAGCGCGCCATCTACGACGCCGACAGCCACATCATGGAGCTGCCGGATTTCCTGAGGAAATTCGCCGATCCGGGCATCCGCGAGGAGCTGCCGCTGGTGAGCTACAAGGCGTCCCTGGTCACTGACGAGGAGGTGGCGATCATCATGGACCGCGGCGGCCGGCACGCGCCCGAGCATGTCGCCGAGATGGTCGCCCTGGGCGATGGCCTGATCGCCAAGGCCAAGGAGATCCAGGCTCTGGGCGCCTTCGACGGGGCCGAGCGCCGCACCGCTCTGGACCTGCTGGGCTTTTCCCGCCAGCTGGTCTTTTCCACCCATTCGGTGGCCATGCCCTTCTCTCCGAGCTCGAAGGTCGAGCCGCGGCTGCGCTACGGCGCCGCCCGCGCCCACAATCGCCACATGGCTGCGTTCTGCGAGGGCGACCGGCGGCTGATGGGCGTCGCCATCATCCCTCTGGACGAGCCACAGCTCGCGCTCGCCGAGCTCGAGTTCGTGCTCGAGGCCGGTCTTGCCGCCGTCTGGGTCCCGCACCGGCCGTGCGGCGATCGTTCGCCCGGCCATGTCGACCTCGATCCCTTCTGGGCGCGCCTGGCCGAGACCGGGACCCCCTTCCTGCTGCACGTCGGCGGCTCGCCGCTGCAGCTCGCCAAGGCCTGGGCCAACAACGGCCGGCCGCCGGCGCGCGACTGGATGGGCGGGGGCGAAAACCTGCGCACCAAGGACGCCGCCGTGCTGCACCAGGGTCCGGAAACCTTCATCTCGATGATGGTGATCGACGGCGTCTTCGAGCGCTTCCCGGCCCTGCGCGGCGCGGCCGTCGAGCTCGGCGCCGGGTGGGTACCGGAACTTCTGCGCCGGCTCGACTGGGTGGCCAAGCACTGGAGCCGGGTCGACCGGTCGATCGCCGCCTTCACGCGCACGCCTTCGCGTCAGCTGACCGACCAGGTGGCGTTCACCCCGTTCGTGTTCGAAGACGTCGGCTCGCTGATCGACCAATCGAGCCCCGACCTCTATCTCTTCTCCAGCGATTATCCGCACACGGAGGGTGGCCGCGACCCCATCGGGCGTTTCGAGTCCTCCCTGGGGAGCCGCGGTGCGGACGTGCGCCAGGCCTTCTACGCCGACAACTTCCTGCGCATCTTCCCCGCCGCCGGGGCGCATTAGCTTGTCTGGGACTTGCGACAATATCGCAAAATACGTATTTTACATCGATGGATAGCAGCGGATCACCGGAACGGGTCAACGCCAGCGACTTCTCGCGCCGCTTCGCCCGATATCAGGACGCCGCCATCGAGAAGCGACTCATCATCGTCACCAGCCATGATCGTGTGGTCGGCGGCTTTCTCTCCGCCGCGGAGCTCGAGCGCTACGATCGCCTGAAGAGGCGCGAGGCGGAGGTGCTCATCGTGGGCGAGCTCGATGAGGACGCGGTCAAGGCGATCGAGTCGGCCGAGTACAACTCCCAGCCGTAGGTGACGTTTCCCAGCCCTCGCCCGGGCCTGGTCATTCGTTACGGATTCCTCTGGAGCCATGAACGCGACGGCGGCGCGACCGAGGGAGCGAAGGACAGGCCGTGCGTCATTGTCGCGACGTCCCGGAGAGCCGACTCGAACGAAATGCAGGTGATTGTCACTCCGATAACCCATGAGCCGCCGAGCGATCCGGCCGCGGCGTTGGAGATCAAGCCTGCGATCCGGCGCGCGCTCGGACTGGACAGCACTCGTCAGTGGCTACGGTTTGACGAATTGAACCGCTTTGATTGGCCGGGCTTCGACCTTCGTCCGATCCCCGGGCGTGGCGACAGCTGGGCGTACGGGATGCTTCCAGGGGCGATCTACGATGAGCTGCGGCGAGCCATTCTCGAACGCCAGCGAGCCCGCAAGGTCAGAGCCTCCAGCCGTTGAAACTCCTGCTCGCCAGCCCGGTTATCTCGGGCAGGAAGGAGCCCGCCCGATGATCCTCTACTTCGCGCCCGGCGCCTGCAGCCTCGCCGACCACATCGCCCTCATCGAGGCCGGGCTGGCGTTCGACACTGTCGAGGTCGACCTGAAGACGCACAAGACCGCGGACGGCGAGGATTACTTCACCGTCAATTCGAAAGGCTACGTGCCGTCGCTGCGCCTGGACGACGGCCAGTTGCTCACCGAGAACATCGCCATCCTCGCCTGGATCGCCGACCAGGCGCCCTCGCTCGCGCCGGCCGGCGAGCTTTCCCGCTACCACCTCTTGGAGACGCTCGCCTACATCTCGAGCGAGATCCACAAGTCCTTCAAACCCTTCTTCAAGCCGGGCGCGAGCGACGAGGACAAGGCCGAGGCGGCGGCCGTCATCGAAAAACGCCTCGGCTATTTCACCCAAAGGCTGCAGGCCGGCTACCTCTTCGGCAAGGAGGCCACGGTGGCGGACGCCTACCTCTTCGTCGTGTTGACCTGGGCGCAGAAGACCCACATCCCCCTCTCGGCCCCGCTGTCGGCGTTCGTCGAGCGCATGCGCGGCCGAGCCGCCGTCCGAGCGGCGCTGGCCGACGAAGGCCTCGCTTGAAGAAGGGGGCTGAAGGAGGACATGATATCCGTTCCCGACCGCCGCTCGCCGAGCGTTGCGAACGGATAGGCGCCATTTCCCCTGCTGCTCCCATGGCCGACGCCCAGCTCGTCTACTTCGCCGATCCGATGTGCTCCTGGTGCTGGGGCTTCGCCCCGATCATCGAGGCGCTGGAGCGCGCCTATGCGGCGCGCCTTTCGGTGCGCGTGGTCATGGGCGGGCTGCGGCCCGGCACGACCGAGCCGATGAGCGCCGAGGCCGCCACGGGCATGTGCGGCTACTGGGAGAAGGTCGCCGCCGCCTCGGGCCAGCCGTTCGGCGACTCGGTCGCCGCCCGAGAGGGCTTCGTCTACGACACCGATCCGGCGGCGCGCGCGCTGGTGCTGGCGCGCCGGGTCGAGCCGGCCGTCACCCTCGCCTTCCTCTCGCGCCTGCAGCGGGCCTTCTATGCCGAGGGTCGCGACGTCACCGACCCCGACACCCTGGCCGAGCTGGCGGCTGAGCAGGGTTTCGATCGCGACGCCTTCCGGGCCGGCTTCGAAGAGGAGGGGCTGAAGGAGGAGACCTGGCGCGACTACGCCCTGTCCCAACGCGCCGGCGTCACCGGCTTTCCCACCCTGATCGTCGGCCCGCAGGTCGACGGGACCTTCGCCATGGTGAGCCAGGGTTTCAACAGCCTTGCGCCGGTCGCCACGCGCCTCGAGGCCTGGCTGGCGGCGCAGCAGCCGGCGCAAGCCGCCGAGTCATTGGCCGCGGGCTCCTGACCCGCCCATCCGCGCTAAAGAAGGCCCATGCAGCCGCCGCCGCTCGGAATCATCGAAGGCTACTACGGCAAGCCGTGGTCATGGGCCGATCGCGCCGACACCATCGCCTTTCTGGTCCCGCACGGCTATTCGTTCTACATCTATGCTCCGAAGGCGGATGAGTTTCTGCGCGAGCGCTGGCGCGAGCCGCATCCGGACGATCATTTCGCGGCGTTGAAGCGGGTCGCCGACCAGTGCCGGGCGCTCGGCGTGCGCTTCGGCGTCGGCCTCTCGCCCTTCGAGATCTATCGACGCTTCGATGCCGAGACCAAGGCGGCGCTTGCCGACAAGCTCGCGCAGCTGACGAGCCTCGGGCTCGACGACCTCGCCATCCTGATGGACGACATGAAGGGGGACATCTGCGGCCTCGCCGGGACGCAGGCGGATATCGTCCATTGGATCGCCGAGCGGGCGACAGGCGCGCGCCTGATCTTCTGCCCGACCTATTACAGCGACGATCCGATCCTCGATTCCGGTTATGGCCAGCGGCCGCCGGACTATCTGACCGAACTGGGGGCGGCGCTCGATCCGGCGGTGGAGGTCTTCTGGACCGGCGAGGAGGTATGCGCCCGCGGCTTCGGCGTCGCCCACATAACCCGCGTCGCCGAAGAACTGCGCCGCCAACCCTTTCTGTGGGACAACTATCCGGTCAACGACGGTCCGGTGATGAGCCAGTCCCTCTATGTCCGCGCCTTCACCGGGCGTTCGGCGGCGATCGCCACGCTCGTCGCCGCCCATGCGGTCAATCCCGCCCTGCAGCCGGTGCTCACCCGCATTCCCGCCCTCACGCTGGTCGACAGCTATCGCGACGACGAAGCCTACGCCTATCGCGCCGCCTTCGTCCGCGCCGCCGAGGCGGTGATGGGGGCCGAGCCGGCGGCGCTGCTGGCGCGGCACGTGAACGCCTTGCAGGACACGGGGCTCGATCGGCTGGGCGAGCGCGCCGGCCGGCTCGAGCAACGTTGGGCCGCCATCGACCATCCGGCGGCGCACGAGATCATCGCCTTCCTGAGGGGCGAGTACCGGCAGGAAAGGCCTGCCTGAGGTCAGAGGTCGCGCAGGATCTCGTGGGCGGCGTTGTGGCCGGGAGCGCCGGTGACCCCGCCTCCGGGGTGCGTGCCCGAGCCGCACTGATAGAGGCCCTTGATCGGGGTGCGGTAGTCGGCAAAGCCCAGGGCGGGCCGGGCGCTGTAGAGCTGGTCCAGCCCCAAGGCGCCGTGGAAGATGTCGCCGCCGACCAGCCCGAACTTGCGCTCCAGATCCAGCGGCGTCAGCACCATCCGTCCAAGAACGGACTGCCGGAAATTCGGCGCGTACGCGGTCACCGTATCGATGACGAGATCGGCGGCCTCCTCGCGCGCCGTGTCCCAGCCGCGGCCATCGTCCAGCGACGGGGCGAACTGCTGGCAGAAGAGGCTGGCGACGTGCGCCCCTTGGGGCGCGAGCGAATCGTCGATGACGCTCGGGATATGCATCTCGATCGCGGGCCGACGCGCCCAGCCGTACTGGCGCGCGTCCATGTAGGCCTGGTCGAGGTACTCGAGCGACGGGGCGATGATGATGCTGGCCCCGTGGTGCTCGGCCGGATCGACCCCGGGCAGGGCGGTGAAGTTCGGCAGCTCCGACAGCGCCACGTTCATGCGCAGCACCCCCGAGCCGCAGCGCCAGGCGTCGATGCGCTCGGTGAAGCGCTCCGGCAGGTGGCCGCGATCGACCATGCGAGCGAACAGCAGCTTCGGGTTCAGGTTCGACACCACGACGCGAGCCCCCAGTTCCCGCCCGTCCTCGAGGACCACGCCGCGCGCCTTGCCGCTTGCCACCGCGACCTCGCTGACCGCCGTCTCCAGGGAGATCTCCACGCCGGCCTCTTCGCAGCCGCGCGCCATCGCCTGGGTGATGGCGCCCATGCCGCCGATGGCGTGGCCCCAGGCGCCACGCACGCCGTTGGCCTCGCCGAAGACGTGGTGCAGCAGCACGTAGGCGGAGCCCGGCGTGTATGGGCTGGCGTAGTTGCCGACGATGGCGTCGAAGCCCAGAAGGCCTTTGAGCGGCGCGCTCTCGAACCACAGGTCCAGGATCTCGCCGGCGCTCTTGGTGAAGAGATCGAGGAGGTCGGCCTGGCCCTCGAGGCCGAGGGCGCGCACGCGATTGGCGAGGCCGAGCCCAGTGACGAGATCCTTGAGCCCACCGCCGGCGTTGACCGGCGTTTTCAGCAGCAGGCTGCGAAGCAGATCGACCGCGCCGTCCAGGCGCCGGTGGAATTGCGGCAAGCGCTCGGCGTCGCGCTCCGACCAGCGGCTGACTTCGCGGCGGCTGCGCGCCGGGTCGCGGTCGAGGATCAGGTAGCGGCCGTCGTCCCGAGGGGCAAAGTAGGAGAGTGGGCGCAGAACCACCTTCAGCCCGTGACGGGCCAACTCCATGTCGGCGATCACCTTCGGGTTGAGCAGGCTCACCGCGTAGCTGGCGACGGAGTTGCGAAACCCCGGATGGAACTCCTCGGTCACGGCGGCCCCGCCGACGACGTTGCGCCGCTCCAGCACGCGCACCTTCTTGCCGGCGCGGGCCAGATAGAAGGCGCAGGCCAAACCGTTGTGGCCGCCGCCGATGATCAGGGCGTCGTAGCGGCCGTCAGGGGCGGACATCGTCGGCCGCGCGCGCCAGGTCGCTCAGGTAGCGCTCGACATAGATCCGGGCGCCGTCCTCCATGGGCGAGAACGGGCCGGGCTCATAGGCGAGGGAGGCGACCCCGGCCTGGTTCATCTCGACGATCTTCTTGTCGGCGAGGCTGGTGACGTCCCACAGCCAGGTGAGCTCGGCGGTGTCGTAGTCGCGGCCCTCGACTGCGCCCTCGGCCACGAGCCACAGCACCTCCATCTCGGTCTGCCGCGGCGCCTTGGGGAGGAAGCGGTAGATCACGCCGTGATCCGGATACGCGAGGAAGGCCGAGAGCCGGCCGACCTCGGCGAAGGCGCAGCCGCCGGCGAGCGCCTCGCCCTTGCCCATCAGGGGCGCCATCAGCTCGCCGCTCTTCGAGCCGGTGGCGACTGCCGGCCCGAGCGTCGAGGGGATGAGGCGCGCCAGTTCCTGGCCGTCCGGACGGATGGGCCAGGCCTGGACTTCCTCGAACGCCAGGCCCGCGCGCGCCAGGCGGGCCAGCCAGTCCCGCTCGTCCTTGGCCCGCCGCGCCTTCGGCCGCGCCAGCGTGTGCAGGGCAGAGAACTCCGGATGGGCGGGAGCGCAGTGGTAGCACTCGTGGTAGTTTTCCAGCGCCAGCTTCCAGTTGGCGGCGATCGCATAGGTCTTCCGGGCCGCGATCCTGGCGCTCTGCCAGCCGAAGAGGCCGGTGAGGGTCTCCAGAGCCCGTCGGCCCTGGTCCAGCGCCGGCGGATCGGGCGCGAAGGCGACGAAGATCACGCCGCCGACGACGGCGATCGGCAGCGGTTTCAACCCATGCAGGGCCGGCTCGAAGCCATCGCCCATCTCGCGGGCGGCCCGCAGCGTCCCGTCGAGGCGGTAGGTCCAGGCATGATAGGGACAGGCGAACATGCCGGCATGGCCGCGCCCCGGAGGAACCAGGCGCGATCCCCGGTGACGGCAGACGTTGGCGAGCGCCCGCAAACTCCCGTCTTCGCCGCGGACGATGATGGCCGATTCGGATCCCAGCTCGGCGGCCAGGAAGTCCCCCGCAGCGCGCACGTCGTCGACGTGTCCGACGCAGGTCCAGGCGGAAAGGAGGATCTCCATATCGCGCGCGAAGATGTCCTCGCGCACGTAGAAGGCGCGCGCCAGGGCGTGGCCCTCGGCGTGGGCTGCGATCAGCTCGGCGATGGTGGGCGCGGCCATGGGAGCGGCGCCGTTCAAGCAGTCTCGTTGCCCGAAGTCCACGGCGCGCCTAAGCCTTGGCCGTGCGCGTCCGGCCGCAACTGCGGTTCTTCGATCTCGTCACCTATGGGGTGGCGACCAGCCTTTCCGTCCGCTGGATGGCCACCGCCGCGGTCGGAGGGCCGTCCTCGCTTCCCCTCTGGGTTTTCGCCTTGCTCGCCTTCATGGCGCCGCTGGTGCTGGCGACCGCCGAGCTTGTCGGCCGGTTTCCCGGCGAGGGCGGCCTCTACGAATGGGCCCGCGATGCGGTGAGCCCCTTCGTCGGCTTTCTCACCGGCTGGCTCTACTGGACCTGCAACCTGCCGTTCTTCTCCGGCATCCTCTATTTCGTCATCGCTGTCCTGGCCGCCGCCGGCGGGCCGCACGCCCAGGCGCTGGCGAGAGATCCGGCCTGGTTCGCTGCGGCCGCGAGCGCCATCGCTCTGGCGGTGCTCGCCCTTCAGCTGGCCGGGATGGGGACCAGCAAGTGGCTGACCAACGCCGGAGCCCTGGCGCTCGCAGCACTGATCGCAGCCCTGATCATCATGGGCGCGGCGGTCGCCATCGATCGAGGGCCGGCCACGGACTTTTCACATGCCCGCTGGACCCCGCTCCTCAACGCCGATGGCGCCGCGCTTTGGGCGACTATGGTGTTCGCCTATGGCGGCCCGGAGTCGCTGGCTTTCCTGCGCGCCGAGGTGAAGGGCGGCACTGCGGGGGTGTTACGCGTTCTTGCCGTCATCGGGGTGCTGCAGACCGCGGGTTACACTCTGGGGACATGGGGGATCCTGGCCATTCTCAGGCCGGCGGAAGTGTCGCGGCTGGGCGGGGTCGCGGACGCCTTCACCCTGGCGCTGACCCGGCTGCACGCCGCCGCCCTGGCGGCGCCCTTCCTGCTGGCTCTCGCCCTGGCGATGATGGGAGGCTACGGCGCCTGGTTCACGATCGCGGCGCGACTGCCGTTCGTTGTCGGCGCCGACCGCTATCTTCCGCCGAGCTTCGGCCGTCGGCATCCCACGACCGGCGCTCCGGTGACGGCGCTTGTCGTCCAGGGCATCGCGGTAGTTGCGCTGGTGTGGCTGGGTGAGGCTGGGGCCAGCGTCAAGGCCGCCTACGACTTCCTGGTGGCGATGACGGTGCTCTCCTACGAGCTGCCCTTCATCGTTCTTTTCGCGGTGTTGATCAAAACGCAGAACCGACCCGCGGCCGCCGGCGAGTGGACGATTCCGGGCGGCCCCGGAGCGGCGCGCCTGGTGGGCTGGATCGGACTTGCGGCGACCCTGACCGCGATCGCCTGCACCCTCGTCCCCAGCCCCGACGCGGCCGACAAGGCTGCGGCCGTGGCCAAGCTCGTCTTCGCCACCGCGGTCCTCATCGGTTCGGGCTGGGTCGTGTGGGCGCTGGGCCAGCGGCGCGCCCGCGTCAGGCCGGCGCCGGAGACTCTTCCCGGTTGATCGCCTCCAGGGAAATGCGCCCGGTCTCGGGCACCAACAGCCAGGTGCACAGCGCCCCCAGAAGGCCGAGCAAGCCGATGACGTAGTAAGCGCCCGCCTGGCCTATGTGGCTGATGAGCCAGGGGAAGCCGTAACCGCTCGTGGCCGCGCCGATACGCCCCGCGGCCACCGTGATCGACTGGGCGACGCTGCGAATCCGCGTCGGGGCAAGCTCGACCCCCAATATGCCGGCGCCCGAGACGATGCCCGGCCCCGTCGAGGCCAGGTTGAACAGCCCGAAGACAGCGAAACCGAGCACCGGCGCAGTCGCTATCTGGTGCTGCATGGCCGCAAAGACGGTCACCATGATCGCGCCGACGAAAAAGCCCCAGCCTTGCAGCGCCTTGCGGCCGATCCGGTCGATCAGGAAGACCGAAAACAGGACCGAGGTGGGAATCAGGAACACCAGCTCCAGCAACAGGGTGAAGCCCGCCGGGCTGAGGCCGACGCTCTTGGCGATCACCGAGGGGCCGAAGAGGACGCTGAAATAGACGACCAGATCGTAGATCATCCACAGCAGAGCCGCCGACAGGATCGGGCGGGCGTGGGCGGCGAACACGGTCCAGAAGCTGCGATCGTCCCGGGCCGGCGCGGCGGTCTGCCGACCGGCGATCTGCGTCATGACCGCTCCGGCCTCCACGGCGTCGCCGGCGAGCTTGGCCAGGTACCGCGCCGTCTCCGGCATGCGGCGACGGAAGTACAGCACCGAGAAGGCCGGGATGGCGCCGCCCGCGAGCACGATTCGCCACTGCAGGTCGGGGCTGACGCCTAGCGCCTTCAACACCAGCAGGACGAGGGCCGCGGTCACCGCGCCGATCGGCCACATGGTGCCGAAACCCAGGCCCAGCGCCCGGCCGCGGTCGGCGCGGTTGGCGTGCTCGGCCATGATCGTCGGCGAGAGCACGTAATCGGCGCCTACGCCGATCCCCAGGGCGAAGCGGATGCCGATGAGCCAGGGAAGGTTGGGCGCGAAGGCCTGGGCGATGGCGGCGACGCCCAGGATGAGCACGTCGTAGCCGTAGAAGCGCTTGCGCCCCTTCTGCCCGAGCACCCCGAAGAGCAACGCCCCCACCGCTGATCCGACCAGGGCCGCGGCCGTCAGCGCGCCGCTGGCGGCGCTGATCACTGCGGTATGGCCAAAGGACGCCAGCACCAGTGTCAGCACCAGCCCGATCGAGGAGAGGTCGTAGCCGTCGCAGAAGACGCCCAGACCGGTGGTCAGGGTGGCGCGCCAGTGGAAAGCGCGGAAGCGCTGCTCGTCGATGGCGGCGAATTCGGTAGCGGCCAAGCGTCTTCCCGGCTGGAGCGAATCGGCTCGCCCGCACCCTTAATGGGCGATCATGACAAGGCAACCACTAGACTACAGACGGCCGAACAGGCGCCGCAGCCGCAACGAGATCCGCTTGACGCCCGCGCCGACGCTGAAGGCGGCGCTGCGAAAGCTCGGCCCGTGAAGGCCGATGTTGGCGTTGTTGGAAAATCCGATCGGCTCCCTGGGTACGCCCAGGAAGTTGCGGTGAACCACGCCCTGCTCGGTGTAATCCTGGAAGACCTGGGCGGCGTAGACGCCCGGCGGCACGTCCTGGAAGGTGACCAGGGTCGTCCCCGGTGTCGCCGGAGCCTCGGCGTTGTAGGGGCAGTCGAGCTTCAGGAAGGTCTGTTCGGTGCACAGCGCCACCCGCACGACGCCGCGCGGCGCTTCCACACCGGCGACCTCGACCTCGACCTGGCCGGCGCGCGCGATGGGCGCAAGCGCCAGCAGGATGGCCAGGAAGAGGCTCGCGCGGATTCCGAATCGCGGGCTGGGCATGGACGCGTAACGTTCGTGGCCGGACAAAGGATCAGCGGACGCCATCTGTCTCCCCGACCGGTGGCGAAAGCACGTCAATACGCCCGCAAGGTTACGATCTGGAAGCCGCGCAGCTGCAACTCCACCGCGCCTTCGAAGATCTCCAGCTCCTCCAGGCGATCCTCGAGCGTGTTGCTCACGAAGACTTGCCGTGGCCGGTAGCTGAAGACGATCCGCGTCCGCGCCGACCCGCCGCTTGCCTCGTACAGCCGGAACACCAGTCCCTGGCCGTCCTCGGCCGGCTTGACGGTGTCGATGACCACGTGCGGCGACGAGGCGGACGCCAGCGGGGCCCGCAGCGTTTCGGGCACGGCGCCGCTCGCCCACAGCAGCGCCCGGTTGAAGGCGGCGGCGCGCGCCACGGTCGCCGCCGATCGCCAGTCGCGCTGGTGCGGATAGAGGGCATAGCGGAAGCGGTGTTCGCCGATGTCAGCCCCGGGATCCGGGATCATCGGTCCACGGATGAGGCTCAGCCCCAGCACGCCGCCCCAGGCCGAATAGCCGTAGCGGCAGTCGGTGATGAGCGAGAGGCCGAAGTCGGGCTCGGCCAGGTCGGCCCAGCGGTGAGCGGGGACCTCGAACCTGGCCAGATCGGCGTCGGTGCTGGCGTGCGTCGGCCGCTCGACGGCGCCGAACATGGTCTCGAAGCTGGCCCGCGGCGCGCGGATCGAGGTCTCGAACACGGCCTTGATGAACGTGCGCCGATCGCGCCAATCGAGGGCGCAGTCGAACTCGAGATGGGGAGAGGCCGCGTCCAGGATTACGCGCTGCTCGAGCCGGCTGGCCGCGCCCAGCGGCCGCACGATCCGGACCTCGGCCCTGAGCGGACCGGGTCGAACGATCGCCACTTCAGTGGCTGCGGGCGCCGCGCGCGCCGTTTCCAGGGCGAACGGGTCGATGTCCCAGGCCTCGTGCGCCGTCGGCCGGTCGTCGAAGGAAAGGAGCCGACCCCCGCTCCCGGCAAGGACTTCCCGGCCGCTCGCCTTGTGCACGAGGGACACGAGGTCACCCTGCGCCGAGATGACGGCGCTCAGAGCAGCGTTTTCCAGGACGAAGCGCCCGCCCTTTTCGCGCGCGCGCGCCTCGTCGGGACACTCGACGATCGTCCCGGCCGCCATTGCCGGCGCGCTGATGTAGCGCAGGGTCCCGTCCGGCGCCTGGGCGACCTCGGCGCGGGCGAACGGGGCGGGGTTGACCGGATAGACATCTCCCTCGCCCTCGCCGGCGAGGCGCTTCAGCAGGTCGCCGGCGGCGACGGCGCATCGCTCGGCCAAGCTCTCCAGCTCCGGAACGGTGCGCGCATAGACCTCGCTGATGCTGCTCCCGGGCAGGATGTCGTGGAACTGGTTGGTGAGCAGCGCCCGCCACAAGGCCTCGATTTCGTCGCGCTGCGGCCTTTCCAGACCCGTCCGGGCGCTGACGGCGCACAGCCACTCGAGGGTCTGCAGCCGGCCCTCGACCAGCCGGTTCAGGCGCTTGACCTCGGCCTGGCTGGTATAGGTCCCGCGATGGTATTCGAAATAGAGTTCGCCCTCGACGGTCTCGAGGTCGGCCGCTGAGCGCTCCAGCCGATCGAAGAAGTCGTCCGGGCTGCGGATGGCGGCGCGTGGAACGCCCTGGAGGTCGCCGACCCGGGCGAGGCGCTCGACCATTTCGTCCGTCGGTCCGCCGCCGCCATCGCCGAATCCGAACAGGTAAAGTCCGTCCTCGGAGCGGTCGGCGTCCTTGTAGTTGGCGGCGTGATAGCGAAGCTCGGCGATGCGGCAGGCGCCGTTGTAGGTGTCGGCGGGCGGGAAGTGCGTCAGGACCTCCGAGCCGTCGATGCCGCGCCAGTGGAAGCTGTGGTGCGGCGGGGCCGTGAACCGGTTCCACGAGAGCTTCTGGGTGAGGAAGCGGGTCATCCCTGCCTGACGCATGAGCTGCGGCAGCTGGCCAGCGTAGCCGAAGACGTCCGGATTCCAGAAGATCTGCGACCGCGCCCCGAAGGTGCGCTCGAAATAGCGCTGGCCATAGAGGAATTGCCGGCAGATCGACTCGCCCGAGGGCAGGTTGCAGTCGGGTTCGACCCAGCTGCCGCCGATCGGCAGCCACTGGCCCGAGCGGGCCTTGGCGGCGATCCGACCGAAGAGCTCCGGATCACGCTCTTCGATGGCAAGGTGCTGGCATGCCTGCGAGCAGGCGAAGCGGAACCGCGGATAGGCGTCCATCAGGGCTACGGCGGTTGCGAAGGTGCGGTGGCACTTGCGCCAGGTTTCCTCGATCGGCCACAGCCAGGCGGTGTCGATGTGGGCGTGGCCGATGGCCGAAAGCGCGTGGCAGGCGTCGGCGTTGCGGGTCGCCAGCAGGCCGCCGAGGATCTGCCGGGCCGCCGGCCAGGTGGCCTTGTCGTCCGGATCGAGGCTGTTGCAGACACGGTTGAGCTCGTGGAGCAACCTGCCGGCCCAGGTGGTGTCGAGCGCCGGGCGGACGATCTGCGGGGCCACGCCTCCGGTCGACATGGGCTTCTGTTCGGGAGTGCGATCGGCCTCGAGCTGCGCCAGCACGTCGAAGTCGTGGAAGAGGCTCCAGGCCTCCGGGTCGAAACGGCGGATATCGCAGGCGAGGAGGCGGTAGGGATCGCCCCGGTCGCCCCCCTTGGGGCCGCCTTCGTCGGCGCCGAAAGCGCGGTTGCACGCCGCCTCGACCAGGAAGGTGAGACGCTCCCCGCCCGCGGCGCTTTCGATGAGAGGCGCGATCGGCCGGCCGATATTGAGGCCCCTCGATGCCCGGCCCTCGAGCCAAAGCAGGGCTTCGGAGGCCGAGTTCCAGTAGAGATCGACGCGCGATCCGGCCCAGCGGGCAGGGACCTCGACGGTGATGCGGAACCACCAGGTCGACCACAACGGCCCCAGCTCCTGGCCGAGCGCGACGGAACGGAAGGGTAGGGCGGCCGCCTCGCGCAGCGCGATCCGGTCGACCGGACCGGCCGCCTCGATCAGGGCGGGCGCGGCAATCTCCGGCCAGGCCAGCCGTCGCAGGCGCCGGGCGAAGGCCGTCAGGCGATCGCGGGTGTAACGCGGATAGCGGCCGCGGATGCGGGCAAGCGGGTCGAGCGGCCGGTCGGCGGCGACCACCGGCCCCTTGCCCACGTCCTGCCTTCGCGCCGCGTCGTCCATTTCAACCTCGCAGTCGATCCATTAGCCTTGCCGCCGCAGCGATCAAGGCGAGGGTCGGCATGGGCGAGGCGCCGCTCAACGTCCTTTTCATCACCGCAGACCAGTGGCGGGCCGACTGCCTGTCGTGCGCTGGCCACCCGATGGTGCGCACCCCCAACATGGACGCCCTGGCCGGCGAGGGTGTCCGCTTCGCCAATCACTACACCGTGACCGCCCCTTGCGGGCCGAGCCGCGCCAGCCTCCACACCGGCCTCTACCTTCACAACCATCGCTCGGTCGTGAACGGCGCGCCCCTGGACGCCCGCCATCCGAACTGGGCCCTGGAAGCCGGGAAGCTCGGCTACGACGCCGTCCTCTTCGGCTACACCGACACCAGCGCCGATCCGCGGGGGCTGGAGGCGGACGACCCACGCCTGTTCAGCTACGAAGGCCTGCTCCCTGGCCTTCGGCCGGTGATGCCGCTCGACGGCCGGCCCCAGGCGTGGGTGGATTGGCTGGCGGCCCAGGGAATCGCGGTCCCCGCCAAGGTGGAGCGCGCCTACGGCTGGCGCCTTCCGGGACCGGACTGGGAGGACGGGGCGCCGTGCGCGCGCCCGCTCGCCTTTCCGGCCGAAGTCGACGACACCGCCTTTCTGGTCGGCCGGGCCATCGACTACATGGCCTGCGCCAAGGACCCGTTCATCGCCCACCTGTCGCTGCTGCGGCCGCATCCCCCCTGGGTGGCGCCAGAGCCGTACAACCGGCTGTACGACCCGCCGGACGTCCCCGGCTTCATCCGCCGCGACACGCGCGAGGAAGAGGCGGCGCAGCACCCCTATCTCGCCTGGCGGCTGACACGGCCGGGTTTTGCCGCCCACGCCAACGAGAGGCGCTTGCGCCGCCTCAAGGCGGTCTACCTGGGCCTGATCACCCGGGTCGACGCGGAGCTGGGCCGGCTGTTTGCCTTCCTCCGCCAGGCCGGCCTCATCGACCGCACTCTGATCATCTTCACCTCCGACCATGGCGAAGAGCTCGGCGACCACTGGACCCTGGACAAGGGCGGCTATTTCCAGGGCTCGTACCGGATTCCCCTGATCATCCGTGATCCGCGCCGCGCCGCCGACGCCGGGCGCGGCCGCGTGGTCGAGGCGTTCACCGAGAGCGTCGACGTGGCCCCGACCATGCTCTCCGCGATCGGGGTGGGCGTGCCGCGCGCCTTCGACGGCGCCGACCTTGGGCTCTTCCTCGCCGGTGCGCCCAAACCCGCCGACTGGCGGAGCGAAGCCCATTTCGAGTTCGATTTCCGCGATGTAGAGGACATGGCCGCCGAGCGGGAGCTCGGCCTGACGCTGGAGACCTGCAACCTCGCCGCCGTGGTCGGCGAGCGCTGGAAGTACGTGCACTTCGCCGGCCTGCCGCCGCTGCTGTTCGACCTCGCCAATGATCCCGGCGAGCTGAACAACCTGGCGGCCGATGCCGCCTGCGCCCCCGTCGCCCTGGATGAAGCCCGCAAGCTCCTCTCCTGGCGCCTGGCGAGCGAGGAGCGCACCCTCACCCACATGGCGCTGACCTCGAAGGGCCTGGTCGCGCGCGCCTAGCTCGAGCCCCGCGCCGAACCGCCAACGCGATCTAGGCCAACGCGTGGCTCGCGACCAAGGTCGGCGTGACCTGGGCTCGCCAGGCGTCCCCCTGAACCGCGGTGGTCGCGGTTGCAGCGCCCAGCGTCGCCGCCGATTGCGTGAACGACTGGACGCCCTTGCCCGTGGCGCTCGCTAGACCGGCGGAGTCGCCGAGGATGAACTGGCCATAGAAGCCTTCACCGGCCTTGTCGAAGGTGATGCTGACGGTAGCGTCCAGTGTGATCGTCCCGCTGGACGGCAGGCCGCCTTGGCTGAGCACGTTCTGGTTGAAGAACGTCTCGACCTCGGAAACAGCGTTGGGACCGCTAAAGCTGTCACTGAAGATCGGGAACCCATCGATCGACACGCTGAAGGCCAGGCTCTGGAAGCCACTCCCCAGCACGGTCGGATGGAACAAACCGACGAGGCCATTGCCCCCGACTTTCAGCTTGCTGACGTCCACGGTCAGCTGGATGTCGTCGGTGAGCGTCTGAGTGGTCGAGCCCGCGCTGGAATAGGCGCCGCCAACTTCGCCGATGGCGATCACCGCCGCCGAGCCGAACTTGGACTTGATCGTGCCAAAGCCGTTGTAGACGCTGGCGACGCTCGCCGGATCGGGCGAACCGGTGACCCAGGCCAGGCCTGTGTCCTGAGAGGCGTAGGTCTGGGTGGCGTCGCCGATCGTCGCCTTGGCCTTGCCGACGCTTGTGCCGTCGGTGAAACCGGTCACGTCGGCGGTGGCGTTCTCGATCAATTGCCCAGGCGCGAGCTGGGCTTCGGCCAGAGCGCTCCAGCTGCCGCTCGTTCCGGTTGTCTTGACCTTGGCCGCGGCGTGGCCCGCGACGGTTGCTCCCTCGCCGCCCTGGGCGCTGGCCGTGGCGTTGACGGCGCCGCCTACGGCCGCGGTGATGGCCTTGGCGCCGCCGCCGCCCCCCATGGCCGCGCCGGTCCCGCCGAAGCCGCCGTTCGCCGTCGTCGATGCGGTCAGGGCGGCCGAGTTGGCGGCAGAGACGTTGAGCGTCGCCGCTCCCTTGCCGCCGTTGGCGCCACTGGCGGTGGAGGTTCCTTGGCCGCCCTGGCCGCCGTCGGCTTCGACGGCCACCGTGAGCGTGCTGCTGGTCGTGTCGGCCAGCGTGAGGCTGGAGGTGGCGGCGCCGCCGGCGCCAGCGATGCCGGTGTCGCTCGCTCCGCCGGCGCCGCCGATGGCCGTCTGCGTGAGGCTCAGATAGCCGCCCTTGGTCGAACCGGAGACGTCATTTACGAGCTTGCTGGCGCCCCCCGCTGCTCCGTTGGCGCCATACTCGCCGCTGCCACCTGCGCCGCCGGCGGCGGTGACGCCCGCGGTGGCGTTTCCCGAGCCGGTGGCGGTCGCCGCGGCCTGCGCATAGACGCCTTTGCCGCCACCCGAAGGCGCAGCGTAGACCGCGCCAGCCGCGCCGCCGGTATTCCCGGCGCCGAGCCCATAGCCGCCGGCGCCGCCGGTGGCGTAGGTGTGCGCGTAGGCATCCTTGCCGGTCGCGTTGACCTTGGCCTTGCCGACGACGCCGCCGGCGCCGCCTCTCCCGCTCGCGCCGTCCGCGGCGCCCCCCGCGCCGCCTGTCGAAGTCGCCTTGGCGGTGACGGTCTGCGATCCGGAGATGACCAGCGCGCTCTTGGCCAAGCCGCCGACGGCGCCGGTGGCGTTGACGGCATTGCCGCCGGCGCCGCCATAGGAAGCAAGGCTGGCGTCGATCGTCTTGCTGGTGGTGTCGGCGGCCACGAGGTTGGCCTTGGCGGTCCCGCCATTGCCGGCGGTCCCGGAGCCTCCGTTCAGGAGCCCACCGGCGCCGCCATTGGCGCTTTCGTACAGGTACAGGGTCCCGCCCACCGTCGAGCCCGACACCGCGCTTTTGGCGATGGCGTTACCCCCGGCGCCGCCGTTGGCGCCCTGATCGGCGGCGCCGCCGGCGCCGCCCGTGAGGGTAAGATTCACCGTCGCCTTGGTGCTGCCGCTCGCCGACGCCTTGCCGGTCGCCTGACCTCCCGAAGCTGCCGTCTGGCCGGCGCCATAGGTTTCGCCCGCGTCCCCGCCCACGGCCTTGAGGTCGGCCTCGGCCGAGCCGCCGGAATTGCTGTCATAGGCGTGGGCATAGGCGCCGCCGCCGACGCCTCCGATCCCTCCGGGGCCGTCCGGCGATCCGCCCCCGCCGGCGCCGCCACTGCCGCCCGCGCCGCCATAGGCGTTGGCGATCGTCTTGGTTCCCGCCGCCGAGCTGAACGACTCGCCGGCGACAGCCTTGGCGTAGCCGCCGGCGCCGCCGGCCCCGCCGGCGCCCCCGGCTCCAGCGCCATTGTAGGCGCCCGCGCCTCCATAACCACCGGCGCCGCCATAGGCGTAGGCGCTGTTCGAGGCATCGCTCCCGCCGACGGCGCTCGCGGTCGCGGCCCCTCCCGCGTGGCCAGCCGTGCCGGCGCCGCCCGCTCCGCTGCCGGCCGAGCCGTTGGCGCCCGGCAAGCCGTTCTTGGTCACGTTCATGGTTGGAGATCCCTTGGCTGCTCAGGGCGGAGCGCCGGCCACGGCGGAGAACCGCAGCGCCTGCGTCAATTTGCGGATCGGAAGCCCCCGCCTGTTCGAGCTGAGTGTCTTTCCTCGCGCCCCGCTTGTCTGTAGACGAAATGTTAACGAACGCGGCCGGCCAGCGCTAGCCGGGGGCGCTAGTGTTGGCGCCGTTCCGGCTGGTCGGCGCGCATGGAGTTAGGTGGAGGGCGCCCTCAGTATGGCGAGCGTGGTGGTGGTGGAGGACGAGCCGCTGGCGCGGCGGGTCCTCACGGTCGGCCTGCACAAGGCCGAGTTCGAGGTTCACGAAGCCGGCGGCGCCGCCGATTGCCGCGAGATCGTGCGCAGTCGCGCCATCGACGTGGCGATCGTCGACCTGGACGAGGCGGATCGGCTGGACTTGGCCGCCGAGTTGATTCGCCAGCGCGACATCGGCGTCATCGTGGTGACTCCCAGCTCCGCCCATCAGGCGCGTATCGACGCGCTCGACGCCGGCGCTTCCGACTACGTGGTCGAGCCGGTGCACCTTGGCGAACTGGCGGCGCGCGTGCGCAGCCTGGTGCGCCGGCGGGCCCAGAGCCGCGCCCGGACCTGGCGTCTGGGTCATTGGCGGGTCGATTTCGACGCCCGAACCGTGCACGCAGGAGGAGACGGCGTGCGCCTCACGCGCGGCGAGTTCGATATCCTCGAAGCCCTGATCGGCGCCGCCGGGGCGGTCGCCAGCCGCCAGGACCTGCTGGGTCGGATCAGCCGACGGCCGCACGACGCCGATCCGCGCAGCGTCGACGTGCTCATCAGCCGGCTACGCCGCAAGCTGCGCGCCCATATCGACACCTGCGCCATCCTTACCGTGGGCGGACGCGGCTATCAGCTGGCCGAACCGGCGCAGCCGGCCTGACCCGTGGCGCTCAGCCGCGGCGACGAGTCAGGCGGGCGAAGCGCCAGCTCATCAGCACCGCCGCCACCGCCAGGCCGACGACGAAGCCGATCCATACGCCCAGGCCCCTGAGCCCCAGGCCATAGGCCAGGAAGATGCAGGTCGGCGCGCCCGCGAGCCAATAGGCGCCGCCGGCCAGCACCATCGGCATGCGCGCGTCCTTGAGACCCCGCAGCGACAGGGCGCCGATGACCTGGGCGGCGTCGAATACCTGGAAGGCCGCCGCCGCCTTGAGGAAGAGGGCCGCGAGGGCAAGGACGCCGCCGGCGCCGACTGCCGCCGCGCCGCCGAAATAGAGCCCCGCAGCCTGTCGCGAGAACAGGCCCAGCAGCAGGCCGCAGACCGCCATGAAGCCCACGCCCAGACCGATCGCCGTCGTTCCGGCCAGCCGCGCCGCAGCGACGTCGTCGCGGCCGGCCGCCATGCCGACGCGCACCGTCGCCGCCATGCCGATCCCCAGCGGCACCATGAAGGTGATCGAAGCCACGTTCATGGCGATCTGGTGCGCCGCCACCTGATCCGGACCGAAGGTGCCCACGACCAGGGTCATGACGTTGAAGTACATGGCTTCGAACAGAGCCGTCATGCCGATGGGCATGCCCAGGTGGACGACCTCGCCGAGCTTTTCGGTCGAAAAGCGCCAGAAGCGACGGAAGATCCGGAACGCCCGCAAGCGCTTGTCGAACGCCACCACGGTCAGCATGGCCGCGAAGCTGAAGATGGCGGACGAACTCGTCGCCAGGCCAGAGCCGATGATGCCCAGCCTGGGCGCTCCGAAATGGCCGAAGATCAGGGCCCAGTCGGCCAGCGCGTTCCAGCCGATGGTGGCGGCGGTGACGTACAGCGTCGCCCGCGGCCGCTCCACCGCGGTGGCGAAATTGCGCAGGACCATGAAGGCGATCGAGAACGGCAGGCCGAAGCTCAGCATGGAGACGAACTGTCCGGCCCCGGCCGCGAGGACGGGGTTCTGGTGAAGGGCGAGCAGAAGCGGCCGCGCGAACCACATGAAGGTCATCAGAACCGGCGCGGCCAGAGCGACGGCCCACAGTCCCATGCGGACTGCCTGACGCACGCCAGCGCGGTCGCTGGAGCGTCGGCCCAACGCCTGGGCGATCATCGGCGCAACCGCCGCCGGCGGGCCGGCGCCGAGCACCCAGGCGGCGTAATAGATGGTGCCGCCGATCGCCGCCGAAGCCAGCGCGGTCTTGGAGTATCGGCCCAGCATGAAGACGTCGGTGGTCATCACCGCCATCTGCGCCAGTTGGCTGGCGATCAGAGGCGCGGCCAGGCGGATGAGGGCGCGCGCCTCGGCGGATCTCGAGGCGCGCGGCTGTGCGCGCGCCCGAACCTGCGGCGCGGTCTCGATTCGGATCGGACGTTCGAGGACCTCGGTCACTCGTCTCTCCGGACTGTCGTGGCCCGGCCCGGCGCGTCGAGGAGGGTGGAATCAAAAACCCCTCCGAAGCGACCGGGCTCGGGAGGGGTTGAAGGCCTCGAGGACCTTATGGTCCTCGTCTCTAGTCGGCGAACTCCTCGCAAGCCCTGGCGGCGCGACCGCCCCCGAGCGGGGCGGGCCCTGCGTCGCCGGACATCGGTGTGAAAGCGATGCGCATGGATTTCCTGAAAGCAGCCCGCCGGGTTGGGAACGAGTGCGTCTGCTAGGCCGGGGTGGCCATCAAGTCAACGCGCCGGCGAGGCGATGGGGCCTTCAGCGGCGGGTTTTGCCCCGGTGTCGAATTCCGGCAACAGGGCCGGGCCGGCGGCCGCACCTCTGAGCCGCGGTCAGCGCGAGGCGACGATCGGCGCCGCGTCTCGGCCTGCGTCGGCGTAGATGCCCCCGGTCTGGCCGCCGATCGCGGCCATCCATACCGCGAAGGCCAGCACCGCGAGGCTGGCGCCCAAGGTGGCGATCGCCCGCATGTTTGCTCCCCGATCTGGTCCGGCGGCGTGCAAGCCGCGTGCCTGCGGCCGCAGGGGGCATTTGCCTGCCGCCCGGGAAGCCAGTTAAACGGCTGTTTGGAACCGCAAGGGAGTTTGCCATGTCGCGAATGAAGTTCGGCGCATTCTTGGCTCCGCATCATCCGATCGGCGAGCACCCGACGCTGCAGTTTCGCGGCGACCTCGACCTCGTCGCTCACCTCGACCGTCTCGGCTTCGACGAGTTCTGGTGCGGCGAGCATCACTCCACCGGCTGGGAGGTGATCGCCTCGCCGGAGATGTTCCTGGCCGCCGCTGCCGAGCGCACCCACCGCATCCGCCTAGGCACCGGCGTGATCTCGCTGCCCTATCACCATCCCTTCAACGTCGCCCAGCGAATGGTGCAGCTGGATCACATGTCCGGGGGGCGAGCCATCTTCGGATCGGGACCGGGCGCTCTCCCCTCCGACGCCTATGTCCTCGGCATCGATCCCATGGTGCAGCGCGACCGCCAGGACGAGGCCATCGGCGTGATCGAGCGGCTGCTTGCAGGCGAACGCGTCAGCCACCAGTCCGAATGGTTCAAGCTCAACGACGCCCGCCTCCAACTCCTGCCGTTGCAGCAGAAGATGCCGATGGCGGTCGCCTCGATGATCAGCCCTTCTGGCATGACCTTGGCCGGCAAGTACGGCGCCGGCGTGCTTTCCATCGGCTCCATGTCGACCGCGGGCCTGATGGCCCTGCCGACCCAGTGGAGCTTTGCCGAGGAGGCGGCCGCCAAGTCGGGGCGGCAAGTGAGCCGAGACGACTGGCGCGTGGTGATGATCTGGCACATCGCCGAAACCCGCGAGAAGGCGCGCGCCGAGGCCAAGCACGGGTTGCTGCGCTGGCACAACGAATACACCGTCGGCACGCTCATGCGGCCAGGCTCGGTCGCCTATGGCGGCGCCGACGAAGCCGTAGCCCAGATGGCCGACATTCAGGACGCGGCCCTGGTCATCGGCACGCCGGACGACCTCACCGCCGCTATCCGCCGCATCCAGGAGATCAGCGGCGGCTTCGGCACCGTGATCGGCTTCGTCCACAGCTGGACCAGCCGCGAGGCGAACCTCAGGAGCTGGGATCTGGTGGCCCGCTACGTCGTTCCCGAGCTCAACGGCTATCTCGAACCTTACCGGACCTCTCAGGCCTATGTGATCGAGCATCGCGAGGCGTTCGAGCGCGCCGGCGCGGCGGTGATGAGCAAGATCATGGAAAACAAGCGCGCCGCCGAAGCGCTGGCGCAGACCATGGCGGCGGCTCAATCGGCGATTCCCGCGCACCATGCGCCCGATCTCGCCAAGGCGGCCGAAAAAGCGCGCTGATCTCGGCCGTCCGCCGATCGTATCCGCCGTGCTGACCTCACCTCGCTCGGCGCCGCCGGAACCGTCACCGGCTCCAAGCACCTGCTCGAGCGCGACGGCCGACGTATCCTGCTCGACTGCGGCCTTTTCCAGGGCCTGAAGAACCTGCGCGAGCTGAACTGGGCGCCGCTGCCGATCGAGCCGGCGAGCATCGACGCGGTGGTCCTCACCCATGCCCATTTGGACCACAGCGGCTATCTGCCGAGGCTGGTGAAGGACGGCTTTGGCGGCAAGATCTTCTGCACCCACGCCACCGCCGCCGTCGCCGGGCTCATCCTCAGGGACGCAGGCCACCTGCAGGAGAAGGACGCCGAGCACGCGAACCGGCACGGTTACAGTCGGCATCGGCCGGCCTTGCCGCTCTACACCGTAGACGATGCCGAGAAGGCTCTGGCGCGGTTCGTCAGTTGCGAATTTCACCAGCCGATCGAGGTCGGGGGAGCGTCGGCGAGGTTTCGCCACGCCGGCCACATCCTGGGCGCGGCCCACGTGCAGCTAGACTGGGGCGGCGTGCGCATCGTCTTTTCCGGCGATCTCGGCCGATTTGGCGATCCGGTCATGGTCGACCCCGAGCCGGCCGGCGAAGCCGATTTCGTGGTGGTGGAGTCGACCTACGGCGATCGCTTGCACGATCCGGGCGATCCGACCGAACTGCTGGGGCAAATCGTCGAACGCACGACCCGGCGCGGCGGCACGGTGATCGTGCCCGCCTTCGCCGTCGGCCGCGCCCAACTGCTCCTCTATCATCTGTGGAAACTGAAGAGCGCCGGACGGATCGGCCTTGTCCCCGTGTTCCTGGACAGTCCGATGGCCGAAAACGCCACCGATCTCTACCGGGCGTTCCCCAACGATCATCGTCTGGGCGAAGATCTCTGCGGCGCCGTCTGTTCGACGGCGACCTATGCCCGCGACGTCGAGGCTTCGAAGGCCATCTCCGCCAGTCCCGTGCCCAAGGTCGTTATCTCGGCCAGCGGCATGGCCACCGGCGGGCGCGTCCTGCACCACATCAAGGCGTTCGGCCCAGATCCGAAGAGCACGATCTTGTTTTGCGGTTTCCAAGCCGCCGGGACCCGCGGCCGCGCGCTGCTCGAAGGCGCCCGCGAAGTGAAGATACACGGTGATTGGGTTCCGATCCGGGCCGAGGTGGCCGATCTGCCGATGCTCTCGGCGCACGCCGACGCCGGTGAAATCCTCCGCTGGCTCGGCGGCCTTGCCCATCCGCCCAAACGCGTCTTCATCGTCCATGGCGAGCCCGGCGCTTCCGAAGCCTTGCGGGTACGTGTCGGCCGCGAGCTCGGCTGGCCGGCAAGGGTTCCTCTGCAGGGCCAAGTGCAGGCGCTTTCGCAGTGAGCTAGAGAAGGCGCGATGTCCGAGGCGCCGATCGGTCGGGTGGGGCTGCTCTGGCGCGGCGACCCGAGCGCGCCGCCGCCCGAACCGGACGCGACCCGGCTACGCGCCATGTTTGCTTCCCTCGCCGATGTGGGCCTTGCCGGCGAGGCGGTGGTCTACGACGAAACTGCCCATGAGGTCGTCCGCGAACGCCTGTTTGGGCTCGACGGCGTGCTCGTGTGGGTCGATCCATTGTCGGCCGGCAAGACGCGCGAGCGGCTCGACCCGCTGCTCCGCGAAGTCGCCGCCGCTGGCTTGTTTGTCAGCGCGGACCCCGACGTCATCATGAAAATGGGCGTCAAGGAGGTGCTGCACCGCACCCGCTCGCTGTCGTGGGACGCCGATACCGACCTCTACGTCTCCTTCGAGGATTTCTGCGAGCGTTTCCCGGCGCGACTGGCGGCCGCGGGACCCCGTGTCATCAAACAGAACCGCGCCAACGGCGGGCAGGGCGTGTGGAAGGTCGAGTTGGCCGCGGACGTCGGCCCTGCGCCCGGCCAGACCGCGCCGCTCCTGGTTCTGCACGCGCTGCGCGGCAGCAACCCGGAGGCGATCGCGCTCAGCGCGTTCACCGACCGCTGTCGAAGCTATTTCGAGCGCGAGGGCCGCATCATCGATCAGGCCTATCAGGGCCGCCTGCCCGAGGGGATGATCCGCTGCTACTTCGCCGGCCCGAAAGTCGTCGGCTTCGGCGCCCAGATCGTCACCGCGCTCGTCCCAGCGCCCGCCGGCGTCGAACCTGAGGATTGGACGCCGGGTGCGAGGGTCATGCACCCGCCCCAAGCCGAGCCCTTCCAAGCGCTACGCCGCCGGGCCGAGGGCGAGTGGGTCCCGGCGATGCAGCGCCTGCTCGACATCAGCGACGATGCCCTGCCGGTCGTCTGGGACGCCGACTTCCTCCTGGGCGCGAAGAGTCGGGCCGGCGAGGACACCTATGTCCTTTGCGAGATCAACATCAGCGCCGTCTTCCCTTATCCCGACACGGCTACGGCCGAGGCCGCCACGCGGACGCTGGCCGGCGTGCGCGCAGCTCGGGCGGCTCGCAAGGTCAAGTGAACGCAATTTTGCGGATTGTTCAGGTTTCTTGGCCGCCGGCGTCTCCTGGCAAGGCGCTTCGGCGTGACCGGCTGAAGGCGCGCTGCGATGGCCGAGATTCGGATCGGCTGCTCGGGCTGGAGCTACCATCATTGGCGCGGCGCTTTCTATCCGCTCTCCGTGCGCGCCGCCGATCGCCTCGAATTCTACGCCCGTCGCTTCGACACGGTGGAGATCAACGGCAGCTTCTATCGTCTGCCAAGTGACGCGGCCGTCCGTCACTGGGCCGCCGCCGCCCCGGCGCGATTTGTGTTTTCTTGGAAGGTGTCGCGCTTCATCAGCCACAACAAGAAACTGAAGGACTGCGCCGAACCGGTCGAACGGGTGTTCTCCAGGATGGCCCCTCTGGGCAAGACCGCAGGCCCTGCGCTCGTCCAGCTGCCGCCGATGCTCAAGAGGGACGAGGCTCGGCTGACCGAATTCCTGGAGTTGATGCGTGGGCGCGGCCGCATCGCCTTCGAGTTCCGCCGTCCCGACTGGTACGCCGCCTCGGTCATGCAGGTGCTGGCCGACTACGGTGCGGCGCTCTGCATCAGCGATCATGCCGCCGCGCCCGCACCTTGGGAGATCACGACCAACTTCCTGTACCTGCGCGCTCACGGGCCGGGAGGGCGCTATCACGGTCGCTACCCTCGACCGCAACTGCAACGCTGGGCCGAGCGCATGCGCGCGGCCGCCGAGGGCGGACGGGACGTCTATGGCTACTTCGACAACGACGTGAAGGCGGCGGCGCCGGCGGACGCTCAGGCCCTGAAAGCCTTGCTGGCGCGCGGCGGCTGAACCAAAAGGCGCGCCGATGTCGCCCCCAGTGAGACGCACAAGCTCGCGCCGGTCGGTCCTGCGCTCGGTGCGGGCCGCAGCGGCCACCGGAATCGATGTCCATATGAGCCTCTTCGCCACTAACGACGAGCTGTTCGACTTGTCGGTGACGCCCGAAGTGAACGCCGCCTCGACGGTGCTGATCGTCATCACCACGGCGCTAACCGCGCTCGCCTTGCGGCTGCAAGACAGGAACGCCGCCCACGCGGTCGGAGCGGGCGCATGAGCGGACCGATCATCACCTTCGAGGGCGTCAGCAAGCGCTTCGGCGAGGTGCGCGCGGTCGACGACGTCACTCTGGAGGTAGGGGAGGGCGAGTTCTTCGCGCTTCTCGGCCCTTCCGGCTGCGGCAAGACCACGCTGCTGCGCATGCTCGCCGGCTTCGAGACGCCGAGCGCGGGGCGGATCCTCATCGACGGCAAGGACGTCGCCCACCTACCGCCCAACAAGCGGTCGGTGAACATGGTCTTCCAGTCCTACGCCGTGTTTCCGCACATGAGCGTGGCCAAGAACGTCGCCTACGGTCTCGAGGTCGAGGGCGTGCGCCGGCCCGAACGCGACCGCCGCGTTGCCGCGGCCCTGGCGCTCGTCAAGCTCGAGGGGCTGGACAATCGCCGTCCGGACCAGCTGTCCGGCGGCCAGCGCCAGCGCGTGGCGCTGGCCCGCGCCCTGGTCAAGCGCCCCCGCGTCCTGCTGCTGGACGAACCACTCTCGGCGCTCGACGCCAAGCTGCGCGAGCAGATGCGCCTGGAACTGGCGCAGCTCCAGGGAGAGGTCGGGGTCACCTTTCTCTTCGTCACCCACGACCAGGACGAAGCCCTGGCGCTCGCCAGCCGCTGCGCGGTCATGGACAAGGGCCGGCTGCAGCAGGTCGGCAGTCCCGCTGATCTTTACGAGCGGCCGGTCTCCCGCTTTGTCGCCGACTTCATCGGCCAGGTGAACCTCTTCGAAGGCCGGGTGCAGGAGGGTGCTCACGAGATCGCCTCGTCCGATCTCGCCCGCCCGATCCGCCTCAAGGCGGCCGTGGGGGCCGCCGCCGGCGCGACCGTTTGGGCGGCGCTTCGGCCCGAGCGCATCGCTATTGCGTCAGCGGCTGCCGAAAGCGACGAGCCCGCAGCCAACGCCGCGCGCGGCGTCATCCGTCAAGTCGCGTACCTGGGCAGCGAGTCGATCTACCGTATCGAGCTGGAGGGCGGCCGCGAGGTGCGCGTTACCCGCGCCAACGCCGGGCTGGAGCCGCTGGCGCCCGGGGAAGCGGTGCGCCTCTCATGGCTGGCCTCGGCGCCGGCGGTGCTGCTGAACTGATCGGGCCGACCGCGCCTCTGGACCGGGCGACCCCGGCGCCCTAGGGACCCCCATGGCCCTTCGCAACTACGACAACACCGAGCTTCGCGCCCTCGACGTCGCCCATCACCTGCCCGCCCAGGCCGACTGGGGTTCGCTGGCCAAGGCCGGCGGCAGCCGCGTCATCACTCGCGGCGAGGGCTGCTACATCTGGGACGCCGAGGGGCATCGCCTCCTCGACGGCATGGCCGGCTTGTGGTGCGTCGAGATCGGCTACGGGCGCGAGGAGCTGGCGCGCGCGGCCTACGAGCAGATGCGCGAGCTCGCCTACTACAACACCTTCTTCCGCACCGCCGCGCCGCCGACGATCCGCCTAGCGGCGAAGGTCGCCGAGCTCCTCGGGGGCGAGCTCGGCCACGTATTCTTCAACAGTTCGGGCTCGGAGGCGGTCGATACCGTGGTGCGGCTGGTCCGCCGCTATTGGCAGGTGAGGGGCGAGTCCGAGCGGACCATCATCATCTCACGCAACAACGGCTATCACGGCTCAACCGTCGCCGGGGTCAGCGTCGGCGGCATGGGGGCGATGCGGGCCCAGGGTGGTCCCTGGGTTCCCGACATTGAACACATCATGCAGCCCTACTTCTACGGCGAAGGCGGTGAGGGCGAGAGCGAGGAGGCGTTCGGGGAGCGCGCCGCCAACGCTCTCGAAGAGCGCATCCTCGAGGTCGGGCCACAGCGCGTCGCCGCCTTCATCGGCGAGCCGGTGCAGGGCGCGGGGGGCGTCATCGTGCCGCCGGCCGGCTACTGGAAGCGGATCGAGGCGATTTGCCGCCGCCACGGCATCCTGCTTGTCAGCGACGAGGTGATCTGCGGTTTCGGCCGGCTCGGGGCCTGGTTCGGGTTCCAGCACTTCGGTGTCACCCCGGATCTCGTCTCCATGGCCAAGGGGCTTTCGTCCGGGTACCTCCCGATCTCCGCCGTCGGCGTCGCCCGCCACGTGGTGGAGACCCTTCGCGAGAAAGGGGGCGACTTCTTTCACGGCTACACCTACTCGGGGCACCCGACCTGCGCCGCCGTGGCGCTGGCGAACCTGGAGATCATGGAGCGGGAGGATCTGGTCCGGCGCACCGCCGAGGTCACCGCGCCGCACTTGGCGCGTGCCTTCGCTTCGCTTGCAGACCATCCGTTGGTCGGGGAGGCGCGCACAATCGGCCTCTTGGGCGCTATCGAGATTGTGGCCGACAAGAAGACCCGCGCCAGATTTGGCGGCAAGGAGGGGACCGCCGGCCCGGCCGTGCGCGACGCCTGCATCAGGAACGGCCTGATGGTGCGCGGCATCCGCGACAGCATCGTCGCCTGCCCGCCACTCGTCATCAGCGGCGATCAGATCGACGACATGACCGCGATTCTCCGGCAAAGCCTGGACGAAGCCCAAACTGTGCTCACGGGGGCGAAAGCCGCCTGAGTCCGGCCCTGGCGGGAATGCCCGCCGCGCCCACGACACACCGCGACCCGCGCCGCGGGTTCGGGGCCTGAAGCCCAACCTCGACCGTCATAAAACTGATAACGGCCGCGTCTAATCAGGGAGCCGAAGGCGCGAGTTCGTCGGTTCTCTGATCATCCACTGCCGAAGCCGCGCTCCTTTCAGTTCAGAGCCGAGGGGGCTGGCATGAGATTTGTCGATACGGCGGCGCGCGCCGCGCTGCCGACGCTGGTGTTGTGGGCGCTGGCCGGCGCGGCTTGGGCCCAGGAGGCCCAGGATACGGTCTCGACCCTGGTGGTCACCGCGCCGCGGGTCGAGAGCGCTCCTTACGAGGCGCCGAGCCTGCAGCCGATCCAGGCGATTCAGCCGACCTCGCTGGTGACTGCGCATTTCATCGCCAACAACCTCTCGCCGACCGTCAACTACGACGAGGCGGTGCGCATCACGCCCTCGGTCCAAGCGGTGGCGCCCAACGGCCCGGGGCTGATGGAGAACCAGTTCCTCGACATCCGCGGCTTCCAGGACGGCCAGTACAACCTCACCGTCGACGGCCTCGCCTGGGGTGATTCCAACGACTTCACCCACCACTCGACCTCGTATCTGATGGCGCACGACATCGGCGTCGTCGCCGTGGACCGCGGCCCCGGCACCGCCTCAACCCTGGGTGACGCTACTTTCGGCGGCACGGTGGAGCTGATCACCAAGGACCCGCTCGATCACACGGGCGGCGAGCTCTACGGCAGCCTCGGCAGCTTCAATACTTACCTCGGCGGAGGAGAGATCGACACCGGCCCGATCCCTGAGCTGCACGGCGCCCGCGGCCTCGTCGACATCGAGCACGAGCAAAGCTCGGGACGCCTCAGCTTCATGGGCATGAACCGCACCAACGTCTTCACCAAATGGGAGGCGGACCTCACGCCCCACGCCACCCTGACGGTCATGGCGATGTACAACACCCTGCACCAGGACGTTGGCCTGGGTGCGACGACGGCCCAGATCCAAGCTTTCGGCTACGACTACGCCCTCAATGACAATCCCTCGGGCCAGTCCTACTTCGGCTACAACTACGACAAGATCGCCACCGACATGGTCTACATCGGCGTCAACTGGGATGTCGGTGACGGCATCAACATCGACAACAAAGTCTACGAGTACGGCTACTGGCACCGTGGCTTCAACGGCGAGGACCCGAACGGTGAATGGCCGAACGGTCTCTTCGTAAACGGTGTCTTCTACCCCAACGACGTCCCCGGTCAGGCGCTGACCAACGACTATTATTCACTCGGCGACATCATCCGCGTCATCAAGACCTTCCCCGGCTTTGGCGATGTCAAGGCCGGCTTCTGGTACGACCACCAGTTCAACCACCGGCGCCTGTTCGAGCAGGACTTCAGCCAGGGCCACGCCACCGACGTTCAGCCGGTCTACGACTTCACCACCACGCCTCCCTCGGTGGTTCAACCGCCGACGCCGTCGGCGGGCGGGCTTCAACCCGATCGATCGCTACCAGACGAACCTGCTGGACACCTTCCAGCCCTATTTCGAGGTCGTGTGGAAGCCGGTCCCGGGGCTGGAAGTCACCCCCGGCGTCAAGTGGGCCTACTTCAAGCGCACCATTCGCGCCCCGGTGAACCAGGGAACCCAGGCGCCGCTCTTCTTCCAGAAGAGTTACAGCGAGGTGCTGCCCTCGGCCGAGATCCACTATCAGGTGAACGACACCTGGTCGGTGTACGCCCAGTTCGCGCGCGGCTTCCTCGCCCCCAACCTGAACGTCTTCTACATCACCTCCCCGCAGGACAATACACTCAGCCCACAGACGACATGGAACTATCAGGCGGGCGGCAGTTTTCGGACCGGACGTTTGTCAGTCAACGCCGATGTCTACTACATCGATTTCGGCAACCGGATCTCGAAGCGTAACATCGGCGGTCAGACGGTGTTCTACAATCAGGGTGGCGTCATCTTCAAAGGCGTGGAAGGTGAAGGGACCTTCCAGTTGACGCACAGCTGGTCGATCTACGCCAACGGTTCGGTGAACTCGGCCACTTTCCACAATCAGCCGGACCCGACCCAGAACGGCCTGACCATCGCCAACTCGCCGGCCGCCACGGCTGCCGGCGGCCTCATCTACGACCACCACGGCCTTTATGCGGCGCTCCTGGCCAAGTACGTGGGTCCGCGTTGGGGTGACGATCCGGAGTTCTTCCACCTGGCGGGCTACGCAACCGCGCAGCTGTCGGCCAGCTACACCATCCCCAGGTCCGGCGACCGCCCGGCCATCAAGCTCACCGGCACGATCGACAACCTCTTCGACGAGCACGGCGTCGACGCCCTGGCCGGTTACACCGCTGCCTTGGGCACGCCGCTGGTTTGGAACATCGTGCCGCGCAACTTCACTCTGCAAGCCTCGGTGGCGTTCTGACCGGCGAAGCGGCAGGCGCCTAGGCGGCCTTGGCGTGCGGTCGCTCGATCCGGGCGAGGTGCAGTTCGGCCCCGGTGTAGTCGCGGTAGATCGCCTCGATGCCCCGGCGGCTGAGGCGGAAGGCGGTGAAGCCCGAGCGCAGCGAGCAGAAGTCGCCGTGGCCCACATCACAGGCGTCGTCCATCTTCGAGCCGCCGCCACAACACACGTAGTGGCGCCCGGCGCTTTCCCAATGGCCGAGCAGGTGGTCGTGGCCGTTGATGTAGAGGTCGGCGCCGTGGCGCCCGAGGATGGGGTCGACCTTGGCGCGCAGGTCCGGGGCGGCGTCATCGTCGTCTCGTCCCGACCAGATCGGATGATGGCCGATGACGATCTTCCAGTCCGCGGTCGATGACCCCAGGGCATCGTCGAACCAGGCCAACTGCGCTTTCGGATCCTGCCCGGCGACCTTCACCTTGGCGCCGCCGTCGGCCCAATAGCTGGACACGAACGGAGAGGTGTCGAGGACGAAGAAATCCGCGCTCGCCCCGTCTGGGGCGCGCTCGCTCCAACGATAATGGCGGCCCGGCAGGCGCCAGCGACGGCTCTTTTTCGAATAATCGAGCTGGGCCTGGGTGTCGCCGTGGTAGTCGTGATTGCCGAGCGCGGCCTGCCAGGGGACCTGTAGCGACGGGGCGGTATAGATATCCTCGAACGAGGTTTTCCACTTCGGGTCGTCGACGCCGGTGACGCCGTCTTCGTAGAAGTTGTCGCCCACCGCGAGCACGAAGCGCGCCCCGATGGCGTCGGCGGTGACGCCCATCTGCTGCGCCACCTCGGCTTGATGGAAGGCGCCGTCGCGACCCCAGTCGCCCACGGCCAGGAAGGTGAGCGCCGACTCCGCCGCCCGGGCCCATCTCGCGGTGAAAGCGCCGGCGGCAGCCCCGGTGAGCGCCCACAGCGCGGCGCGGCGCGAAAGAGACGTCATCGAAGGAACTCCGTATGCGGGGCGCGCGGGCATTCAAGCACGTCCGTATGACGTTTTGCAGACAACTCTTGCCGGCCCTGGCCGCGGCGCGCATGAAGGCGTGATGGAGCCAGGGCCGATGATCGAGCGAACGAGGTAGGGGCAGGACCTCCCCTTCGCGCCCTTGCGCCCGAGGCTCGTCGAGCCTGCGCGCGCCTCCAGCACCGGATCTCCCATGGCCTTCCTGCGCAATCCCGCCGTCAACCGGCTCAACCTGCACTCGCTTGTCGAGGCGCTCGCCGTCGGCGCCGGGGGCATCTTCATCATCGGCGTCCTCATCCGCTCGGGCGTTTCGGTCGCCGGCGCACTCGAGGCCATGGCGGCGATCTTTGCCGGCCGCTTCGTCGTGCGCTTGGCGGTGCTGCCGCTGGCGCTGCGCCTGGGCCTGCGCCGCATGGTCATGGCTGGCGTGGTCGCCGGCGCGGCGCAGTACCTCGTCGTTCCCGAGGTGAACGGAGCCGGACCAGCGCTCTGGGCGATGATCGGCCTTGGGGCGATTGCCAGCGCGCTCTACTGGCCCTGCTACCACGCCTACTTCGCCGCCCTGGGCGATGCCGAGCACCGCGGTCAGCAAGTGGCGGCGCGCGAAGCGGCGCTGGCCATCGTCGGGGTGCTGGCGCCCATCGTCGGGGCGGCGAGCCTGACGTTCGCCGGACTGAAGACAACCTTTGCCGTCGTCGCCCTCATCCAGGCGGCTGCGGCCTTGCCTCTCGTCGGCGCGCGGGAGGCGGCAATTGATCGAAACGCCCCGGGGGCCTGGCGGGCGGCGGCAAAGGGGACCTCGCTCTTCCTCACTGACGGATGGCTCTTCGGGACCTTCTACGTCGCCTGGCAGGCCTTGCTCTTCGTCGCCCTCGAGAAGAGCTACGCCGCCTTCGGCGGCGCCGCGGCCCTCACGGCGCTTGTGGGCGCCGTCGGGGGGTTGGTGATCGGCCGTCACATAGACGCCGGCGGCGGTCGGCGCGCGGTCGTCATCGCCGCTGCGGTCATGGCGGTTCTGACCTTGGCGCGCGCCGCCAGCCTCGGCTCGCCGATCGCGGCGGCGCTGGCCAATGCCCCAACGGTCCTCGCGGGCGTCCTCTGGAACATTGCCATGGGCGCCAGGGTGTACAACCTCGCCAAGACTTCGCCCTGCCCGCTGCGGTTCCACATCTTCGCCGAGGGAGGCTACGACGTGGCCGGGGCTGCCGGCTGCCTGGTCAGCGCCGGCCTCGTGGCCGCTGGTTTGCCGCCCGCCTGGCCGGTGCTTGCCGCCCTGCCCGGCCTCGCCTTGGCGACCCTGGCGCTTCGACGCGCCTATCGGGTCGGCCCGGTCGCGGCTGGCTGATGCGCGAACGGCGCCGGCCGGCTAACCATTACAGAGCTGGAAGCTGAGCTCCATGTTGGCGCGCCGCATGACCTCGCCGGCGGTGTTGTAGAACTCCTCGGCGAGGTTCGAGAGTACGCACCTGGCGACCACCTCCACGCGCACCAGGCGGCCGTCGAACGGCGGCCAGACCTGGCGGATCTGCCCGGTTTCCACGAACGCGATCTGGGTGTTGAGCTTCACCCGCAGCGCCTCGAGATGGCGCTCGTCTTCGGGCGGCCTCCAGGTCAGAGGATCGGAGACGACCAGCACCGGCGTCTCGGTTTCGTCGTCCAGATAAACATAGTCGACTATGTCGGTGTCGAGTACGGACATCGCTTGCTGCTCATGGTCTTTGTTCCTGCCCGAACAAACGCGCGGACACGCGAATCGTCGCTTGGATATATTGCGTTGTCGTTAGGCCATTGCTGGCACTCGCTCGCCACGGCTGCCAAAATCCCGAGGATTCGGCGACCGGGCGCGGCATAAGGGGCCGAGCGGTGGGCCTTCAGCGCCGCGTCGCCACGAGCCGGTCCCAGCTCGCCGCCGGCCACAGCGCCTTCATGTCGTAATAGGCCTCGAAGACAGGAACACCGTCCGGCAGGCCGACCCAAGGCTGCTTCGAGCGCGTGAAGATGTGCACGTCGGGAGCGAGCGCCGTCGGATCCTCCAGGGTTCCGACGCGCACGAAGGCGGTGGCCATGCGCCCGCCATAGTGCAGCCACAGGCCGGTGCGGCAAGCGGCGCAGCCGACGGCTATCAGCGGCCGGCCACTGTCGGTGGGCAGGGTGACGCTGGTGACCGCGCCCTCCAGGGCCTCGACGCGGTCGGTCTCGATCAGGGCGTTGACGGCGAAGGCGCTGCCGGTCTGCCGCTGGCAATCCAGGCAGTGGCAGCAATGGACGAACATCGGCGCCGAGGCGAGGCGATAGCGCACCGCGCCGCAGGCGCAGCGCCCTTCCAGCTTGTCGGACATGATCTCCTCCCAGGTTCGTCTAGGCGCGAGCTGCTCGTTTGTGACGTCGCGCGCGGCAAAGGGAAAGTCGGCGCGGCGGTCGCGCCTTCTGCGCCCCCCACAAAAGGGGAGTCGCGGAACGAACTCCACGCCGTTCTGGGGGTTTCATTAGCTCTCGAGCGCCGAACGGGATGGAGGTCAGCGCCGGACCATGTGGGCGCACGTGAACGGCATGACCGGCTTTGGCGCGGTGCTCCTCCGCGCCCGCGACTCGCTCCGGCCGCAGACGCCGGAGTCGCCGATCGATCCGTTGCGGGCCGCGGTCCGCAACCTGGACGCACGGCTCCGCCGCGCCCAGGGCGTCATCGAGTACGCCCGCGACGATGCCTGCCTGTTGCGGATATCGCGGATCGGCGCTCCTGCCCAGGTGCGGCTCCCCAGCGGCGCCGTGATCGCCAAGGGCGAAGCGGTGATCGCCCTGCACTTCTGGAACGAGCATCTGCCCAGAGCCCGGCGGCGCGGCGGCGGCTTTGCCTGGGCCCGGGTGTTCCGCCGCCAGATGGTGCGTTCGCTCGTTGAGCTGGCGCGCCGATTCGAGAGCGACCCTGGCCTGGCCGAGGTCAAGGCGGTGCGCGCCCGCCTCCGCCTCCGCCTCGCCGGCGAGGCGCGCTCAAGCCCGCGCAAGGTGGGCTCGAGGATGGGGTTCGAGCGCGCCGTCGAGAACGCGCGGGCGCCGGCGCGCCCGGCGCACGACTTCCTCGAGAATTTTTGGCTGTTGGCGCTCGCCTGGACCTACAACCGCGCCTGCGCCCGGCGCGCGCCGCTCCTCCGCGCCTGCGACGACCTGTGGATGACCCGCGCCACCCTCATCCAGCGCTACGGCGGCGGGGCCGCGGCGCGCCCCGACCGGGACCGGTCATAACGCCCCGACCGGGTCGCCTTTGCGGTAGGCCCCGGCACCGAGCCCCTCGCCGGCCAAGGCGGCGCCCAGCCGCAGCCCTTCGTCGATGCAGGCGTCGGAGTTCACGTATTGCCATGCGCCGAAACGGCCGACGCTGAAGACGCCCAGACCGGCGAGATGGTCCCGGATCTGGCGCACGATCGCCGCCCGATCGTCGGTGTACACCGGATAGGCGTAGCGCACGTCGATCCAGCGGGTCTGGGCGAAGTCGCCGCGATCAGCGACGAGGCCGGCATCGAAGAGCCAATCCAGGGTCGCCCGCTCCAGATCGGCTTCGGGCGGCGCCGGCTTCTCGGCCGAGTGCGAGATTTCGCACGTCACCGCCTGGACGGGGCGGCGGCGCAGGCTCGGCGACGAGCTGTGGTTGAAGGCGGTCTTGTGCGGCGGAATGGCGGCATCGGCTGCGTACACACGCTGCGGCTGAGCCTCGAAACCGCGGGCCACCAGGATCAGCAGCACCTTGAGCGAGACGTATTCGAGCCGGTCGGCCAGGGCGATGATTTCGCCCGGACAGCCGCGCACCATGCGCACCAGCAACGGCAATGGCGCGGTGGAGACGAGCCGGTCCCAGGACCATGACCGACCGTCGGCGGCCAAGGCCGTCCTCCGCTCCGGGTCGATGTCGCAGACCGGGGCGCAAAGCTCGATCGGCCCGCACCGGCCCGCCAGGGCCTTGTAGATCTCGGCGAAGCCGCCGTGGGCCGGATAGCCGACCTCGCTCTGGGCGTGCAGCGGCCGACGCGCCGGCGCTGACCGCGGCGCGGCGCTCTCGGGGGCGCCGGCGACCCGTTCGCCGACCCAGTCGCAGCTCATCCGGCGCAGATCCCGGGCCCAGAGCTTGCGGTTGTAAGGCAGCATGAAGTGGCGGGCGACGCCGGCGCCGAACCGTCCCACGATCCAGTCCTCGAAGGTGTCGGCGCCGGCCGCCAGGGACGCCGCGGCGAGCCCGTCGCGGCACTCCGCGACGATGCGCGGGTCCGCGATCTGATCGAAATGCTCCTGAAACGGATAATCGATGATCTGGCCGCCAAAGTAGACGCGCGCATCCCGCCGCTGCGAAACCCACCGTCCGGCCATCAGGCGCTCCACCAGTTCGCGGACCTGCGGGTGGGGTGTGTGGAACGAGTGGCCGCCGATGTCGAACACCCCCCCGCCGAACTCGATCGAGCGGCACAGCCCGCCGACCTCCGACTGCGCCTCCAGAATGCGCGACCGGCCGGGGTAGGCGTAGGCCACCGAAAGTCCGGCCGGACCGGCGCCAATGATCAGAAGTTCCGGATCGCGTTTGCTCAAAAGCGCAGAGCCTTCAGCTGTCGTCCGGCGTCCGGCGGCGTGCGCACCCGGCCGTCGCGGACTTCCAGGAGCCCGAGCAGTTCAGCCCCTTGCTGGAACTCGTCCGGCGTGCGCGCCAGCAGCAGCAGCGGCGGAGGGTCGGCGAGGTGCTTGTACGGGCCAGCGGCATAGGCGTGCGGATATTCCTGGCCGTCCACGTGCAGCAGCAGCAGCACCGAATTGGGAAAGCACGCCAGCAGATGGGATCCGCCGCCTTGAACCGCGGCGAACAGGTGCGATCTGGCCAGGATCTCGAGCTTGAGCTCGTTATAGGGAGCCCCGGTCTCGGCGCAGATGTCTTCGAGTATGCGCACCCTCGGGAATCGCTCTCGCGCCAGTTCCAGATCTGGATAGTTGCAATCGAGACTGTGGTCTGGGGTGAATTGGCGCACCGATCGCCCGTTCACGGCTCGGCTGTAGACGACGTCGAACCGGTCTTCGGAATATGAAAACAAGGTTTCCAGCGATCCGATCGGCATGAAGTTCACCGGTCCAACATTCCATTCGACCGTGAACTTGTTCTGAATGAACAGCAGCGGCCGGTCCGCACCCGGCGAACTCGAGGCGTAGCGTGTCCGGTAGTCCACCGGGCGTCGCCACGGCCGCCGAGTTGCGGTGTAGGTGCTGCTGGTCGGCCAGGTGCGGTCCGCAGGAGGCAGCCAGCATCGCCTTGCCGACTTCTCCTCGTATTCGTCGTCGCTGAGGAAGAAGTAGTAAGGCCGCATGCCACGATACGTGAGGACGCGGCGTCCTTCCAAGTGACCCTGTTGTTTGAGCCAGTGGACAAACGGGACGAAGGTGGTGATCTCCGCGCCGAATTCTCCGGTGTACTCTATGAAGCCCGATCGCTCGAGCGCCTCGAGCGCGCGCGACAGGGCCCGGCGATCGGCGCCCAGGGAGCGCCAGGAGAGCAGCGGCGCCAGGAGCAAGGTCAGGCGGCGCTCGGCCCTGACGCCCAGTCGCCGCAGCCGCCTCAGGAGGGCGGCGACCACCTTGCTTCGCCCCTGCACCGCCGAACCTCAGATAGCGGGTGTCGACAAGAGGCGACGCAGCATAGGCTCGAAGGCGGTGAGCGGCATGGCGTCGTAACTGGCATCGAAGGAGCTCTGGTCGAAATCGCGGCAGAACTCGGCGGTGTATTCGAAATGCGGATGGCCCCGGTATCTTTCCCGAGCGTTGCGATCACCGCCGAAGAAGTGCTGGAAATAATAGCCCTGAAAGACGTCGTGGTGGCGCAACATCCAATGATTGCGCGCCGATACGTAGGGCTTGAGAATCAAGGCGGCGAACTCGCCATGCTTGGCCGGCGCCAGGGCGGCGCCGACGTCATGGAGCAGGGCGCAGACGACGTACTGTTCGCTTCGCCCGGCCCGGTGGGCGCGCGTGGCCGCCTGCAGGCAGTGCTGGAAGCGGTTGATGGCGAAGCCGTGACAATCGTCGTCGAGAAGCCGGAGCAGGCCGAGCACGCGGTCGGGGAGGCCCTTGGCGAAAGCGGCGTCGAACTCGGCGACGCGCAGCCAATCGGCCCGGCTCGCCTCGGTCATGGCGCTGAAGCCGCAAGCGCGGTCCGCCGCTTCGCCCGGTGACTTCATGCGCCCCTCCCCGTCGCCATACTGGCGCGGTTTGCGATCCTTTGCACGAAGCGCGCCAGTTCCGGGCGTCACTCACCCTTGGCGAGCATCGAAAGCAGTCCCGGCAGCTCGGCGATGATCTCGGCCGACTGGTCGGGGACCGCTCCCATGGCGATCCAACGCAGCTGCTCGATGCGATAGCGCGCGTAGCTCCAACGGGCGCGCTCGATCAGCCCAGGATCGGCGCCCGACGGATCATAAAGCGTGGCCAGACGTTGCGCCGCCGCCTGGCCGAAGGCGAAGAAGAAGGTGAAATCGTAGGCTGGATCGCCCAGGCAGGCGTCGCCGAAGTCGATGACGCCCGCAAGCCGATCCCGCTCCGGGGCCAGGAGCAAGTGGTCGTCCGAGAGATCGCCGTGGATGACCACGGCCCGCTCGCTCACCGGCCGCCGGGCGAAGGCGCGGTAGAAGCCGTCGATGGCTGGCAGCAGCTCGGGCGGAACGAACGGGGCGATCTGGCCGCGCCTTTCGGCGTCGTAGCGCGCCGTCCAGTCCGCCGGCGACCATTCGCGCGCCGGACTCACGCCCGGCGGCGTGATCGCCGCCGGCGTCAGGGCGTGCACGGCGCGCAGGAGCGCGGCGATCTCCTCCAGGATACGCCCCTGGATCGGTCCGGGGAGGGCGCGGAAGAGGCGGGCGCGCAGGGGCTCGCCCGCGATCAGCCGGTAGCCGCCGAAAACGCCCGCCCCGGAGACGAAGACATAGTCCGGGATCGGCGGAACCGGCGCTCCCCGCAGCGCCTCGAGGATCTGCAGCTCGGCGCGGAAGAGCGGGACGCGCTCGGCAGTGCGCGGGAACCGGAACACCCACTCTTCGTCCAGGATGACCAGGCGATGATCGGCGCCGGAGTCCTCGAGCCGCGTCCGGGCGAAAGCGAGTTTCGGAAACTCGGCGCGGATGCGCGCCACAAGCTCGGCCGGCGCGGGCTTGCTCAGAGCGCCTCCGCGAACAGGTCGAGCATGGCGCGCCAGGCGCGCTGGTCGGTGCGCTCATCGTAGGCGAAGCCCGGCATGCCGAGCGTATCGGCGATCGGATTGGTATAGCTGTGGCCGGCGCCGCCGAAGAGGACGAGGCGCCAGTCGGCGCCGGCGGCATCCATTTCCTGCTCGAAGGCCAGGCGCTGCCCAGGCCCGACCAGCGGATCCTGCGCGCCGATCAGGGCCAGCACCCTGGCTTTGATGTCACCGGCCTTGGCCGGCGCCGCCGTCTCCAGCCCGCAGTGGAAGCCGACGGCCGCCTTCAGCTGCGCGCCGGCGCGCGCCAGCTCCAGGGCCGTCGTCCCGCCCCAGCAGAAGCCGATTGCCGCCAGCCGCGCCGAATCGACCTCGCTCTGGGCTGCGAGCGCGCCCAGGGCCGTCGCGGCGATGGCGCGGATGCCGGTCGGGTCCCTCATCCATGGTCCGAGTCGCGCCATGACCTCGTTACGATCCTGGAGCGGCTTGCCCCCGCCGTAATAGTCCATGGCCAGGGCCGCATAGCCGGCCTCGGCAAGCCGCGCCCCCATGGTCCGGGTGAGGTCGACAAGGCCCATGCCTTCGGGGGCGACGAGCACCCCGGGCCTCGCCTTCTCCACCCCGTCGGGAGCCACGAACGAGCCGACATAGCGCCGGCCCTCGACACGGTATTCGATGTCGCGCGTCGCCATCGCCGGCTCTTCTCTTACAGATCCGCCAACGCCCGCCCCACGGCGGCGACCACGCCGGGCCAGTCGCCGTGCGCGCTCTGGCGGAACAGGCGCAGGCTGGGATACCACGGGCTGTCGGCGCGCTCCTGGAGCCAGCGCCAGTCTGGCACGTGCGCCAGCATCAGCCAGATCGGGCGCCCCAGGGCGCCGGCCAAATGGCCGACGGCGGTATCGACGCTGATCACCAGATCGAGGCTCTCCAGCGCCGCGGCGGTATCGGCGAAGCTCTCCAGTTCCGGGCCGAGGTTGACCAGCGGCGCGGCGGCGAACCAACCGGCGATCTGCGTCTCCGGCCCGCCTTTCTGCAGCGCCACGAACGTCACGCCCTCGCTGGCCCCCAACGGCTCCAGCGCCGCCAACGTGGTCGAGCGGTTGGCGTCGTTCTTGTGCGTGGGGCGGCCGGCCCACACCAGGCCGATGCGCCGGTGAGCGCTGGCGCAGAGCTCCTCCAGGCGCCTGGCCCAACGCGCCCGCCGCTCCGGTTCGGTGGCAAGGTAGGGGATGTCGGCCGGCGCATTGGCCAGCGTCGTGCCGTGCAGCCTCGGCAGGCCGCTCAACGGCAAGTGCGCGTCGGCCTTGGGGCAATCCTCCCAGCGCACGAAAGCCTTCGCTACGCCGCTGACGCCGCCGATCAGGGGTTTCAGCTCCGGGCTGCAGGCCAGCGCGACCTCGCCGGCCCGGCTGGCGGCCCACGGGATGTAGCGGGCGAATTGGATGCAATCGCCGAAGCCCTGGTCGGCGACGAGCAGCAGGCGCTTGCCTTCGAGTGTCTCGCCCTGCCACTGGGGCGGCGCGCCTTCGGGAAGGAGCGGCGGCACTCCCGGCATACGAAAGCGCCACTCGTACTCCTCCCATCCCTTCGCCAGCTCGCCCTTCAGGAGGTAGGCCTCGGCCAGGGCGAAGTGCGCCCCCGGCGCTTCCGGCTTCAGCGCCAGGGCCTGCTCGGCGCTGGCGATCGAGGCGTCCGGCTCGCCGCGGGCATAGAGCAGCACCGCCAGATTGACGTGCGCCAGGAAGTCCTTGGGATCGGCGGCGACCGCGGCCTTGCCGGCCTTGAGCGCTTCGTCGTAGCGCCGCAGCTGCCGGTAGATCTCGCACAGGTTGCGCTGGAAATACGCCGGGACGGGGCGGCATTGGAGCGAGCGCTCCATCAACGCCGCCGCGGCGTCCAGCTGGCCGCGACGGGCGGCGATGATCCCCTGGGCGTGGATCGCGGGCGCGAAATCGGGCGCCAGCGCCAGCACCTGCTCCAGCGTCGCTTCGGCCTCTTCCAGGCGCCCGGCGCCTTCGTGCGCCTCGGCCTCGTGGAAGAGCTTCAAGGCCTCGGGCGGCGGGGCGGCGCGGCCGCCGGCGTCCAACGGGCTCATGCGGCCTTGTCCAGCGCCTCGAAGGCGTATCCGAGCCGCCGCATCGCCGGCGCAAGGATGGGCTCGATCGGCCGCAAGTGCTCGAGATAGTGGCGGAAGCGATACGCCGAGCGGTCGTACAGGCTCTCGGTGACTTGGGCGTAGCTGGCGGTGCGAGCGTAGCGGCGATTCTTCTCGAAGGCGAGGCACTGTAGGTCGAAGGGTTCGCCGATGAATGTCAGCATGCGGCGCACCTCCGCTTCCTGCCGCTCCACGACATCCTCGTAGCGCACCGGCAGGTAGCGCATCGTCAGCACGCCGCGGTAGTGCGCGACCAGATCGGCGATCAGGGCGTAGTGGCGCGCCGTCGTTTCCAGCGCGTAGGCGCAGCAGAAGCCGTGCGTCAGCAGGTTCGAGAACACCGACAGCGCCACGTCCATTGGATGGCGGACGACATGCAGGATCGGCGAGGCCGGAAACAGCAGCGCGATCAGCCCCAGATGCGTCTCGTTCAGCGGCATCTTGTCGGTGAACCAGCGCGCCCCTTCTTCCATCACTCCGAACTGCCGGGCCCGCTGCAGATAATAGTCACGCAGATTGTCGAGGGCTTCGCGCTGGTCGCCCATCCACAGCTCGCACAGGGCGTCCGGATAGCTGAGCGGGCTGCCCAGCATCCGCTGCGCGAGGCCGGCGATGTCGTGGATGAAGGGAAGCTCGTCGGCCGCCGCGATCGCCGGGTGCGCCGAAAGCGTCTGTTCGACCAGGGTGGTTCCGGAGCGGGGGAAACCAACGATGAACACGGGCTGGGGGCAATCGGTCCGCACGCCGGCGCGCGGGGTGATGCGCATGCGCTCGGCGGTGAAGAAGCTCTTCAGTCTGCGGACGAGATCCTCCGCCTCCGCCGCCCCATACGACACCCCGGTGACTTCGCGCAGCCGCGCCTTGCCGGCCTCGAAAGCCGCGAAGGCTTCGTCATAGCGGCCGAGGCGATCGAGCAGGCGGCCTTTTTCCAGCAGCTCGGCCGGCCCCAACCCGCCGCCGTCGCGCCCGGCGGCCATCGCCTCCAGCTGCGCCAGGGCCTCGTCCCAGGCGCGGCGGCGACTGTGCACCACGGCGCGTGAAAGGGCGATGGTCGGGTTGCCGGGCGCCAGCGCCTCGGCCTCGCCGAGCAGCTTCGAAGCGGCGTCGAAGTCGCGGTCGGCCTCCTCCAGCCTGGCCCAGCCGAGGACGGCGTGCAGCATCTTGGGCGCGGCCTTGCGGGCCTCTTGGTAGAGCGCCCTGGCCTCGGCCATCTTGCCCTGGTTCTTCAGATTCAGGGCGAGGTTGGCCAGCAGCATCGGCTCGCGCGCCGCCGCCAGCGCCAGGGCTTTGCGGTAGTGGTATTCGCCCACCTGTGGCCGGTTCATCTCGGTCATCACCATGCCCATGAGGTGATGGGCCTGGGCGTTCTCGGGCGCGATGCGCACGGCGTTGCGGGCGTGTGTCTCCGCCTCGGCCACGGCGCCCCGCGCCAGCAGCTGCAGGGCGAGCTCGTTGGTGGCGGCGAAGTCGTTCGGGTACAGCGCCACCAGGCGTCGCAGCAGCACCAAGGCGCTCGGATGGTTGGCCGCCTTGCGCGCCTCGTACAGCACCTTCATCGCCTCGGGATGGCCAGGCGCCAGCTCCAGGATGTCGATCGCCAGCCGCGCCGCCTCTTCGCCGCGCCCCTCGTTCCAGGCCTTCTGGGCCTCCTCCGCCTGGGGCTTGAGGCGGGCCGCCGCGGCCGGCAGGCGCTTCAAGGAAATGTCCTGGCCGCAGCAGCGGATGGCGCGCAGGCCGCTGCCGCACGGACAAGCTTCCGGATCGATGGTCGCAGCCTCGGTCACGGCGCCTTTCTAGCGATCCTGGCTTGATGGCGGGAGTCCGACTGGTCGCGCGCCACAGCCGGGCTGGCTAGCCCGAGGGGGCAGGTATGAGCGATCCTAACCCGCTGCTTCGAAGTCCATGCCGAAGACGCGGATGCGGTCGCAGATGGTGGCGTAGTCGCTGGTGAGCTCATCGCCGGGGGCGAGGTCCCGCAGCGCCCTGTCTTCTCCGAACGCGATGCCGTCGGAAACCGTCGACGGCCGGTCGGAGTGGTTGAAGTAGCGGCCGTTGTCGCCGCACAGCACCCACAGGCCGGCCTGCTGATGCCAGGTGCAATAGGTGCGCAGGTAGCGGCGCACGTGGGCGGGGAGGCTCTCGATCTCGGCGTCCGAGTAGACCCGGTCGATGCGTGAATCGAAGCGCCATACCAGGTCCCCCCGGCGCACCGGCTCGGCGAGGAAGACACCCAGGCCGTGGATGCGGCTGGGGCGAAGCTCGGTCTCGACCATCATCATGGCAATCGGCCCAATTCCTCACCGGCTGCGGCCGTTCCGTGGCGGACCGTTTCGGCTGCGCAAAAAAGCGGCCAGAGGGGAGGGGGGCTCAACCATGGAGGACACGGATGGCATTCCGTGGCTCCCTTCGCTTCCGAAGCTGCTCGCCCAGGCGGCGTGCGAGGGCCACGAAGGACACGGAAGCCACGGAAACGCAGGCGCGCCGATGGCGAGCCTTTTGTCGGAGGTCACGGTCTCGGCCGTTCACCGATATCCGTGTCATCCGTGGTTCACCTCTTCCCTGGCTTCCGCGTCTTCCCCGGTTCCCCTAAGGAGCCGGCGTGGCTGCGCCTGACGAGGTCATCCGCGACGACGATCCCCAGGCCGCGCCGACCGGGCTGGCGGCGTTCGGCTATCACCAGGAGCTGCGGCGCTCGCTCGGCCTCGTCGACCTCGTCATCTACGGCCTGCTCTTCATCTCGCCGACCGCGCCGTTTCCGACTTTCGGCATCGTCTTCAACGACAGCCACGGCCTGGTGCCGCTGGTCTACGCCGTCGGTCTGGCGGCCATGCTGTTCACCGCCCTTTCCTACATGGCCATGGCGCACGAGTTCCCGGTTTCAGGCTCGGTCTACGCCTACGCCGGCCGTGGCATCGGCGAGGGCGCCGGCTTCCTGGCCGGCTGGGCGATGCTGCTCGACTACGCCCTCATCCCGGCCGGCATCTACATCATCTGCGCCGTCGCCCTGAACGTCGTCCTGCCCGGGGTTCCCAAGGCGCTCTGGGTGGTCGCCTTGCTGGCTCTCAACACCGTCATCAACCTCGCCGGCATCGAGACCGCGGCGCGCATGAACTGGGCCCTGCTCACCTTGCAGCTGCTGCTGCTGGGGGCCTTCTTCGTCCTGGGCGCCATCGCCCTGGCCCACGGCGCCGGCGGCGCGCACCTTTCGGCCAGGCCCCTGTGGAGCGCCGGCGTGAGCCCGGCCCTGATCTTCTCGGCCATGCCGGTGGCGGCGCTCTCCTTCCTAGGCTTCGACGCCGTCTCCACCCTCTCGGAGGAGGCCCGCGGCGGCCCCAGGGCCGTCGGCGCAGCCACCATGCTGGCGCTGGTCGTCGCCGCTGTCCTCTTCATCGCCCAGACCTGGCTGGGCTCGCTCTTCGTCCTCGACGTGAGCCGCTTCGCTCCCGGCAAGCCCACCGACACCGCCTTCTATGAGGTGGTGAAGCTGGTCGGCGGCGAGCCGTTCAAATGGGTGGTGTCGATCTTCGGGGTGCTCTTCGGCGGCGTCTCGGCGGCCCTCGTTTCCCAGGCGGGGGCCTCGCGGCTGATCTACTCCATGGCCCGCGACCGGCGCCTCCCCTCGGCGCTGGCCAAGGTGCACCCCGCCCGGCAGGTCCCGGTGCGCGCCATCCTGCTGGTGGCCGCGGTCACCCTGGTTCTGGGCGTTTCCTTCGTCGACCAGCTCGAGCTGATCCTGACCGTGGTCTCGATCGGGGCGCTCACCGGCTTCATGCTGCTGCATGCTTCGGTGATCAGCCACTTCTTCCTTCGCAAGCGCACCGGCGACTGGCGCCGCCATCTCCTCGTGCCGCTCCTGGGTCTGGCGATCATCGCCTACGTGCTGGTGAGCGCCAAGGCGAACGCCAAGATCGTCGGCGCCAGCTGGATGGGGCTGGGCGCCGCGGTCATGCTGGCGCTCAGGGCGACCGGACGCCTGCGGCCGCTCGGCGCCGGGTCCGCGGCGCCGTAACCCCTCACCCTCCCGCGCCCTCGCTTCGCTCAGACGCGGGCCCCTCCCTCTCGCTTTGGGAGAGGTGTAAGGGCGTCGGGCCGCTGCTTCTTCTCCTCTCCCCGGGGAGAGGAGGGGCCCGTCGCGAAGCGATGGGGAGGCGAGGGGTTACGCTGTCGAGGAGCCTGCCGCCATGCCCGCTCACTGGCTGATCAAGTCTGAGCCCGACACCTACAGTTTCGCCGACCTCCAGCGCGACGGCCGCACCGTCTGGGACGGGGTGCGTAACCATCAGGCCAAGCGTTGGCTCGAGGAAATGAAAGTCGGCGACGAGGCTCTCTTCTACCATTCGGGGAAAGCCCCCGAGGTGGTCGGCATCGCCCGGATCGCGCGCCAGGCCTTCCCCGACCCCTCCGACAAGGAGGGCCGCTTCGTCGCCGTCGAGGTCACGCCCGTGCGCGCCCTGAGAACCGCCGTGCCGCTGGCGTCGCTGAAGGCCGAGCCACGGCTTGCCGAGCTGCGCACCCTGCGCCAGGGCCGCATCTCGGTGACCCCGGTCACCGACGCCGAGTGGGCGCTCATCTTGCAGATGGGAAGCTAGTGTCCCGAGTCCGAAGTTCGCAAGGGCATGGGGCGGGCGTTGAACGAACTTCGAATCCGCCACACTAGGCAAGACCGGGCCGAGGCCCGGAGCGCGCCGGCGTGTTAACGATTTCAAAGTCGTGCTAAGGGCCGGCCGGTAAGCGAGGAGGGGTCCGATGTCGGTCGTCTATTACAACGCCAAGAACGGCGCCAACGGCACGAACGGCTCGGGGTCGGGCGCAGCCGGCACGGGAGGCGGCGCCGGCGGCTACTCCAACGTCAAGAATACCGGCAACGGAACCGACACCAGCAACGAAGCCATCGCCCGCGGCGGCGGCGGCGGGTCCGGCGGGGCCGGCGGCTCGGGCGCTGCGGGCGGGGCCGGCGCCGCCGGCGGCGCTGGCGGCGGCGCCAAGGCGGTCACCGACTTCACCCTGAGTACTACCAGCGGCGTCACCGGCCTGGCCTATGCCTACGCTGGCGGCGGCGGCGCTGGCGGCAAGGGCGGCAACTACGGCGGCGCGAACCCGGGAGCGGGCGGTTCGGGCGGGGTTGCCGGGTCGTCGTCCGCGCAAGTCGCCGCCTACGATCCGACTGGCCAGGTCAAGATCAACGTGGAGGCCAAGAACACCTTCTCCCCCGGCGGTACCGCCTACGGGCCTGGCGGCGCGGTCGGAGGGATCGGCGGGGGAGCTACGATCTCGGCGGTTGGCAAGGGAACCAAGGTCAACATCTACGGACTGGCGGTCGGCGGCTCGGGCGGCGGCGGTAACAACGGCGCAGCCGCCGGGGCTGGCGCTGGCGTCGACCTCGTCAACGCGCTCGTCGGCGCGCTCTACGCCAGCGGCGGGACCATGACTCTGTACCAGGTCGCCAGCGGCGGTGTTGGCGGCGCCGCCCGCGGCGGCGGCCTCGCTGGCATCGGCGGCATTGGCAAGTCGAGCCTGACGGCGGACGATCAGGCTTCCGCCCACCCGTCGTCGTACCTGCGCGTGAAGGGCAAGGCCCTCGGCGGCGCCGGCGGCTCCGGCTACTCCGGCTCGAACGGCGCCAGCGCCGGCAAGGCCAAGGGCGTCGCGACCGCGGCCGGGACCGGCACGGTGAACGCCACCGGCTATGCCAGGGCCGGCCAGGGCGGCTACAGCAACGCCGACAGCGGCGGCGCCGGGGCGGCGGCCAAGGCCAAGGCGAGCGCCTCGACGACCACTACCGGCGCCTACGCCACGGCCATGGCTGTCGGCGGCTCCGGCGGCAACGGCTCGGGCGCTGGCCACTCCGGCGGCGCCGCTGGGGCTGTCGGGACCATCCTTGCCACCGTCAATGCCGCTGGCTCGGGCGGGCACGGCGTCGCTACGGCCAAGGGCATCGGCGGTAACGGCGGCGGCGGCAGAAACGGCGCCAACGGCGGCGCCGGCGGAGCGGCCAGTCTCGTCGACGCCGTGCGTGGAACCAGCAACAACGGTCTGCTGCGCCTCGAACAGTATGCGACCGGCGGCGGCGGCGGAACGAGCTATGGCGGCCTCGTCGGCGCGGCCGGCGCGGCCTATTCCAAGCTCTCGGTCAACGACACCGTCAATGCCCAGCAGGCGGCGACCCTCCAGGTCTACGCCTACGCCACCGGCGGCGTCGGCGGCACGGGCAACTCCGGCTCGAACGCCGGCGCTGGCGGCGCCGCCTTCGCCTACGCCAACGGTGTTTCGGCGCACTCGGCCAACGTCAGCGCCCACGCCACCGGCGGCAAGGGCGGCGTGGTCAACAGCGGCGCGGGCCAGGGGGGCGCGGGTGGGGCGGCCAAGGCCATCGCCATCGGCGACGGGACCACGCGGGCCAACGTCAGCGCCTTCGCCCACGGCGGCTACGGCTACGGCCCCAACGCGCCCGGTGGGGCCAGCGCCAAGGCAAAAGGCGCCGGCGGGGCAGGGAGCAGCAACGACGCCGTGGCCACCCTGATCGGCCGCAGCCAGCTGCTCGAGTCGGCCAACGTCACGACCGGCGGCGGCTTGACAGGGAACGACAAGGCGTCGGCCAAGGCCAAGTTCGGCGCTGCTTTCTCGACTTCTCAGTTCTCCTTCGCCAGCCAGGTCGGCATCCTGGACTTCGCCCCGCAGGCGGCGAGCGCCAACGCCGTCCTGAGCGCCAATTCGAACATCAAGACCGCCTTCGGCGCCTCGCCCACTTTCTTCGGCATGGGCGAGCTGGGCGTGACGTCCGCCCCGGCGAGCGGCAGCGGTACCGCCAGCTTCACGTTCACGATCGACCTCACCCAGCTCAAATCCACCGGCCATCTGATCCTCGGCCTCTTCAGTCCGACTGCGACCGGCGGGGGCGTCACCAACCTCCACTTCGACGTGGTCGGCGACGGAACGACGCTGGTCTCCAAGACCTTCGCCACCGAGGCGGCCGCCCAGTCCTACTTCACCAACGACGGCATCGACCTTGGGGCCATTGGCAGCGGGCCCCTCACCGGCAGTACTCTGACCGTTAGGATTGATCTGGTCGCGCCCAACAACGCCGGCGGCGGCTTCTACTTCGGCTTCCTGGTCGGCGATCCGCCGGGCTCGGCTTCGGCCACCGCGAGCTTCGCCCAGCATGCCGCCGGCCTGGGCGCCGGCATGGCGGCCTCGGTCGCGGCTGCCCGCGCCGCCGAGCGGCCGCCGCCGCTTCTGGCCGCGCCGCACGCCATCGCCTGAGTCTTCTCGCCAGCCGGGCTCGCCGGTGCTAGCCTGACGGCGGCGCTCGACGAGCGCTCGTGGCGCCCGGGGGGATGAGCCATGTACGTGACCAACAACGGCGCGCCGGGAACCAACGGGGCCAACGGGGCCTCGGGCGGCGGGGCTGGCCAGAACGGCGGTTCGGGCGGCGAAGGTTCGGCCGCCAACACCGGCTCCTCGGACGCCAGGAACCTCGCTCGCGGCTATGGCGGCGCCGGCGGCTACGGCGGCGCCGGCGGCTACAACGCCGGCGGGATCGGCGGCGCCGCCGGAGCGGGCGGTGACGGCGGCCTCGGCTACGCCCTCGTCAAAACGACACTGTCCGCGGCATCGAGCACCTACGCCAGCGGCGTCGCCAAGGGCGGCGCCGGCGGCCGCGCCGGCCAGCCGGGCGGCGGCAAGGGGGGGGCGGGAGCCGCGGCGGCCGGTGGCGCTGGCGGGGCGGCCTACATGACCAGCACCGCCTACGGCGTCGGGACGGCCTACCTGAAAACCGTCGCCAAGGCCTACGCCGGCGCCGGCGGCTACGGCTTCTCGGGCGGCGCCGGCGGCGTCGGCCACGCCACCGCAACCGGCGAATCCAGCGGCGCCGGCAAGGCCAAGGTGTACGCCATCGACCGGGGCGGGGCCGGCGGCGGCGCCGGACCGGGGATCGGCGGCGCCGGCGGGGCGGCGAAACTGGTGGACGCCGTCGGCGGCGCGACCCAAGGCGGCTATCTCGATTTCTTCCAGGGGGCTTATGCAGGTTCGGGCGGCGGCGCCGGCAGCGGCGTCGGCGGGGCCGGCGGCGCGGCCAAGGCCAAGTTCGGCTTCGACGACCTCACCAATCCCCATCCGAGCGCCACCCTCGACGGCGCCGATACCGCCCAGGGCGGCGCCGCCGGTTCCGGCGCCGCCAGCGCTGCGGCCGGCGCTAACGCCAAGGCGGTCACCAAGCTCACCGGAGCAGCCTACGTCCGCAGCATCGCCCGGGGCTACGGCGGGGCCGGCGGCGGCATCACTCAGGGTTCGGGGGCCAGCGGGGCGGCCGGCGGCGCTGGCGTCGCCCTCACCGACGCTGCCGGTCCCGAGGCGAACGCCGAGTCCGTCGCCAGGGGTGGCCTCGGCGGATCCGGCCTGGGCGCAGGCCACAGCGGCGGGGCCGGGGGCTCAGCCAGCGCCAGCGCCGTCGTGAGCAGCGCCGCGAGCGGCTATTCGCTCGCCTACGCCAGCCAGATCGGCGGCCAGGGCGGCGCCGGCGCCGGGGGCGCGGCCGGCGGGGCGGGAGCGGCCAGCCGCCTTGTCGACGCCGTCTCGGGGGCGACCGCGGGCGGTACCCTGGAGCTGCACGAGATCGCCATTGGCGGCGCCGGCGGTGCGGCCGCCGGCTCGGCCACGCCGGGCGTCGGCGGCGCCGGCTACGCCGGCCTTTCCTTCGACGACGCCCTCAGCCCCACCCAGAGCGCGCTGGTGAAGGGCCAGGTGAGCGCCACCGGTGGCTATGGCGGCTCCAGCGCGTCGGGCCAGGGAGGCGCGGCCGCGGCCGCGACCGCCACCCTCGTCCTCGACGCCGCCAAGGTGAGCGGCATCGCCTACGCCCTGGGCGGCAACGGCGGTCTCGGAGGCTCTGCGCTCGGCGGCGCCGGCGGCGCGGCCAAGGCGACCATCATCGAAACCGCGTCGTCCGGTTACGCCAACGCCTTCGCCACCGCCAAGGGCGGCGGAACCTACGGCGGCGCGCCCGGAGCGGCGACGGCGAAGACCAAGGCGACCGGTTCCGGCGGCGCCTTTGTCGCCCAGGCCGAGACCGGCGTCGCCGGTCCGGCCGACGGCCTGCTCGTCACCTACGTCACCGCCAAGGCGGCCGGTAACGTCGCCGGCAAGACCAAGGCTCTGGCAAAGTCGGCCATCGCCGCCGCCGCGCCGGCGGTGAACACGGCTTCGGCCGCTGTCGCCTTCGCCGCCGGCCTGCCGGCGGCTGCCAGCACCGGGCCGGTGCTTTCGGCCAACGCCAACATTGCCGCCGCGTTCGGGACCAAAGCCTCCTTCTTCGCCATGGGCGAGGTCGGGGGCGCCTATTCGAGCGGCGGCTCGGGCGCCGAGACGGTCACCGACACCCTGGCGATCAATGTCGATGCGACCAAGCTCGCCTCCGGGAGCGATCTCGTCCTGGGCCTTTTCGACGGAACCGGCTCGGGGAGCGGCGTCACCGGGGTTGCCCTGATGGTCGTGGCGAACACGACGAGCGTGCTCAATCAGAGCTTCGCCAGCCTGGCTGCCGCCGAGAGCTTCTTCACCGACCACGCCCTCAATCTCGGGGCCATTCCCACCGGCCCGACCTTGAACGTCACCATCACCCTGACCGTGACCACCGATGGCGCAGGATCGGCCTTCTACGGGCAGTTCATCGTCGGCGATCCTCCGGGCGCGAGCGCGGCCGCGGCGCGCTTCGCCCAGCACGCGGCCGGGCTGAGTTCGGCCGCCGCGACGGCCCCGCTCCTGACCCCCCTCTTGGCTGAGCGCATCCCCGCCCTGGTGGCGAGCCCCCGGGCTGCGCTCGCTTGAGTCTCTGAAGCGCCGGCTGGCCGTCGGTAGCCGCCGTTCTGCGAATGTGTTAACCTTGCCTTGACGGTCGGCGCAGGCCTCGGCTCGGGGGGTTTGGCATGAGCGATGTCACCAGGACCGGCGCAGCCGGCGCCAACGGCGCGCCCGGCGCCCTCTATGGCGGGACCGGCGGCCCCGGCCAGCCCGGCGGCGCCGCCACCGCCAAGAATTACGGCGCCGACACTTCGAACTCGGCCCACGCCTATGGCGGCGCGGGCGGCTATGGCGGCGCGGGGGGTCACGGCGCCCTGACGCTCGGGGTCTACACCAGCGATGGCGGCGTCGGGGGCGCGGGCGGCAATGGCGGCAAGGCGACGGCCTTGGTCTCTACCCATGTCGCCTATGCCGGTCAGGTCTACGCCCTCGGTTATGCCGTTGGCGGCGCCGGTGGGGCCGGTGGCGCGGGCGGCGCCGGTCAGGTCGACGGTCTGGGCGGCGCCGCCGGCGCCGGTGGCTACGGCATGGCGACCGCGAGCGCGGCCAACACCCTCGGGTCGGCCAAGGCCGTGGCCACCAGTCACGGCGGCCAAGGGGGCGTCGGGGGAGAGGAGGGCGGGGGACTGCCCTACAATGCGACCTCTGGCGCCGGCGGCGGGGCGGGCGGTTACGCCACTGCGGTCACCACCCTTAAAGGCGCCAACGCCTACGCTGCCGTCAACGCCTTCGGCGGCTATGGCGGCAACTATGGCGTGTACGGCGGCGACGGCGGCTCGGTCACCCTCGCCAACGCGGCGACCGGCGCGACCAACGCGGGGACACTGACACTACAATCGACTGGCGATGGCGCGGCCGGGGGCAGTTCGACCCACCGGGCCGGCGCTGGTGGCGCCGGAACCGTCACCTCCAGCTTCACCGACACCACCAGCCAGACGGTCAGGGACACTACCTACGCCAAGGGCGGAGACGGCGGAGACCAGCGGGACAAGAACAACGGCGGCAACGGGGCGAACGCGCTCGCCTCGACCTACGTCAAGGCCGCCATGAACGTCTACGCCACCGCCAAGGCCTTCGGCGGCGTAGGCGGGTCGATCGAGAATGCGAAGGGGATCGGCTACGGCGGCGGCTTTGGCGGCTCTGCAAGCGCTAGCGCCAAGGGCGTTTCCACCGGCGCTGGCAATGTCACTGTTTATGCCGACCAGGGCGGTGGCGGCGGCGGCGGCGGCGGCTACTACGGCGGCGGCAATTTCGGCGTCGCCAGCAAGCTCGTCGATGCGGTTGGCGGCTCGACCAACGGCGGATCGCTCACGCTGAAGCAGGTCACGCGCGGGGGGGCGGGCGGCGGCGCCTCCGCGGAGTACGGAGGCCCTTATTCCGGCAGCGGCGGCGGTTTCGGCGGCGTGGGCAAGGCCAAGCTCGTCTTCGACGATACCGCCAACGCCAACAAGAGCGTCAGCGTCACCGGGATCGACAGGGCCTATGGCGGCAAAGGGGGCGCCGGCGCGGCGTCGTATGGCGGCGCGGGCGGCGAGGGGATCGCCAAGACCAAGATCAAGAGCGCTCATAAAGCCGCGGCCAACGCCTACGCCTACGGCGGGACGGGCGGCGCCAACCATGGCGCCGGCGGATATGCGCACGCCACCTCGAAGGCCACCGGCGTGCAGGCCGCCTACGCCACCTCGAAGGCCACCGGCGGCGTGCCGGGCGACGGCTTTGCGTCGCCTGGGTCGGCCGTCGCCAGCGCCTACGCCGCCGCCAGCGGCGCGGGCGATCCCGCAACCGCGGCCGCCTATCAGACCGGGGGCGCTGGGGCCCAGGCCGAGGCAGGCGTGGCGAGCAACATGCTCGACTTGGTGAGCGGACTGACGAACGGCGGAAGGCTGACCCTCGAGCAGGTTGCCAGGGGAGGGGCGGGCGGCCCGGCCGGCGGCGCCGGCGGCGGCGCCTACTCGGGCATTTCTCTCAACGACGGAACGAGCGCCACCCACAGCGCCTCGGTGTACGCCACTCTCGAGGCCTACGGCGGCTATGGCGGCGCCGCGGTCGCTGGCAAGGCAGGCGCAGGCGGCGCGGCCAAGGCGGTCCTCTATTTGACCGGGGCCTCGCCGACAGGATCAGTTACCGCCAGCGGCGGGCCGGCCGGCGCCGGAGGAACCGGGGCCGGCGGCGCCGCCAAGGCGGTCGACGACCTCGTCTCCACCGGCGGATACGCGACTGGCTCGGCGTTTTCGGGCGGTGGTGGCGGCTCGGCGCCGGGCGCGAGCGTCTCCAAGACCAAGGTGACGGCGACATCGGGCGGCTTCACGGCCCAGGCGGCCTCGGGGAACCTTGGGACGCCCGACGGGCTCGTCGTCGAAAGCGTCGTCGCCTCCACGCAGGGCCAGGTCGTCGGCAAGGGCAAAGGCATCGCGCGGGCGGAGATCAACGCCGCCGCCGACGCCTACAACACCGGCCTGACAGGGGTGGCCTTCCTGACTGGCCTGCCGAGCGCGTCGAGCACCTCCCCTGTCTTTTCGGCCAACCCGAGCATCAAGACGGCCTTCGGCGCCTCGCCGGCGGTATGGGGCATGGGGGAATTCGGCGGCCAGCGGTCCGGAAGCGCCGCGGGTCTTCAGCCGATCAATGACCTCCTCGACATCACCCTGGACCCCGCCAAGCTGCCGAAGTCGGGGAACCTGGAGATCGGCTTCTTTAATCCGACCTTTGTCGGGACCGGCTTCAAGAGCCTCACGCTCACCATCAGCGGCAACAACGGCGTGTCCGATGTGACCCTGCTCACGCAGACCTTCACCACCGTGGCCAGCGCCCAGAGCTTTTTCGCCGACCACGCCGTCAGCCTGGGCGCCCTTTCCAGCCTGCCGCAATCCGGTGGCCAGATAGACCTCTTCATCGGCCTCGCGATCCAGACCGACGCGGCCGGCCAGGGCTTCTACGGCCAGTTCATCCTCGGCGACCCGCCGGGGTCGACGGCCGCCTTCGCCCAGCATGCCGCCGGCCTGGCGTCTTCGTCCGCCGCGCCCCTCACTCGCCTAGGCTGGGCGGAACCGCCGCCGAGGCTTCTCGCCGCCCGCGCTTAAGAGCGCTGCTTCAGGAACTTCAACCCGACCAGTCGGAGTCGACGGCGCACACCTTCACGTCCACCCATCCGGTCGGCAGCAGCAGCTCGCGCACGCCGTCCTCGGTGAGGTCACGGAAGAGCGGCGACGCTCTCTTGGGCCACGAGACCGAGCGCCCTCCGTGTCTTCCTCCCTCGGGGATGATCGCGACGCGCCCAGAGCTGCGCCCGGACTCTCCCGCTTTGATCTTGCGCCTGCGAGGTCGACGTCTTACTATGACCATATCGATAGCTTAGCAGTAAGAATGGCCGACGTCGCCACACTCTCCTCGAAGTTCCAGATCTCCATTCCGAAATCGGTGCGCAGCGCGCAAGGGTGGAAGCCTGGCCAGCGTCTGGCCTTCCTGCCCCGAGGCTCGACGGTCGTCCTCGTTCCCGTCCGCGACCCTCTGGACCTGCGCGGCATCGCCGAGGGGGCCGATACGACGTTCGAGCGCGATCGCGACGATCGCTATTGAGGCGGGTCGTCGACACCTCCGCCTGGATAGAGTGGCTGGCGAATACGCCCACAGCCGGCCTCATCGCCGACAAGCTGCCTGCGCCCGACGAGTGGCTGGTCCCGACAATCGTTCAGCTGGAACTCGCCAAATGGGTCTGGCGCGAACTCGCCCCGGACCACGCGCAGGAAGTTCTGGCGTCGTCTTCCAAGTGTCTGGTAGCGCCTCTGGACACTGATCTGGCGCTGGCGTCGGCCGAGGCTTGCCGCCGGTTCCGGCTGTCTACCGCGGACGCGATCGTCTACGCGACGGCTCGAGCGGAAGGCGCCGACCTGTTGACCTGCGACGGTCATTTCAAGGGGCTCCCGGACGTCGTGCTCGTCGAAAAAGCGGGCGCGGGCTCGGCCGGTTAGTCCGCCGACGGCGCCTTCATACTCCCCAACTGGCGTTCGGCGCCGCCCGGGGTTACCTTGCTGTTCATGCCTCGTTCCGCCATCGCCACCGGCGTTTCGGACGCCCCAGGGGCCTTTGGGTCCGCCTTCATCGTCGACACGCCGGTGGCGCTGTGGACGCCGCACCGGCCGGTTCGCCCGGAGAAGAGCGAGGGCGGCAGGCGCTTCGAGCTCGTCAGCGACTTCCGGCCCGCCGGCGACCAGCCGCAGGCGATCGAGGAGCTGGCGGCCGGGGTGAGGGCGCGCGAGCGCGACCAGGTGCTGCTGGGCGTCACCGGCTCGGGCAAGACCTTCACCATGGCCCAGGTCATCGAGGCCACCCAGCGCCCGGCCCTGATTCTGGCGCACAACAAGACCCTGGCGGCGCAGCTCTACGCCGAGTTCAAGGCCTTCTTCCCCAACAACGCCGTCGAATACTTCGTCTCTTATTACGACTACTATCAGCCGGAGGCCTACGTCCCGCGCACCGACACCTACATCGAGAAGGATTCGTCGCGGAACGAGCAGATCGACCGCATGCGCCATTCGGCCACCCGCGCCATCCTCGAGCGCGACGACGTCATTGTGGTGGCTAGCGTCTCCTGCATCTACGGCATCGGCTCGGTCGAGACCTATTCGGCCATGACCTTCACCCTGAAGGCCGGCGACAAGATCGACGACAAGCAGCTGATGGCCGACCTCGTCGCCCTGCAGTACCGCCGCAACGACCAGGCTTTCGAACGCGGCGCGTTCCGCCGCCGCGGCGACACCATCGAGATCTTCCCGGCCCACTACGAGGACCGCGCCTGGCGCGTGTCGCTGTTCGGCGACGAGATCGAGGGCATCGCCGAGTTCGACCCGCTGACCGGCAAGAAGACCGAGGACCTTCCGGCGGTGAAGGTCTACGCCAACTCCCACTACGTCACCCCGCGGCCGACGCTGCGCCAGGCCATGGCCCTCATCAAGGCCGAGCTGAAGGCGCGCGTCGACTGGTTCGTGGCCACCGGCAAGCTGCTGGAGGCGCAGCGGCTCGAGCAGCGCACCCAGTTCGACCTGGAGATGATCGAGGCCACCGGCTCGTGCGCCGGCATAGAGAACTACTCGCGCTACCTCACCGGACGCCGGCCCGGCGAACCGCCGCCCACCTTCTTCGAGTACATTCCCGACAACGCCCTGCTGTTCGTCGACGAGAGCCATCAGACGGTGCCGCAGCTGGGGGCCATGTACCGCGGCGACTACAACCGCAAGTTCACCCTCTCCGAATACGGCTTCCGCCTGCCCTCGTGCATGGACAACCGGCCGCTCAAGTTCGAGGAGTGGGAGGCGATGCGGCCGGACACGGTGTTCGTTTCGGCCACGCCCGGCCCGTGGGAGCTGGAGCGCACCAGCGGCGTCTTCACCGAGCAGGTGATCCGACCCACCGGCCTCATCGACCCGCCGGTCGAGGTGCGCCCGGTCAGCAAGGGCGGCTTCTCCCAGGTCGACGACGTCATCGCCGAATGCCGGGAGGTCGCCGCGCGGGGCTATCGCACCCTCGTCACCGTCCTCACCAAGAAAATGGCCGAGGACCTCACCGAGTACATGCACGAGCAGGGGCTGCGCGTGCGCTACATGCACTCCGACGTCGACACCCTGGAGCGCATCGAGATCATCCGCGACCTGCGCCTGGGCGCCTTCGACGTTCTCGTCGGCATCAACCTGCTGCGCGAGGGCCTCGACATTCCCGAGTGCGGCCTGGTGGCCATCCTCGACGCCGACAAGGAAGGCTTCCTGCGCTCCGAGACCAGCCTCATCCAGACCATCGGCCGGGCGGCGCGCAACGTCGATGGCAAGGTCGTCCTCTATGCCGACAGCGTCACCGGCTCGATGGAGCGCGCCATGGCCGAGACGGCGCGCCGGCGCGACAAGCAGGCCGCCTGGAACGCCGAGCAGGGCATCACCCCCGAGAGCGTCAAGGCCAACATCAAGGACGTGCTCGCCTCGACCTACGAGCGCGGCGACCGCTTCACCGTCGACGCCGGCGTCGCCGAGGACACCAAGCCCTTCCTCGGCTCCAACTTCCAGGCCACCTTGCGCGATCTCGAGAGCCGCATGCGGGCCGCCGCCGCCGACCTCGAGTTCGAGGAGGCCGCGCGCCTGCGTGACGAGATCAAGCGCCTGAAGATGCTGGATCTCGAGTTCGCCAACGAGGCCCTGACTTCGGAGAGCGAGTCGGTGGACCGCGCCGCGCCCACCCGCGAGCGCGCCCGCGCCCGGGCCGAGCGCGCCGACCGCTTCCGCCGCGGCCGGAGGCGTTGATTGAAGCGCGAGGCCGAGTGGCGCCGTAACCCCTCACCTCTCCATCGCTGCGCGATGGGTCCCTCCTCTGCCTGTGGGAGAGGAGAAGGAAACCCCTCTCCCGGAGGGAGAGGGAGGGGCCCTCGCTGCGAAGCAGCGTGGGAGGGTGAGGGGTTACCGCGCCAGCGCTAAGGCGCCCGTACGGGACAACGAATAGTAGCGCGCGGCGTTCGTCTTACGCCGCGCCGGGTTCGCTGTCGGCTTCGCAGGGTCCGTCGAGGACCCCGTACTCGGCCGACTTGGGCCGCTCGCTGTGGGCGACGATGCCTTCGGCCGCAAGGCCCCGTTTGAGCAGTTCGCGCACGGCCGCCGCGCGGCTCGGCATGCGCCGCTCGAACCGCCAGTTGTCCAAGGCCTCCAGTTCGTCCGGCGTCAGCATGATCTGGAGACGCTCGGGCCGCAAAAGATCGGTCATGCCGGCCTCCCTCCCGCCGCGGCGCCATTTTGGCGCCTGCCGCCTATGTAGCCGTTAGCGGTCAAACCCGCAAGACTGCCTCTTACTCATTTTCCGCCCTGTTCGGCTCTTGTTGCACCGTGGCCTTAGACGCATGATCAGCCAAATACAGATAAAGTATATTCGCCATCGATTGATCTCGTGCCAAAACGGAACGAGATTTCCCAAGATTAGTTATGAAGAGTAAACGTGGGCTCGACCCTCACGGGGGCCCTGCAAATTCGAGGACGCCGCATGCCGATCAACCGATGGATGGCCGCCGATCCCGGAGAGACTGCGCATGCGTCCCGGCTGAGCGAGCTCCACCATCGCATCGCCAACAATCTCGCCCTGATCGCCAGCTACGCTCGGCTCAAAGGGGCCGACATCCAGCGGACCGGCAAGCCGTTGTCGGCCGCCGAGGCGCGCGCGCTGCTGGATTCGGTCGGGCTGCGCATCGAGGCGACGGCCCGGCTCAACCGGCTGCTGTCGCACGATCCGGAGCAGAGCCGGATCGACCTGGGCGAGCTCCTCGCCGCCTCGTGCGCGGCCGTGCGCGATACCATCGGCCTCGAGGCGGTCGACATCCGCTGCCGTTGCCAAGCCGGGGTCGTCGACTGGCGCATCGCCGAGACCCTCGGCATGATCGTCACCGAGCTCGTCATCAACGCCATCAAGTACGCCCATCCGGCCGGCGCGCCGGGGCGGATCGAGGTCGCTTGTCGGGAGCACCCCGACGGCCGCCTGGAGGTGAGCGTCGCCGACGACGGCGTCGGCCTGCCGGAGGGTTTCGATCCCGCCGCCGACGGGGGCCTTGGCATGCGCGTCGTCCGCTCGCTCGCCCGGCAGATGGATGCCGAAGTCCGCGTCGCCAATCACGGCCTCGGCCTCACCATCCGCGTCGCCGTGCCGGCCGATCGCCCTTCGGGCGCCTTGGACAGGGCCGCGCCCCCCGTCGAGATCACCGCCGCCGCCTGCTGACGCGCATTCCTTTGCCAAAGTGGGCGCTCGAGCTTGCCCGAGGCGTCGGCTGTGAATACATGTAGTACGCGTATTCACGAGGACAATCATGCCCACCTCCGTTCGCCTCGATACCGATACTGAACGACGCCTCGACGCGCTTGCTGCCCAGACGGGGCGGAGCAAGGCGTTCTATCTGCGGCAAATGATCGAGCGCGGGATCGACGACCTCGAGGACTACTATCTCGCCGCCGGCGTGCTCGAACGGATTCGCCAAGGCAAGGAGAAGGTCCGGCCCCTGGAGGAGGTGGAGCAAGACCTTGGCTTGGCGGATTGAACTGACCGCCACGGCCGCCAAACAGTTGTCGAAGCTCGGCCGGAAAGAAGCCCAACGCATTACATCCTTCTTGCGCGAGCGGGCCGCCGGAGCGCCGCGCACAACCGGCGGGCCTCTGAGCGGGCCGCTGGGAGAATTATGGCGCTATCGCATCGGGGATTGGCGCGTGCTCTGTGAGATCGAGGACGAAGTGATGCGTGTGCTCGTCGTCAGGATCGCCCATCGCTCCGACGCTTATCGGCGGTGATCCTCTAGCCCCCTTGCCTTGCCGGATTGGCTGGGAGGGTCGAGTGAGCGCTGGGCGGACGAAGGCTTGAGATCAACGTCCTCCCTCCCCTTGATGGGTAGGGTGGCCGGGCGAACGCCCGGCCGGGTGGGGTGATCGCGGGCGCCGCGCCTTGCCGGCCAAGCCTGGCCGTGAGAGTCGTCGCCCCGTGGCCGCCGATCGGATCCTCACCACCCACGCCGGCAGCCTGCCGCGGCCGGCGGCCTTAAGGGAACTGCACGAGCGCCGCTTCGCCGGCGAACGGGTGGACGAGGCCGCCTTCGCCGCCGAGACGAAGGCCGCTGTCGCCGATGTGGTCGCCCGTCAGGCCGCCGCCGGCATCGACATCGCCAACGACGGCGAAGCCGGACGCGAGAGCTTCTTCACCTTCGTGCGCGAGCGCTTCACCGGCTTTGGCGGCCGCTCGCAGCGCCCGCCCATGGCCGACATGGTCCGCTACCCCGGATTCCTCGACATCCTGCAGCGGATGTACCCGCGCGGCGGCGTCAGCCTGGGCGCGCCGCCGCAGGCGATCGGCGAGGTCAAGCACCGGGGCGAGGGCGAGATCGAGGCCGAGTGCGCGCGCCTGAAGGCCGCCATCGCCGCCGCCGGCGATCCCTTCGTCGGCGCCTTCATGACCGCCCCGTCGCCCGGCATTATCGCCGCGGCCATGCAGAACGTGCATTACGCCAGCCTCGCCGACTACGTCGCCGCCGTGGGTGAGGCGCTCGCGCCCGAATACCGCGCCATCCTCGAGGCCGGCCTCATTTTGCAGATCGATGCGCCGGATCTGGCCATGGAGCGGCACACCCTCTTTGCCGGCAAGCCGCTGGCCGACTTCCTCGACTTCGTCCGCCTGGTCCTGGACGCGATCGGCCGCGCCCTCGCCGACGCCCCCTCTGAGCGCGTGCGCCTGCACGTCTGCTGGGGCAACTACGAGGGCCCGCACGATCTCGACGTCCCGCTCGCCGACATCTGGCCGCAGATCAGCGGCGCCCCGGTCGGCGGTTTTCTGATCTCCATGGCCAACCCGCGCCACGCCCACGAGGTCGGCTGCTTCTCGGGCGGCGCCCTTCCCGCCGGCGCGACCCTCGTCGCCGGGGTCATCGACACCACCACCAACTACGTCGAGCATCCGGAGGTCGTGGCAGAGCGCCTCGAGCGCGCCGTCGCCGCCGTCGGCGACCCGGCCCGCGTCATGGCCGGCACGGACTGCGGCTTCGAGACCGCGGCGGGCTTCCAGTCGGTCGCCGCCGATGTCTGCTGGGCCAAGCTAGCAGCGATGAGCGAAGGCGCCCGCATCGCGAGCGGGCGGGTGTTCTGAAAACAACGACGAGCTAGGTTCTAGATCTTTTTCAAAGGGTTGCTAAAGAGCTGGCTGAATGATCGGGGGCTAGGCAATGCCGAAATTCCGGGTGCTGCGCAGGGTGGACGCCTACGTCGACTACGTCGCCGAGGTCGAGGCCGAGCACGTCGTCGAGGCCGCGGAGCTCGCGCGCGACGATCCGGACAAATACGAGTGGGAGGAGCTCGGAGCGGTCGAATTCGACGCCCGCGGCTATGTCACTCTCAATGGCGACGGCGACGAGATCGACAAGACGCGCTGCGGTGACTTTTGATGGCGGACGAGCCGCCGGGTCTCGGCTTTGAGGAGCCCGACGCGCGCTTCCGTGGGCCAACACAGCGGGCGCGCGTCTTCACCGAAAGCTGGGTCGCGCTCAACCTCTTCTGCCCCAACTGCGGATCAGTTCGAATCGGCAAACACCCCAACAACCGGCCGGTCGCAGACTTCTATTGCGGCCAATGCCGCGAGGATTTCGAGCTCAAGTCACAGAAGGGCCGGTTTGGTCCGCGAGTGGCCGATGGGGCGTACGCCGCCAAGCGCCTGCGTTTGGAATCGGACACCAACCCCAATCTGGTGCTCATGAACTACGACCTCGAGCGCTTTGCCGTTACGGACCTATTCTTCGTTCCCAAGCACTTCTTCGTCCCGGAACTCATTGAGGAACGACCGCCGCTCGCGCCGACCGCGCGCCGCGCCGGCTGGATTGGCTCGAACATTCTGCTGAAGGACGTCCCGGCGAGCGGAAAAATCTATTACGTGCGCGATAGCCAGATTGCGCCGCGCGATCTCGTGCTGGAGCAGTGGCGCAGGACCTTGTTCCTCAAGGGCCGCGGCATGGAAGCCCGCGGCTGGCTGATCGAGGTGATGAAATGCGTCGAGTTGGTCGGACGGTCTGCCTTCACGCTGGCCGACTTATACGAGTTCGAGGACCGGCTGAGCCGCATCTATCCGGGCAACCGCAACATCCGGCCCAAGATCAGGCAGCAACTTCAGGCGCTCCGCGACAACGGCTACCTGCGCTTCCTCGGCAGGGGCCGTTATGAACTCCAGCGCTTGAGCTGAGGTCATGCCCCTCTTCGCCGTCACTCGCGCCTACAGCGCCACCTTCGATCCCGCCAAGCCCCTGGAGCAGGCCGACTGGACCGCCGCCTTCATGGACACGCTCGAGGCCGAGGACTTCGTGCGCCTTGCCGGGCCGCTCGCGGGCGCGGGCGAGGCCCTGATCGTGGTGCGGGCCGAAAGCGCCGACGGAGTCGAGCGCCGCCTTGCCGCTGATCCGTGGACGGCGAACGGCATCCTGGTGACACGCCGCATCGCGGAACGGACCTTGCGCATCGGCGAGGTCGTCTGAGCTTGCATGTAGCACTTGGTGTGCTACATTGTCGTCATGGAGAAAACCATCCCGCTGCGTGAGGCCAACCAGGCCTTCGCCCGTATCGTCCGCGAGGCGGAGGCAGGGGCGAGTTTCACCATCACCCGCCGGGGTGAGCCGGTGGCGCGGCTGGTTCCCGTCGAGAACGCGCCCAGGCGCCTGACGCCTGAACAACAAGCCGCGCGGGAACGCTCGCGGGCGCGCATGGCCAAGGGCTGGCCGATCGGCGCTGGTCCGCTGGACCGCGACGCCTTGCATGAGCGTTGACCCGTTCACACTGGACACGAATATCCTCGTTTACGCGGTCGACAGCCTCGCCGGTCCCAGGCATGTCTTGGCCACCGAGATTGTCGACCGATCGGTGGACTGCGACTGCCGGCTGACGCTGCAGGCCCTGTCGGAATTCTTCGCGGTCGTCACGCGCAAGCGCCTGGCGCCCATGGCAGGTGTGGCGGCGCAGGTTACGGAGTGGCTGAGCCTTTTTCCCACAATGACCGCGTCAGCGGACGCGGTGCGCGCCGCTCTGGCGCACGCTGTCGCCGGAAGGGCCTCCTACTGGGACGCGTTGCTCATCGAGACTGCGGCCGAAGGCGGTTGCGCCATCGTGCTCTCCGCGGATTTGCAGAACGGTGCGCGCTTGGGCGCGGTCTCGATCCTCAATCCCTTTGAAGGCGACCAGATCGCCCCGATGGCCGAGCGGCTCCTCGGGGCACGCCCGACATAGGCCGGCGCGCCGCCGGCCTTTTCACGGACCCGCGCCAAACCGGCACAAGGAGGCGCGACCGCAAAGACCTCAATGCGCCAGCACCTCTTCCATCTCATGGCGGAAGGGGTCGATCACGTGCACGCCCTCGTAGACCTGCCCGTCGGCCAGATCCTCGCTCAGGAATAGGGAGCAGCGAGCTTCGGCGGCCGATGCCAGCAACAGCGCGTCCCACCAGGACACGCCGTGCCTGTCCCCGATGCGCCAGGCCCGGGACACCGTGTCGAAGGTGGATGGGGCGGTCAGCCAGAGGGCGAGATCCGCCAGATAGGCGCGCACTTCCCGTCGGGCCGGAGCAAAGGCCGGCTTCCGCAACACGACCCAATAGGCTTCATTCAGAACCTGTAGGCTCAGGCTCAGACGGTCCTGGTCCCGGAGCATCTTCAGCCAGGCCGCGCAGATCGCCCGCTTCAGGCCCGCCGCCCGATCGACCGTGTATAGGATCGTGGTCGAGTCGACGAAAACGTTCGTCTTCATGTACGGCGTCCCTGTCGAATTCGATTTTGCCGCTCTGGCTCAAGGGGATGCCAGGGAAGCTCGCCAGAAAGCCATCGATCCTGGCGCTGGCCTCGGCCTTTTCGCGCGAGACCCCGCGCGCCGCCGCCAACTGCTCGGCGATCCACGCCGAAACGCTGCGCCCGGCGCGCGCCGCCTCGACGCGCACCCAGGCGAGCGTCTCGCGGTCCATGCTGATGGTGACATTCACTGACACGAATCTCGTGTTTCACGAACTTCGTGTCAAGGGAGCCGACCAACATCGGCCGGATCGCCGGCGCGGAACCTTCAGACCACGGCCTGCACATCGGTCAATGCGAAGTCCCCGCCCTTGAACAGCAGGGGCTCGCCTCGGCTCTCGGCCAGGGCGTAGGCGAAGCAGTCGCCATAATTGAGGCCCGCGGGATGATTTCCCCTTCCGAATCGCCGCCAGGCGGTGCGGGCAAGTCCTGCCTGGCCCTCGTCGAACGGCACGATTTGGATGCCGGATCGGTATACGAAAAGATCGAGATCGCGGGCGGCCTCAGTTCCCCTCCGAGCCTCGAGCGCAATGGAGGTCTCCAGCAGAGTCGCCGCGGAAACCAAGCGGATTGGCGCCCGCTCGATCTCGAGGGCGAAAGCCGCGGCTTCCGGCTCCTTCAGAAGTATGGCGACGATCGCGGAGCTGTCGATGACCATCAGGTCGGAAGACCATGCTCGTCGTAGCCGATGATCTCTTCCAGTGTCCTCGGATCAAGGACCGGCAGCGCGGCGCAATGATCGGCGATCTCCATGATCTCGTCATGCAGTGGCCGGCCGCGGAACGGCCGTAGTCGCGTCTGCCGTTCCTCGACCGACCTTCGAACGGCGGCGGTGATGCTTTCTCCGGTCGCCGCTGCCAGTTCGCGCACCGCCTTTTCCGTCGCCGGGTCCTTGATGTTGAGCGCCATACGGCGTCTCCCTGGAAAGATTTTATCTTTAGAGGAAGATAGACCACGAGACGGCCGACCGCTAGGGTCCGCTGATGCGCGCTCTGCCCAACCTGCTCACCATCCTGCGGCTCATCCTCGCTGCGCTGGTCTTCCTGGCCCTGGCCGCGGCCGCCGGTGACATCCCCCTCCTGGCCGGCGCGCTCGACCAGGCGGCCCAGTTCGCCCTCGAGCGCTGGGCCCTGGCCGTCTTCGTGATCGCGGCGATCACCGATTTCTTCGACGGCATGCTCGCCCGGCGCCTGGGGGTAACCAGCCTCTGGGGCGCGATCCTCGATCCGATCGCCGACAAGGTGCTGGTGTGCGGCGTCATCCTCGGCCTGATGGCGCTCGGCTCCAACGCCTGGGTGGTGCTGCCGGCGGCCCTGATCCTGTTTCGCGAGTTCACCGTCTCGGCCCTGCGGGAGGTCGCCGCCGGCAAGGGCGTCACCTTGCCGGTGACCCTGCTCGCCAAGTGGAAGACGACCTTCCAGCTCACGGCCCTGGCGGCCGAGCTCCTGATCGCCTCCTGGGCCGCCTTCGGCCTGCCGAGCGAGCCGCAGGTCCTGGGCCTGGCCAGCGCCGTCGCCCACGCCCTGCTCTGGGTCGCGGCCGGGGCCACGGTGATCACCGGCGTGCAGTACTGGGAAAAGGCGCGCCACAGCCTGGCGGCATAGAGCAGTGTTGCTTTGACGACATCAGATCCTCCCCCGCGTCGCGGGCGAGGGGGACCGCCGCCCTAGACGATTCCGCCATTGACATCGATTGCTAAATGCAATATCTCCCGAGCCATTGCGGCTGCGGCTGTGAGGGCGCCTGGCTTGCCCGGCGCCTGGGTCTTTGACATCGTGAATAGTTACACCGCTCTCCTTCCCCTTTCTTCCCCCTCTGGGGGAAGTCCGGCCGGAGGGGGAAGGCGGCAAGCGCTGTCTAACTCTCCTCCCCCTTCATGGGGGAGGTGGCCGCCCGAACGGGCGGCCGGAGGGGGAAAGGCGGCAGGCGCCGACGTCTATGGCGTGGCGGTTCCCGTTGGTTCCTTTTCGGACCTCTTTGAGACCCTGAAAGTTCCCGATGGGACCCCGAAAGTTCCTTTTCGGACCCCGAAAGTTCCCGTTGGTTCCCGAAAGTTCCCGTTTCCGCGGCCTCGGGAACCACGCCGACCCCCCACCTAACCGACGAATTGCATTGGGAAAAGATGTTCTGGATCGGCCTGGAAACTCGACTCCGGCCCGCAAGAACGGGAACCGGCCACCCCCTCTTTCCGCGCCACTGCGCACCGCCTGCGCGCCACTTCGCGCCACTTCGCGCCACGCCTTGGGCGGCCAGGGGCCGACGGGGACATGATACTTATCCCTCCTCGGGCGCGGTCGAACAGCATTCCGGGTCAGGGATAAGTATCATGTCCCTGCCCGCCCGGTGTGCTCCGTCACCGTTAAATACGGTGATCTACGGCGGCGGTAGGCGGGAAGCGTCCCCCCGTGGGCGGCAACCGACCCGGACGGCGCCGGCGAGCCCGACCGTGGTCCCGTCGTCGGGGACGATCCCGACCAAGCGCCAGGTGAGGCCGCGGCGTGCCGACGAGTGCGCCGACGAGCCAGAACGTGCGCCAGCGTGCGAAAACGTGCGAGAGCGTGCGAAAACGTGCGAAAACGTGCGGGAACGTGCGGGAAGGTGCTGAAGCCTGCACTCAGCCGCCGGCCCTAAGCGGCGGAAAATATTATCCTATTTCCCGCGACAGCACAGGCCGGCCCGCCCAAAGCGTTTCATGCCCTGGGCAAGGAGCGTTTTGCCGACGCGCCACCTCACTCGCAGAAGACACGCACCTTGGCGTGGTCGTCGTCGACGTCGACGGTGAGCTCGGAAAGCTGATCGAGCAGCTCGTTCAGGTTCTCCGGGCGCAGCTGGTCGATGTCGAAGTTGACTCCCTTCTCGCGCATGGCGGCGTTGATCTTGTCGCGCGCCGCCAGGGGAATGAGGCTCGAGAGCCGCACCCCGTGGCGCAGAAGCTGCATCGGCACGCGGATGTTGACCTTGGTCGGTCCTTCCTTGCGGTCGTCGGCGTCGACGGTGATCCGCATATAGCGCGGTGCTCCGTTCGAGCCGGCGCTGGCTGTTCCCGGGCCGGGAGGGCGCTCGAGCGCGGCGAGCAGGCGCTCGGCCTCGTCGGTGGTGATCTTGCCTTCGGCGAGCATGGCAAGCACGCGGCGGCGATCTTCGTTCATGGCGGGGCTTTCTTTCTAGAGGATGCGCAGGTGGATTCGGGCGCGCCGGGTCTGGATGTCGATCAGCGTCCCCGAAGCGGCCAGGATGAGCGCGCCCAAGGCCAAGGCGGAGCGGATCGGATGAACGCGCGGCGCCAGGATGGCCAGGGCCAGGGAGACGACCAGCAGGGCCAACGGCGCCAGCAGCAAAGCGAGCGGCGTCAATGGAATCCAGAGCGTGAGGTTGGGCTGCTGGCGGCCGCGCCGGACGGGAACGGGGGCGGCCGCGAGGGCCGGGACACGGGCGGTCATGGAGTTCCCTCCAGCGCCCCGATGGCGTCCTCGGCGCTGATCTCGCCCCGGGCGAGGCGCTCGAGCACTTCGGTGCGGGCCGGCGCCGGCGCCTCTTCCACCAGCCTCAAGGCGGCGGCGATCCGGGTAAGGCGCGCCTTCACCGTCGGATAGCTGACCCCGAACACCTGCTCCATCTCCTTGATGGAGCCGTGGCTGCGCACGAAGGCGGCCACGAACACCTGATCCTCGGCGGTGAGCAGAGCGAGCTGCGGCGGGGCGAACGCGCCCTCGATGGCGATGTCCTTGCCCTCGAGGCGAACCCGCTCGACCACAAAGGCGCGCCCGCCGGTCAGCTCGGTCAGCTCGTGCCAGTCGCGCGGCGGGGCAGCGGTCATGAAACCGCCGCTTGGATCAAAGTAGTTTAGTCGTCAATTAAGAAAATTGATTTTATGGCGGTCACAGATCACGAAAATGGATTCACGGTAGATGGCGGCTCGCCGGGGAGGGGAATGAACTCCTTGTCGTCGCCCATCGGCAACCGCATGCGGCCGGCGCGCCAGTCGGCCTTGGCCTGCTCGATCCGCTCCTTCGACGAGGAGACGAAATTCCACTCGACGAACCTCGGCCCGACGCTCTCGCCGCCCAGAAGCATCAGTTCGGCGTCCGCGCTCGCCGCGAAGAGGACCGGCTGGCCGGCCTCGAACACGATCATTTCGCCCGTCCCGAAGGCGCAGCCGTCGATCTCCACGGCGCCGGCGGCGATGAAGGCCGCCCGCTCCGGATAGCGGGCTTCGAGCTGGGCTCTGGCCCCGCGCTTCAGGCGCCAGTGGACGTAGAAGAGCGGCGAATGGGTGCGCACCGCCGCCCTGGCGCCGAAGGCTTCGCCGGCCACGAGCCGCGCCCACAGGCCGTCGGCCTCGTAGGTCGGCAGATCCTCGGGCCCGTGATGGGCGAAGGCGGGATCGGTTTCCTCGTCGGCGGCGGGAAGCGCCACCCAGGCCTGGACCCCGTGCATGGCGCCGCCGGTCCGCCGCAGGCGGTCGAAGCGCTCCGAATGGGTGATCCCCGACCCAGCCGTCATCCAGTTGACCTCGCCGGGGTGGATGGCGATGTCGAAACCCAGGCTGTCGCGATGGGTGATCTCGCCTTCGAAGAGATAGGTGAGGGTGGAAAGGCCGATGTGCGGGTGGGGCCGGATGTCGGCTTCGCGCGGCAGGCCGGCCGGCATCTCCATGGGTCCGAAGTGGTCGAGGAAGACGAACGGTCCCACGGCGCGCCGCGCCGCGGCCGGCAGCACCCGGCCGACCTCGAAGCCGCCGAGGTCCCGGCGGCGGGCGTCGATCACCTGCTCGATCATGGCCGGCTCCCTTGTCCGCGCGTCAGGCCCAGCGGCGCCTGGGTGGCGTTCTTCACCGACCGGATGACGATTCGGCTCTCGATGTTCGACACCAGCCCCAGCGACAGGATCTTGTCGCGCAGGAAGGCGTCGAAAGCGTGCATCTCGGTGGTGACGATGCGCAGCTCGTAGTCGGCCGCCCCGGTGACGGTGGCGCATTGGACCACCTCGGGCCAGCGCTGCACCGCCGCCTCGAAGGCGTCGAGATTGTCCTTGGTCGGCAAGGCGAGCTTGACGGTGCAGTAGACCTCGAAATCAAGGCCCAGCTTTTCCCGGTCCAGGAGGGCGACGCGGCGCAGGATGACGCCCTCGTCCTCGAGGCGCTTGATGCGCCGCCAGCACGGCGAGGAGGAAAGGCCGACCCGGTCGGCGATGTCCGCCACCGACAGCGAGGCGTCGTTCTGCACGAGGTCGAGGATGCGCTGGTCGATGGCGTCGAGGGCCTCGGGCACGTGCGCGTCCTAGCTCAGCCGTGCGGACTTGTCCTCAGCGCCCGGCGCGGCTGGCGGCGGCGACTGCCTCGAGGAAGCTGTACTGCGCGGCCCAGTCCGTTTCGTCATCGGCGTGCGGCCAGGCGGAATTGATGACCACCACCAGCTGCTCCTTGGGGAAGACGGCGATCGCCTGGCCAAAGACGCCCTCGGCTTCGAAATGGTCGGGATAGATCCACCAGAAATAGCCATAGCCGACTGGCCCGTCTGCATGGGCGACGTGGGCGGCGGTGGCGTCGGCGATCCAGGCCTCGGGCAGGACCGGCCGGCCGCCGGCCTTGCCGCCGCCCAGCATGAACAGGCCGAAGCGGGCGTAGTCGGAAAGTCGCATGTAGATGCAGCAGCCGCCACGCTCGTGGCCGGCGATGTCCTCCAGCCAGAAGGCGTCCGCCGCCATGCCGAACGGGGCCCAGATCTTCTCGCTGAGGTACTGCGCCATCGGCTTGCCGACGGCGTCGGAGACGAGGATGCCGGCAAGGTCGGTTTCGCCGGTGTCGTAGGCGAAGTGGGCCCCGGGAGGGAAGGCGCGCGGCAGGCGGCGCATGTAGGCGACCACCGGATTGACCCCCGGTTCGAGCTGGGTGAGGCCGACGCGGGCGACATCGGAATTCGGATCGCGGTAGTCCTCGTTCCACTTAACGCCCGAAGTCATGGTGATCAGGTCGCGGATGCTGACCACGTCATAGGCGCTGCCGGCCAGCTGCGGGATGTAGCGCGTCACCGGATCGTCCAGGCTCTTGATGTAGCCGTCCTTGATTGCCGCCCCGATCAGGGTCGAGGTCACCGATTTGGCCACGGAGAACGAGATCCAGCGGTCGTCGGCGGCGCGCCCGAGGCCATAGCGCTCCAGGATCACCTTGCCGTCCTTGACGGCCATGACGCCGGAAACGCGCCAGGCTTTCATGTACGCAGCGACATCGTAGGTCTTGCCATCGATCTGGAACCTTGGATCGATCTGGCGCGCCGCCCGCGGCAGAGGAAGGACATGGCCGCCCCGATGGATCACCGCCGCCGCGACGCCAGTTTTGTCGGCATGCTCGAAGAGGGCGACCTGCTCTGGGCCGCTGGCGGTCAGCAGCGTCACCACCGCCTTGGATTGCGGCGGCGCGGCGGCGGCCACCGCCCCGGCGGCCAGCATCGCCGCCATCGCCGCTGCGGCACGCGACAATCTCATGAGCGCCCCTCCAGCGTTCCCGAGGCGCACCATCGGGCAGTCGGGGGCCGCGTGCAACGTCCCTTGAAAAGCCGCCGCGCCCCTCCCATAACCGGCGCCCCGCCTGGGGCCCGCGAGGCTGGGTAGCTCAGTTGGTTAGAGCGGTGGATTCATAACCCACAGGTCGGCGGTTCGAGCCCGCCCCCAGCTACCGCCCCGGCCCTCGAGGCGAACTGCTGCTCGCCCCAGGAGCGAGGCGCAGTCGCCCTCCGGTTGTATTTTGAAACGGGCCGGAACTTCCGGGCTCAACCGCAGTTTCGGCTGCGGTTGCGGGCAGCTGTTCAGGTTTCTTCGACCAGGCCTGGAGTGCTCGCGTTCGATTTGGCCCCTTCTCTCGGGCCGTGCGACCAAGGTTATTTTACAAGGACCGCTTGCCATGAAATCCTTCACTCTCGCCGTCGCTGCCGCGGGCGCCGCTTCGGCGCTTGCCCTGGCCGCGCCGGCGTACGCGACGACGTTCGCCGACTACAGCGCCACCAGCAGCAACGCCAATCTCGTCTGGACCCGGACGGACGCCTCCCACGGGTCAATGTCCACCACCGGTGTCGGCGACACCGCCAGTGTCTACTTCAGCTTCCTCAACCCGACGCTGAGTTCGCTGGCGAACATCGGCGCCACCTTCACCTTGAGCGCCACCTCGACCGGCGCCGCGTTCACCGACACCTCCGGCGATCTCGTCCAGCCCGACCTGTCGGGGACCTTCAGCTTCGTATCGACCAGCGCGTTCACCGTCGGCGGCAAGTCCTACGCCGCCGGAACCAACCTGCTGAGCGGCGCTTTCAGCGGCGCCGAGATTCTGGGCCAGGGTTCGGCCGGGGTGACCAAGGACTCGGTCCTCTCGGGCGGCACGGTGACCTTCACGTCCGGCATCGACAGCAGCCTGCTGAGCTTCTCGGGCGCTCCGGGCTCGGATCGCGGCTTCTCGCTCGAACTCACCTCGACGACCCCGATCTACGCCAAGCAGGGGCACGTGCTGCGCAGCTTCTCAGCCGATTCCACCGGCAGCTTCTCGGCCACTCTGAGCAGAGGCGGCGGCCAGGGGATTCCCGAGCCGGCGGCGTGGTCGATGATGCTGGTCGGCTTCGGTCTTGCCGGCTACGCCTTGCGCCGGCGCAGGTTCTCCGCGACGCTCGCCTGAGCCTTCACTCCGCGCGTCACGCGAGAGCGCCGTCGGTCCACGCCGGCGGCGCTTTCGTTTTGGCCGCACGCCGCCGCCGTAGCGCCGCTCCGGTCAAGGCGATCCCACAGATCGAGATCGCCCAGGTTGCCGGTTCGGGCGTCGCCGAAAACCCTTCGACGCCGCTCCTCAGGGTCGTCGCGCTGAAGCCGCCGGGATTGACCGCCGCATCCCAGCCGAGGGCGTCCAGCGCGGTGAAGTCGGCGGCGCCGATGCTCATTACCTTGCCCGAGCTCAGAAGGGCGTCCTGCACGTCCAGGGATGCCGATCCCCAGTCGCCGCGGTCGCCGCCGCCGGAGTAGTCGAAAGCGCCGAGGTTGGTGGCGCCGCGGTTGATCGAGAAGTAGGCGGCGGTGTCGTAACCGAAGCTCGGGTGGAGATAGCTGCTGTAGCGGAAGAGGTCGAAGGGCATGGCGTAGGAGGTCCCGCCCGAGCCCAGGGCCGACATGCGCCCCAGCACCTCTTCGATCTCGTGCGCCGCGACGGCGCGGAAGTCATAGAGACCGGGGCCCATGGAGGCCTTGGTGAAGGCGTAATTGCTGATCGCCTTGAAGCCGACGAAGCCGTCCGGAAGCGTCTGTGTCGGCGGCAGCAAGCCGAGCGCCTTGGCGTCGGCGTAGGAGAAGGCGAAGTCGCCTTTCTTGGTCGGATTGACGCTCGGCAGGTCCTTGGCCGCCAGCGCCAGGGTCTTGTCGAGGGGATTGGCGGCCGCCGCCGCATCCAGATAGCTCCTGACGTCGGCATAGGTGAAGCCGTCGTAGAGGTTGTCGATGCTGGCGCCGATGTCGCCGTTCGGAAGGGCGCTTCCCCCGACCGAACCCCAGCTGACGGTTATGTAGATGACCGCCTTGCTCTTGAGGCTGGTGTCGAAATGGCTGGCGACGGCGTTGAAGGCGCTTTCGATTTGGGCGGCGTTCGACAGGCGCGTGATGCTGGAGTCGAACTTCGGCTTGATGGTGATCGCGCCGGCCGGATGGGCCGCCAACAGGGCCAGCAACGCCGCGCCGGTCGCAAACAGCGGCAAAGGGCCTCGCGTCTTGCCCATGCAAATTTCGCCCCCAGGTTGTGTTGCAGCAAGTTCCCGTCGAGGGGTTGATAATCCACCTTTCGAGTCTGATCGACATCGGCAAATTGTCGCAGGAGCAACGCGAGGCGAAATTCAGTCGAAAGTGTGTCTTAGCGGTTTGTCGACTGTCTATTGCGTCAAGCTTGACCGTAGATTCGCTGTCGTCCGCCGACAGCCATTTACACAATTGTCGGTTCTGAGGCGGGATGCCGCTCAGGCGGCGGCGGCCGGATGCGAGGCTTCCGGGCCCGTCGCCTCTTCCAGCGCCGCCAGCAGCTTCTCCGGCTTGACCGGCTTTTCGACCACACCCTGCATGCCGGCCTGGAGATAGCTGCGGACCTCGTCCGGATCGGCGTTGGCGGTCAGCGCGATGATCGGCGTGATCGCGGCCTCGCCTTCGAGAGCACGGATGGCGCGCGCCGCCTCCACTCCATCCATGTGCGGCATGCGGATGTCCATGAGGATGGCGTCGAACCGCCCCACGCGGGCCGCGGCGAGCGCTTCGAGGCCGTCGCAAGCGCACTCGGCCGACCAGCCGAACATTTCGCAGAGCGCCTCCACCACCATGCGGTTGGTGGCGTTGTCATCGACAATGAGCAGGTGGCCGCGATGCTCGATCTGCTCCGGCGCCGGCGCCTCGACCTGGCCGCTGGCCAGGCTCGCGTTGAGGACCAGGGTCGAGCCGGGACCGGGATTGGCGCGGGCGCTCAGCTCGCCTCCGATCGCAGCCGCGATGTACTTGGCCAGGGCCAGGGCGATCGCGGCCTCCGCCCCGCCCGCCTCGGCGATCGGCGCTGCGCCGGCGATCAAGGCCTCGACGTAGGCCGGATCGCGGCCCAGACGGTCGTCGCGCGCCACGATCTCGATCGCCACCACGTCTGCCCGCTTGCGAGCGGTCATGGCGATTTCGATCACCGCGCCTTCCCGCCCGCCGATGGCGTGCAGGATAAGGGCATCCATGAACTGGTCGACACGCTCGGCGTCGACCTGGGCCTCGATGTCGGGTTCGCCCTCGAACGCCACCAGGAGCTTCGCGCCCGCGGCGGCGGCCCGCTCGCGCCAGCGCGCCTCGATGCGATCCATGATCGGCCGCAACGGCTGCGGCCGCGGCCGGCGTTCGAGGCCGCTCGCCTCGGCCCGGCGCAGCATTTCGGCGGCGAGAGTCAGGTCGTGCGCCCGCTGTATCGCCCGCCCCCGCCCGTCCGCGTCGGTCGACAGCATCGCTTCGCGAAGGTGCGCCAGCACCGCGGCCAGCAGGCCGTTCTCGCCCGAGGGGCCGTCGCCGGCGACGATACGAGCGAGGCTGTACATGCGCGCCAGCATGGCGCGCGCCGCTTGCGATCGCGTTAACCCTCGGAGGCGCCCGGCAATCGAGGGGTCCCGGCCGCCAGACTAGCGGCCGGACGGGATGTCCTTGAAGGCCACGTCCTTGTCGAGGCGCACGTCCTGGGGCAGGCCCAACACCCGCTCGGCGATGATGTTGCGCAGGATCTCGTCGGTGCCGCCGGCGATCCGCAATCCCGGAGCCGCCAGCAGCGAAGCCTGGAAGGCGCCGGAAAGCGGCGCGAGGTCCGGATCGGTGACGATGCCGAACTGGTCCTCGAGCTCGAGGGCGGTGTTGGCGATATCCTGCATCAGCGCGGCCGAGACGACCTTGCCGATCGAGCTTTCCGGTCCCGGCGTCTGGCCGCGCGAGAGCGCCGTCTGGGTGCGGTAGGTGGTGTACTTCAGGCCCTCGGCCTGCACGTACCAGTCGGCGATCTTCTCGCGCAGGCCGTTGTCCTTCGCCGCCAGCCCGGTGAGGGTGCGGATCTCGCCGGCGAGCTCGAAGATGCGTCGGTGGCCAGAGCCGCTGGCGCCGCCGCCGACCGCCAGGCGCTCGTTCATCAGCGTCACGATGGCCACCCGCCAGCCCTCGCCAATGCCGCCCACCCGCTGCGAGTCCTTGATGCGGAGATCGGTGAAGTAGACCTCGTTGAAGTTGGATGCGCCCGACATCTGGTGGATCGGCCGCACCTCCACGCCCGGGGCCTTCATGTCGATCCAGAACATGGTGAGGCCCTTGTGCTTGGGCACATCCGGGTCGGTGCGGGCGAGCAGCAAGCCGAAGTCGGAATAGTGGGCGCCGCTGGTCCACACCTTCTGGCCGTTGACGACCCACTCCTCGCCGTCGCGCACGGCGCGGGTGCGCGCCGCGGCTGCGTCCGAGCCGCCTGAAGGCTCCGAAAACAGCTGGCACCAGATCTCCTCGCCGAGCACGGCGGGACGGACGAACCGCTCCTTGTCGGCTTCGGCGCCGGCGGTCATGATCGTCGGCACGCACATCCCCAGGCCGATGGCGAAGGGATTGGCCGGGGGCGCGAACTTCGCCTCTTCCTGGGCGAAGATCACCGATTGCCAGGACTGGCCGCCGCCGCCGCCCCATTCCTTGGGCCAGGTGATGCAGGCGTAGCCCGCCTCGGCCTTCCTGCGCTGCCAGGCTCGGGCCGCCCCCATGTCGCTGGGATCCTCCAGGCCGGTGTCCCGGGCGCCGCCCTTGCGCTTGGGGGCGTTGGCCTCCAGCCAGGCGCGGACCTGGGCCCGGTAGGCCGCTTCATCGGGCGTGTCGTTGAAGTCCATCGTTTCGGATCCTTCCCGATCGTTCAGGCGACGTTGCGCCGCTCGAGTTGGGTGACCAGCCGCTCCTTCCACGCCTTGGCGCCGCCGGCCACCAGGCCCAGCTGCTGGGCGCGCCGGTAGAAGAGATGGCAGTCGACTTCCCAGGTGTAGCCGATGCCGCCGTGCGTCTGGACGTTCTCCTTGGCGGCGTACCAAAAGGCCTCGCTGGCGGAGACGCGGGCGGCGGCGGCGGCCAGGGGCAGCTCCGCCGCGCCGGTGGAGAGCGCCCAGGCGCCGTAGTAGGCGTTAGAGCGCGCCAGCTCGTTCTTGATGTACATGTCGGCGAGCTTGTGTTTGATCGCCTGATAACTGCCGATCGGCCGGCCAAAGGCGTAGCGTTCGAGCGCATAGCCCTTGGCCATCTCCAAGGCCCGGTCGGCGCCGCCGATCTGCTCGAAGGCCAGCAGCACCGCGGCCCGGTCCATCACCTGCTGGGCCAGCGCCATGCCCTCGCCGGCCTCGCCAAGGCGCTCGCAGCTGGCGCCCGAGAACGCGATCCTGGCGGCCCCGCGGGTCGGATCGAGCGTCGCCAGGGGCCGCCGTTCGACCCCGGCGCCAGCCAGCTCGATCAGGAAGAGGCTCGGCGGCCCGCCCTCGCGGGCCAGAACGACGGCTAGGTCGGCGATGGCGCCGTCCGTCACCGGGGCCTTGGTCCCGGTCAGCTTGCCGCCCTCGACCCGGGCCTGGATCTGGCCCTCTTCCAGAGCCCCTGGACGCTCTGCGGTGGCGAAGCAGCCGATCGTCTCGCCGGCGGCGATCTTGGGGAGCCACTTGGATTTCTGCGCTTCGGAGCCGGCCAGCAGCAGGGCTTCGGCGAGGAAATAGATGGTCGAGGCGAACGGGACCGGGGCCAGGGCGCGGCCGAGCTCTTCGGCGATGACACACAGCTCGAGGCCGGTCAGCCCGAGCCCGCCATGGTTTTCGGGAATGGCGGTTCCGAGCCAGCCCTGGCCGACGATCGCTTTCCAAAGATCGGCGTCATAGCCGCGCTCCGGATGATCAAGGACGCCGCGCACCACGGCGCTGGACGAGCGCGCCTCGAGAAATCGGCGGGCTTCGCCCTTGAGGAACTTCTGCTCGTCGGAAAAATCGAAATTCATCCGCCACCCCGGATCGTGAAAAGATCGGCTCGCCAAGACCCTAGGCGCGCGCGCGGCCACTGGGAAGATTGACCGCGCGTCAAGACTTTGCGGCTCTTATGCGCGCTTGGCATGGCTTGTCATGGGGGGCGGGGCGTTCATGGCCAAGGCGACATTCCAGCGCAACCAGAAGGTGTGGGTCGAAAGCGTCGGCGCCTGGTCGGTGGTCGAAAGGATCGTCCCCATCTGGGCCAAGGATTTCGAGGAGCCGATCCGCATTTCTTACGATGTCGGCCTGGGCCGGACGTTCATGGCGCACGAGTTGCGGGCCGAAGAGAGCGTTGAGGGGATCGCCGCCGAAGGCGAGGCCGGCTGGCGGCTGCTGCGGGCGCGCAACAAGTGGCAGACGGCCGAGGACTGCTCCCATCACCCCTTCCCGGGCACCTTCCCGGTGGTCGTCACCGACAAGGCCGACTGGGGCGGCTGGCGCGTGCCCGGCGCGGAGTATGACCGCGACCCCCGCACCATCGAACGGCAGGCGCGCCTGATCGTCAGCGCCCCGAAGCTCGCGGCCATCGCCCGCGCCCTCGTCGAGGCCGTGGCCGAAGCCCCGGCCGACGCCGGCCCGCTGCTGCGCGAGCTCGCTGAGCAGGCGGCGGCCGTCGAACGCTATGTGCGCGAGGTCCCGGCCCGTTCGCCGGCCGAGCTTTCGCCCGAGCCGCGCGCCGCCGCGCAGTAGCTGAGCTCTGCCGCGGCATCCGCCGAGCCGGGCGCGGGGTCTGGCAAGGCATGGCATGGCGCCAGCTGTGGGAAGTGGCTTCTTCGCGCCGCGCCGGCGCGCTAGAGCGCGCCCATGCGCACCGAGAACCCGCCGCCGGTGAGGCTCGCCGACTACGCCCCGCCGCCGTTCCTCATCGACAAGACCGAGCTCGACTTCCGCCTCGATCCGGCGGCCACGCGCGTCAAGGCGCGGCTCGCCATCCGTCGCAACGGCGACCACGCCGGCGCGCTCGTCCTGGACGGCGAGCGGCTCGAGGCGGTCGCGATCGCTGTCGACGGCCGCGCCCTTGCTGGCGGTGAGTTCACCCTGGAGAGCGAGCGCTTGACCATCCCGGAGGTGCCGGACCGCTTTGTCCTGGAAACCGAGGTGAAGATCGCGCCGGTCGAGAATACCGGGCTCTCGGGTCTCTACATGTCGGCCGGGCGTTTCTGCACCCAGTGCGAGGCCGAAGGCTTCCGCAACATCACCTGGTTCGCCGATCGTCCGGACGTGCTTTCGCGCTACACGGTGCGCATCGAGGCCGATCGCGCCTTCCCCCGCCTGCTCGCCAACGGCAATCTGATCGAGACGGGCGACGCGGGCGAGGGCCGCCATTTCGCCGTCTGGGACGATCCCTTCCCCAAGCCGTCGTACCTGTTCGCCCTGGTGGCGGGCGAGCTGGACGTCCTCGAGGATTCCTTCGTCACCATGAGCGGGCGCAAGGTGGATCTCAGGATCTACGTCGATCCGGGCATGGCGCCGCGGGCCGCCTACGCCATGGACAGCCTCAAGCGCGCTATGCGCTGGGACGAAGAGACTTTCGGGCGCGAGTACGACCTCGACCTCTTCATGATCGTGGCCGTGCGTGACTTCAACTTCGGGGCCATGGAGAACAAGGGCCTCAACATCTTCAACTCGGCCCTGCTGCTCGCCGACCCGGCGACGGCGACGGACACCGACTACGAGCGCATCGAGGGCGTCGTCGCCCACGAGTACTTCCACAACTGGACCGGCAACCGCGTCACCTGCCGCGACTGGTTCCAGCTGTGCCTGAAGGAGGGCCTTACCGTCTTCCGCGATCAGAGCTTCTCGGCCGATCAGCGCGGCGCCGCGGTGCGCCGGATCAAGGACGTCAAGACCCTGCGGGCGCGTCAGTTTTCGGAAGACGCCTCGCCCCTGGCGCACCCGGTGCGTCCGTCCTCCTACGTCAAGATCGACAACTTCTACACCCCGACGATCTACGAGAAGGGCGCCGAGGTCATTCGTATGCTGAGGACCTTCCTTGGCCCGGAGGATTTTCGCCGCGGCATGGACCTCTACTTCGAGCGCTGGGACGGCCACGCCACCACGGTCGAAGCCTTCATCGACTGTTTCGCCGAGGTCTCGGGCAAGGACCTGCGCGCCTTCTTCTTCTGGTACGAGCAGGCGGGAACGCCCAGGGTGCGTCTCGCCAGCCGCTACGACGCTTCGGCCGCAACCCTCGAAGTCACCCTTTCCCAGGAAACCGCGCCCACCCCTGGCCAGCCGAGCAAGCGCCCCGTTCCCATCCCGGTGGCGCTGGGCCTCATCGACGAGGATGGCCGCGAGCTCAGGCCCACCGAGGTAGTGGTGCTGGATGAGGCGGAGCGGCGCATCGTGTTCGAGGGTCTGGACCGGCGGCCGATCGTCTCGGCCCTGCGCGGCTTTTCGGCCCCGGTGGCGCTGGAATCCGACCTCGCGCCCAAGGACCGCTACGCGCTCCTGGCCGCCGACCCGGACCTGTTCAACCGCTGGGAGGCGGGCCAGCAGCTGGCCCAGCAGCTGATCCTCGGGCGCGCCGCCGGCCGCCCCGACGAAGTCGGCGAGGAGCGCTTCGCCGCGGCCATCGGGCGGTCCCTTGCCGACCAGTCGGCCGACCCGGGGTTCAAGGCGCTGCTGCTGGAGCTGCCCGACGAGAGCGACTTGGCGGTGGCTTCCGCCCCGGCCGACCCGGAGGCGCTGCACGAGGCCCGCTCGCATCTGGGCGCCCGCATCGCCGTCCATCTGGGGCCGGAGCTGCGCCGGCTGCTCGAGGGCGTGGTCTCGACCGGCGCCTACGCCCTCGACGCCGAGGCCGCCGGCCGACGGGCCTTGCGCAACGCCGCCCTCGAGTTGCTGGCAGCCGATCCCCATCCGCTCAATCGCGATCTGGCCCGGGCCCATTTCCGGTCCGCCGCCAACATGACCGACGCCATGGGGGGACTGATGGCGCTGGCGCTGCTGGGCGGGGCCGACTTCGAATCGGCGCTGGCGGATTTCCACACTCGCTGGCGTGATGAACCTCTGGTCATCGACAAGTGGTTCCGGGTCCAGGCGCTGGATCCCTCCGGGACCGCCTTGGACCGCGTCAAGGCGCTTCTTGCCCATCCCGACTACGAGCCGCGCAATCCCAATCGGGTGCGCGCGCTGGTCGCCGCCTTCGCGGCGCGCAATCCGGCGAGGTTCCATGACAAGAGCGGCGCCGCCTATGCCTTCCTCGCCGACCAGATCCTCGCCACCGACCCGGTGAACCCCAACCTGGCGGCGGCGCTGGTCGAGCCGCTGGCGGCCTATGGCCGTTATCGGCCGGACCTTGCCGGCTTGATGAAGGCGCAGCTGGAGCGGATCGCCGCCGAGCCCAGCCTTTCCAAGAACGTGCGCGAGCTGGTGGAAAAGGCGCTGGTTTGAGGGCAGGGCGGGTCGCTGGCCAGCAGGACGCCATGAAGCCGGTCGAGGAGCTGAGCGAGGCCGAGGCGGCCGACGAACTGACCCGGCTCGCCGACGAAATCGCCGCCAACGACATCCGCTATTTCCAGCACGACGCGCCGACGATCTCCGACGCCGAATACGACGCGCTCAAGCAAAGAAACGCCGCGATCGAGAAGCGCTTTCCCGCGCTCGTCCGCGACAACTCGCCTTCCCTGCGCGTCGGCGCCGCACGCACCGCGGCCTTCGCCGCGGTGGAGCACGGCGCACCCATGCTCAGCCTCGACAACGCCTTCTCGGACGCCGAGACGACGGAGTTCGACGCCCGCGTGCGCAGATTCCTACGCCTTGGAGAGGAGCAGGTCGCCTACACCGCCGAGCCCAAGATCGACGGGCTTTCGGCTTCGCTGCGGTACGAGAACGGCGAATTCGTGCGCGGGGCCACGCGCGGCGACGGGCGCGTGGGCGAGGACGTCACCGCCAACCTCGCCACCATCTCCGAGATCCCGGCGCGCCTGGCCGGGACGTCCTGGCCGGAGGTGATCGAGGTGCGCGGCGAGGTCTATCTAGGTCACGCCGATTTCGCCGCCATCAACGCCGCGGCGGCGGCGGCCGGGGCGCGCACCTATGTCAACCCGCGCAACACCGCCGCCGGCAGCCTGCGCCAAGTCGACCCGCAGGTGACGGCCCAGCGGCCGCTGCGGTTCTTCGCCTACGCCTGGGGGCTGGTGAGCAACCCCTTCGCCGATAGCCAGTGGCGGGCGCTCGAAGACCTGAGGGCCTGGGGCTTCAAGGTGACCCCGCAGGCGAGGCGCGTGGTCGGCGCCGCGGGAATGGCCGAGGCCTACCGCGAGCTGGAGGCGCTGCGGCCGCGCCTCGACTTCGACATCGACGGCGTCGTCTTCAAGGTCGATCGGCTCGACTGGCAGCAGCGCCTGGGCTTTGTCTCGCGCAGCCCGCGATGGGCGATCGCGCGCAAGTTTCCGGCCGAACAGGCGCGCACCATCCTGGAGGCGATCGACATCCAGGTCGGCCGCACAGGCGCGGTCACGCCGGTGGCGCGGCTCAAGCCGGTGACCGTGGGCGGCGTCGTCGTCGAGCGGGCCACCCTGCACAACGCCGACGAGATCGCCCGACTGGACGTGCGCGTCGGCGACACCGTGCTGATCCAGCGCGCCGGCGATGTCATTCCCCAAGTGCTCGGGGCGGTGCTTTCGGAGCGGCCGCGCGGCGCCAGGCGCTTCGCCTTCCCGGACCACTGCCCGTGTCCGCTGCACACGCTCCTGGAGCGCGAGACCACAGCGGCCGGCGCGCCCACGGTAGTGCGCCGCTGCACCGGAGAATTCGCCTGCCCGTTCCAACGCGTGGAGCACCTGAAGCACTTCGTCTCGCGCCGCGCCTTCGACATCGAGACCCTGGGCGAAAAGCGGCTGCAGGCCTTTTTCGACGAGGGACTGATCACCGGGCCGGCCGATATCTTCCGCCTCGCCCGGCGCGCCGAGGTCATCGACCAGCTCAAGGTGCGCGAAGGCTTCGGCGAGCTGTCGATTTCCAACCTCGTGGCCGCAATCGAGGCGCGCCGCACCATCAGCCTGGACCGGTTCATCTATGCCCTGGGCATCCGCCATGTGGGCGAGACCACCGCCGTCACCTTGGCCCGCGGCTATGGCGAGGCGCAGACCTTCCTGGCCGCCATGGACAAGATCGCCGCCGGCGAGGAGGCGGCGCGCGCCGAACTGGATGCGCTCGACCAGGTGGGCGAGGCGGTGATCGAGGCCTGCGCCCATTTCTTCGCCGAGGACCACAACCGCGCCATGGTGACGGCGCTGGCCGACCAGCTCACCATTCTTCCGGCCGACAGGCCCCGCGACGATACGCCCGTGGCCGGCAAGACGGTGGTGTTCACCGGCGCCCTTGAGGCCATGACCCGCGAGGAGGCCAAAGCCCGGGCCGAGGCGCTGGGGGCCAAGGTGGCCGGCTCGGTCAGTCGCAAGACCGACATCGTCGTGGCCGGAACGGGCGCGGGCTCGAAGCTGAAGACGGCGGCGGATCTCGGCGTGACCGTTATGACCGAGGCCGAGTGGATGCGGCTGACCGCCGGCGCCTGATCTCGCCGAAACGGAACCCGCTCGCACCACGGCGGTTCGTTTCATTGAAGGTGAAGACTTTGGAGTGAGAGCCATGAAATAGCTTTTGGGGTCGGTGTGTGGCGCCATTGCAGACGCCCGCTACCCCGGCAGGCGCAGCGTCACCCGAAGGCCGCCGAGCGGCGAGGGGCCCAGGGTGATCTCGCCGCCATGGCCGCGGGCGACGTCGCGGGCGATGGCCAGGCCCAGGCCCACGCCCTTCTCGTTCTGGTTGCGCGCCGGATCGAGCCGGCCGAAAGGCGTCAGCGCTTCGTCCACGCGGTCCTCGGGAATGCCGGGGCCGTCGTCGTCGACGACGATCTCCACCCCGCCGGCGCGCCGCGAGCGCGCGATCACCTGCACCCGGTCGGCGTGGGCGACGGCGTTCATGACCAGGTTCGACAGCGCCCGCTTTATGGCGTTCGGCTTCACCTCCGCCACCAGGCGCGGCTCGGCCGCGGCGGTGATCTGCGCCCCCGAGCGCTCGGCGCCGCGGCGGACCTCGTCGATCAGGCTCTCCACGTCCACCTTCTCCACCGTCTCGGCGGCCTCGCCGCGGGCGAAGGCGAGGTATTCGTCGATCATCGCCTCCATGTCGGCGACGTCGCGCTTCATGGCCGCGGTGCGCGGGCTGGGCCGCGCCAGGGCCAGCTCCAGTTTCAGCCGGGTGAGCGGCGTGCGCAGGTCGTGGCTGACCGCGGCCAGCAGCGCCGTCCGTTGCTCCACGTGCCGTTGGATGCGCGCCTTCATGGCCAGGAAGGCCTTGGCGGCTTGGCGCACCTCGCGCGCGCCGTGTGGGCGGAAGGGTGTTTCGACGCCGCGGCCATAGGCTTCGGCGGCGGTGGCCAGGCGCTCGATGGCGCGGATCTGGTTGCGGATGAAGAGCAGCGCTACCGCCGTCAGCAGCACCGTGGCGCCGCTGAGCCACAGGACGAAGATGTGGGCGCGCGTGGCCAGCACCCGCTCGGTCGGGGCGACGAAGCGCAGCACCCCGCCGCCGGTCTGGACGCGGACGTCGACGGCGCCGGGGACGGCCTCGGTGTCGAACCAGAAGGGCTGCGCAAGGCGCTTGAGAAGCGCCGATTTCAAGCTCCAGTCGGCGGCCCGGAAGAGATGCGGGCGGCGGTGGGTCGGCAGGCTCGCCCCCGGCTGGAACGTGAGGCTCAGACCCATCACGCGGCCTTCCGCTTGCAGCCGCTGCAGGTCCGCGGGGCTGGGATCGGCGCGGTATTGGGAGGAGAGCAGGGCCACCTCTCCGGCGAAACCCGCCGACAGGCGATCGTTCTCGCCGCGCCAGTCGGCTTCGAAGAAGACCAGGGCGACGGCGATCTGCATCACCGCGATCGGCAGCACGATGATGAGCAGGCTGCGCCGGAAGAGCGAGGTCGGCGCCAGGCGGTTGAAGCGCCAGAAGGGCCGCAGCGCCGCCATCAGTCGGGCGCCAGCCGGTAGCCGACGCCGCGCACCGTCTGCAGATAGCGCGGATTGGCCGGGTCGGCCTCGATCTTGCGCCGAAGGCGCGTCACCTGGATGTCGACGGCGCGGCCGCCGGGGTCGGCCTCGCCGTTGGCCAGCACCAGCCGATCCACCGGCGCGCGTGCCGCCAGCGCCAGCTGGCGCAGCAGCCGCGCTTCGGTCTCGGTGAGCCGGACCGGCGCGCCTTCGCGGCTCAGCTCACCGCGCTCGATATCGAAGCGGCAAGGCCCCAGGCGGACGATGGCGGCGCCCTCGTCCGGGGCGGAGCGGCGCAGGATCGCCTCGATGCGCAAGGTGAGCTCCTCCGGCTCGAAGGGCTTGGCCAGATAATCGTCCGCGCCGCTCTTGAGGCCCTCGATGCGGTCGTCGGCCAGGCCCCGCGCCGTCAGGATCACCACCGGGGTGCGGGCCAGCGCCCCGCCCTGGCTGCGCAGCCAGGCAGTGAAGGAAAGGCCGTCCTGGCCTGGCATCATCACGTCGACGATGAGGAGGTCAAAGGCCAGGCTCGCCAACAGGTTGCGGGCGGTGGCGGCGTCGCGCGCGGCGCTGACGCGGAAGCCCTCGCGCGCCAAGTAGGCCTTCAAGAGGCTGCGGATGCGGTCATCATCATCGACCACCAGCAGATGGCGCGCGCGCGCGCCCTCGAGCGCATCGTCCGCGAGGCTCGTCATCGGCCCACTCTTAAGCCCGGTTGACGCTCCTGGGCCAGCATCGTCTAAGGCGCGCTCCTCGAGACGAGAAAGGCGAGCCTTAAGGATCACCTTGATGGCGCAGAGCCCTTACGACGATCGCGACGGCTGGATCTGGTTCGACGGCGACTTCCGCCCCTGGCGCGAGGCCAAGATCCATGTTCTCACCCATGCCCTGCACTACGCCTCCGCCGTATTCGAGGGCGAGCGCATGTACGCCAGCCGGATCTTCGAGCTCGAGGCCCATACCGCCCGCCTCTTCCGCTCGGCCGAGCTGATGGATTTCGCCATCCCGTTCTCTGAAGGCCAGGTCAACGACGCTTGCGTGGCCACCTGCCGCAAGAACGGACTGACGGACTGCTACGTGCGCCCGATCGCCTGGCGCGGCTCGGAGATCATGGGCGTGGCCGCTCAGGGGAGCCGCATCCATCTGGCCATCGCCGTGTGGGAATGGCCGAGCTATTTCAATCCGGAGGAGAAGGCCAGGGGCATCGCGCTCGGCTGGGCCAAGTGGCGGCGGCCAGCGCCGGATACCGCGCCCACCGAGTCGAAGGCCGCGGGCCTCTACATGATCTGCACCCTTTCCAAGCACGCCGCCGAGCGCGAGGGCTTCGCCGACGCCATGATGCTCGACTGGCGGGGGTTCGTGGCCGAGGCGACCGGGGCCAACGTCTTCTTCGTCCGCGACGGGGTGCTGCACACCCCCACGCCCGATTGCTTCCTCGACGGCATAACCCGCAAGGCGGTCATGGCCCTGGCGCGCGACAAGGGCTTCGAGGTCGTCGAACGCCATATCCGCCCCGAGGAACTGGCCAGCTTTTCGGAGTGCTTCATCACCGGCACCGCCGCCGAGGTGACGCCGGTTCGCCAAGTCGGCGAATACAATTTCCGCCCGGGCAACATCACCCTCAGTCTCATGGACGACTTCGCCCGGCATGTGCGCGGCCGGGCGCCACAGCCGGCGTGAGCGGCGGGGTTGCCGGGATCCTGCCCTGCCAGGCGATCGAAGATCTGGCGCGGGCGGGCGCGATCGTCAGCGACGGCGGGCTGCGCCCCGATCAGGTGCAGCCGGCGAGCCTGGACCTCCGCCTGGGCAGGCGCGCCTGGCGGGTGCGGGCCTCCTTCCTGCCTCGGGCCGGCCGGCGGGTGGCCGAGCGCCTGGACGATGTGGCCATGCACGAGCTCGATCTGTCGCGCGGCGCCGCGCTCGAGCGCGGCTGCGTCTACGTGGCCGAGATCGCCGAGGCCCTCGCCCTGCCTGGCGATCTCCGTGGCCGCGCCAATCCCAAGAGCTCCACCGGCCGGGTGGACGTCTTCGTGCGCGTGCTCACTGACGCCCAGGGCGCCTTCGACGACGTCGCCGTGGGCTACACAGGTCCTCTTTTCCTGGAAATCGCCCCCCAGACCTTCTCGATCCTGGCGCGGACCGGCTCGCGCCTGGCGCAGATCCGTTTCAAGCGCGGCCAGAGCGGTCCGGCGCGGGTGCGCGACATCGGCGTTGACCTTTCCGGGCCCGTCGCCGGCTATCGCGCCCGCCGCCATGCCGGCCTTGTCGATGTGGATCTCGAAGCCGGCCACGACCCGCGCGACTTCTTCGCGCCGGTGGAGGCGCGCGGCGGCGAGCTGCTGCTCGATCCCGGCGAGTTCTACCTGCTGGTCTCGCGCGAGGCGCTGGAGATCCCGATCCACGAGGCCGCCGAGATGACCCCGATCGACCCGGCCGTCGGCGAGTTCCGCGTTCACTACGCCGGCTTCTTCGATCCCGGCTTCGGCCTCGGCGAGGCGCGCGGCGCTGGCGGCGCCGGCTCGCGCGCCGTCTTGGAGGTGCGCAGCCGAGAGACCCCGTTCCTGCTCGAGCACGGCCAGACGGTGGCCCGCCTCGCCTTCGAGCCGCTGATCGAGCCCGCCGCCCGCCCCTACGGCACAGGCGGCCACTACCAGCGCCAGGGGCTGGCGCTCTCCAAGCACTTCCGGCCATGGTCTTGAGGCCCCGCCCGCCCTTGGGATAAGCGGAAGGCGCGCGCGGGCGTAGTTCAGAGGCAGAACGTCAGCTTCCCAAGCTGAATGTCACGGGTTCGATTCCCGTCGCCCGCTCCAGCTCTGGCCGGCGCCGGGGCGCGCGCCTAAGAAGCCGGCCATGAAGGCAGCCGTCGCGATCGGATTGATCCTTGCCGCCTGCGGACCGCACGGGGCCAGCAGCGCGTCCATGGAGATGAACTCTCCGCCTTCGCGGGCCGGGCCCGATGCGGACCGGAGCAGCGGCCCGATCGCGTCACGGCTCGAGCGCGCCCGCGACGGCGACACCATCGCGCTCCCGCCCGGGACCTACGCCGGAAACCTCATCGCCGATGTGAACTTCGCGCACGGCGTGACCGTGACCAGCGCCGATCCCGACAATCCAGCGGTGTTGAACGACCTCACGGTGACTCACAGCGCCGGAATCACGTTCAGAGGCCTTTCCTTCCAGGTCCCGGTCCCCGCCCCTTCCAAGACCCCGTTCACGGTGAAAGGCGCCAGCGAACGCGTCGCCTTCGTGAGCGACCGCTTCCTTGGCGATCCGGTCTTCCTCCATGACGACAAGGGGCCGCGCGGGCTCTTCATCCGCGGCTCGAGCGACATTTCGGTGACCGGCAGCGATTTCACCCAGCTCACCGTGGGCATCGAGCACGACAACGACCGCGACCTCACGATCTCCGACAATTACTTCCACGAGCTGCACCTTCGGGGCATTGCCGGCGGCGGCACCAACGGGCTGAACATCACGCACAATCGCTTCACCGGCTTCTTCCCCAACCCCAAGGGGCTGCACCCGGACGTGATCTTCATCTGGACCACGCCCGCAGAAGAAGGCGGCGATCGGATCAACATCAGCGGCAACACCATCTGGCGCGGCGACGGCGCGTTCGTGCAGGGGATCATGGTGAGCGGCACGGTCTCGCAAAGGCGGGGCGGCCCTCCGATCACCAATCTCACGATCGACGGCAACAAGGTGTACGGCATGGACTTCAATGGCCTGCGCGTGGCTGGGGTCGAGAACCTGGCGATTACCAACAACCAGGTGGTCGGCTACTGCGACCGGCTATCCAAGATCGTCGCCGGAGGCGTCAAAGGCGCCCAGACCATCAAGGGCAACAGGGCCCAGCGGTTCAACGTCGGCGGCTTCAACGCCTTTCCGCCGGCCGGCAACGCGGGAAGCGGGTGCGTGAGCCCGAAATCCGGCGAGCCGCGGTGAGGGCGGCCAGCCATCATCCAAGTCCTTGATCAACGCTCGGAATCTGAACGTCGCGCCAATCTGGCGACCGGCGCGCCGCCATCGATGTGAGCCTATGTAAACAGCGGCGTTTTGTCGCAGACATATCGTACAACCTACGGGCGAAACGCCCTTCAACTTGCTTAAAAAAGGTTTAACGGTGCGGCCCGTTATCCGACTGTTCAGCCTGCTGAGGGGGCTGCGAGATGGCGACTGCCACAATCGTGGGCGGGGCCCACGTTCAGCTGACCCTGGACAGCCGCGAGGCGCACCTGGCGCAGCAGGCGCTGTTTGCCGCCGAGCAGGGCTATGCCCACGGCTTTGTGCTCGGCTCGACATCCAACCCGCCGCATCCGCACGCGTTCAACGTCTACAACATCAACCCCGCCACCAACGGCCATAGCTATGTGCTGCCGGCGGGGGGCCAGGCGCTGGCCCTCTACGGCACGCACAGCGCCAACATCTTCGGCCATACCGGCAAGGAAGTGCTGATCGGCAACGCCGGCAAAGACTTCATCAACGCCGAAGGCGGCAACGGTACGGTGATCGCCGGGACCGGCAGCGACACCATCGACCTCAACACCCCCGGCCACGCCGGCGGGCCCATGTTCATCGCCACGGGCGGAAACGACACCATCAACATGTGGGGCGGCCGGGCGACGATCAGTGGCGATTCCCATACCGACAAGGTCACCCTGTTCAGCGGCGGCAACACGATCGACGCCCTTTCCAGGGTGAACGTCTACGTCGGAGTCAACCAGAGCGATCAGGTGACGCTCACGGGGTACGGCAACAGGATCACCCTGGCCGGCAACGACACGGTGACGCTGCACGACGGCGCGGCGACGATCACTCTGCAGGGCAGCGACGTGCTGAACCTGGCCGGCGGCGAGAACGACACCATCACCGGCAACGGCCAGATCCACATCACCGACAACGCCAGCTACCATCTGGGCTTCCACGGCAACGACACCATCACCTTCGGTTCCGGCGGCGACACGGTCATGATCACGGGCACGGCGACCGCGATCTCGGGCGCGGGCGGCACGAACTTCAGGGTCGTAACCGGATCGGCCTCGATGCACGCCGGCAGCGGCGCCTCGACGCTGATCGGGGGTTCGGGCAACGACACCTTCACCGGCGGCGCCGGGCCTGTCTCGATGGTCGGCGGGCGGGCGCACAACTACTTCACCGGCGGCGCTGGCCACGAGACCATGACAGCCAGCGGGACCTCGAACCTGTTCACCTTCACCACCCTGCATGGCGGCGGCCACGATACCATCCAGGCCTTCCGCCATGGCCGCGACCACATCAACCTGCAGGGCTACGACACGGCCGCCGCGCTCAGCTCCGAGACCCACAGCGGCGGCAACACCACCCTGCATCTGGGCGATGGCACCACCATCACCCTCATCGGCGTCAGCAGCATCACGGCGTCCGACATCATTCACTAGGCCGCTCCGGCAGAACCGGCGGTCTGGGCGAGGAGAGGCGCCGCCTCTCCTCTTTCTTCTCGGGGCTCAGGCCGCGCCCTTCCCCTGAGGGGGCGATTATCGGATATCCGCGTCGATGGCGCTGCCGTATCCGAACATCCCGCCGGACGTGTTCGACATCCCGCGTTTCCAGGTGGGGCCGCTGACGCTCGGGCCATTCGCCCTGCGCTGGTACGCCATCGCCTACATCGCCGGAATCGTCGTCGGCTGGCGTTACGCCGTGGCGCTGGCCAGGAAGGCGCGCCTTTGGGGGCCGCGCGGGCCGCCGGCCACGCCCCTCGAGGTCGACGACATGGTGGTCTGGATCACCTTCGGCGTCATCCTGGGGGGGCGGATCGGCTACGTCCTCTTCTACATGCTGCCGCTGGCGAGCCAGCGCGCCGTCCTGGCCGCCGATCCCCTGGAGGTCGTGAAAGTCTGGCATGGGGGCATGAGCTTCCACGGCGGCGCCATCGGCGTCGCCGTCGCCCTGATCGCCTACGCCTGGCGGCGGCGGCTGCCGCTTCTGGGCTTGGCGGACCTGGCGGCGCCGTGTGCGCCCTTCGGCCTGTTCTTCGGCCGCATCGCCAACTTCATCAACGGCGAGCTGTGGGGGCGGCCCACGAGCCTTCCCTGGGGAATGGTGTTTTGCGGGCCGACCATCCCCAAAGGTCCGGGCGGGGAATGCATCGCCGGCTACGTGCCGCGCCATCCGAGCCAGCTCTACGAGGCGGCGCTCGAGGGAATTGTGCTCTGGCTCATCCTGCGGCTGGCGACGCACCGGTTCGGCGCGCTGGGGCGGCGCGGCGTCACCACCGGGCTGTTCCTCTTCTTCTATGGCCTCTTCCGCATCCTCACCGAGAATGTGCGCATGCCCGACGAGGGCCTGCGCCACCTGCCGCTGGGCCTCACGGTGGGAATGATGCTGTCGGCGCCGATGGTGATCGTCGGCGCAGCGCTGGCCTGGTGGGGTTGGCGGCGCGGCCAGGCCGTGGCCTCCGAGCCTCGGGCCCCGCAGGCCGGCGCCGAAGACAGCGCGTGAGCCTGGCCGAGCGCCTCAAGCGGCGGATCGCGGCGGAGGGCCCGATCACCGTGGCCGCGTACATGGCCGCGTGTCTTGGCGATCCGCAGCACGGCTACTACGCGCGCCATCCGCGCCTGGGAGCGGAGGGCGATTTCATCACCGCCCCGCATGTCAGCCAGATGTTCGGCGAGATCCTGGGACTGTGGGCGGCGGAGGTGTGGCGCCAGCTCGGCTCGCCTTCGCGGGTGCGCCTGATCGAGCTGGGCCCAGGCGATGGGACCATGCTGACCGACGTGCTGCGTGCGGCCCGCGCCGTCCCAGGTTTCGGCAACGCGCTCGACCTCCGCCTCATCGAAACGAGCGCACCCCTCAGGGCGCGGCAGGCCGAGGCTGTCGCCAGCGCCGGGGCGCAGGCCCAATGGCTGGAGGACCTGGCGCCGCTGGCGCGCGAGAAAGGGCCGGTGGTGGCGCTCGCCAACGAGTTCCTCGACTGCTTGCCGATCCGCCAGTACGTGCGCGCCGCCGATGGCTGGTGCGAGCGACGGGTCGGGGTTTCCGGCGGGGCCCTGGCGTTCATGCTGACGCCGCTGCCGAGCGGAGCGCGGGCGCCGGCCACGGCCAATGGAGCCGCTGAGGGCGCGGTGCTGGAGCAATCGGAGCCTCTGGCCGCATTCGGGGCGCAGATCGGCGCCCTGATCGCCGCCAAAGGCGGGGCGGCGCTCTTCGTCGACTATGGGCGCACCCACTTCGATGGCGCCGATACCCTGCAGGCGGTGCGGCTCCACCGCCGCGAAGATCCGCTGGCCAACCCTGGGGAGGCCGATCTCACCGCGCACGCAGACTTCGCTGCCTTCCTCGAGGCCGCCAAAGCCGCCGGCGTCTGTTGCCCGCCGCCGATGGCCCAGGCCGACTTCCTGCACGCCCTCGGGATCGAGACGCGGGCGGCGGCGCTCATCGCCGCCCAGCCGGCGCGCGCCGAGCTCATCGGGCGCCAGCTCGAGCGGCTGACAGCGCCGGATCAGATGGGCGAGATCTTCAAAGTCGCCTGCGTCCATTCGCCCGGACTCTCGCCGCCGCCGTTCCGATGCTCGAGCCGCTGACCGAACCCAGGTTGGCGGCGCTCAGGGGGGTGCGGCACGCCTTCTTCACTCGCGCCGGCGGGGTGTCGCGCGGTCTTTACACCAGCCTCAACCTAGGCCTCGGTTCGAGGGACGATCCTGCGGCGGTGGCCGAGAACCGCCGCCGCGCCGCGACGCATTTCGACCGCGAAGCCGGCGACCTTGTGACCCTCTATCAGGTGCATTCGGCCAAGGTGGTCGAGGCGGGCGTATGGAGCGGGTCCGAGCGGCCGCGGGCCGACGCCCTGGTGACCCGGCGCCCCCGAACCCTGATCGGCGTCCTGGCCGCCGACTGCGCCCCAGTGCTGCTGGCCGACGACGCCGCCGGGGTGATCGGGGCGGCGCACGCCGGCTGGCGCGGCGCCCTGGCAGGCGTGGTCGAAGCCACGGTCGAGGCGATGGAAGGGCTGGGCGCGACGCGCTCGGCCATCATCGCCGCAGTCGGCCCATGCATCGGTCCGGGTTCGTACGAGGTCGGGCCCGAGTTCGAGGCGCGCTTTCTCGGCGGAGGCGCCGAGCGAGCGCGCTTTTTCGCCGCCGCGACGGCGCCCGGAAAGCGCCTTTTCGACCTGCCGGCTTTCGTCCTGAACCGGCTGGCGGCTGCCGGTGTGCGCCGCGCGGCCTGGATCGGCCGCGACACGCTCACCAACGAGCCCGCGTTCTTCTCGAACCGGCGCGCGGTGCAGCGCGGAGAGGCCGATTACGGCCGGCTGCTGTCGGCGATCATGCTGGAGGGGTGAACGCCTCGAGCGGAGGCGCGCGCCGGCCGCCGCGCTCGTCCGTGTCCGTCGCATGGTAGAATGTGCTCGCCGGCGCCTTGCAGCGGGGCTGGGCGCTGTTAGAAGCCGCCTCACGCTCGAGGGCGGCTGGGGTGAGCGATGAAGCTTCTGGCGGGCAACTCCAATCGACCGCTGGCGGAGGCGATCGCCGCCTCGCTGGGCGCGCCGCTTACCAAAGCGCAGGTGAAGCGATTTCCGGACAATGAAGCTTGGGTGACGATCGAGGAGAACGTCCGCGGCGAGGATGTCTTCGTCATCCAGTCCACCAGCTATCCGGCCAACGACAACCTGATGGAGCTGCTGATCTGCATCGACGCGCTCAAGCGCGCGTCGGCGCGGCGGATCACCTCGGTGACGCCGTACTTCGGCTACGCCCGGCAGGATCGCAAGACCGGCGGGCGCACCCCGATCTCGGCGAAGCTGGTGGCCAACCTGATCACCCGCGCCGGCGCTGATCGGGCGCTGATGATGGATCTGCACTCGGGCCAGATCCAGGGCTTCTTCGACATTCCCAGCGACAATCTCACGGCCGCGCCGACCTTGGCTGCCGACATCGAGCGCCGCTATCCGGACGCCCACGAACTGCTGGTGGTCTCGCCCGATGTTGGCGGGGTGGTGCGGGCGCTGGCCCTGGCGAGCCGGCTGGGCGCCGACCTCGCCATCGTGGACAAGCGCCGCAGCGGGCCGGGCGCTTCGGAAGTCGCCAATATCATCGGCGATGTCGCCGGCCGGCGGCTGATCATGTTCGATGACATCGTCGATTCGGCGTCGACGCTGGTGAGTGCGGCGGCCTCCCTCATCGAGGCCGGCGCCACCGAGGTCGCGGCCTACGTCACCCACGGGGTCCTCACCGGCGCGGCCATCGAGCGGGTGAACGGCTCGGTGCTCAAGGAGCTGGTCATCACCGACTCGATCCAGGCCGACGATCGCATCAAGCCGGGCGGCAAGATCCGCGTCGTCAGCTGCGCGCGGCTCATCGGTGAGGCGATCCGCCGCATCGCCAACGAAGAGTCGGTGTCCAAGCTCTTTGATTGAACCCGCTCTTCGGGGAGCCAGAGGTGGTAGCGTCACATTCTCGCCGATTCTTTGAGGCGAGAGCGGGGTGAGACGAAACAAAGAGCGGTCATGAAAAGGCCTGTAAAGAGTCGCGTGCGCTTCTGGCTGCTGGCGGCGCTGGCGCTGCCGGCTGTCGCCTTTCCGGCGTTCGAGGCGGTGGCGCGCAAGAAGCCGGTGATCGAGGCCCCGCCGCCTCCGCCGCCGCCCCCGCCCCCGGGGCCTGTCGGCCTGCCGAGGGAGATGATCGCCGACGCCGCCGCCTACGAGGCCTTCGTGACACGAGCGGCGGCGGTGTCGCCGGCCTTTGCTAGTCCGGCGCAGGTGCAAGACAGCCTGAAGGTCGCCGCGGCTTACGAGCCCAAGGCGCTGATCCGCGGCGCGGTGGCCTACGGCGCCATCGCCGCCCTCGAGGCGCCGGACTTCGTTGCCGACGTGCGCGCCCATGGGGCCACGCCCGAGGACCGGCGCCTGCTCGTCAACGCCATCATCGCCGATCCGGCCACGGTTTTCGCCTTCAAGGGGTCGGACCGCGCCGCCGGCCTTGCCCGCCAGGCGATCGGCGCGGCGGGCATGCGCCTCTACGACGCCGGTAAGGCGGTCAAGCAGGCGTCCTACGATGTCCAGCATCAGGCGTGGTCGAAGTTGGACGTGGTCGACCGGCCGGGCCGGCTGGCGGCCGTGAAGGCCTCCTCGAGCGCCCCGCTGGCGCCGGCGGCGGACCAAGCCAGCGCCCTGGCCCAGATCATCTCCTCCGGAGGCAGCCTGGGGCTCGCCGCCGATCCGGACGCGCCGCCCTATCCAACGCTGCTCGCCCGGGCCCTGCAACTGGCGGCCATCGCCGCCTTGGGCGAGGCCGGCGAAGACGCCTACCAGCGGCTCACCTATCTCACCTACGAGGGCACGACCGACGACTGCCTCGACCGGGCCAAGCTCAACCTGTTCCAGTGCCTCGCGGTGGCGCGGCCCAATTACGAGGATATCTTCTGCGCCGGCCAGCACGCCATGCAGGACACCGGCGAGTGCTTGGCGCGCGGGGCCGGCGTGCCAGTGCCTCTGGTGATCGACACGCCCGAGCCGCTGCGGGTGCCGCCCTTGGGCGCGACCCGGACGGTCCGTCGCGCCGTCCATCGTCCAATCCGTCGCCGCCGCGGCTGAACGCCCTTCGATATTGCGCCCCAGATTGCGCCTCCGGGGGCGAGCGTGTATTGAGCCGCACCCATTTTTGGCTGCAGACGAGCTGCGCCGCGATGAGGGCCCGAGGCGGCCCGGACGCGGCGCTTCTTGTTTCTCAATGAGGCGAGGCCATGGCTGAGATCGTGCTCAACGTCGAGGTGCGCGAGCGCGCCGGCACCGGCGCGGCCCGGGCGGCCAGGCGCGAGGGCCTGGTGCCGGGGATCCTCTACGGCGCCGACAAAGGCCCCGTGCCGATCGCGGTGAAGGCCAGCGAGTTCAGCCGCGCCCTGCTCACCGGCAAGCTCCTGGGTCACCTGGTGACCCTGAAGTACGGCAAGGAAACCCAGCCGGTGATCGCCAAGGACGTGCAGTTCCATCCGGTGACCGATGCGCCGACGCACTTCGACCTTTACCGCGTCGAGGCGCACCAGCAGATCCGCATCAGCGTGCCGGTGCGCTTCCGCAACCACGACGACTCGCCGGGCCTCAAGCGCGGCGGCGCCTTGAACGTCAACCTGCACGCAGTCGAGGTGCTGGCGCCGGCGGACTCGATACCCGAGGAGATCATGGTCGATCTGACCGGCCTCGAGATCGGACAAGGCGTACGCGGCTCAGATCTCAAGATGCCGCCAGGCGTCGAGCTTGCCGCCAACCTCTTGGAGGCGACGGTGGCCTCGGTGGCCGGCGTCGCCGCCGAAGAGGAGGAGGTCGCGCCGGCCGAGGAAGGCGAGGCGGTGGAAGGCGAAGCGGCCGAAGCTGCGCCCGCCGAAGGCGAGGGCGAGGCGGAGGCGAGCTAGGAAGGATCCCTCCCCCGCTGCTCGAGGGGAGGAGAGGATGCTCCTGATCGTCGGACTGGGAAATCCCGGCGGCGAGTACGCTGACAACCGCCACAACATCGGCATGATGGCGGTGGAAGCCATCGCCCGGCGCTGGGGCTTCGCCCGCGAGCGCCGGCGCTTCCAGGGGCGCGCCGCAGAAGGGCGGATCCCTTCGTCGCTGGGTCCGGTCCCGGCCCTGATCCTCAAGCCCCAGACCTACTACAACGACTCCGGCCGGGCCGTCGGCGAGGCGGTCCGCTTCTTCAAGCTCGACCCCGCCGATGTCGTCGTGTTCTACGATGAGATCGACCTCGCGCCGGGCAGGTTCCGGGTGAAGACCGGCGGCGGAGCGGCGGGCAACAACGGCGTGCGCTCGATCACCGCCCACATCGGCGCCGACTTCCGCCGCGCCCGCCTGGGCACCGGCCATCCGGGGCACAAGGACCTGGTCATGAGCCATGTGCTCTCGGACTTCCACAAGAGCGAGCTGGCCTGGGTCGAACCGCTGCTGGACGCCGTGGCCGAGGCCGCGCCGCTGCTCGCCGCCGGGGACGACGAGCGCTACCAGGCCGAGGTGCTGCGCCTGGCGCCCGCGCCCAAGCTCGATCCGCGCGCCGCCGCCCGCGAAATGGATTGAGACTTTCGGGTCAGTCGGCGTCCATCTTCAGGGCGGCGATGAAGGCCTCCTGCGGGATCTCGACCTTGCCGAACTCGCGCATGCGCTTCTTGCCCTCGCGCTGCTTCTCCAGGAGCTTGCGCTTGCGGGTGACATCGCCGCCGTAGCACTTGGCGGTGACGTCCTTGCGCAGCGCCCGCACGGTTTCGCGGGCGATGATCTTGCCGCCGATCGCCGCCTGTATCGGGATCTGGAAGAGGTGCGGCGGAATGAGCTCCTTCATCTTCTCCACCATGGCCCGGCCGCGGGTCTCGGCGCGGGCGCGGTGGACGAGCATGGAAAGGGCGTCCACCGGCTCGCCGTTGACCAGGATCTGCAGCTTGACGAGGTCGCCTTCACGATAACCGGCGAGCTGGTAGTCGAAGCTGGCGTAGCCCTTGGAAACGCTCTTGAGGCGATCGTAGAAGTCGAACACCACCTCGTTGAGCGGGAGGTCGTAGACGACCATGGCGCGCGCTCCGACCCAGGTGAGCTCGCGCTGCTCGCCGCGCCGGTCCTGGCAGAGCTTGATCACCGCCCCCAGGTGCTCGTCGGGGGTGAAGACGGTGGCCCTTATCCACGGCTCGGCGATGGCGGCGATGCGCGCCGGGTCGGGGAAGTCGGCCGGATTGTGGAGCTCGATGGTTTCGCCGTCGGTCAGGGTGATGCGGTAGATGACGCTCGGTGCGGTGGCGATGAGATCGAGGCCGAACTCGCGCACCAGCCGCTCCTGGATGATCTCCAGGTGCAGCAGTCCGAGGAAGCCGCAGCGGAAGCCGAAGCCGAGAGCGGCGCTGGTCTCCATCTCGTAGGTGAAGCTGGCGTCGTTCAGGCGCAGGCGCGCCACCGCCGCGCGCAGGTCCTCGAAATCGGCGGCGTCCACCGGATAGAGGCCGCAGAAGACCACCGGCTGCGCCGGCTTGAAGCCGGGCAAGGGCTCGGGCGTGGGCCGGCGCTCGTCGGTGATGGTGTCGCCGACAGCGGCGTCGGCGACCTCCTTGATCTGGGCGGTGAGGAAGCCGATTTCCCCGGGCCCGAGCTCGGCGACCTCGGTCTGCTTGGGGCGGAACACGCCCAGGCGGTCGACCTTGTAGCTGGCGCCCGACTGCATCAGCCGCACCTGCTGGCCCGCCTTGAGCACCCCCTCGAACACCCGCAGCAGGACGACGACGCCGAGGTAGGGATCGTACCAGGCGTCCACCAGCAAAGCCTTGAGCGGCGCGGCGGCATCGCCCGTGGGCGGCGGCAGGCGAGCGACGATGGCTTCGAGCACCTCGTGCACGCCCTGGCCGGTCTTGGCCGACACGAGCACGGCGTCGGAGGCGTCGATGCCGACCACCTCGGCGATCTGGGCCGAGACGCGGGCCGGATCAGCGGCCGGCAGGTCGATCTTGTTGAGCACCGGTACGATCTCGTGATCATGCTCGACGGCCTGGTAGACGTTGGCGAGGGTCTGCGCCTCGACCCCCTGGCTGGCGTCCACCACCAGCAGCGAGCCCTCGACGGCCGAGAGCGAGCGGCTGACTTCGTAGGCGAAGTCGACGTGGCCGGGGGTGTCCATGAGGTTGAGCTCGTAGGTCTCGCCGTCGTCGGCGCGGTACTCGAGGCGCACCGTCTGGGCCTTGATGGTGATGCCGCGCTCGCGCTCCAGGTCCATCGAATCGAGCACCTGCTCGCGCATCTCGCGCGCGGTGAGGCCGCCGGTCTCCTGGATCAGCCGGTCCGAGAGCGTCGACTTGCCATGGTCGATGTGGGCGATGATGGCGAAGTTGCGGATGTGGGAGAGCGGGACCGGCATGGGCGCGCTCCCTCTATGGCGCGCCGGGGCGAAAGGCGAGGGGAGGGGCGCGGCCGAGCTTCAGGGCCGGCCCGCCGCCGCGGGAGGCGGCGGCGATGGGGGCTTCGTCATGCCGACCGCCGCACCGGCGCCGCCTCCGTGTCGGACTGCGCCTCGCCGCCCGAACGCCCAGCGTAGAGCGCCAGGAACGCCTCGACCATCACCTCCCGCGACGGCGGCGGTTCAATCGTGGCGACGATGCTTTCCCAAAGGCCCTTTTCGGTGCAGGCGCGCCGGATGACATCGGCCAGGGAGCGGGGGTCCCCCAGCGCGAAGAACAGGCCATTGACGCCGTCGGCGACGCGTTCGGCCATCGCCCCGATCTGGGAGCAGATGACGGGTTTCCTGAACATCCAGGCTTCCGAGATGACGAGCCCGAAGGCTTCCCGCCACACCGAGGGGGCGAGGCACCAGTCGATGCGGTTCATCAGCTCGGGCAGGCGCTCCACTTCGTAGGCGCCGTTGAACCGAACGATGCGCTCGGCGGGCGCCAGCGCTTCTTCCGCCTCGCGGAAGCTTTCGATCTCGGCCCGGCGCGCTTTGCCGGCGAAGCGAAGATTGCCGCCGTTGATCTCCACCGTGAAGCCGGTGAAGCCTTCCGCACGCAGGATCTGGACGGCTTCCAGGATGACGTGAACGCCCTTGTTGTCGACCAGCTGACCGAAGAAGCCGAAGCGGTTGCGCGGTCCGTTCCCGGGCGGACGCAGCCAACCGGCGCCATAGTCCTGCTGGCCGTTGGTGACGTGGACCAGCTTGTCGGGGTTCAGACCCCACTGGACGAACTGGTCGATCATGAAGCGGGAAGGCGTGGTGAACAGGTCCACGGCCTCGAAGTGCCGCTTCACCCACATCTCTCGCATGAAGAAGAATTCCGGTCCGCGGTCGGGGAAGCACTGGTGACATCGCACTGGACTCGGCCGCGTGCACACCGCGCCGTCCGTGGGCCGGACCATCTGACCGTTGGCCGCGCAAATCGACAGGAACTCGTGCAGCGTCAGGATGATCCGCGCCCGCGGCAGGACCTTGCGGGTGAGGGTAAGGAAATCCACCCCGAAGAGCATGAAGTGATGGAAATGCACCACGTCGGGCTGCATGAGCTCGAGAAACTCGGCGTAGGCCGCGGCCCGGTCGGCGCTGGGCAAGCGCATCCACCGGTGATCGAAGCCGGCGTCGAGGAACAGGAACTCGTCTTCGCGTCCGTCGAAGCCGGTGATCCGCGCCCCGCTCTTGTAGAGGGCCGCGGCCTCCGGATCGACCGCGGCCAGCAGGATCGGCCTCACCTTGCCGCTGGCGCGCAGACCAAGGAACAGCTCGTAGCAGATCTGCTGGGCGCCCCCGCGGACCAGTTCCGGATGCTGGACACTCAGAAGCAGGACTTTCGGCAGCGCCTTCTGCGGTGAGAGAGGCGCCTGCCGGGCGGCCTCGAAGCGCTTGCGGGTCTGATCGGCCATGGCTCTCAGAAGCCAGGGGCCGCCAGGAGGGCGCCATCATCCCAGGCCGACCCCGACTTCGACGCCGGAGTCGCCGCCGGCGTGGGCTCGCTCCCCGCCGGCTCGGCGGCGCCAGCCGTGTCCGGGGGCGCGGACGCGGGCGGCGGCAGGACCGGAGCCCGACCCAGCAACTTGCCGGTGACGAGGCCGCCCCAGCGCGAGGAGAAATACCAGCGGTTCACCAATGCGCCTCCTTCGTGTTCGGGGCGCCGGGTCGAACCCTTGCCTTCGAGATGCCAGAGGCGCAGGTCGTGCAGCCACGGCGGCGTTCCGGCCTCGATACTCTTCAGGCACAAGTCGGCGTCTTCGTAATGACCGAAGACGAACTCGTCGGAGAACCCGCCCAGTTTCTCGAACCAGGATCGCTCGGCCGAGATAAAGGCGCCGGTCACCGCCGGAACGGGTCTGGGGCGCACGAACGCCTCGACCGAAGGACTGGCCCCCTTGCCGTAGTGCTCGACCCTCAGCAGCCGCCATTGCACCGCGCGCCCGGCGTCGAAAGTCACTCCCATGTCCGCTTCGAAGAACATTCCCCCATGCATGAGAGAACCGTCGTCATAGTAGAGCGGGGCGCCGAAGAGGGCGGTTTCGGCCCGCGGACGGTCGATGACGATGTCGATGTGCTTTTGGGCCCAGTCGCGGTCCCGCGGGAAGACGTCGGGGTTGACGAACAGGACCCTGTCGCTGCAGGCGCTGCCGACGGCGGCGTTGTTGGCCGCCCCGAAGCCGGCGTTGCCGGGGAGAACGATGACGGTCTGGCTGACCCCATAGATCTCATGGCCGCCGCGGGCCGCATCCAGAAGCGGCTCGGCCAGCTCGGGGCTGTTCGATACGTAGATGAACTCGAAGGCGTCGATGCCGGCTTTGCCGGAGAACAACGCGTTCTGGAGGAAGAGATATTCATCGCGCCCGTACAGGCAGACGATGATCGAGCCGGCGCATCGGCGCGGCGCCGAACCGAAGCGCTCCACGTAGGGCGAAGAGACAATGGTCGAAGTTATGTCGCGGTTGAGCGCCAGGATCTCATCGCCCAGACCGCGGTCGAGACTGGCGATGGACGCGATCGCGTCGCTCCCGTGCTGGCCGCCCTCGACCAGCTGCGACAGTAGGATCTTGCGGATCTCGGCATCCTCGACGACCTGCAGGGGCCTTTCCAGGGTCTCCGCGCCGCCGTCCCTCAAGCGGATCTCGACCTCGCACGCCGCGCTCGTCCACAGCGGGCGGCCGGCGAATACGAAGCCGGTGAAGCCGAAGGCGTGCGGGTCGGAGCGTCCCAGAGCCTGTTCCACGTCCGGCCGCCGGCGACGCGCCAGGGTGTCAGCGTCGAGGGTGAGACGCCAGCCGGTGGCGATGATGGTGATACCCTCCAGGGGCCGGAAGGTGTCGTCGAGCCAGCCGGCTATCATCACCCCGCCGTTGCGGGACACGAATACCACGTCGACCGACCACGTCGGTCGCGGGCCGGCCGTGGGCGGCAGAACCGCCAGCGTCTTCACGACGGTGTTTCGCGGATCCCGCGGGGAGGCCAAGGCCGCCTCGCCGCGAAAGCCGATGACTTCGCTCGGATCCGCGTTCGCGCCCGCCCGCCCGCGCCGGTTCACGATCCGGACTCCGGCCTGGCGGTTCTGAGAGAGAAGCCGGGATGGGGCAGGCGGCCCTCGGCGTAGCCGACCTGCTCGAAATGCGCCTGGCAGGAGGCGAAGCGGCGCGCGGCGATCGCTTCGCGAACATCGCGATAAGTGGAGCGGTACCACGCCTCATCGACGGCGATCGAATACGGCAGCCGGTTTTCGAAATAGCCGAAACGGGCGAAGTGTTCCTGGGCGCTCGCGACGCTCTTGTTACGCACCGCCTCGGCCACGTCCGGATAGGCGGTGAGGTACCATGTCTCGTCAAAGTAGATTCTGCGAACAAATTCGCCCATGCAGTCGACCAGCAAAGTCTTGTCGACGAGGAAATACATCGGCGATTGCGAGGGCGCGACGAGTTCGGCGCCCATGAGCGTGGCGAAGGGAACCGGCGCAACCTCGGCGCGACTTGGGTTCATCGCCCTACCATCTGCGAGCGGTGCTGACATTGACGCGCCGTCGGACGCTGCGCCGGCCCCCTGTTTCCATGACGCGCGCCCTGCTCCCTCGGGTGATCCGCCCGCCTGCGCCGGAGCCCCAAGCGGACGGGTCCTGCTTTGGCCGAGAGCCCTCAATAGTTCGATAAGCGGTAAGATTTATTACTGCTGAACGCCCGACCTTCGATGCTCTTCGCTCGAGGGGCGGCTTCTAGCCGGCGATTTCGCGGAAAACGCTGAAGCGTGGTCCGATCGGGGGCCTCCGGGCGGGCCGGGCATGCAGCGGCAGAACGGGGCCGATGATGGCCGAACCCGCCTCGGACGCCGGTGGCCGGCGCGAGGTGACCTGGACCTGGATGGCCTGCAGCCGATCGCCGTCGTCGCCGCGGCAGAGCGCCCCGTCCCTGACCGGCCCGATGGTCTTGCCGGAGCTGAAGGCCCCGCGGTACTCGCATTCCAAGCCGGCATTGGCCGACTCCTTCAAGCGGACGGCGAAGCCGGTCAGAGCCTCGCCCTTGCCGCGGCTGCCGCAAGGGCTGCCGGCATCGATCCAGTCCGTCTCCTCGCCAGCTTCGGTGAGGCCCTTGTATTCGATCTGATCGGGGCGGGCGCGTTCGAGCGCGCGGATGACGAAGGACTCGATCGCCGTCCCCTCGCCCAGTTCGCCGGCCCAGATGGTGTCCGTGAACGAGACTTCGCCACGATTCTGCAGGTGAAGGTCGATGTGGGATCGGGCGGCGGCCGCGGAACCCTCGGGAGCGGCCGCCGCGAAGGACGGCGCCGCCGGCCAGCCTGGTTCGGGTGACATCGGCGCCGGGGGCGATGTGGCCGCGGATGCGTTCTTCCGGCCGTCGAGCCGCTGCACCCCGATCTGCATGTCCGGCGCCTGTTCGGTGCGGACCGAGGTAAGCAGGAGGTTGGCCGGCCCCTTGCTCACCTTGACCACCAGCATGTCCCGCATTTCGCACAGCCAATGGCCGTTGTTCTGGGGGCCGGTCATTAACTCGATCTGCTGGGCCGAGGCGCCCGGCGCCGGGCCGACGTGGATGGCGGGCAGGATCAGCTCGGCGTCGTCCCCCAACCGGCGCGGCGTCGCCGAGGTCACCGAGACCAGATAGAGGCCTCGGGTGAGGGTGAGCACCTGCACCGACGACAGCAGTCCGGGAGCCGCTTCACTCATGGTCACTCGCGCTGAGGGCCGGTGCGCACGCGCACCGATCGGCCCAGGTGACCCAGAAAGTCTGCGATTTCCTTGACGAGCAAGGTAAGCGGCCGCCCCGGCCGGCCGCCGGCGGCCTAGCTGAACGCCCCGGCCCGGCGCATGTCGGCGAGCAGGTCCGGCTGGCGCGGCGCCCAGCCGAAGCGCTGGCGGGTGAGGGCGCTGGAGGCGCGATTGTCCATCCCGGCGAACATCGCCATCCAGCCGAAGTGGTCGCTGACCTCGTCGGCGGCGAGGCTCTTCGACGGCACGCCCAGTCCCTCGGCGATGACCTCGCTGACGGCGCGCAGGGAGACGCCCTCCTCGGCGACACAATGGAGGCGGGTCCCCGGTTCGGCCTTCTCCAGCGCCAGACGGTACAGCCAAGCGGCGTCGAGCCGGTGCACGGCGGGCCAGCGGTTGGCGCCTTCGGCGGGGTAGGCGGCCACGCCGGTGCGGCGGGCCAGGTCGATGAGCATGGAAATGAGGCCAAAGGCGAAGCCGCGGTCCGATTGGCCGTGCACCTGGGGCAGGCGCATGATCGAGGCGCGCACGCCCCGTTGCGCCGCATCCAAGGCGATCTGCTCGGTGGCGCCGCGGCCGGCCGGCGGGGCCTGATCGTCCTCGGTGGCGGGACGGTCGGCGGAAATCATGGCCGTGCCCGAAGTGAGCACGAACGGCTTGCCCGAGCCCTCGAGCACGGCGGTCATGGCCTCGACGGCGTGGGCGTCGATCTCGATGTTCTCGGCAAAGCGGGTGAAGTCGTGGATGAAGGCGCAGTGGATGACGCCATCGCAGGCGCGCGCGCCCTGGGTGAGCCTGTCCAGATCGGTGAGCTCGCCGCGGTGCGCCCGCACCCCCCACGCCGCGAGCCTGGTGGCCGACTCGTCGCTGCGGGCGAGGCCGACGACCTCATGGCCGGCGCCGCGTAGCTCATCGATGATGGCCGAGCCGATGAAGCCGCTGGCCCCGGTCAGAAACACACGCATTGTTGGATTGTCTCCTCGTCCGTGGCCGGACGGCGTATGCTCGGTTTCGCCAGGGGCTGAAAAGCCGGGAGCTTATACCGGTATGAACGCCAACACCGCCGCCGCCGCGCCGCCGTCTCCGGCGACGACCCTTGGCGGCTTCCTGCGCGACCGGCGCGCCCGCCTGGCGGCGCCGGCGAACGCCGGCCCGCGGCGCCGCACGCCTGGCTTGAGGCGCGAGGAGGTGGCGGCGCGGGCCGGGGTCAGCGTCACCTGGTACACCTGGCTGGAGCAGGGGCGCGGGGGGCCGCCTTCGGCGGCGGCGCTGGAGCGGCTCGCCGTGGCGCTGGATCTGGACGCGCCGGCGCGCGAAGTGCTGTTCCTGCTGGCCCAGCAGCGGCCGCCGCCAGTCAGGTCGGGGCCGGCGCCGGCGATGCCGTCCGCGGTTCAGGGCGTGCTCGACGCGCTGGAAACGAGCCCGGCGTACGTGAAGACACGCACCTGGGACATCATCGCCTGGAACGCCGCCGCCGCCGTGGTGCTCGGCGACGGACTCGCAGGGCCGCACCCGGAGCGCAACAGCCTGCGGCGGCTGTTCGGTGACCCGAAGCTGCGCGGCAAGTCCGACTGGGAGACTTATGCGCGCTTCGCCGTCGCCGTTTTCCGCCGCGACGTGGCCCGGGCAGGCCCGGGGTCGGAGGCGGCGGCCCTGGCCGGCGAGCTACAGGCGACCAGCGCCGATTTCCGCTGCTTCTGGAGCCAGAACGAGGTGCGCAACCACGGCGCCGGCCGCAAGCGGCTCCATCATCCGGCGTTGGGGCCGTTCGAAGTGACCTATGCGGCCTTCGACATCGAAGACGCCGACGGGCTGACCATGATCGTGTTCACCCCGGTGACGGCGACCGACAGGGCGGCGATCGCGGCCCTGAAGGCGGCGCGCGATCAGGCGGCCTGAACCTCCAAGCGCGAGTCCGGTTCGACAGGGTTCAGAAATAAAGGCCGATGCTGCCGAAGACGGCGCGGGGCTCGCCCGCGAGTCCGTAGAAGTCCTGGGCCTGGTTCGCGCCGGTCATGTCGAGGTTCCGGATGTTGGACTGCCCGTCCGAGAAGTAGCGCCTGTCGAACAGGTTATCGACGTGGAAGGCCAGGCGGACGTCCCTGGCGAAACCCCATTTGACTGGAATGAGCTTGATGACCCCGAGGTTGACCAGGAAGTAATCGGGGATCTGCGTCCTCTGCCCGGCCTCGAGCGACCCCGGCGCGATGGGCAGGCTGGTGAAGAAGTCCTGCAGCTGCTGGGCGCCGACGTAGTGGCCTTCGAGGTCGACGTGCCAGTTGTCGTAGTTCCAGATGAGGCCGACATTGGCCAGATACTTGGGGACGTTGGGCAAAGATTGGCCAGGATTGCACTTCCCGGTGGTGAGATCGCTCTGGGTGAAGGAAGTGCAGATCGCCTCGTTGTAGGAGAAGTTCAGGTACCCTTGCCAGTGGCCGACGAGGAACTGGCCAAAATCGTCCGTCAACTGAAGTTCGACGCCGCGGTGGCGTTCGGAGCCACCGTTCTGGTACTGGGTGAAGCCAGAGGCCGTGGTGTTGGAGAAGATGATGTTGGAGAAGTCTTCCCAGTAGCCGTTCAGCTCTGCGGCGAATCCTGCCCGGTGGTAGCGCGCGCCGAGCTCGTAATCATTGGCGTACTCGGGCTTGACGACCACGGGCGCAGTATTGACGCCCGAGATGGCGTTGTAGAAGGCGGTGATGTCCGGGAACTTCACGTTCCGGCCGTAAGCTCCGTACACGGTGAAGTTCGGCGCGACTTCGACGCTCGCGCCGAGCGTCGGGGAGACGAAGTGCTCGTCGGCGCTGTCCGCGCCGGGGTTGGAGTAGAAGAAACCGAGGGCGTCGAAGTCCCTGGTGTGGGCGTGAATGTATTTCACCCCTGGGGTGATGTGGACGCGGTCGTTCCAGAAGTGGATGTCGTCCTGGGCGTAGATCGACCACATGGTGCGCGTGTCGTGCTCGTCCCAGGCGTCGTTGTAGCCGATGGTCAGCGGCATCGCGGCCGCGCCGTACCAGTACTCGCGCGAGTGCAGCCGACCGTAATTGACGTCGCCACCGATGGTGAGGCTGTTATTGGGCAGTTCGGCGGTGACTTTCAGCCGGTCGCCCCAGACCGAGCCGTCATAGCCGTAGAAGTGATAATCGGTGCCGGCGTAGGCGCAGGTCGGGGCGCAGCCGGCGCCGGTCGTCCCGGTTGACACGCCATAGGCCTGCGCCCCGCCGTAGGGGAAAAGGGTGAAGCCGTCGTAGCCCATGTAGCTCGTCCAGAACGGATAGCCGAAGCCCTGGTCGTCGATGAAATAGGGCCCCCCATAGGCGGGGTTCGAAAAGGAAGTGCGCTTGTAGTTGTTGTCGCCGCCGTAGGCCTCGTCCTCGATGGTGACGTTGCTCGCGATCTGGGTCTTGAAGCCGACGATGCCGAGATAGTTGATGTCCAGGTTGTCGGATTGGTAGAGATTTGTCGGCCACTGGAAGTTGAACTGCTGGTCGAGGATGTTCTGCGGGATGAACTGCGGGGCGTTGCCCTTGTTGCGGTTGTAGACGAAGTACCCGAACACCTTGGTGTTGGAGCCGATATCGGCGCTCCCGGCGTAATAGACGTTCAGGTTGCGGTCAGCGGTGTTCTGCAGCCAGCCCTTGCTGTAGTCGCTCTCCACCGAGATGGTCTGCTTCACGCCATGCCAGGCGCCGGTGTTGAAGGTGGCGTGCAGGTCGATGGTGTCGAAGCTGCCGCCGTCGACGCCGATATCGCCGCCCGCCGTATCGGCTGGTTGGCGGGGAATGAAGTTTATCGTGCCGCCGAGGGAATTGTAGGTGTTCACCGCCGGATTGTTGACGCCACGGAAGATCTCGACGCTGTCGAGGTCGCGGGTGATGAAGAGGACGTTGTTGCGATTGTCGGCCTGGTAGGTGACGCCGCTGTTGAAGATGTCGTTGAGCGGCACACCGGCGATGGTCTCGCCGAACTCGCCGTCGAAGAAAGAGCGGAACTTGATGTCCGTCTCCATGCCGTTGGTGGCCCCGGTGGTGGCGTAGATCGACGGTTGGGTATTCAGAAGCGTCTGGACCGTCGTCGCCGGGCTCGGCGTGATGTTCAGAATAGCTTCGGGCGTGATCACGCTCTGGGTGTACGGCGCCTTCATCGGGATGACCTCCAGCGTTGGCCGGTTGCCGGTGACGATGACCGACTCGACCGTCGTTGGCGGCGAGTTCGCCGCAGGGCGCGGCGGCGGATTGGAACTGGTTTGCGCCGCGGCGCCTGCCGCGACGATCATGCCCGCCGTAAGGGTGGTGACAACTAGGCCAACCTTCATCGATTTGCCCCCGCAATTCGTGCGCGCCAGCGCCTCGGGTGTTAGCGGCGCGAAGCGACAGTTTTGTAACAAAAGGCCACGGCTAGAATAGCTCAGGCAGCTACGCTTGTTCGCGCTAGCCGTCGACTCTGGGGCGCCGGACGCACGCCTTGATGCGCATCAAGGAGACCAGTGGGTGGGCGAGAGCAAACCCGCGCTCGCGGGCGCGATCGTTCGCGCCCGGCGATGACGCGCCCGCCGCGGAAGGGAGGCGACTGCCATGTCGTTCAAGCGCGTTCTCATCGCCGTAGACGGTTTTCCGATCGGCGCGCACGCCGGGGCCGTGGCGATGGAACTTGACCACGACCTGGGCGGCCAAGTGGCCCTGGTCAGCGTCGTCGACCCGAGCCTGGCCCAAGCCATTGCCTCCGATCGTTCGCCCGACGTCCTCCTGGAGGAAGCGCGATCCCGTGCTCGGCTGGCCATCGAAGCCGTTGGCTCTCTCCACGACCGGCGACCTGGGCTCTAGTTCCTGAGGGAAGGCGAGCCGGCCGAAGAGATCGTCAGGACCGCCAGGGAATGGCCGGCCGACCTCATCGTCATCGGCAGCCACGGCCGCGGCGGCATCGACCGGATGCTGTTGGGCAGTGTCGCCGAGGCGGTTATGCGTCATGCCCCATGCCCGGTGCTGGTGGTTCGAGCAATGCGCTGACGCCTGAGCCCTCCGAAGGGCTCAGCAGCGCCGAGGCCGCGGCGCGCCTGGCGCGTGACGGCCCCAACGCGGTGGCCGAGAGGCGCCGGCGCCCGCTCTGGGGGCTGTTGCGGCGGTTCTGGGGTTTGTCGGCCTGGATGCTGGAGGTGATCGCGGCGTTGTCCTTCGCTCTGGGCAAATCCGTGGACGGGGCCGTGACCCTGGCGCTCCTCGGCGTCAACGCGAGCCTCGGCTGGTGGGAGGACACGCGCGCCGCCACCGCGGTGGAGGCGCTGCGGCGCCGCCTGCAGGTATCGGCCAAGGTGCGCCGCGACGGCGCGTGGCGCACCCTCGAGGCCGTCGAACTGGTGGTCGGAGACCTGGTGCGCGTGCGCGTCGGTGACTTCGTCCCGGCCGACCTGCGCCTCGTCGAGGGTGATCTCGGCGTCGATCAATCCGCCCTCACCGGCGAATCGCGCCTTGTGGACGTCTCGTCCGGCGACACGGCCTACTCCGGCGCCGTCGTTCGCCGCGGCGAGGCCACCGCCACCGTCACCGCGACCGGCGCGCGCACCTACTTCGGCCGCACCATCGAACTCGTGCAGAACGCACGGCCGAGGCTGCACATCGACGACATCGCCGGCGATCTCGTGCGTCGGCTGCTGGCGGTGGTTGGCGCGGTCGTCGCCGTCCTGGTCATGGTCACCGCGGTCCGCGGCGGTCCGCTGGCGGAGATCCTGCCGCTGTCGCTGGTCTTGCTCATGAGCGCGATCCCGGTCGCCCTCCCGGTCATGTTGACGGTGAGCATGGCCCTGGGCGCCATGGAGCTGGCGCGCTCGGGGGTGCTGGTGACGCGCTTGAGCGCGGCCGAAGATGCGGCCAACATTGACGTGCTGTGCGCCGACAAAACCGGCACGCTCACCCAGAACCGGCTCGCAGTGGTGGGGACGGCGTCGACGTCGGGTTTCGCCGACGCCGACGTGGTCCGTCTGGGAGCGTTGGCGTCCAACGTAGCTGATCAGGACCCGATCGATCTGGCGTTCGTGGAAGCCGCCGCGGCGGCCGGCGCGGGCCAGGGCGAGATGGTGCTCGGCTTCACGCCCTTCTCGCCGGCGTCCCGCAGGACCGAAGCCAGCGTCAGAGGCGCCGACGGAGGGATGTTCCGCGTCGCCAAGGGAGCTCTGCGCACCATCGCCCAATTGGCCGACCTCGAAGGCGGCGCCCTGGCCAGTCTGGCGCGCCCGGCCGAAGAGGCCGCCAGCCAAGGACATCGCGCCCTCGCCGTGGCCCGCGCCGACGAGGGCGGGCCCTGGCGCCTGGTCGGCCTCGCCTTCGTCGCCGACCCCCCGCGATCTGATTCCCGCGGTCTCATGGACGAGCTTCGCACCCTGGGCGTGAGCGTAAAGATGCTCACGGGCGACGCGCTGCCCGTGGCCCGGGCGGTCGCGGGCCAGCTCGGGCTAGGGAATATCGTCGCGGCGAGAGACCACGAGCAAGGGGCCGAGGCCGACAGCCTTGCTGCGGGCGTGGACGGACTGGCGGAAGTCTATCCCGAAGACAAGTTCCGGGTGGTGCGCGCTCTGCAGGCGGCGGGCCATGTGGTGGCCATGACCGGGGACGGCGTCAACGATGCGCCGGCGCTGCGGCAAGCCGAAGTGGGCGTGGCGGTCAGCAGTGCGACCGACGTGGCCAAGCACGCCGCCAGCGTCGTGCTCACGACCGATGGCCTGGCCGGCATCGTCGAGCTGGTCCGCTCCGGCCGCCGCGTCTACCGGCGCGTGCTCACCTGGATCATCGCCAAGGTGAGCCGCACCATTGTGCAAGCCGGCTTCGTGGCGCTCGCCTATCTGGCGACCGGCCGCTTCGCCATCTCCGCACTGGCCATGCTGCTCCTGCTCTTTATGACCGACTTCGTGAAGGTCGCTCTGGCCACGGACCGGGTGACCACTCCGCCCAAGCCCGAGAGCGCGAACATCGGTCCGCTTGTCCGGGTGGCCGTGGCGATCGGGCTGGCTATGCTCGCCGAAGCGATGGGCGCGCTCACGATCGGCTGGCGCTGGTTCGGCTTGGCGCGTGACACCGGGCGCCTGCGGACCTTCAGTTTCGAGACTCTCCTGTTCTTCGCCATCTTCTCGATCGTCTCGCTGCGCGAGCGCCGCGCCTTCTGGCATTCACGGCCGAGCGCCCCGCTCGCCATCGCGCTGGGTCTCGACACCCTGGCCGGGGCGTTCGTCGGGCTGGCGGGCCTGTCCGAGCTTCGCCCGCTGAAGCCCCTCGAACTGGGCTTTGTCGCCGGCTACGCGCTGGTCGCCTCGCTCTTGCTCAATGATCCTCTCAAGTGCTGGCTCGTGGGGCGTACGCGACGATGACCATCCAGGACGTGCTCGCCGTTGTCTCTGGAAGCCTGGTCGGCTTCAGCCTCGGCCTGGTCGGCGGCGGCGGCTCGATCCTGGCGACGCCCCTGCTGCTCTACGTCGTCGGCGTGCGGGACCCGCATGTCGCCATCGGCACCAGCGCCCTGGCGGTGTCGGCGAACGCCTTCGCCAATCTCCTGCACCACGCCCGCGCCGGGACGGTGAAGTGGCCGTGCGCTGCGACCTTCGCGGCCGCCGGGGTGATCGGCGCCTTCGCCGGGTCCACGCTCGGCAAGCTCGTCGAGGGGCGGCGCCTCTTGATCCTTTTTGCCTTGGCGATCGCCGCCGTCGCTGTCTCCATGCTGCGCAACCGCTCTTCCGACGGCGATCCGGACGTGCGCATGGACCTGAAGATGGCGCCGCGGCTCGTCGGCGGCGGCCTCGGGGCTGGGTTCGTCTCCGGCTTCTTCGGCATCGGCGGCGGCTTTCTGATCGTGCCGGCGCTGATGATCGGCAGCGGCATGCCGATCCTCAACGCGGTGGGATCGTCGCTCTTCTCGGTAGGCGCCTTCGGCCTGACCACCGCCGCCAACTACGCCGCCTCGGGCCTGGTCGACTGGCGAATCGCCGCCCTGTTCATCGTCGGCGGCGTCGCCGGCGGCTGGGGCGGGATGCGGCTGGCGCTGACGCTGGCGCGCGAGCGCCGCGCCCTGACACGCATCTTCGTGGCCGTGCTCTTTGCGGTTTCGGCCTACATGCTCTACCGCAGCGCCGGCCCGCTGGTTGGCCTGGGATGACCAGGCCCGTCTCACCGAGCCGGCGCTGCGCACATGCCCGGCGAGCCTGACGAAATCCTCCAGCTGGGACAGGCGCAGTCCGAGGGCTGGGCTAGGCCTTCGGCCCCGAAGCGCCTGTCCGCCTCACACCGACGTGGGCTGATACGTGTTTGGTTCCCGTCCGACCTCGAGCTGCCAGCAAGACGAGTACAGGTGGCCGGCTGACTCCGCTGCCGCCCTCAGAACTATGTTCACGTCCTTCTTGCCTTCAGGGCAGGTGCCGGAAGACCAAATCCTCTGCCAGCCGTCTCTCAGAGACAGATCGGCAGGGTGTCTTTTCAACGAAAACCCTTCGAGGACGATCTCCACCGCCGGTCCGCTGAATGCCGCCGGGATCCAGACCCAGCATGAAGCCGTATACGGCACGCCCGAGACCAGGCCGGCGGCGACGTACCACCCCAGGTTGGAGTCCCGGTGGGTCGCGGGATCACTCCTCTGGTGTAACATCACTACATTTTCCAGGACCACATGTTCGATCGCCTGGGTTGGCGACGCCGGAACCGCCTGGGCGCCCCCGAACCAGGAAACACCGAAATCCTTCGACCCATGTATCAGGTTGCCGCCGCTCTCCAGTTCCGCCGCGAATTGGGGATCGACGTACGCCGCCAGGGCCCCAGCCGCCTTACCCACCAGGGCTGCGGTTCTGCCCAGCGCCTCGCCGTATTTGTTTTCCATCCGGCGATACTGGAGGTGGGCGTTGAACAACTCGGCTTCTAATTCCTGAACTCGGTCCTCGAGGCCCTTAACGAACCCGATGTGTTTGTAATACTCCAGATCTTTGCGCACGGTTGTCGGGAAGGATTCGTCAATTGCGCAGAATTTCGTAACATTGACGCCCCCGACGACCATGCCGTTCACCAACTGCTTCTCTATGCCTCCCGGCGCCAGCATTTCGTCGTAGTGGCCGCCATGATGTGAGAAGGCCCTCAGCTTGGCGCGCACCTTTTCCGCGCCGCCGAGATAAGTGAAATGCCAGCCGGCCTTCTCTATTTTTCTGCTCAGCCTGGAGAAATGCTTCATGGAAGCGGCTTGGTCCGTCCGCACTTCACTCAGGTTCGGGATCCTCGGCAGCAGGTTCCCGCTAACCGCGTATACTTTCGCCCACTTTTCGGAGGCCCTGGTGTTGAGATGGAACTGATACATGTCCATCTCGAGAACGAAATAACCTTTCTTGCCCCGAAGGGCTGAAATGGCCTCGGGTCTGGGTATTTCGTCGGCATCCGAGATTACCACCAGGTCGTTGTCGCGGACGCCGGCAAGGCCGCGCCTCAGGGCCTCGCGCTGATGGTGTTCCCGAGCCCAAGCGTCGCCGGATTGAGGCATGTCATCCACGATCACGTGGATGATCTTGTGGTCGAAATCGCGGAACTCCTTCCGTCGCTGTCGGAAGTACAATGGCTTGGGCTGCCCTCGGAAGGTCACGTCCGACTCGGCGATGACAAAGTGGTCGACCACCTTGTCGAGTTCGCGAAGGCGAATAGAGAGTAACTCGAATTCGTTGAAGAAAGTGAAGCAATCGTAGATCGCATGTGACATCACGATTCAAACCGAATTATTAATAATCGTTAGCTGTGACGCTGTGTCTTATTGGGTAACGAATTCGACATCTTGGAGGTCTGCCGCAAATCGCTTACGGAAATCGTAATTTCTATCGTCACGCTGCTGTTTGAGGGTCAGCGCCTCGAGTCGGGGCAGTAATCCCTCGCCGCTGAGCGAGACACCTAGCCGCGAGACCAGCTCATTTGGGCGATCAAGAAATTCTTCGTAGAAGATAGTGAAACATGGAAGGCCAGAGATCGTTAATACTTGGTCCAGAAGCGAGTAAGAGGTGGATATTGAACGGAAGTGGGCTAGTATACGTGGTCCATCATAAAGCACTTCCGCGTTCCGACCCTCATCCAGGGTCGTCCAGCGCGCATTTTGTTCGGCTATGAAGAGGGATATCGCCTGGCCGATGATGTCTCGGCGTCGAACATAGACGACGGTAGGGCGCAGCAACCGTGGGATGGCCTTGGTCCTGAAGAGCATCGCCAGCTGGGCGGCGCCGGCTTTCAGCCCCCAGATCTGACCGGGAACAGCAACCTGCTCGTCGTGGACGCGCGTGAGATACTCTTCGAAGGTGCGCGAACCGTACCTTTTGGCCAGGGTGCGGATGGTGCTGTCGTTGAGGATTTCCTCGAAGCCAGCAAACCGTCCCGTCGTCTTCAACGCGTCGGCGACAAGATTGGACCCGGATCGGTTGACGAAGGCCATCAGAACGCACTTCAGGCTGTTGGCGGGGGTATCGGTGATCACGGCCGCCCCGAAGAGCGCATCGACGGCTTTGTCGTGCGACGAGCCCAGGTATCCGAATTGCATGACTAGGTCCTACGTCCGATCCGAGGGCGCATCAGGCTGCGGGAAGCCGCTGCGTCCAATGAGCGCCTTGGTTCCCTGCGCGCTTACCAGTTGAGGGTCGGTAACCGGCTGGGGCCTTGCAACGGCTACGCCGGCCTCTCGGCGAGCCTCATCAGCACCCTTGGTCGCCGTGGCGCGGCGTCATAGGCGCCGGGCTCCGGCGATGGGATGGATCTCCCGCCGCGAGGACCGGCGTCATTATTCCAGAGAGGGAAGTCGGGTCGATCTGATAGGTCCAGCAGGCCTGCCTGCCGTCGCCGTCCAGAAGGATGTGATCGACGTGCGGCCCGATGACGACGTTCGTATCATGGGTGTGCAAGCCCGAAAGCCGAAAGACAGACGAACGGCCGGCGTCGATTCTGAGACCCTGCCCCTGGGGATTCCCGCCCCCGATCCAACCGGTCACCTTGATCTGATAGGGCGCCTCCGCGCCGGGTGCGGCGGTGAGCCGGAGGGCGGCGAAATTCGGATAGGGGTCGATCAGCTCCAGGTCGGTAAAGCTGATCGTATTGACGTTTCCGCGCATCTTCGGATCGCCGATGGTGATCAGGTCTGCGGGCACGTGACCGTTCTGCAGACCTTCGATACGCATCGCCTCGACCGTGATCGCCCGGACGTGCCCCTCCCCGCCGTTCCTCACGACGAAGCTCGGGCCATAGGATCCGAAGATGTCTACCTGGGATAGACGGATCTCGTTGGACGCGTCGGTCCGCCCCATGCCCTGGGAGCTGAACTCGATCACCGGGACGCCGGCGGCGCCGTCGTCGAAAAAGCGGAGCGAGCGCAGGTGGGACTCACGCATGTAGGCTTGCGACACGTGCTTGGTCGCGCCGGAATAGATTGCTCTTCCGGGAAGGTCGTCCACCTCGACGTCGTCGACGAACACCCGATCGTTCCGGTCGTAAAACGTGAGGGCGTTCTGTTGGCCGGCCGCCCGCCTGTCGCCGACTATCTTCAGCCCGACCACCGTCGGGCCCGGCGTGGTTGCGGACCAGGCTTCCGACCATGCGAACAGATCCCCCGAGAAAGCGCGGTCGAGTTGCAAGATCGACTGGCTCGAACCTTCGCCGTGCACGCAGCCGGCGCGCACAAAGGGCGGCGGGGCATGCACGATGCGGTAGATGCCTGCGGGGATGTAGACGCACGCGGGCTTTCCTGTCGCCGTCACCGAGTTCGCGGCCGTGACGGCGGCGGCGAGCGAGAACGACACGTCCGCGGCGCCGGTGCGGTCGACGGCTCCGCCCCTCGGCGGGAAGTCCAGGATGCTCACCCGCCCCATTGCCGTCGCGCCCACAGGCAACAGCAGAAGCAGCGCGAAAAGGCTCGTTGCTGTTCGCATGATCGGAACAAGGTGCTGACCAACCCTAGCGGTCGGGCCTGAGCAGATTCCTAACTCCCGATCCGAAATGTGACCGCGGACGCGCTGGCCGGCTGCCGATTCCCCTAGAGATTCTCGCGCCAGAACTCGGTCATGTCGTCGCGAAAGGCCGCCGCGTCGCCGTCGCGGCTGCCGATCTTCGCGCCCTTGGCGCCGATGACCGCCGAGCCGCCGCGGCTATGCCCCTGGGCCGAGATGCGCGCCGCCTCGATCGATGGCTGCGCGGCAAGGGCCTTGAGCGAGGCTAGGACATCGAAAGCGCTGGCGGCGAAACTGTACTGGGTCTGGTCCGCGACCGTCGAGGTGATCGCCCTGGCCCCGAACGGATCAATGACCAGGATCGCGCGGCGCCAAGCGCGTTGATGGTCTCCGCATGGGCCAAATGCAAGGGCGCGACGCCAAGGCTTCCCGGGACGACGATCACGGCGGGGAACGGCCCATCACCGGGCGGCAAAAAGAGCTGGCCGTCGATGCGGAGCGGCGGCGCCTCGTCGGGCGCACGCATGGCTTCGAAGTAGTTGGCGGGGTTGGCGGTGGCGATTTCGAGCGGGCGCCCCTCGACGCCGTTGGCGAAGATTATTCGCTGGTCGCGGAATCTGGTCATGAGCGCTGTTTCTTTACGCCTCCGCCGCCAGCGCCCGCCGCTCCTGCGCCCCGCGAGTCTGCCGCCGCCACAGGGCGGCGTATTCGCCGCTGACGGCGAGGAGGCTGCGATGATCGCCGCGCTCGACGATCCGCCCCTTGCGCAGAACAAGGATCTGGTCGGCGTCGGCGATGGTCGAAAGGCGGTGAGCGATGACCAGAGTGGTGCGGCCCGCCCGCACGTTCCTCAGGGTTGCCTGGATGGCCGCCTCGGTTCGGCTGTCCAGGGCGCTGGTGGCTTCGTCCAGGATCAGCAGGCGCGGATCGGCCAGCAGGGCCCGCGCCAGGCCCACCCGTTGCCGTTCCCCGCCCGAGAGCTTGAGGCCCCGCTCGCCGACCAGGGTGGCCATCTTCTGCGGCAGGTTCCGGATGAAGCCGGCGAGCTCGGCGGCCTCGGCCGCGGCCCAGACCTGGTCTTCGGAGGCCGCCGGGTCGGCGAAGGCGATGTTGGCGCCGATGCTGTCGTTGAAGAGGGCCACGTCCTGGGGGACCAGGGCCGCGGTCCGTCGCAGCGAGGCCAGCCGCGCCTGGCGCAGGTCGACGCCGTCGATGGTCACCCGCCCGCCCTGCGGATCGACGAGCCGCAGCGCCAGGCGCACGATGGTCGTCTTGCCCGCGCCGGAGGGGCCCACCAGGGCCGTCGTCGAGCCCGGTTCGGCGGCGAAGGTGATGTCGTGCAGGCCGGCCGAGCGGGCGGTGTGGCGGAAACTCACCTGCTCGAAGGCGAGCCGTGCGCCCGCGGGACTGGCGATGGGAAGGTCGCGCGCTTGGGCGATTTCATCGATGTCCGGCGCCACCGCCAACAGCGCCAGCATCTGCTCCATGTCGACGAAGGACTGGCGGATGAGGCGGTAGTTCGTGCCCAGCGTGAACAGGGGCGCGTAGACGGTCTGCAGGATGAGCACGCAGGCGGTGACTCCGCCCAGGGTCATCCGGCCGGCCAGCACTTCGGCGCCGGCGATGAGCGCGGTGGCCAGCAGGCCCAGGCTCAGGACCACCGACTGCACCGCGTTCAGCAGCTGCAGCGAGGTGTTCGCCTTCACCGCGGCCGACGTATAGGTCTGGTAGGCGCCCGCGAGGCGCTGCACCATCCGGTCCTCGGAGCCGAAGGCCTTGATGGTCTCGAAATTCATCAGGGCGTCGATCGCCATGGCGGCGGTCTCGGAGTCGGCCGCGTTCATGGCCCGGCGATGGCCCATCCTCCAGTTGGAAAGGGCGAAGGTCAGAGCGGCGTAGACGGTGATGGTGGCTACAGCCACCGCGGCCAGGCGCCAGGTGAAGCGCGCCCCCAGCACCGCGGCGGCCATGATCAACTCGATGAGGGTCGGGCCGAGGTTGAACACCACGCTGCGGATCAGGAAGTCGGTGGAGTTGGCCCCCCGCTCGATGATCCGCGACAGGCCGCCGCTCTGTTTCCCCTGATGGAAATCGAGCGACAGCCGCAGCGAGTGGGCGAACGATTCCACCGCCGACTGGGCCAGCGCCTTCTGCGACACCGGGGTGAAGATCGAATCGCGCACATAAGGCGCGGCCGTGGCGATGAAGCGCAGGCCCACCCAGCCGGCGATGAAGCCGGCGAAGGCCAGCAGCACCGCCGATCCGTGTCCGGCGCGGTGATCCAGGCGATCGATCGCGCCTTGGAGCAGCAACGGCGCGACCACCCCGGTCCACTTGCCGGCGAGCACCAAGGCAAGCGCCAGCATGAGGCGCGTCTTCAGCCCCTTGGCCTTGGAGCGCAGGACGAGCCGCCCTAGGTCGGCCATGGAGGACCAGAAGCTGAACGCCGGCGCGCCCGGCGCCCTTGCCTGGTCCATGCCGCGCAGGAACTCGTGCATCCTGGGCCCGATCTTCGCCCAGGCGCTGTCGGGACGCCAGCGCCGTGGGGTCGGGCGGCGGCGGTCGCTCGCGGATCAGTCCCCGGTGGTGGTCGGACAGCGCCGCGCCTCTCGACCTGCGGACGCCTGACCGGTAGGGTCGGGGACGGCTCCAATCAGCGAATGTGGAGAGAAGGCGATGGCGACGATCAAGGGCGGCTGCCTCTGTGGCGCGGTGAGCTACGAAGTCCAGGGCGATCCGATGTTCGTCGGCCATTGCGCCTGCGAGAATTGCCAGAAGACGAGCGGCGGCGGTCACAGCACCATCGCCGCCTTCCCCGAGACCCAGGTGAGGAAACGCGGAGACACCACGTCCTATCAGGGCAAGGGCGATTCCGGACGGCCGACCACCTACGAGTTCTGCCCCACCTGCGGTTCGCGCCTCTTCACCCGTGCGGCGTTGATGCCGGGCGTGGTCATGATCGCGCTTGGCACCATGGACGCCGACGCCGGCCTCGAGCCCTCGATGATGATCTACGGCAAGCGCCGCCGCGCCTGGGACCATGTCCCGCCGGGGATGCAAGTCTTCGAAGGCATGCCCGCCGGCCCACCGTCCTAGGCGGCCCTTCTGACGATTCGTTAGTCGCGGCCGAACCCGCGCGAATTGGCTGGCGGCCCTTCGGTCTCCCGCCCGTACATCAGTAGCCCCTCAGAGATTGGGGCTTTGGCGTCCCGGAAAAGGAGGATGTAGGTTCGAACTGCGGGAGCTTGGCTGCCGCGATCTGTCATCGAGACGCGGGCGCGGAGGGATAACGGCATGGCCCAGGAGCGGATGCAGTACGAGGGCGTGAACCACGTGGCGCTGGTGGCTCGCGACATGGCCGAGACGGTGGAGTTCTACGAACAGATTCTGGAAATGCCGCTGGTGAAGACGGTGGAGTTCCCCGGCGGCCGCGGCCAGCATTTCTTCTTCGATTGCGGCGGCGGCGGCCTGATCGCTTTCTTCTGGTTTCCCGATGCGCCGCCGGCCGCGCCGGGCATCGCCTCGATGCACCAAGACGTCGCCAAGAACGGCGCCAAGACCGCGCACGCCTCGATGAACCATCTCGCCATCAGCATCCCGCTCGAGAAGTTCGACGCCTATGTGGAACGATTGCGGGGGAAAGGAATCGCGGTTCACGTGATCAATCACGACGACTCGCCGGCGGGCGCCTCGCCGGTGGTCAATGAAGGCGTCTGGATCCGGTCGATGTACTTCCGCGACCCGAACGGCATCCATATGGAGCTCGCGGCTCTCACCCGGGCTTTTCGGCCCAATGACGTGAAGCACGCTCCGGTCAACGCCCGGGGTGAGCCCGCGCCCTCGAAGGCGGCGGCGCTCGCCTGAGCGATCCGATCGCGACGCGGCCGGCGCATCCTAACCCGGGCGGCTTATGGAGCATCTGAGGAAAGCCGTTCTCGCCGCAGCGGTTGCGGGCGCGCTTGCGCCGCCTTGGGCGGCCATCGCCCAGGCCCTGCCCGAAGAGGTGCGCTCGGCGGGGGTGACGCTGGCGGCCTGGAGCGGGGTGCAGCTCGCCGTGAAACGCTCCGCCGCCGAGAAGCACGTCTCCGAGCAGGCCCTGGCCAGCGTCTGCGCCAGGATGGGCATCGAACTCGCCCGCGGTCATCGCTTCGACATGAACCGGATGATCGCGCTCATCAGCGGTCGGGCCAGCGAGCTGGAAGCCCTGAATGCGAAGCTGGAGCTCGAGACGCAACAAAACGACCCCGCCGCTGGCGGCCTCTTGAAACAGGCGCGCAGCGCGATCGATGCGGGCGATCTGGACGGCGCCGAGCATTTCCTGAGGGAGGCAGGCCTCGCGGCCCGATCCGCCGTCGAGGACGCGCAGCGCCAGGAGGCGGAGATCACGGCGACGGATGCCCAGGTGAAGGCCCTGCAGTTCGATTATCTGGGCGCGGCGGCCACCTACGCCCAGGCGGCCGGCGAGCTGCCGCCCGGCGACAGCCACGACCGCTGGACCTATGCGCTGAGACAAGCCGACATGCTGGAGCAGCGCGGCGAACTCTTCGAAGAGCCGCAAGCCCTGAACAACGCTGTGGGCGTTTACCGCGACACGGCTCTGCCGCTCGTCGACCGCAGCGCCGATCCCCTGGACTGGGCGAAGACGGAGATCCCCCTCGGGTGGGCTCTCGAAGTCACGGGCGAGCGGGGCGATGATGCGGCGCTGCACGAAGCGGTCGCGGTCGAGCGCGGGGCGCTGGAGGCGGTCACGCGCGAGCAGGATCCGGCCGTTTGGGCGAACGCCCAGAACGACCTCGGGGTGGCGCTGGAGATGCTCGGGTACCAGGGCGACGATGCGGCGCTGCGTCAGGCGATCGTGGCCGATCGCGCCGCCCTGACCGTCCGTATCCGCAAGAGTGACCCCACCCATTGGGCGGACACCGAAAACAACCTCGGGAACGCGCTCTTTGTGCTTGGCGAGCATGGCGACGATGCGGCGCTGCGTCAGGCGATCGCGGCCTATCGCGCCGAACTGGAGGTCGACACCCGCCCCCGAAGTCCGAACAATTGGGCGACCGATCAGACCAACCTCGGCAACGCGCTCGAAGTGCTCGGCAGGCGGAGCAACGATACGGCTGCTCTGAACGACGCGGCCGCGGCCTACCGGAACGCCCTGCAGGTCTGGACCCGGGACCAGGACCCGTTCCGGTGGGCGACCGCCGAGAACGGCCTGGGGACGGGGCTCGCCGACCTGGGCGAACGGGGCGACGCAGCGGCCCTCCATGACGCCGTCGCGACTTTCCGCTCGGCCCTGGAAGTGCGGACTCGCGCGCGCGACCCCGCCAATTGGGCGATGACCCAGAACAACCTCGGGGAGGCGCTCGAAACCCTCGGCGAGCGGGGCGATGGTGCGGCGTTGCGCGCGGCGGTGGCGGCCGAGCGCGCCGCGCTGGAGGTCTTCACGCGCGATCGCGATCCGGCCCATTGGGCCATGGTGCAGTACAACCTTGGCAATGCCTTCGAAGCTTCGGCCCTGCGGGGTGATGCTGCTGCCCTTGGGGACGCCATCGCGGCCTATCGTGAGGCGCTCGAAGTGTGGACGCCGGCGGCGTTTCCGCCAAAGGCCAAGGAGGCGTCCGACGGCCTGGCGCGCGCCCAGGCGCTGATGGCCAAGCGTGGGCGCCCGCCGCCCTAGGAGCTCGGCGAACCCGCAGCCGGGAGAGAGGGGTGTTGTTGAGGGAGTCCCGCTCGCGCCGCGGCGACCGCTCGCAAGCGGCCACGCTTCCCTTGCCCAGCCTCGGACGGCGCCGTTAGGGTTGTTGGAGGCTCGCGGGGCGCTGCGTCAATGTCCGAAGTCTTCGTCTCCTACAGACGCAACGACTTGGCGGCAGTGTCGCGCCTGGTGCAGGCGCTACGGTCCGCTGGCGTCGACGTCTGGTGGGACCAGGACATTCTCCCGAACGCACCGTGGGAGCAGACCATCGAGCACGCCCTCGAAAAGGCGCGGGCCGTGGTCGTCGCCTGGTCGCCGGACGCCGTCGCCAGCGAGAACGTCAAGGCCGAGGCGCGGCGGGCGCGGGCGCATGGCAAGCTGATCCAGGTGTTCGTCGAGGCGTGCGATCCGCCGCTGTTCTTCGGTGAGCGCCAGGGCGTGAACCTGGTCGGCTGGAAGGGCGAGCCGGCGGACCCTCGCTTCCAGACCCTGGTTGCGGCCGTTTCGGCGGTGGTCGCCGGAGAGGCGGCGCCCGGGGGCGCCGGCCTGCTGCCCCGGCGTCGGGCGCCCTGGCGGACGGCGGCGCTAGGCGGCGCGCTCGCGGCGAGCGTCTTGGGTGTGCTGGGGCTCGCCGGCGCCGCCCGCGGCCGACTCTGTGGTCTTCCCTTGGCGAGCGCCGTCTGCGGGCCGACACCTCCGGGTTCGGCCTCGCCGCCCGTCGATCCTGCCGCCCTCGCGGCCCGGGCGCGAAGCCGGCTCATCCAGAGCGTCGCCGGGCTCTGGGATCGTGAGGATCGGTCGTGCTCCAGTCCGATCTCCATCGCTATCGCCGTGGGCGCGGACGGAGCGACGCGCATCACCGTGTCGGACGCCAAGGGCTTCGCCAGCACCGGCCAGGTGGTGGCCGCCGACAGCGGCGTGGTGGTCACTCGCAGCAGCACCCCCACTGGGCCTGGAGCGCGCGAGCAGTGGGAGTACCGACCCAACGGCGACGCCATGACGGTGCTCGACAAGAACGGCGTCTCGACCATGCTGGTGCGCTGCCCCGCCCCGAGCGGGCGCGGCGCGGCGTCCAGCACGGAGTCGCTCGGTTGAACTTGGAGCTGACCGATCAAGAGGAGGCGTTCCGCTCCGAAGTGCGCGAATTTCTGCGCGAAAACCTCACGCCCGAACTGCGAGACGCCGGTCTGCGCACCACCAGCGTCTTCTGTGATCCGAAGTACAGTCTCCCCTGGCAGCAGCTTCTCTTCGCGCGAGGTTGGGTCGCGCCGAGCTGGCCCGTCGAACACGGAGGGGCAGGTTGGAGCGAGATTCAGCGCCACATCTTCGCTGCCGAGTGCGCCCGCGCCGGAGCGCCCGGGCTCGCCCCCATGGGACTGCGGATGGTGGGGCCGTGCATCATTCGGTTTGGTACGCCCGAACAAAAGACATCGCTGCTGCCGCGTATTCTTTCGGGCGAGGATTACTGGTGTCAGGGGTACTCCGAGCCCAATGCCGGCTCCGACCTCGCAAATCTCGGCCTGAAGGCCGACCGCGACGGCGACGACTACGTTCTCGATGGCTCCAAGATCTGGACCACCCACGCCCAATTCGCGAACCGGATGTTTTGCCTTGTCCGGACCAGGTTCGACGGCAAGCCCCAAGCGGGCATAACCTTCCTTCTGCTCGACATGGCGACGCCAGGGGTCACCGTGCGCCCGATCATCACCCTGGCCGGGGAGCATGAGGTCAACCAGGTCTTCTTCGAGGGTGTTCGCGTCCCTCGGGCCAACCGCCTGGGCCAAGAGAACGATGGTTGGCGCGTTGCCAAGGCCCTGCTCGAGTTCGAGCGCGGCGGCGCCTTCTCGACCGGGCTGATGGCCTCGCTCGCGCGCTTGCGCAAGGCCGCCGCCGAGCCCGGCGGCGGTGAGGCGCCGCTGATCGAAGATCCGGCCTTTCGCGCAAAAGCAGCCTCGCTCGAGATCGAGCTTCGCGCCATAGAGGCGACGGAGCTGCGCGTGATGAGCGCTCTTTCGGCGGGCGAGAATCCGGGACCCGCCTCATCGATGCTGAAGGCGGTCGGGACCGAAGCGATACAGCGGATCGACGAGCTCTGGGTCGAAGCGGCCGGACGCTACGGATGGGCCGCCGCGACGGTCGAGGGCGGCCCGGGCTCGAACGTCCCGAAGGTCGGTCCCGAGCGCCTCTCGCTGGCCATGCCGCGATACCTCAACAACCGGGCCGCCTCGATCTACGGGGGCACGAACGAGGTCCAGCGCAACATCATCGCGAGGCTGGTTCTTGGCCTTTGAGGCCGTGACGTCTCGATCGCCCTTATGGCAATCCCAGTTGGAGGGCTCCCCAGGAATATGCGCATCCACAATCTCTATGCCGACGCCTCCGGCGTCTCGCACTTTCGCGACATCGAGGTCCAATGGGCGGAAGACCACCCCGGCGGGAAGCTGGCCAGGCGGCTGCCCGCCACCGGGATCATCTTTCGGCAGACGGCCGGCGACTACGACCTCGACTGGCACACGGCGCCGCGCCGGCAGTACATCGTCAATCTCGACGCCGGCGTGGAGATCACCGCGAGTGACGGAGAAAAGCGGGTCATCGACGCGGGCGAAGTGATCCTCGTCGAAGACACGCACGGCAAGGGTCACATTTCCAGGGCCGTGTCGGGTCGGGTGCGCCACTCCATCTTCATCCCCATCGACTAGGTTGCGGCCCGGCGCAGGCGTGCATGCCCACGCGGCGCGGTGTCAGGCGCCGCGGATCAGGCGAGTTTCAGGACCTTCCTGGCGTTGTCGCGCAGGAACTTCGGCCATACCTCGTCCTTGAACGGCACGCTCTGCATGTCGGTCATGATGCGCTCGAGCGAGAGGCCCATGGGGAAGTAGCCGGCGTAGATGATCTTGTCCGCGCCTCGGGTGTTCGCATAGCGGATGATCGCCTCGGGATAGTGCTTCGGGGCAAACGCCGAAGTGGAATAGTACAGGTTCGGCCACTTCAGCATCAGCTTGACGGCCAGATCCTCCCAGGGTTCGCAGCCGTGGCGAGTGACGAACACCAGCTCCGGGAAGTCGTACATCACCTGGTCGATCAGGCGCACTTCCTGCGGCCACATCGGAAAGCGGGGACCCGGCACGCCGGCGCAGGCGAAGATGGGCGTCCCCAACTCCACGCACTTGGCGTAGATCGGGTACATCAGAGGGTCCGCGAGCCCGACCTGCGGGTTGTAGCCGGCGTTGAAGGCGCCGAAAGAGGCCACCCCGTACTGCTCGTATTGTCGCACCATGTCCCGAAGGCCCTCGACCCCGCGGTTGGGATCCACCGAGCCCTGGGCCACGAAGCGGTCGGGATGGTCTTTCAGGGCCTTGCGGCTCACCTCGCCGCCGACGCCGATGAGGCCGATGTCGATGCCGAAGCGGTCCATCTCGTGCAGCGTCACCGAGATCGGGTCGCGGCTGCGCCCGTACATCTCCTTCGGGACCTGCTTGAACATGTACTCGACCGGGAAGTCGAACTTGGCCGAGGGGTCCTTCAATTGAGCGCGGATGAAGTCGTACTGGCGGAAGTCGTCGGCTGGAAAGCCGATCATGGTGTCGACGATGCCGACGCCCGCGGACATGCCCATGAAGGTCAGGCCGCCTGGGCGAGCGCGTCGTGGAAGAGATAGCAGGCCGTGTCGCGCGGAATCTCGCCGCGCGGCAGCGGCGTTTCGACCTGCGCCGGCGTCGGGCCGACCTTGGCCGCCCGCTCGGTGAGCGCCGCCACGTCGAAGTTGTAGAGCTTGGCCGCATTCAGTCCCAGCACCTTGCGCCGGCGCGCATCTGGCATGTCGCTGAAGGTCAGGCGCAGCGATTCCAGGGTGTAGGGGAAGGTGCCCTCGTAATGCGGGTAGTCGTTGCCCCACAGCACGTGGTCCTCGCCGATCTCCTCGATGCCGGCCAGATCGGCTTTCGAGGGGAAGCTCGCGCCGTAATAGCAGTGCTCCAGCGCGTACGCGCTGGGGGGCGCCTTCAGCGGCAGTTCGAGGTCCTTGTAGTTCATCTCGCCGGTAGCGCCGGCCTTGATGGCGAAGTACGCGCGGTCGACCTGCTTCAGCAGCGCCGGGACCCAGGCGCAGCCGGACTCGGTGAGGATGTGCTTCAGCTTCGGGAACTTCTCGTAGACGCCGGCCATCAACAGATGCCGCCAGCCCGTCTGGCCATAGAAGACGACGTCCTGGATCCAGAGCGACTCGGCGACGGCGCCTTGACCGTATTCCGGCAGCCCCTGGCCGGTATGCTGGTTCATGACAAGACCCGCGTCCTGGATGGCGGCGAAGACGCGGTCCCAGGCTGGATCGTAGAGCGGCTTCAGCCAATGGGCGTCGGGCGGGATCAGCGGCAGCAGCACCCCGCCCCTTAGGCCCGCTTCGGCGATGAAGGCGATGTCCTTGATCGCCTCGTCGAGATCATTGGGCAGAATGAGGCCGATGCCGGCGCGCGCCAGCGGATCCTCGGCGCAGAAGTCCTTCAGCCAGCGGTTGTGGGCGCGGATGCCGGCCAGGCATCGTGGAAAGTCCTCGGGCTTGGGCGGATGGGCGGTGACGATGCTCTTCCGATAGAACGGCGGCACCGTGTTCGGGAACACCACCTCGCCGACCACGCCCTGACTCTCCTGGTCGGCCTTGCGGATGCCGTAGTCCCAGTTGCGCATCTTCTTGGAGCCGTAGTGGTCCTGCGAGGGGTTCTTGTAGCCGCCGCGCCATTCATCGAAAGCCTCGCGCCACTCAGGGTCCAGGCAATCGCGATATTGGGCGTGGCTGCCGCCGGCATGGGTGTCGGCGGTGATGAGGACGTAGGGCTCGTCGGACATGTCGAGTCTCTTCCCCCGAGCGGCTTCCGCCGAGTGTTTCGGCGTCCGCGACAATGGTCCGGGCGCCGGGCTCAAGTCAAAGCTTCGCCGATCGCAACGCTCTGACGCTGCTCACTCCTCGAACCCGACAAACCGCGCCGCCTCGTCGACGCTCTTGCGTCGCGACACCACGGCGTTGGCCGGGAAGGTCTCGTAGGGGTAGCCGATGGCGATGCAGATCTGGATGACTTGATCGTCGGCCACCCCGGCGTGCTCGCGCACGACCGGCGATTGCATGATGCCCTGGCTGTTGATCACGCAGCCCAGGCCCTTCGACCAGGCGGCGTTGACGATGGCGTTGGCGATGGCGCCGCAGTCGAACGGGGCGATGTCGCTGCCGAGCAGTACGCGGTCGTAGGTGACGATGATGCAGGCGGGCGCATCGAACTGGCGGAAGCCGCGCAGCACCCAGTCCTGCCGCCCGGCCTTGTCCTCGCGCGCTATGCCCATAGCCCCGAAGAGCTGCTTGGCGATCTCGATTTGGCGCTCCCGGTGCGCTCCCTGGTACGGCTCCCCTAGCCGGAACTCGCGCGAGGAGGGGACGCCCGCAAGATTGCGTTCGGTGTTGCCGCGCCGGATGCGGTCGAGCGGCGCGCCGGTGACCACATAGAAATTCCACGGCTGATTGTTGAGTGAGGACGGCGCGCGCATCGCCATCTCGAGAATCTCGCGGATGACCGCCTTCGGAACGGGATCGAGCTTGTAGCCGCGGATACTGCGGCGGCCCCGGACCACGCGCGCATAGGCCTCGGCCGCCGCCTCTGGATCACTCGTTCGGCTCAACCCGCCCCCCGTCGTTCCTTGCGCGACTGGCTCCAATGGCCCGCGCCGGAGTCGCCGTGCAAGCGTTCTTCAGGGCTGTCCTCGTGTTGGCGGATCTCCGCGGCGGACTGCAGAGCAGCTAAGTTTGCTTTGACACGCCCTTCATCCGCATTGCCATGGAGGTGAGGTGCGGGGTGATCGGGGCGCCGCAGCGCGGTTGTGGAGCAGCAAGCATGGGCCAGGTCGATGGCGCCACCCTGATGGCGAACAGTCTCAAAGAGCAGGGTGTCGGATACATGTTCGGCGTCGTCGGCTTTCCTGTGTTCGGCATCGCCGCCGCCGCGCAGAAGGCCGGCCTCACCTTCATCGGCATGCGCAACGAGCAGTCGGCGTCCTATGCCGCGCAGGCCGCAGGCTATTTGACCGGCCGTCCGGGCGCCTGCCTCACCGTCTCGGGGCCGGGCGTCGTCCACGGCCTGGCCGGCCTTGCCAACGCCCAGCAGAACGGTTGGCCGATGCTCATGATCGGCGGCGCCTCGCCGACCTATCAGAACGGCATGGGCGGCTTCCAGGAGGAGCGGCAGGTTCAGATCGCCTCGCCGTTCTGCAAATTCGCGCATGCGGTCGAGCACACCCGGCGCATCCCTTTCTATGTCGAGATGGCGGTGCGGCAGTCGATCTACGGCCGGCCCGGCGCGACCTATCTCGACCTGCCCGACGACATCATCCGCGGCGAGGTCGAGGAAGAAACGGTGGCCGTGGCCGCACGGGCGCCGGATCCGCCCCGCAACCAGGCTCTGGCCGAGGACGTCGAACGCGCCATCGATGTCCTCGCCGCAGCGGAGCGGCCCCTCGTCATCGTCGGCAAGGGGATGGCCTGGTCCCGGGCCGAGGCGGAGACGCGCGCCTTCATCGAGCGCACCCGGCTGCCGTTCCTGGCCTCGCCCATGGGCAAGGGGGTGGTGGACGACAGCCATCCATTGTCGGCCGCGGGGGCCCGCAGCCACGCGCTGCGGGAGGCCGACGTCGTCCTCCTGATGGGTGCGCGGCTCAACTGGATCATGCACTTTGGGCTGCCGCCGCGCTTCGCCCGCGACGTCCGCATCATCCAGCTCGACGTCTCGCCCGAGGCGATCGGCGCCAACGTTCCGACCGAAGTGGCGCTGGTCGGCGACGGCAGGGCGGTGCTCGGGCAGCTCAACGACGCGCTGGCCCGACGGCAGTGGTTCTATCCGGCGGAGACCCCGTGGCGGGCCGCCATCGCCGCTGCGTCGGCGGCGAACGCCAAATCGATCCAGCCGATGATCGACGACGACTCCTCGCCGATGAACTACTACCGGGCGCTCAAAGACATCCGGGCCTGGGTGCCGCCCGACGCGGTCATCGTCAGCGAGGGCGCCAACACCATGGATATCGGGCGCACGCAGCTGCCCAACGCCCAACCTCGCCTCCGGCTGGACGCGGGAAGCTATGGGACCATGGGTGTCGGCATGGGCTTTGCGATCGCTGCGGCCGTGGCCGAGCCCGACCGCCCGGTGATCTCGATCTCAGGCGATTCAGCGATCGGCTTCTCCGGAATGGAGATGGAGACTGCCTGCCGCTACGGCCTGCCGATCAAGATCGTGGTGCTGAACAATGGTGGCATCGGCGGCGGCATCGCCGAGTTTCCGAAAGACCGGCCGCCGCCTCCCGGGGTCCTCACCATCGGCGCCCGCTACGACAAGATGATGGAGGCCTTCGGGGGGATGGGTTCCTTTGTCGAGGATCCCCGCGACCTCCGGGATGCGCTCGAAGAGGCGATGCGCTTTCCCGGACCGGCGCTGGTCAATGTGAAGCTTCATCACGCCGCCGGCCGCAAGCCGCAGCAGTTCGGCTGGCTGACCACTTAAGAGCGAACCGGCGCTCCGGGATACGGATTCTCGAGAGGCTTGCGGACGAATTGCCCCTTCCGGGCTTATCCCTTCGCGCCGGCGATGCCCACCGGAACGTAGATGCGCTGGCCTCCGCGGGCTACGAGCAGAGGCACGCTCTTCCGGTCGGCGCGCCTGGCGCCGGCCACCGCCCGGGCAATATCCTCGGGCGAGCTCACCTTCGATGCCCCTGCGCGAAGAATTACGTCGCCGGCGCGCAGGCCCTGGGCGGCCGCATCTGAACTAGGCGCGACCTGTTCGATGACCAGCCCGCCGGAGGAGTCGGGCGCGAGCTGCATCCCGAGGACACCGCCGCCGGCCGAGCCGGGCGTGAACGGTGAGGCGGACTGGCCAAGGCTGCTCGCCAACGCTTGCTCCGAGGGCCTGAGCCCCGAGCGTATGGTCACTTCGCGGCGTCGACCGCTGCGCAGGACCGTTAGCCGCAGCTCTTCGCCCGGCCGGGCGGCGCCCACGGCCTGCGTCAGGGTTGAGGCGGAATCCACCGGCCGGTCATCGACCGAGACGATCACGTCGCCCGATTGCAGGCCTGCCTGTTGCGCAGGGCCGCCCGGTGTCAGTTGGGCGACCAGAGCCCCGTGAGTCGCGCCAAGGCCCATGCCGCCGGCCAGTTCGGGCGTGAGATCCTGGATCTCGGCCCCGATGTAGCCGCGCGTAACCTTGCCGTACGAGATGAGCTGCTTGGTCACTCTGGCCGCGACGCTGGCCGGGATGTCGAAACCGATCCCCACCGAACCGCCCGAAGGGCTGAATATGGCCGAGTTCACGCCCACGACGCGCCCGTAGACGTCGAAGGTAGGACCGCCAGAGTTGCCGCGGTTGATGGGCGCATCGATCTGCATGTAGTCGACGAAGGAGGAGCCGCTGACGTTCTCCCGGTTTAGCGCCGAGACGATGCCGGCCGTGGCCGTGCCGCCGAGGCCGAACGGGTTGCCGACGGCCACGACCCAGTCGCCGACCCGCGGCTGCCCTCGATCTTCGAAGCTGACGTAGGGGTAGGGGCCGCCAGCGACCTTCAACACCGCTAAGTCGGTGGCCGGATCACGGCCAACGACGCTCGCGCTAAGCGCGCGCCCGTCGTTGGTGTGGACGGTGATCGTCCGCGCGTCTGCGATCACGTGGTTGTTGGTGACCAGGTAGCCGTCAGGAGAGACGAAGAACCCCGATCCGGCGCCCCGCATCGGCTGCGGATTGGGGACGCCTTGTGGGAACATGAACTGGAAGAACTGCATCGGACCTTGCTGCTGACCCTGCGGTCCGGGCGATCCGAATTGCATGGGGAAGCCCTGAACGCCCCCAGCGGGGGTTGGCTTCTCGACCACGTCGATTGAGACCACTGCCGGCGCCACCTTGGCGACGAGGTCGGCGAAACTGCCGGGCGGAGTCGGGGCCACAGCCGGCGGTCGGGCATTCACGGCCCCGGAGGCGTGGGCGCTCGCGCCGGCGAAATAGCCGCCGCCGGCGGCCACGAGGAGGGCCGCCGCGGCGGCCGAAAGGGTCATTCGATTCCTGGACATTGGGGTATCGGCTCGTTTGGTTTGCTCCTCGGGCCCGGGGCCAGCGACCGGGCGCGCCAACGGGCGTCTCGAGGGAGCCTAGGCCCCGCCTCGAAGCGCGCACGCGATGCGCCGCGGCGCCCGCCCGAGCCCAGGCCTGCAAATATAGTGACCCCCTGCTCCGCCAGCCAACCCACCCCGCCCGCCTTACGCGAACGTGAACGGCTTCGAGACCCGGCGCTGAAAGAGGCCGTCGGAGCCTAGAGCGCGCTCCGGGTGTGGGCACCAGCGCCAATCCGGACCAGGAAGGTTTCGGACAGTTCTCGCTCGGGCGCAGCCGCGCACAGGCGCACACCAGCCGCCCTTGCCGAGTTCATAGCCGCCCGGCCGCGCCGAACCTCGCAGGCGCCGGCCTGTCCGAGCCCCCCAATCCCGCCAGGCGAGCATCCCAGGCTTGTCCGGTGCGGCGCGCCGGCCTCTTGAGGCGGGCCTCGCAACTTGCCTGGGCCGTGCGGACGCGGGCAGATAGGGGCAAGCATGAGGGAGCACGTTGATGGCCGACTTCGGCGGCGATGTTGAGACGTTTCGAGCAGACGCCCGCGCCTGGCTCGAGGCGAATTTCCCACCCGCCTTGAAAACCGCTGCCGGCCGCCGGTCCGGCGGCGCCGACGCCGCAACCTGGCGCGCGCGCGTTGTCGACAAGGGGTGGGGCGCGCCGACTTGGCCGATCGCCTACGGCGGCGGCGGCCTTTCGCGCGTCGAAGCGCGGGCGCTTGCGGAGGAGATGGCGCGGATCGGCGCCTACAACCCAATCGGCGGCCTGGGCATCATGAGCATCGGCCCGACCATCCTGGAGCTCGGCGCGGAGGAGCAGAAGCGTCGGCATCTTCCTGGCATCGCCCGCGGTGAGACGCTGTGGTGCCAGGGCTACTCGGAGCCGGGCGCAGGCTCCGACCTCGCCAGCTTGCAGACCCGGTGCGAGGACAAAGGCGACCACTGGCTGGTGAACGGCCAGAAGATCTGGACCTCGGTGGCCAACATTGCCGACTGGTGCTTCTGCCTGGTGCGGACCGACCCGGCCGCCAAGAAGCACGAGGGGATCAGCTGCCTTCTGATCGACATGAAGGTCCCTGGCGTCGAGACGCGCCCGATCCGGCTGATCAACGGCGACAGCCCCTTTTGCGAGACCTTCTTCACCGACGTGAGGGCGCGCAAGGACGACATCGTCGGGCCGTTGAACGGCGGCTGGACGATCGCCAAGCGTCTCTTGCAGTTCGAGCGCGACGCCATCGCCACGAGCCTCGGCGCCGGTACCCTGGCCGGCCCGGCCGAAACGATGGCGGTCCAGGACTACGCCGAGCGCTACATCGGTCTCGATGACCAGGGGCGGCTCGCCGACAGCGACTACCGCGCCCGGCTCGTGCAACACCAGATGGAGAACCAGGCCTTCCATCTGACCACGCGGCGAGCGGCGGACGAGGCCAAGGGCAACCAGGGCCCGAGCAATACCGCCGCGATCATGAAGTATGCTGGGGCGAAGATCGCACAGGACCGCGCCGAACTGATCGTCGAGGCCCTGGGTCAGGGCCTCGGCTGGGAGGGCGACGGCTTCGAGCGCCACGAACTCGCACAGGTGCGAGGCTGGTTGCGGACGAAGGCCAATTCGATCGAGGGCGGAAGCTCCGAGATCAACCTGAACGTCGTTTCCAAGCGCGTGCTCGGCCTTCCGGATCAGAAGTAGATTGGCGTTGAGGTCGCGCCGCCGGGGCCGAAGGCGGTGTGCCCTCACGCAAGGCGTGTCCGGCTGCCGGACGGGCCGCTAGCCCTGCTGGTCCCAGCTCTCCAGCGCGCCGGCGCTGCGCAGTTCGGCGATGAGGGGCGTCAGCTCCGCTGCGTAGACCTTCCATCGGCCCAGGCCCCGGGCGTTGATCGGCTGGCGGACCTAGGCCCGGCCTCAGCTTCACGTCCAGGGCGACGGCCAAGACCATCACCTTCACCTCTGGCGGAACGGAAACCCTGGAACTCGGCGACGGACTTACGGGTGCGACCAGCGTCGCCGGCTTCGCCGGCGGCGACGCCATCGACGTTCAAGGCGTCGCCCTGACCTCGGATGCCTTCGCCGGCGGCGTCCTAAAGCTCTACGTCGGATCCACCCTCTACGATTCCCTCAAGGTCGCAGGGACCTACACCGGCAAGATCTTCGCCCTCGCGAGTGACGGGGCGGGCGGCACGGATATCAGCCTGGCCGCCGATGCGGTCCCAGTTCTCAGCGTTCCCGGCGCCCAGACCGCCGTCGCCGACGTCGCCTAGCCTATCTCGGGCGTCAGCATCAGCGATGCGGACGCGGTCGCCGCGGGCCAGACACTGACCGTGACCATCACCGATACGGCCGGGCTGCTGTCGGCGAGCGCGGCGGCTGCAGGCTCTGTCGCTGGCTCGGGCACGGCCAAGGTGGTGATCAGAGGCCAGCTGGCGCAGGTCAACGGCGACTTGGCCACTCTCGCGTACGAGAGGGCCGCCGCTGGCAGCGACGTGATCACCCTGACGGCCAACGACGGCGACGGCGGCGTAGCAGCGAAGAAGACCATCGCGGTCACGACGGCCACTTCCGCCAGTATCCTATTCTTTGGCCACTCGATCGCCGGCCTGGGCGCCGGCGGGGCGACGACCGCCCTTGTCACCAGCGGAACGGACCAGAGAGCCGCGCTGGCAGGCGCCGTCGTCCATGGCCGCTACGGCGCCCTCGGCCAGCCCTCGCAATTCTAGACCGCGCGCGCTCGCTTCCTGTTTCCTGGCCGGACTGGCCGGCGATCCTTGACGGGTTCAGTCGAAGTCGGCCGCGCGTCCGCTTCGCCGCAGCGTGGGCGCCCCCGACTCGAACGGGCGCTTTTTCGCGGCTGGGCAATGCCGGCCTCGGATTGGCGCCAAGCCGACGCCCGGACGATGTGGCCGCCGTCGCGAACCTAGCCGTCGTCGGCGCCGAGGGGAGCGATGATACAGCGAGCCGAAACGCCATGCTGAATACATCAGGGGCGATTGAACTACCCGAGATGGCGGTGTGTGCAGTCGCGACGCCTCGATTGCCGCGCAAGGAGCGGCCCTTTCGGGCCGGCCGCCAGCTGCGCTGGATGTTGGATCAGGCCTGGCGGTCGGGTGCGGTCGTTCGCCGGGCGCGCCCGTCGCCCCTTCCGCGCGCGACCGCCACGAGAGCGCCTGGATCCTTGCGAACCCCCGGCTCGACAATCCAATGTCGATTTGGCGAAGCCAGTCCGTCCTTGGGGCGAAAGGAGGCGCCAATGGCCAAATTCATGTTTCTGCTGGGAGGCGCGGACATCGACAAGCGCAGCGGCAATGCCGAACTCGCTCCCGTAATGTTCGAGCGTTACATGGCGTGGATGCAGTCGCTCTCCCAGGGTGGACACCTGGCGAACAGCTACAAGCTCTTTGATCAGACCGGGGCGCGTCTCACGGTCAGGGGCGGCCAGGTCGTGGATGGACCGTTCGTCGAGAGTAAAGAGGCGATCGGCGGGATCTTCGTTGTCGAGGCGGACTCGCTCGAAACGGCCAAGAGGCTGGCGCGCGATTGCCCGGTGCTCGATCTGCAGAATGGCTATGTCGAGGTCAGGGCTGTCGAACGCGGGTGAGCCCCGCGAGGCCGTCGAACGGGCTTTCCGCGCGCATTATGGGCGGGTGGTGGGGGCGCTCACCCGCCGGCTGGGCGCCCACCGCCTCGACGAGATCGAGGCCGCGGTTCAGGAGGCGTTCGCCCGCGCACTGTCGTCCTGGAGCCCCCCCGATGGCGTGCCGGACCGTGTCGATGCCTGGCTCATCCGTGTAGCCTACAATGTCGCCTGCGATGGTCTGCGACGCGGGGCGCGGCTCGACGATCTGTCCCGCGCGCCCCGACTGACGGCGGAGGCGGCGCCAACCCTCGACGATGAGTTGAGCCTCATCTTGCTCGCCGGTCGCATCGGAACCTGGCAACCCGGCGCCTCGCCGCGCACTACCTCGTGTCGGCGTTCCCGTGCTGATCCGCGAAGTCGGCGGCCATATCGATGCGGCTGCGGATCTGATCTTCCAGGCTCTTGCCCGGCGAGGGTTTGCCCGAGTGGCTGAACTGGGTGTCGATCAGGATCGAGCGCAGGGTCTGGATCAGGTCCGGCTGTTTCAGCGCCAGGGCGCGCAGGAGCGCATCGACGATCCGTTCTTCGGCGAGGAAGCGGACATCCTGATCAAGGGCGTCGGGCAAAGTCATGTCCTGCGCGATGGGGATGCGATGGGAAGAAAAGGACGGTGTGGGTTTGGGTGGCGTCGGTGCGGCCGGTCGCCTGAAATACCGCCTCGCCGGCCGGAGTGATCCGCCAGCCGCTGCGCGTGCGCTCGGCCAAGCCGAGGTCCGTGAGCCTGCGCGCCGCAGCGATGCCGATCCAGCCGACCTCGGCGCCGCCGTCCTTGCGTGACAAATTGGCCAGAGCCGCCAGCTCGTGCCGCGAAAGGCTCGTCCGCCGATCTCCGGGGGGCTGGGTCATCGAGCGTCCTTTGCGTCGGACCCGAACGCCGCGCGACGCGCATCGGGCCAAAGCTCCTACCATATGGGAAGTCGGCGGGAGCGCTGCACTCGGTGATCGAAACAAACGTACTTCGCAAGGTGGCAGGGCTCCGGAAGTTACTGGCCGCCTGAGAGGGGGTTGGGAGGGGCGAGCGATGCGCCGCGGCCATGTAGCCGCTCGAGCTGAGTCTGCAACCTGAGCACCTGAGCGCCAAGATCCGTGACGTCGCCCTGAAGCTGGGCGCACCGCTTTCTGAGGTAGGCGTTCTCGCGAAGGAGATTGTCGGCGTCGGTTTCGTTCATGTTCGTTCCTGCGTCGGGGCGTCCGCCCCTGCGGGCGGCTACGCGCTCAGGTTAGGTGGGTGCGCTGCCGCTTCGCCTCGGCCAGAGCGTCCAGGGCGTTGGTGTAGCGGTAGCTTCCGACGTGGAAGTGGTCGACCTGGATCTTGATCACGCCCCAGGCCGCGAGGGCGCTCTCGAGCCCCTCCGGCCCAGGAGCCGGTTCGGTGTGGGCGAGCGGTGAGGTCATTGGGCGTTCTCCTCGGGATGGTCGGCGCGGCGGAGGCGCCGAGAGCCCGCTGCCTCCTCAAGTGAGAAGCCAGGCCTCTTCAGATGGGGATCGGCGGGCCGCCCCGCCACGAAGCCCCTCCGAGCCCGCTGCAAGGTCCGGGCGCGCCGATCGGTCGGGAAGGCCGCATGTCATCGATACGGTATGTATTACATCACGTTGACGTGGATAAAAATAAATAAATTCGGCGCTATCTTTCCCAAAAGTGCGCGCATATTATTGGCCATGGATCGCTCGTAGCAAATTAATTTCAAGATAAAAGAGCGATCGTATACTTTACAAACACGAATGGAGACTATTTATGACCACCATCTCAACCATCGCTACCTGGCGGCCGCGTGACGGAAAGACGTCGGAATTCCTGGCCAGCGCCGCGACGGCGAAGAAGATCCATGAACGCCTCGGCGCCAAGGTAAGGCTCTACTCCTCGACCTTTGGCGGGCAGCCGACCACCCTCTCCTATGTGCTGGAGCACGCCAGTTGGGGCGCGCTGGGCGCCTTCGGCGAAAAGGTCGAGAAGGACAACGAGTGGCAGGTCTTCTGGGCCAAGGCGAACGCCAATCCGACGGCCGACCTGGTGCAGAACAACGTTGTCAGCGAACTGCATATCTGACGACCGGCATCCAAGGCTGGCTGAACGGCCGGTCCGCCGTTTCGCTTGAGGCGCGTATTACAGTCGCCGGTGGAGCGGGGTCTCCATCGGCGAGGTGTCCCCGTGTGCTACCAGCCCAGTGCTGTCAGACTTGAGTCTACGCCGGCAGGGCTTCGGCCTTCCGTTGCCCCGGTCTCGGGGCGGCAGTGAAGCTCGGCGACAAGCACATTTGGTCTGACAACACCCCTCCGCGCTCTCACATTCCCGGTCTGGAACCCCCACGCCCGTCGAGCCGTTGGGGCGCTGTCGCCATCCGCGACTTGCTGGCGCCACTTCCCGTGTCATCGACCCGCTCTGAACCGCACCCTGGCGCCGCATCGGCCGAAGACGCAGTCCCGTCCTGGTCCAGGCGCCTCTCTCGTTTCCGCCGGCCAAGCTGGGCCCGAGGCAGCCTCGAGATCTTCATGACTGTCATCCCGCTGGCGGCGGTCACGCTCCTGGCGTGGGAGGCCATGCGATTTCACATCTGGTGGGGCCTGCTGCTCATTCCGCTCGCCGCCGCCTTCCTCGTGCGGCTGTTCATGATTCAGCACGATTGCGGGCACGCCGCCTTCCTGCCCTGGCGCCCGCTCAATGACTGGCTCGGCCGTGCGCTCGGCGTCCTCACGCTGACGCCTTATGACTATTGGCGGGCCGCCCACGCCGTCCACCACGCCAGCTCCGGCGCCTTGGACCGGCGCACGCTGGGCGGGATCGAAACGCTGACAGTCGACGAGTACCGCGCCCTCGGACCTTGGCGGCGCCTGGGCTACCGGGTCTACCGGCACCCCATGGTGATGTTCGGCGTGGGACCGGCCTTCGTCTTCCTCCTACAGCATCGACTGCCGGTGGGCCTGATGCGCGGGGGTTGGAAGCCGTGGGTTTCGGTGCTGGCCACGGACTTGGGCATCGCCGCGATGGCTGTGGCCATGACGTGGATATTCGGGCTCGGTCCGTTCCTGATCGTCTATCTGCCGTTGGTGACCCTGGCCGCCTCCGCGGGCGTGTGGCTGTTCTTTGTCCAGCACCAGTTTGAGCACGCCTATTGGCGGCGTGATGGGGCCTGGTCATTCGACGACGCGGCGTTGCGCGGCAGCTCCCACTACGACTTGCCGGCCCCGCTTCGATGGTTCACCGCCAACATCGGCGTTCATCACGTTCATCACCTCAGCAGCCGCATCCCCTACTACCGGCTCGGCCAAGTCATGCGCGAGGAACCGGAGCTTCGCGCCGCCACGCGCCTCACCCTCGTCGGCAGCCTGCGTTGCCCGCGCCTGGCACTGTGGAACGAAGCCGCGGGTCGGCTGATTTCGTTTCGGGAGATGGGCCGGCTTGCGCGGACGCTGCCGACCCAGCCGGCGATTGCGCGTGATCCCGGACCAGGGTCGCTTATCTGAAGTTGTTTACTTGAGCCACATCCGGAGGAAGCCCCCCACCGGAGGCAGCCCGGATAAGGTCCCCGCATCTTTGCGCCATCCAGCGCCTTTCATCAGGGCGCGCGTGGCGTCTGGCAAGACCGTCGACCTCTGCAGATCGCGGACAGGATCCATCACCATCGATCACAGATGGCTTGCGGGATGCTCGAGCACGCTTTCGCGAACTCCTCCCCGCTCGATCCTCACGCCGAGATAACGCATGATCCCGCCCTTGAAGCTGATGTCCTCGAGGGCGAGACTACCGTCGCGCTTGAGCTGGTTGTCGTCCGCGAACGTGAGTCGCAGGGTCATGTCTTCCCGCGCGACTCCGTCCACCTCGGCCGCTTCGATGAAATTTCTCAACCGGCTCGCTGCAGATAGCGGCTTTGCCCTGGATGCTGGAGTCTTCATGAGCCGTAATAGCCGTGTTCGGCGGTCTCAGGAGCCTCGACACGGTCGGCCGCCGTGTCAATCTGGAGGCGCCCGGGCGCGACGACGGGCCCGTGAGTCTGCCAAGTAAGATTGATGCGAGCGGTCCGCTGTTCCATGACGATCAACCGCTCCGGTCAGCTATTGATGCCGCCTGACGGGCGGCAAGGGCCGACAGGGTCGCGTCGCGCAATCGCCTTCGCGACCGAGACCGCTCGATCGAATGATATGCCTGTCGCAGGAGCCGGAATAGATCGACCTGCCGAAGCGGCTCTGGGTGCGGCGCTTCCCCGCGCGCGGCCGCAAGGACAAGCGCAACCAAGGCGCGCGCCTCGGTCGGGTTTCCAACCAGGGCCAGCGCCGACGCCAGAAGGGCCGCCCTCGGCTGGCTAGCATCCGGCTCACTGGCCGTGCAGGTTAATTCCATCGCGGTCGATTCCCCAACGGCCATCTATCTGGATCTTGCGCCGCGGAACGATTGAGAACGGCCTAGACTGGTGGAACCCGGGGCGGCCCGGTTCCCCCCTGCCAGACTCGTCTGCGCCAGCGCCCAACTGGGATCGATGTCCCCACGTAAGGGAGCCTCCAGTCCAGCGCTCGGACGCAGGTTGGGCTCCGCGAACGCGGCGCTCAGCGTACGGCGCACCAGCAATGAAGACGCATTGGCGTCAGAGTTCAGGCCGCCAGCGTACCGTATAAGCGGCTCCGAGAGCTGTAGTAGTTCGACGTGTCGGTGGGCGCGTGGTGGCATGGGCCTCCAATGCTGGGAGAGAGCCCGCGCCGATAGGGCCGCCGCGGGTCCGCTCAAGCGGGGACGTAGTCGCCTCGACCGGCTGGTCTCGCTCGGTTTCGCCGGGGTGGACCGGCGCGGTGGTGGCCCCGAAGCGGCCGGGGCTGATCAACGACGCCGGAGAATCGTTCAAGCAATTGAGCCGAAGTTCGCCACGCGATAGGTGGGCTTAGATTGCGTAATTACAATACCACGTCCCGTAAATATTATAAAAGGTGGCTTCTCAACTGGGATAAAGCGAAGCTTGGCGTCTTCGGAGCGGCCCGCGCTTAAGCGGTGCGGCGGGCCAGTCCGAGAATCGAAGCCATTTGGCCCCTTTGTCGCCGGTCAACTCTGGACCGTCCCAAAAGCCGGAGCCGAACGTGCGTTCAGGGGTGCTGACAGGCTAACTCCAACTCGTCTCCGGGTGGGGGTGAAGTGGACGCTGGGGCGGTTGACGGCCGCTGGAGCGGTCTGCAGGTCGGGGATCATGACCCCGATCTCGTTCAAGCGCCACCGCTTCCCACCGGATGTGATCCGCCATGCGGTGTGGCTTTATTTCCGCTTCACCCTCAGCATCCGCGACGCAGAGGAGCTGCTCGCCCAGCGCGGGATCGAGGTCAGCCGGGAAACCATCCGCTGCTGGACGATCAAGTTCGGCCCGCTGATCGCCGCCACCCTGCGCGGGCGGCGCTGTGCGCCCACCGGCCGCTGGCATCTGGATGAAATGGTGGTCAAGATCGCGGGGCGTCGGATGTGGCTGTGGCGAGCGGTCGACGACGAGGGCGAGGTGCTGGACGTCCTGGTCCAGAAGCGGCGCAACAAGGCTGCCGCGTTGAAACTCCTGAGGCGCCTGCTCAGAAACCAGGCGATCCACCCGGAGACGATCGTCACCGACAAGCTCGCCTCGTACCGCGCGGCGGCCAAGGCGCTGGGCCTGGCCGATCGCCACCGGCCGGGCGGCACGCGGGCCAACAACCGCGCCGAGAACAGCCACCTCGCCATCCGGCGACGAGAGCGCAAGCAGCAGAAGTTCAAATCGCAGGGCTCAGCCCAAAGGTTCCTCGCCACCCACGCCGCCGTCTACAACACCTTCAACACCCAACCCCACCTCATCCGCCGACCGACGCTGCGGCTGTTCCGGGCCCGCGCCCATGAAGCCTGGGCGCAGGCGACCCAGGCGGCGTGAGTTTCGGCTCGAATGGGACTCTTTGCGGGCAGATGACGTTAACTTGTCAGCTCCGCTAGCCGCACTCGGCGAGCGAAACAAACGTGCTTCGCAAGGGTGGCAGCGCTCCGGACGTTACTGGCCGACCGAAAGCGGATCAGGACGGGCGAGCGATGGACTGCGACCATGCAGCCGCTCGAGCTGAGCCTGCAACCTGAGGACCTGAGCGCCAAGATCCGTGACGTCGCCCTGAAGCCGGGCGCACCGCTGCTTGAGGTAGGCGTTCTCGCGCAGGGGCTTCTCGGCGTCGGTGTCGTTCATGTTCGTTCCTGCGCAGAGGCGTCCGCACCGCGAGTGGCTTCACGCTCAGTCTGGGTGGGCGCGCTGCCGCTTCGCCTCGGCCAGAGCGTCCAGGGCGTTGGTGTAGCGGAAGCTTCCCACGTGGAAGTAGTCGACCGGGACCCTGATCACGCCCCAGGCCGCGAGGGCGCTCTCGAGCCCCTCCGGCCCAGGAGCCGGTTCGGCGATGTCAGCGAGCGGCGGGGTCATTGGGCTTTCTCCAGAAGGACGGCTGGCGGGCACGCCGGCGCCGGCGACCGGCGATCGGGTGGCGAGAGACCAGGACCTTTGAGATGGGGATCGGCGAGCGGCGGCGCCACGGACTTTGCGCTGACAATCCCCGCCCCAACGCTGAAACGGTGCTATGGTCGGCAAGTGTCGTCGGGTCGGACAAGCCGACGGTTCAGACCGCGGCGACGCCGCGGCATGCACGAGATTCACACGGCTCCGGCCCTGAGAGGTCAACCATGGCGACTCATACGCCCATCCTTGCTGAAGCGGCCCACAGCCTCACCCTAGCGGTCGTCGCCTCGTCGGCCGCGCCTCTGCTCCTCCTCGACGGCGAGTTCGTCGTCATCGCCGCGAGTCTGTCCTTCTGCCAGGCCTTCCACATCTCCCCGTCCAGTGTCGTGGGTCGGCCGCTCTTCGCGCTCGGCGCCGGAGAATGGGACATCCCGCAACTGCGCTCCTTGCTCGCGGCGACGGCGCGCGGAGACGCCGAGATCCCGGCCTACGAGATGGACCTCGCCGGCGCCAGAGGGCCGCGCCGTCTGGTGCTCCACGCAAGTCTTCTCGACTGGGCGCAACCCGAAGATGTCCGCCTGCTCGTCTCGGTCGCCGACGTCACCGACGCCCGCCAAGCCGAGAAGCTGCGCGACGACATGCTGCGGGAGAAGGCCGTCCTGTTGCAGGAACTGCAACACCGGGTCGCCAACTCCCTGCAGATCATCGCCAGCGTCCTGTTGCAGAGCGCCCGCCACGTACAGTCCGCGGAGACCCGGGCTCACCTCTTGGACGCGCACCAACGGGTGATGTCGGTGGGCGCGCTGCAAAAGGAGCTGACGGCCTCCAGTCTCGGAGAGGTCCAGTTGCGCACCTACTTCGCCAAGCTGTGCGACAGTCTCGGCGCATCGATGATCCGCGACCACGACCAGCTCTCGCTCGAGGTCGACGCGGACGACACCGTCGCCACTGCCGATGTCTCGGTGAGCCTGGGCCTGATCGTCACCGAACTGGTGATCAATGCCCTGAAGCACGCCTTCCCGGACCGGCGTCACGGCAGAATCCTCGTCCGTTATCGGTCCGCCGCGACGGGGTGGGCCCTGTCGGTGCACGACGACGGGGTCGGCATCCCCACCGGCCCGGCCAAGCCAGGCCTCGGCACCAGTATCGTCGAGGCCCTGGCCAAGCAACTGGGGGCCCGCGTTGAACTTGCCGCCGCCCATCCTGGCGTCGCCGTCTCGATCGTCCACCCCTGAACGACGGGCGCCCCGCCTAACGGCACTGTCAAAGCACAAGAGTATAGGGCGTCTCGGCGCCAAATGGCGCCGAACCAGTCACCCGGTTCACAAGGAAAAACAAAGTGGGGAGCTGCGCTGCGGCGTTTCAAGCGCAAGTATAGAATTTGCTTTGACAGCGCCCGCGCAACCCATGGTGGCGCGATAGGCTGGGCGATGACGATCGGCGCCGCCGCAGGAATTCC